>NZ_JBIWHT010000030.1:0-70759 GCF_044764265.1 Streptomyces sp. NPDC094147 | reverse complement strand
CGCGACTCGGCGGGCGGCGTTTCCGTTGCGGGGGTTGTTGGCGTAGGGCCGGGGGGGGGGGGGGGGGCGGCCCCCCCCCCCCCCCCCCCCCCCCCCCCCCACCCAAACCCCCCCCCCCCCCCCCCCCCCCCCCCCCCCCCCCCCCCCCCCCGCCGCCCGGGCCGGCCCCCCCCCCCCCCCCCCCCCCCCCCCCGCTTCCGTGTGCGTACGACAAGTGCGTACGCCCCATTGTGTACGCACTATGTGCGCGTGACCCGTGCGCGTACGACCCGTCTGTACGGGGCTACTTCACCGGCTCCGGCTCCGGCGCGCTCTCCGTCTCGGCGGTGCCCGCCGGGTCCGCCGGGGTCTTCACCGAGTCGAGGAGCAGCTGCGCCACGTCCACGACCTGGAGCGACTCCTTGGCCTTGCCGTCGTTCTTCTTGCCGTTGACCGAGTCCGTCAGCATGACGAGGCAGAACGGGCACGCCGTCGAGACGATGTCCGGGTTCAGCGAAAGGGCCTCGTCGACACGCTCGTTGTTGATGCGCTTGCCGATCCGCTCCTCCATCCACATGCGCGCACCACCGGCGCCGCAGCAGAAGCCGCGCTCCTTGTGGCGGTGCATCTCCTGCTGGCGCAGGCCCGGGACGGCCGACATGATCTCGCGCGGCGGCGTGTAGACCTTGTTGTGGCGGCCCAGGTAGCAGGGGTCGTGGTAGGTGATCAGACCGTCGACCGGGGTGACCGGGACCAGCTTGCCCTCGTCGATGAGGTGCTGGAGCAGCTGCGTGTGGTGGATGACCTCGAACTCGCCGCCCAGCTGCGGGTACTCGTTCGCGATCGTGTTGAAGCAGTGCGGGCAGGTCGCGACGATCTTCTTGGCCGACTTGGGCTTCTTCGTCGACTCGTCCTCATCGTCCTCGCCGTACGCCATGTTCAGCATGGCCACGTTCTCCTGGCCGAGCTGCTGGAACAGCGGCTCGTTGCCGAGGCGGCGGGCCGAGTCACCCGTGCACTTCTCGTCGCCGCCCATGATCGCGAACTTGACGCCCGCCATGTGGAGCAGCTCCGCGAAGGCCTTCGTGGTCTTCTTCGCCCGGTCTTCGAGGGCGCCCGCGCAGCCGACCCAGTACAGGTAGTCGACCTCGGTGAGGTCCTCGATGTCCTTGCCGACGATCGGGACCTCGAAGTCGACCTCCTTGGTCCACTCGACGCGCTGCTTCTTGGCGAGCCCCCAGGGGTTGCCCTTCTTCTCCAGGTTCTTGAGCATCGTGCCCGCCTCGGACGGGAACGCGGACTCGATCATCACCTGGTAGCGGCGCATGTCCACGATGTGGTCGATGTGCTCGATGTCCACCGGGCACTGCTCGACGCAGGCGCCACAGGTGGTGCAGGACCACAGGACGTCCGGGTCGATGACGCCGTTCTCTTCGAGGGTGCCGATCAGGGGGCGCTCGGCCTCGGCGAGAGCCGCGGCGGGAACGTCCTTCAGCTGCTCCTCCGTCGCCTTCTCGTTCCCCTCCATGTCCTTGCCGCCACCGGCCAGCAGGTACGGGGCCTTGGCGTGCGCGTGGTCGCGCAGGGACATGATCAGGAGCTTGGGGGAGAGCGGCTTGCCCGTGTTCCAGGCGGGGCACTGCGACTGGCAGCGTCCGCACTCGGTGCAGGTGGAGAAGTCGAGGATGCCCTTCCAGGAGAAGTGCTCGATCTGCGAGACGCCGTAGACGTCGTCCTCGCCCGGGTCCTCGAAGTCGACCGGCTTGCCGCCCGAGGCCATCGGCTGGAGCGCGCCGAGGGCGACGCCGCCGTCCGACTCGCGCTTGAACCAGATGTTGGGGAAGCCGAGGAAGCGGTGCCAGGCGACACCCATGTCGGTCTTGAGCGCGACCGTGATCATCCAGATGAACGAGGTCGCGATCTTCAGGCCCGCGAAGAAGTAGGTGAGGTTCTGCAGGGTGGTCAGGCTCATCCCCTTGAACCAGGCGACCACCGGGTACGAGATGAAGAACGAGGCCTCGTAGCTGTCGACACCGTGCTGGGCGCCCTCCAGGGCGTGCAGCGTGAAGATGCAGATGCCGACGATGAGGATGACGCCCTCGACGAAGTACGCCTGGCCGGTGTTGGAGCCCGCGAACCGGGACTTGCGGCCCGCCCCGCCCGGCCGGTTCAGCTGCCGGATGACGATGAGGGTCAGGATGCCCAGCGCCGTCATCGTGCCGAGGAACTCGACGAAGACGTTGTACGGCGCCCAGTCGCCGATGATCGGCAGGATCCAGTCGGCCTTGAAGAGCTGGCCGATGGCGTTGACGATCGTCAGCAGCAGCGAGAAGAAGCCCACGGCCACGAACCAGTGCGCGACGCCGACGATGCCCCACTTGTTCATGCGGGTGTGGCCGAGGAATTCCTTGACCACGGTGATCGTGCGCTGCTTGGGATCGTCCGTGCGGGTGCCGGCCGGCACGGGCTGGCCGAGGCGTACGAAGCGGTAGATCTGCACGATGGCACGGCCGAACAGCGCTACGCCGACCGCGATTAGGACCAGCGACACGATGATCGCGGCGAGTTGCATGGTGGGGCTCCTCGGGCCTGCGAGGTGGGTGACGGGGGACGGGCTCGAACGGATTACTAAGCAGTAACTTATCCAGTCCACCTGAGCGTACCCACTTATTCCGCCGCACTGTAGCCGCGCAAGCGGTGATCTGTGTCGCTCAGCGTGCCCTCGATCGCACCCCGATCTCCATCGTGTTATTCACCACATATGCGGACATAACAAACTAACTTGTTCTCCGCCACTTCTTGACGGTCGAACCGAATGGGTGTCCCATGCCAGCTCCCGCCACGTACCTCGTCACCGGTGGTGCCGGATTCATCGGCTCGCACCTCGCCGACGCGCTGCTCGGCCGGGGCCACACCGTGGTCGTGCTCGACGACCTGTCCACCGGCGCCCGCGCCAACCTCGCCGCCGCCTGGTCCGATCCGGCGCTGCGCTTCGTGCGCGGCTCCGTCCTCGACGCGGGCCTCACCGGCGAACTCACCGCGCGCTGCGACGCCGTGGTCCACCTCGCCCCCGTGACGGGCTGCGTCGGCGCCGCGGCCCTGCGGCACGGCCGCAAGCTCCTGATCGCCGCGGCGGACGGCCGCGGCGAGGCGGCCGCGGGCGCCACCGTCGTACGGATCGGCGACACGGTCGGCCCGCGCCAGTCGCCCGGACACGCCACGCTGCTGCACCGCCTGGTGCGCCGGGCCGTCGCGGGCGAGCCGCTCACCGTGCACGGCGGCGGCACCCGGCAGTGCCGCTTCCTCGACGTCGCCGACGCGGTGGACGCGCTGCTCGCCCTGCTCGCCCACCCGGGCGCCGCGGGCGCCGAGTTCGACCTCACCGGCGCCGAGGAGACCAGCGTCCTGGCCCTGGCCGAGCGCACGCTGGCCCGCAGCGGCGGCACCTCCGCCATCCACCGGGTTCCGTACGCCGAGGGCCTCACCCCGTACGAGAAGGACACGGCCGCCCCGCCCGACCCGGCGCGGCTGCGCGAACTCACCGGCTGGCGGCCCGCGCGCGGCCTCGACGACATCCTCGACGCGGCGCTCGCGCGGGCCCGCGCCGAAGCCCCCGTCGTCCTGCCCGGACTCCGTCTGCCCGCCGCCTCGCCGGCCGGGCAGCACCTCGGCTGAGCGGAGCGGACGACATGCTGCACGGGATCACGGCCGCGACGTCGGCCCTCGTACTGACCGCCCTGCTGGCCGGCCTGATCCGCACGGTGGTGCTGCGGTTCGGCCGGGCCGGTGTCCGCAAGAACGGCGCCGCCCCGCACCTCGGCGGCATCGCCGTCGCCTTTGCCACCCTGGGCGTCGCCTGCTCCGGACCGCTGCTCGGCGTCGCCGAACTCGGCGAGGGCGTGGCCCCCCTGCTCGGCGCGGCCGGCGCGGTCGCCCTGCTCGGCCTGGTCGGCGACCTGCGGCCGCTGGGCGTACGGATCCGGCTCGTCGCGGAGGCCGCCGCCGCGACCGCGGTCGTCACACTGGCCGGTCTCCCGCCGGGCGCGGGCGCCCTCGCGGTGCTGTGGATCGTGTTCGTCACCAACGCCTTCCAGCTCCTGGACACCTCCGACGGAGCGATGGGCGCGGTCGCCGCCGTCACCGCGCTCGGCCTCGCGGTGTGCGCGATCGCCGAGGGCCGGCCCGGACACGGCCTGCTCCTGAGCGTGCTCGCCGCCGCCCTGACCGGCTTCCTGCTGCACAACTGGCATCCGGCCCGCATTCACCTCGGCGACTGCGGCTCCCTGTTCACCGGCTTCCTGCTCGCCTCGTCCGCGGTGACCGTGCACGCCGGTACGCCCGGCCCGCAGATCACCGCCGAACTGTTCGCGCTGACCGCCGTCGTCCTCACCGACACCCTGCTCGTGCTGACCTCCCGCCGCCTGGCGGGCCGCCCGCTGCTGCGCGGCGGCGGCGACCACATCGCCCACCGGCTGCGCCGCATGGGCCTCTCCACCCAGGGCTCGGCCGTCGTCCTCGGCCTCGCCACGCTGGCCGGAACCCTCATCGGGCTCCAGGTCCACGACGGGCGCATCGCCCCGGTCGCGGTGCTGCCGCTCGGCCTCCTGGTGCCGTCCGCGGTCGTGCTGCTGCTCCGGGTGCCGGTGTACGGCCCGGCCTCGCGCCGCCGCGCACCCCGCGCCCGCACCTCCGCGGGCCCCACCGCCTCCGTCGACCTCGCGGGCGGCCGCGGATGACCCCGTTTCCGGCAGGGAGCAGTACGCACCTGATGACGAACCTCCTGCGCGTGGTGCGCCGCGCGGTGCGCCGCCTCGGTATCGACGTGGTCCGCCGCCGCCCCGGCGGCGCCGACCTGGTGCGCCTGCTGCGCCGGTACGAGATCGACCTGGTCCTCGATGTCGGCGCGCACCGCGGCGACTTCGGCGCGCTGCTGCGCGAGGCGGGCTACCGCGGCCGCATCGTCTCCTTCGAGCCGCTGCGCGAGCCCCGCGCCGAACTGCGCCACCGCGCCGCCCTCGACGACGCCTGGAGCGTGCTGCCGTACGCGCTCGGCGACCGCAGCGGCAGCGCCACCCTCAACATCTCCGGCCACTGCGGCCCCGCCAGCTCCTTTCTGCCGATGCTGCCCCGCCACCGGGCCGCCGCGCCCCGCACCGCGTACACCGGCGACGTCATCGTGGAGACGCGTCGCCTGGACGAGCTGTGGGAGCAGGTCACCGCCCCCGGCGAGCGGGTCTTCCTCAAGCTGGACGTGCAGGGGTACGAGGCCCAAGTGCTGGGCGGGGCAGGGGAGTTCGCCGACGAGATCTGCGGAGTGCGGCTCGGGGCGCCGCTGGTGCCGCTCTTCGAGGGCGCCCCGCTCTTCGACGAGCTGCTCGCGCTGGCCAGGGAGCGGCTCGGCCTGACGCTGATGTCGATGACGCCGGGCCTCACCGATCCCCGCGACGGCCGGCTGCTCCAGTGCGGCCTGGTGCTGCTGCGCGAGGACGGCCCCCGCCTGGAGGAGCAGGTGCCCGCGCAGGCCCCGGCGGTCGTGTGAGGACGTACTGAGAGCCCACTGGGGGCGTACCCCTGCGTATGGTCTGAGCTGCCCAGATGCCTTCCATTGCAGATAAGCGCAGGATAAAACTTGAGTCGGCCAGACTCAGCTCTGTTGACTCGGTGGGACCGGTGATGCATCCTTGAGCCAGTTCCACTCAAGTAGTCAGTTGGAGGAATCGAAATGGCACGTGCGGTCGGCATCGACCTGGGCACGACTAACTCCGTCGTCAGCGTTCTTGAAGGCGGCGAGCCCACCGTCATCACCAACGCAGAGGGCGCCAGGACCACGCCGTCCGTCGTCGCCTTCGCGAAGAACGGCGAGGTGCTGGTCGGCGAGGTCGCCAAGCGCCAGGCGGTCACCAACGTCGACAGGACCATCCGGTCGGTCAAGCGCCACATGGGCACCGACTGGAAGATCGAGCTCGACGGCAAGAGCTTCAACCCGCAGCAGATGAGCGCCTTCATCCTGCAGAAGCTGAAGCGCGACGCGGAGGCCTACCTCGGCGAGAAGGTCACCGACGCGGTCATCACCGTGCCGGCGTACTTCAACGACTCCGAGCGCCAGGCGACCAAGGAAGCCGGCGAGATCGCGGGCCTCAACGTCCTGCGTATTGTCAACGAGCCGACGGCCGCCGCCCTGGCCTACGGTCTCGACAAGGACGACCAGACCATTCTCGTCTTCGACCTCGGTGGCGGCACCTTCGACGTGTCGCTCCTGGAGATCGGCGACGGCGTCGTCGAGGTGAAGGCCACCAACGGCGACAACCACCTCGGTGGCGACGACTGGGACCAGCGCGTCGTCGACTACCTGGTGAAGCAGTTCCACTCCGGTCACGGCGTGGACCTGTCCAAGGACAAGATGGCCCTCCAGCGCCTCCGCGAGGCCGCCGAGAAGGCCAAGATCGAGCTGTCCTCGTCCACCGAGACCTCGATCAACCTGCCCTACATCACGGCCTCCGCCGAGGGCCCGCTGCACCTGGACGAGAAGCTCACGCGCGCCCAGTTCCAGCAGCTGACGAGCGACCTCCTGGAGCGCTGCAAGACGCCGTTCCACAACGTCATCAAGGACGCGGGCATCAACCTGTCCGAGATCGACCACGTCGTTCTCGTCGGCGGTTCCACCCGCATGCCGGCCGTCGCCGAGCTCGTCAAGGAGCTGACCGGCGGCAACGAGGCCAACAAGGGCGTCAACCCGGACGAGGTCGTCGCCATCGGCGCCGCCCTGCAGGCCGGTGTCCTCAAGGGCGAGGTCAAGGACGTCCTGCTCCTCGACGTGACCCCGCTGTCCCTCGGCATCGAGACCAAGGGAGGGATCATGACCAAGCTCATCGAGCGCAACACCACGATCCCGACCAAGCGGTCCGAGATCTTCACGACGGCCGAGGACAACCAGCCGTCCGTGCAGATCCAGGTCTACCAGGGCGAGCGCGAGATCGCGGCGTACAACAAGAAGCTCGGGATGTTCGAGCTGACCGGTCTGCCGCCGGCCCCGCGCGGGGTCCCGCAGATCGAGGTCGCCTTCGACATCGACGCCAACGGCATCATGCACGTGACCGCGAAGGACCTCGGCACGGGCAAGGAGCAGAAGATGACCGTCACCGGCGGCTCCTCGCTGCCGAAGGACGAGGTCAACCGCATGCGCGAGGAGGCCGAGCAGTACGCGGAGGAGGACCACCGCCGCCGCGAGGCCGCCGAGACCCGCAACCAGGGCGAGCAGCTCGTCTACCAGACCGAGAAGTTCCTCAAGGACAACGAGGACAAGGTCCCGGCCGAGGTCAAGACCGAGGTCGAGACCGCCGTCGCCGAGCTGAAGGAGAAGCTCAAGGGCGAGGATTCGGCCGAGATCCGCACCGCCACCGAGAAGGTCGCCGCCGTCTCGCAGAAGCTGGGCCAGGCCATGTACGCCGACGCCCAGGCCGCGCAGGGTGCGGCCGGTGCCGCGGGTGCCGAGGGCGCCTCGCAGCACAAGGCCGAGGACGACGTCGTGGACGCCGAGATCGTCGACGACGAGAAGCCGCGTGACGCGAAGGGCGGCGCCGCCTGATGACGGAGGAGACCCCGGGCTTCGAGGAGAAGCCCGACGTCCCCTCCGGCGCCGGCGCGGAAGACGCCGAGCCGAAGGCCGCCGACTCCTCCGAGGAGGGGAAGGCGGCCCCGGCCGGGGACGCAGCCAAGGAGATCGCCCTCCAGGCTCAGCTGGACCAGGCCCAGACGGCGCTCGCCGAGCGCACCACGGACCTCCAGCGCCTGCAGGCCGAGTACCAGAACTACCGCCGCCGGGTGGAGCGGGACCGCGTCACGGTCAAGGAGATCGCCGTCGCGGGTCTGCTGACCGAGCTGCTGCCCGTGCTCGACGACATCGGCCGGGCCCGGGAGCACGGCGAACTGCAGGGCGGCTTCAAGTCGGTGGCCGAGTCCCTGGAGACGGTCGCCGCGAAGATGGGCCTGCAGCAGTTCGGCAAGGAGGGCGAGCCCTTCGACCCGACGGTCCACGAGGCCCTGATGCACAGCTACGCGCCGGACGTCACCGAGACGACCTGCGTGGCGATCCTTCAGCCGGGGTACCGGATCGGCGAGCGTACGATCCGGCCCGCCCGGGTCGCGGTGGCCGAGCCCCAGCCGGGGGCGGCCGCCAAGGACGAGAAGTCGAACGACGAGGAGAGCGGTGGCCCCGAGAAGGGCTGACGCCGCGGTCATGGCAGAAGTGATCGTCCGGAAGGAGGGACGTCGATGAACACGAAGGACTTCGTCGAGAAGGACTACTACAAGGTTCTCGGCGTCCCCAAGGACGCCACCGACGCCGAGATCAAGAAGGCTTACCGCAAACTCGCCCGCGAGAACCACCCCGACGCCAACAAGGGCGACGCCAAGGCGGAGGAGCGCTTCAAGGAGATCTCCGAGGCCAACGACATCCTCGGCGACCCCAAGAAGCGCAAGGAGTACGACGAGGCGCGCGCCCTGTTCGGCAACGGCGGCTACCGGGCGGGTCCCGGGGCCGGCGGCAGCTTCAACTTCGACCTGGGCGACCTGTTCGGCGGGCAGCAGCCGGGCGGCGCGGGCGCCGGCGGCTTCGGCGGCGGGCTCGGCGACGTGTTCGGCGGCCTGTTCAACCGGGGCGGCGCGGGCACCGGCACGCGCACCCAGCCGCGCCGCGGGCAGGACCTGGAGTCCGAGGTGACGCTCAGCTTCACCGAGGCGGTCGACGGGGCCACCGTCCCGATCCGGCTGTCCAGCCAGTCCCCCTGCAAGGCCTGTTCGGGCACCGGCGACAAGAACGGCACGCCCCGGGTGTGCCCGACCTGTGTCGGCACCGGCCAGGTCTCGCGCGGCTCGGGCGGCGGTTTTTCGCTGACCGACCCGTGCGTGGACTGCAAGGGCCGCGGTCTGATCGCCGAGAACCCGTGCGACATCTGCAAGGGCAGCGGGCGGGCCCGCTCCTCGCGCACCATGCAGGTCCGCATCCCGGCGGGCGTCAGCAACGGCCAGCGGATCCGCCTTCGCGGCAAGGGCGCACCGGGCGAACGGGGCGGCCCCGCAGGCGACTTGTACGTCGTCGTCCACGTCGACGCCCACCCGGTCTTCGGCCGCAGGGACGACAACCTCACCATCACGGTGCCGATCACCTACGTGGAGGCGGCACTCGGCGGCGAGGTCAAGGTCCCCACCCTCGGCGGCCCGCCGGTCACCCTGAAACTGCCCGCGGGCACCCCCAACGGCCGTACGATGCGGGCGCGCGGCAAGGGCGCGGTCCGCAAGGACGGCACCCGGGGCGACCTGCTCGTCACGGTCGAGGTGGCCGTGCCGAAGGACATGGACGACAAGGCCCGCGAGGCCCTGGAGACCTACCGCGAGGCCACCGCGGGCGAAGACCCGAGGGCAGAACTGTTCCAGGCCGCGAAGGGAGCATGAGATGGACCCCCGCCAGCGTCGACAGCCCCAATTCGGCAACAGGGCGTACGAGTTGACCGAAGAGACGCCGGTGTACGTCATCTCCGTGGCGGCCCAGCTCTCCGGCCTGCATCCGCAGACGCTGCGGCAGTACGACCGCCTCGGCCTGGTCTCGCCCGACCGCACGGCCGGGCGCGGCCGGCGCTACTCGGCCCGCGACATCGAACTGCTGCGTACGGTCCAGCAGTTGTCGCAGGACGAGGGCATCAACCTGGCCGGCATCAAGCGCATCATCGAGCTGGAGAACCAGGTCGCGGCGCTTCAGGCCAGGGTCGCCGAGCTGTCGTCGGCGGTCGAGGGCGCGGCCGTCGCCATGCGGCAGCGCGAGGCCCAGGTGCACGCCTCCTACCGCCGGGACCTGGTCCCGTACCAGGACGTGCAGCAGGCCAGCGCGCTGGTCGTCTGGCGCCCGAAGCGGTCGGCGGAGTAGCCCCGGGCCGCCCCAGGCCCCCGCAGGTCCTCTCAGGGCCCGCTGTCCCCTCTTTGGGGGTGGCGGGCCTTGTGCGTGGTGCGGAGCCTCTCAGGCGTCCTGGTCCAGGATCCCGGACTGGGCGATCAGGAAGCCGAGTTGGGCCCGGCTGCCGCTGCCGAGGGCGGCGGCCAGTTTGGCGATGTGCGCGCGGCAGGTGCGTACGTTCATGCCGAGGCGGCGGGCGATGGCCTCGTCCACGTGGCCCTCCACCAGGAGCTTGGCGATGGAGCGCTGGACGCCGGTGATGCCGGCCGTCTCCAGGTGGTAGGGCACCTCGTCGTCCCAGGGGACGGCGTACTGCCAGAACTGGTCGAAGACGCCGACGAGGTACTGCACGAGGCCCTCGTGGCGCAGTTCCAGGGCCACCTGGCGGTCGCTGCGCGCGGGTATGAAGGCGATCTTGCGGTCCATGATGATGAGCCGGTCGATGATCTCCTCCAGGGTCCGCACCTCCAGACCGTACGGAGCTATCCGTTCCACATAGCCGATGGTGGCGGAGTGGTGGCGGGCGGTGTGCTGGTAGAGGGTGCGCATCTCCACCCCACGGGCGACCAGCGGTTCGATGCGGCGCAGTCCCGCCTCGAAGCTCTCCGGTCTGCGGCCGCTGCCGGGCTGGATGACGAGCAGTTCCTCGGTGCACTCGTCGATGACGCGGTCCAGCGTGGCGTTGATGAGCTCCAGGCCTTCGAGGACCGTGACCGCGTGCGTGCCCGAGAGGGCGGGCGTGGCGATCGACATGAACGGCTCGAAGGTGTTGGCAAGTGCGACGGAGAGCTTTCTGCGCTCCTGGATCTCGCGCTCCAGCGGCTGCGTCAGCAGGTTGAGCACCACCGTGGGCGGAACCGGGCGCAGGAGTTGCGCGTCATCCGGGTCGGGGCGCAGCAGGGTGAGATCGACAAGACACGGCGCCGAGTCGGCCTCTGAGCGGGTAATTCCCCCGGTACGCAGGGCAAGCGCGTACAGAGCCGTTCCTGTCTCGCACAAGTCAACTGGGCCGTGATCGTGTCCTATATGCCCCTGATTCAACCTAGTTGCACCCCCCTCATCCTTTTGAATTACAGGAACATGATGCCTGGCTGCGCTGGTGCAAGCGCTCGGAGTGGGCCATCGTCGTATCCGCGGGGGGAGGTAATGATCAAAAGAGGTGGAGATCGGCCATGAGCAGGATGGTTCGAGCACTAAGCACGACAGCCGTTGTGGCGGCTGCGTTCTGCGCTCTCTCGGCGCCTGGGGACATTACTTGGGAGAGCCACCCCGCGAAGTCGGACGTTGCGTCCAGGCAGGACATCACCTGGGAGATCGTCGCGCCCAAGAGTGCGACGCTCGCCGGGGACATAACCTGGGAGGTCGCTCCTGCAGGTGCTGTCGCATGAGCTTCCCGCCCGATGACCGTACCTTCCGTCGTGAAATGGCCACGGCCTACCGCTCTGGGTGGCACTTCATCGACCTCGCCACAGCAGTTCCCCATCGTGGCGATTCGTTGATGGTCACCCTGCTCGGTGAGCCGGTCCTGATCGCACGCGAGGACGACGAGGACGTCCGTGCCTACCGGTGCCTGCGCCGGCCGCGCGGGGCGCCGCAGCCCATTCGCTGCGTTGTCCGGTACGGCATGGTCTTCGTGAATCTTGACCAACGCGACCACCAGCTTTTCGAGTCGGAGGCCCAGCCCGATTCATCCACCGCCACCCCCCGCAGTGCCTGACGCGATCCCCCGTCGTTGTACATCGCGCAGGTGCTTCCCCCACACAGCGGCGCCATCGTGGACCTGAACACGATGGCGCCGTTGTGCTGTCCGGGCACACATGGCCACCTGCGGCTCAGGTGTTGCCCATGGCCCGTTCCAGGCTGATCTCGATGAGCACCCGGTCCGGGTTCGGGGCCGGGGTCCGCTGGTAGCGCTCCGTGTAGCGCTCCACCGCGTCCGCGATCAGCTCGGCCTCCGTGCGCACGACCGCGCGGCCCTCCAGGGTCGCCCAGCGCCTGCCCGCCAGCTGGCAGAGCGCGACCCGCGCGCCCGCCGGGTCCGCCGCGACGGCGGCCAGGATGTTGGCGACCTTCCGGCTCTTCTTGTTGGTGATGATCCGAGCGAGCCCCGCCTCCGGGTCGTACGTCGCCCCCACCGGCACCACATGCGGCGATCCGTCCGGCCGCTGGGTCGTCAAGGTGCAGATGTGGCGTTCGCGCCAGAAGCTGAGATAGGCGTCGTCGGGTGTGCGTACGTCGATGGCCATGGCCAAGAAACCTAGCCTCCGCACATCCCCTCCCCACACCTTGAGCGGAATAGGCTCAACTTTGTGTAGGTTGGAAGGGTCATGGGCGTGAAGCCGTGGTCCAGCCGTACGACGAGGAGGAGCGAGCGCACGTGGATGCCGAGCTGACCAACAAGAGCCGGGACGCGATCAACGCGGCAAGCAGCCGGGCCGTCGCCGGGGGCCACCCGGATCTGACCCCCGCGCATCTGCTGCTCGCGCTCCTGGCGGGCGAGGACAACGAGAACATCATCGACCTGCTGGCCGCCGTGGACGCCGACCAGGCCGCCGTGCGCTCCGGCGCCGAGCGGATCCTGGCCGGCCTGCCCAGCGTGGCCGGCTCCACGGTCGCCCCGCCGCAGCCCAACCGCGAACTGCTCGCCGTCATCGCCGACGCGGCGCAGCGCGCCAAGGAGCTGGGCGACGAGTACCTCTCCACCGAGCACCTGCTGATCGGCCTGGCGGCCAAGGGCGGGCAGGCCGGTGAGATCCTCTCCCAGCAGGGGGCGAGCGCGAAGAAGCTCCTTGACGCGTTCGAGAAGAGCAGGGGAGGGCGCCGGGTGACCACACCCGACCCGGAGGGTCAGTACAAGGCGCTGGAGAAGTTCGGTACGGACTTCACGGCGGCCGCCCGCGAGGGCAAGCTCGATCCGGTCATCGGCCGGGACCAGGAGATCCGCCGGGTGGTGCAGGTCCTGTCGCGGCGTACGAAGAACAACCCGGTGCTGATCGGCGAGCCCGGCGTCGGCAAGACCGCCGTGGTCGAGGGGCTCGCCCAGCGCATCGTGAAGGGCGACGTACCGGAGTCGCTGAAGAACAAGAAGCTGGTCTCGCTCGACCTGGGCGCGATGGTCGCGGGTGCGAAGTACCGCGGCGAGTTCGAGGAACGCCTCAAGACCGTGCTGTCCGAGATCAAGGAGAGCGACGGCCAGATCATCACGTTCATCGACGAGCTGCACACCGTCGTCGGCGCGGGCGCCGGCGGCGACTCGGCGATGGACGCGGGCAACATGCTCAAGCCCATGCTGGCCCGCGGCGAGCTGCGCATGGTCGGCGCGACCACCCTGGACGAGTACCGCGAGCGCATCGAGAAGGACGCCGCCCTGGAGCGCCGCTTCCAGCAGGTCCTGGTGGCCGAGCCGAGCGTCGAGGACACCATCGCGATCCTGCGCGGACTCAAGGGCCGCTACGAGGCCCACCACAAGGTGCAGATCGCGGACGGCGCGCTGGTGGCGGCCGCCACCCTCTCCGACCGGTACATCACCTCCCGCTTCCTGCCCGACAAGGCCATCGACCTGGTGGACGAGGCCGCGTCCCGGCTGCGCATGGAGATCGACTCCTCGCCCGTCGAGATCGACGAACTCCAGCGCGCCGTCGACCGGTTGAGGATGGAGGAGCTGGCCCTCAAGAACGAGACCGACGCCGGTTCGCTCCAGCGCCTGGACAAGCTCCGCAAGGACCTCGCCGACAAGGAGGAGGAGCTGCGCGGGCTCACCGCCCGCTGGGAGAAGGAGAAGCAGGGCCTCAACCGGGTCGGCGAGCTGAAGGAGCGCCTCGACGACCTGCGCGGCCAGGCCGAACGCGCCCAGCGCGACGGCGACTTCGACACCGCCTCCAAGCTCCTGTACGGCGAAATCCCGGGCCTGGAACGGGAGTTGGAGGAGGCCGCCGAGGCGGAGGCCGAGCAGGAGAAGTCGAAGGACACGATGGTCAAGGAGGAGGTCGGCCCCGACGACATCGCGGACGTGGTCGGCTCCTGGACCGGCATTCCCGCCGGGCGCCTGCTGGAGGGCGAGACGCAGAAGCTGCTGCGCATGGAGGCCGAGCTGGGCCGGCGCCTCATCGGCCAGATGGAGGCCGTCCAGGCCGTCTCCGACGCGGTGCGCCGCACCCGGGCCGGCATCGCCGACCCCGACCGCCCCACCGGCTCCTTCCTCTTCCTCGGCCCGACGGGCGTGGGCAAGACCGAGCTCGCCAAGGCGCTCGCCGACTTCCTCTTCGACGACGAGCGGGCCATGGTCCGCATCGACATGAGCGAGTACGGCGAGAAGCACTCCGTGGCGCGGCTCGTCGGCGCGCCTCCCGGTTACATCGGCTACGAGGAGGGCGGCCAGCTCACCGAGGCCGTGCGCCGCCGCCCGTACTCCGTGGTCCTCCTGGACGAGGTGGAGAAGGCCCACCCCGAGGTCTTCGACATCCTGCTCCAGGTCCTGGACGACGGCCGCCTCACCGACGGCCAGGGCCGCACGGTCGACTTCCGCAACACGATCCTGATCCTGACCTCCAACCTGGGCAGCCAGTACCTCGTCGAGTCGACGGCATCGGAGGCGGAGAAGAAGCAGCGGGTCCTGGAAGTGGTGCGGGCCTCCTTCAAGCCCGAGTTCCTCAACCGCCTGGACGACCTGGTGGTCTTCTCGGCGCTGACCAAGGACGAGCTGTCCCGCATCGCCGAGCTCCAGATCGGCCGCCTGGCCAAGCGCCTGGCCGACCGCAGGCTCGCCCTGGAGGTCACCCCGGCCGCGCTGGAGTGGCTCGCGGACGAGGGCAACGATCCGGCGTACGGAGCGCGCCCGCTGCGCCGCCTGATCCAGACCGCCATCGGCGACCGGCTCGCCAAGGAGATCCTGGCGGGCGAGATCAAGGACGGCGACACGGTTCGGGTGGACCGATTCGGGGAGGGGTTGATCGTGGGGGCCGCGAGCTGATTCCGCCACCGGGGCCGGATTCGGTCAGCCCTCGGCGGATACCCGGGGGCGGGGGTTGCCAGCCCCGCCCCGGCATGGGGGAGGATGACCGGAACCGTACGAAGGAAGATTCACGATGAGCATCGACCCGTCCTCGATTCCGAATTTCGGGGCTCAGCCCGGCCCGCCGTCCGGCGGCGCGCCGTCCGGGCCCGTCGTCCCCGACCAGGACCTGGTGAAGCAGCTCCTGGACCAGATGGAGCTCAAGTACGTCGTGGACGACGAGGGCGACCTCGCCGCGCCGTGGGAGGATTTCCGTACGTACTTCATGTTCCGCGGCGAGGACGACCAGCAGGTCTTCTCGGTGCGGACGTTCTACGACCGGCCGCACAGCATCGACGACAAGGTCCAGATCCTGGAGTCGATCGACGACTGGAACCGCCGCACCCTGTGGCCCAAGGTCTACACGCACACCCACGACGACGGCACCGTCCGCCTCATCGGCGAGGCGCAGATGCTGATCGGCACCGGTGTCGCCCTGGAGCACTTCGTGTCGTCCACGGTGAGCTGGGTCCGTGCCTCGATCGAGTTCGACAAGTGGCTTCTGGAGCAGCTCGGCCTGGAGAAGGACGTCGACGCGGGCGAGGGCGACGAGCCGGGCGATTCCGACTCCGAGTGACTCACAGCGCCATCGGGGCCAGCGCCAGCAGATAGCCCCCGTAGCAGAACGAGAGCCCGGCCAGGGCGACGGTCACCGCGACCGCCGCCCGGGGCCGGGCTCTCGTCAGTGCGAGGGCGAGCGGCACCAGCAGCGGGAACGCCGGGAGCAGGAAGCGCGGCTTCGATTCGAAGAAGCCGGAGCCGCCGACCGCGATCAGCACCAGGACCGCGGTGTAGACGAGCAGCGCCAGCGGCGGCCGGTCCAGGGCGAACAGCACGAACAGCAGCACCATGACGGCGGTCAGCAGCGCGGCCATCGTGAACCCCAGGTCGTACGGGGTCGTCGCCATCCGGGTCAGGAAGCGCGGCCAGCCCGCGCCGAAGTCGAAGCGCGAGGTCCAGCCGGACTGCACCGCGAAGTAGCCGCCGAACGGATCGCCCTTGCGCACCCCGACCCACAGCACGTATCCGCACCAGCCCAGCGGCGCGAGCAGCGCGGCCGCCCACGGCCGCCACGAGCGCCGCCCGCCGTGCCGGATCTCGTACGCCGCCGCCGCGAGCACCGCGGCCGCCACCGCGACGGCGTTCGGCCGGGACAGGCCGGCGAGCAGGGCGAGCGAGCCCGCCCACAGCCAGCGGCGCTCCAGGACCGCCCACAGCGACCAGGCGGCCAGCGCCGTCATCACCGGCTCGGTGTACGCCATCGTCAGGATGACGGAGTGCGGCAGCAGCCCCCAGAGCAGCACGAGCAGCGTGCCCACCCGGCGGCCGTACAGGCGCTCGCCGATCCGGTAGATCCCGCAGGCCGCGACCGCCGCCGCCGTCCACGACACGAGCAGCCCCGCGGTGCCCCCGGCGACCGGGAGGACGGAGGTCACGGCCCGGATCAGGCCCGGGTAGAACGGGAAGAACGCCATGTCGCTCTGGACCGAGCCGTCCGGCCAGGACAGCGTGCGGCCGTAGCCGTGCGCGGCGATCCGGGCGTACCAGTCGGCGTCCCAGGCGGTGGCGAGCCGCACGCGCGGCGAAAGACCCCGGTGCCAGGCCGCCGCCGCCACGACCAGGAGCCCGGTCAGCCGGGCGGCGGCGAACAGGCCGAGCGCGGGCGCCGCCCGGCGCAGCGCGTCCGTCCGGTGCCGGGCGCTCGCGCTGCCGCTGGCCCGGACGGTGGCGGTGATCTCGGCGGACAGGGGGCACCTCCGGGCGCGCGTGGTCGTCAGACCGACCATCAACGCGGATCCGGCTTCCCGCGACCGCTGCGCCCCCGACCGGGTGGAACTTGGCCCACCCGGCGGTGCCCACGCGTGTCGCCGTGACAGCGCGCGGCACCGGGGGACCGGTCAGGCGGCCAGTGCCTTGAGCCGGGTGACCGCCTCTTCGAGCACCGCCGTCCGCTTGCAGAAGGCGAACCGGACGAAGGGGGCGCCTTCTTCGCGGTGGTCGTAGAAGACCGCGTTGGGGATGGCCACGACGCCGCAGCGCTCGGGCAGGGCGCGGCAGAACGCGTAGCCGTCGCTCTCGCCCAGCGGGCGGATGTCGCTGGTCACGAAGTACGTGCCGGCCGGCCGGTGCACCGCGAAGCCGGCCGCCGCGAGTCCCGCGCTCAGCAGGTCCCGCTTGGCCTGGTGGTCGGCGCGGAACGCGGCGAAGTACGCGTCCGGCAGCCGCAGCGCCTCGGCCACCGCGTACTGGAAGGGCCCCGACGACACGTACGTGAGGAACTGCTTGGCCGAGCGGACCGCGGCCAGCAGCTCCGGGGCCGCCGTCACCCAGCCGACCTTCCAGCCGGTGAAGGAGAACGTCTTGCCCGCCGAGCCGATGGTGACCGTGCGCTCGCGCATCCCGGGGAAGGAGGCGAGCGGGATGTGCTCGGCGCCGTCGAAGACCAGGTGCTCGTAGACCTCGTCGGTGATCACCAGCAGATCGCGCTCGCAGGCGAGCTCGGCGACCGCGGCCAGCTCGGCGCGGGTCAGGACCGTGCCGGTCGGGTTGTGCGGGGTGTTGAGCAGGAGCAGCCGGGTGCGGGGGGTGACGGCGGCGCGCAGCTCGTCCAGGTCGAGCACGAAGCGCCCTTCGGACGGCCGCAGGGTGACCGGGACCCGGGTGGCACCCGCCATCGCGATGCACGCGGCGTACGAGTCGTAGTACGGCTCCAGGGCGATGACCTCGTCGCCGGGTTCGAGCAGGGCGAGCAGGGCCGCCGCGATCGCTTCCGTCGCGCCCGCGGTGACCAGGACCTCGCGGTCCGGGTCGTAGGCCAGCCCGTACCAGCGCTGCTGGTGTCCGGCGATCGCGGTACGCAGTTCGGGTACGCCCGGCCCCGGCGGGTACTGGTTGCCGTGGCCCGCGCGCAGCGCGCGGACCGCGGCTTCCCGCACGGACTCGGGGCCGTCGGTGTCGGGGAAGCCCTGGCCGAGGTTGATGGACCCGGTCCGCTGGGCGAGGGCGGACATCTCGGCGAAGATCGTCGTCCCGAACTCGGCGAGGCGGCGGTTGAGGAGAGGGCGCGCGCTGGAGGTCATGACGGCCATCCTGCGGGCAAGCTCTGGAGTTGCTCAAGTGTGCTTTGGCGTACGGCGGCCGGGGCATCCCCCTTCCACGCGGGACAACGGGGGCCGTGCGCCCCGACGGGACCGGAAGGGGGAGGCAGGGATGGGGTACCTCATCGTGTTCGGTGTGGTGGCGGTGTTCTTCGTGGGGTGGTGGATCTATCTGCTGGTGGAGAAGGGCGTCCGTCGGCGCCGCCGCAGGGAGCGGTTCCTCAAGTACCGGGCCCGCGCGGGGAGTTCGGGCTCCGGTTCGGGTTCGGGTTCGGCGGGCGCCGCCGGCTGGTGGGCGGCCGGCGATTCGGGCGGCTCGTCGTGCGGGGGCGGGGGCGGCGGTCACCACGGGGGCCACCACTCCTGCGGCGGGGGCCACTCGGGGTGCGGCGGCCACTCGGGCTGCGGGGGCGGCGGCTGCGGTTCCAGTTAGCGCAGGGGGCCGGGCGGGGGTCGCGGCTGACACGGGGCAGCCGATTCCGCCGCCTGGTCCGCCCGTTGTGCGCCGGGTGGGCCGGCGACGACCGGGTGCTTTCTTTCCCGCCCGTAGTTGAACGTTTGAACCCAGTGGCCCCCCAGGGGATGGAAACCCCATCAAGTTGGGTAAAAAAAGCTGTGAGCGCCGCGCACTTCATGATTCCCTCGCAGATGAGAAACGACGCAGCCCTCGGACCCTCCCGGGCGACCAGAGCCGGTCCCCCGTACTTCGTTCCGTCCGAGGTGACATCGGTCACCCACCCGCCACATGTGTGTTTTGCGGAGCCCACCCATGCTCACGACCCTCAAGACCGCCTACACCGACACGCGTGCCGCCGACCTCGCCTGGGCGCTGGGCCGGGAGCCGCTGCCCGCCCTCGCCGTACTCGATCTCGAACTCTCCGGCGCCACGGTCCAGTTGAGACTTCTGGGCGCCTCGCACCAGGTGCTCCTCGACGAGGAGTGCGGCACCTGCTCGGAGACCGTCGCCTGCATGCCCGGCAGCAGTACGCCGCTGCCGCTCGGGGTGGCCAAGCGGCTCGGCGAGTGGGACTACGAGTTCGCCGCACGCGTCGAGACGCTGTCGCGCGGCTCGTTCGCGGGGCGCGCGCAGGAACTCCTCGCGCTGGTCGCCGACCACCCCAACGGTCTGGCCGGAACGTTTCCCGGCTCCCCGCACGCGTTCACCGCGATGCTCGCGCAGCGCGGCGACGGCCAGGTGTGGTGGCGCACCTGGCACGCCTACCCGCAGGAAGGGCAGTTGGTGGTGACCCGGACCCGGGTCGGGGTGCGCAAGCCCGCGCCCGTCGGGCGCTGAGGCGCCCGATCCGCCGCCGACCCGCTCCAGTTGAACCCGTGTGGGTGACAGGAAGCGAACGGAGTGTCACGTAGCGTTCGCAACGTGATCGAACCGCTCCCCGCTCCCGTGAGTAGTCCGCGGTCGGGTCGGTTCCTCGTCCTGGCCGCCGTGTTCATCTGCGCCGCCTGCGGTCTCGTGTACGAGCTCGAACTGGTCGCCCTGGCCTCGTACTTGATCGGCGACTCGGTCACCCAGGCCTCGGTGGTGCTCTCGGTGATGGTCTTCGCGATGGGTGTCGGCTCGCTGCTCGCCAAGCGGCTGCGCTGCCGCGCCGCCGTCGGCTTCGGCCTCATCGAGACCACCCTCGCCCTGGTGGGCGGCTGTTCCGCGATGGCGCTGTACGCGACGTTCGCCTGGTTCGGCGGCTCGCGGTACGCGCTGGTCGCGTTCTCGCTCGCGATCGGCATGCTGATCGGCGCCGAGATCCCGCTCCTGATGACCCTCATCCAGCGCGTGTCGCGGCGCGCCGCGGGGGACGCGAGCGGCACCGTGGCCGACCTGTTCGCCGCGGACTACGTGGGCGCGCTCGTCGGCGGCCTCGCCTTCCCGTTCCTGCTCCTGCCCCAACTCGGCCAGCTCACCAGCGCGTTGCTCACCGGCGCGGTCAACGCAGTCGCGGGCGGCTCGCTCGTCCTGCTGCTCTTCGGCCGCGACCTGTCCCCGCGCGCCCGCTGGGTGCTGCTCGGCGCCAATGTGCTCGTCCTCGCCGTGCTCGCCCTGACCACCGCCCTGGTGGGCGACTTCGAACAGGCCGCGCGCCGGGCGGTGTACGGCGGCCAGGTGCGGGTCGCCGTACAGAGCCGCGTCCAGGAGATCGTCCTCACCGGCGAGAAGGGCGGCCCCCTCGACCTGTTCCTCGACGGGCGGCTGCGCATCGACGGCCGCGACGAGTCCCGCTACCCCGCGGCCCTCGTCGGCCCCGCGCTCGACGCGGGCCCGCACGGCCGGGTCCTGATCCTGGGCGGCGGCGACGGCCTGGCGGCCCGCGAGGCGCTGCGCCACCCCGGCGTGCGCTCGGTGACTCTGGTGGAAATCGACCCGGACGTCGTCCAACTCGCCCGCACCGACCCGGCGTTGGCGGCCCTGAACGGACACGCCTACCAGGACTCCCGGCTGCGCCCGGTGGTGGCGGACGCCTTCGGCTGGCTGCGCGGCGACGGCCGCACCTCGGGAACGTACGACGTCGTCGTCTGCGACCTGCCCGACCCCGACATCACGGCCAGCACCAAGTTCTACTCGCAGGAGTTCTACGGGCTCGCCTCCCGCGTCCTGGCCCCCGGCGGGCGGCTCGTGGTGTACGCGGGGCCCGTGGCGAGCAGGGAGCGCACCTTCTGGACGGCCGAGGCGACGGTCCGCGCGGCGGGCCTGGAGACCTATCCGTACCGGGCGACCGGGCGCGCCGCCGGGCCCACCACCGGCCCCGACCGCTCCGCCCGCCCGGCGGAGCCGGCCCGTGACTGGGGATTCGTCCTGGCCGCCCGCCCCGCGCCGCTGTCGCTGGCCGCGGCCGGTGCGCCGCCGGGGGTGCGGCTGCCCGCCGGCACCGAGCCGCTGACCGCGCCGCCCGAGGCGGCCGGATACCCGCCGTCGACGCTGGTGCATCCGCGCTACGCCGACTGAGCCGCGCCGCGCCGCCGGGCGCGTGTCCGGCGCCGCGTTTGCGCAGACGTGACGGCCGGTGCTGAGTAGGCTCGGTGGCTATGGAGCATGAGGTGTTCGTTCCGGTTGAGGCCCAGTCACTCCGGCAGACGCTGCGCGACCCCGCCCGGGTCGCGGGCTGTGTGCCGGGGCTCCAGCAGGATGCGGGCGAGCCGCCCATCGCGGGCCGGCTGAAGGTCCGCCTCGGCGGGAGCACCATCACCTACCGCGGTGCCCTGCGCGTCAGCGAGCGGGACGGCGAGGTGTTCGCCTTCGAGGGCGAGGGCGTCGAGGTGCGCGGGGCGGGCGCGGCCGAGCTGGCCCTGACGGTGCGGCTCGAACCGGCCCCCGGCGGCACCCTGCTCGCCTTCGCCGGGACCGCGCTCGCCGAGGGCCGGGCCGCCGACGTCCCGGCCGAGGCGGTCCGGGCCTCGGCGGCCCGGTTGCTCGACCGGTTCGCCTCGGCGCTCGCCCGGCCCGCACCGGCCGAGCTCGCCGACACCGACCTCAACACCGACCTCGACGCGGCAGAGCTCGCCTCGGTCTTCGACACGGAGGTGCCGCCGCCGTCCCTGGACCGGCTCGCCGACGAGGAGTTCGCCATCGAGGTCGACGAGACGATGCCCGCCGAGGCCGCGCACGCCCGCCGCACGATGATCGGCCGCAGCGCCGAGGAGGTCGACCACGCACCGCCGCGCGGCCGGTACGCCCCGGTGCCCGCGCCCACGGGGGCTGGCGCCGGCGTCACCCTGCGCTGGGTCGCACCCGCCGCGGCGCTCGCCCTCGCCTCGGCGGTCGTCGTAGGCCGCGCGCTCAGGCGCCGCCGCTGACCCGTCGACCCGCCCCACCGGCTAGGGTCGGGGCGTGAGCAGTGACCAGATCAAATTGGGCGCCGGCGGCACGGAATTGACCGTCGACGCGGGCAACGGCTGCCGGATCAGCAGCCTGCGGATCGACGGCACCGAGGTGCTGCGCCAGGGCGAGAAGTACGGCTGCTTCCCGATGGTGCCGTGGTGCGGCCGGGTCGAGAACGGCCAGTTCCGTGACGGCGGCGAGAAGTACCAGCTGCCGCTCAACGCGGCCCCGCACGCCATCCACGGCACCGGCCGCGACACCGCGTGGAAGACCGCCCGGGTCTCGGACACCGAGGCCGTCTTCACGTACGAGCTGACCGATCCGTGGCCCTACACCGGCAGGGTCACCCAGATCTTCGAGCTGACCCCGGACGCGCTGACCGTGCGGATGGGCGTCGAGACGTACGACAACTCCTTCCCCGCGCAGGCCGGCTGGCACCCCTGGTTCAACCGGGAGATCGACGGCAGCCGGGTCGAGCTCGCCTTCGCGCCCGAATGGCAGGAGGAGCGCGGCGACGACCACCTTCCCACCGGGCGGCGCATCGAGCCCCTGCCCGGTCCCTGGGACGACTGCTTCGGGATGCCCGACGGCGTGGACGTCACCCTGACCTGGCCGGGGCGGCTCGAACTGAAGGTGACCAGCCCCACCGAGTGGGTCGTGGTCTACGACGAGCAGGAGGAGGCCGTCTGCGTGGAGCCGCAGTCGGGCCCGCCCAACGGGCTCAACACCCTGCCCCGCCTCGTCACCCCCATCGACCCGCTGGAGCTGGCGACCACATGGACCTGGCGGCGGCTCTAAGCTGGCTGGCATGACTGACGTACGCGCTGACCTGCTCCAGCAGATCAAGGACAAGGCCGTGGTCCACGGCAAGGTGACCCTCTCCTCGGGGATCGAGGCCGACTACTACGTCGACCTGCGCCGGATCACCCTTGACGGCGTCGCCGCGCCGCTGGTCGGCCAGGTGATGCTCGACGTCACGGCCGAGTTCGACTTCGACGCGGTCGGCGGCCTGACCATGGGCGCCGACCCGGTGGCCGGCGCGATGCTGCACGCGGCCGCCGCCCGCGGCCGCACCCTGGACGCCTTCGTGGTCCGCAAGGCCGCCAAGGCGCACGGCATGCAGCGCCAGGTCGAGGGCCCGGACATCAAGGGCCGCCGGGTCCTGGTCGTCGAGGACACCTCCACCACCGGCGGCTCGCCGCTGACCGCCGTCGAGGCGGTCCGCGCGGCCGGCGCCGAGGTCGTCGCCGTCGCGACGATCGTGGACCGCGCGACCGGCGCCGCCGAGAAGATCACCGAGGGCGCGGGCGTGCCGTACGTCTTCGCCTTCTCCTCGACGGAACTCGGTCTCGCGTAAAACTCGTGACCTAGGTCCCGAGATCCGGCCATACGGGTGTTGACCTGCGCATTTTTCAAGGGGCGGGCTGTTTCACGTGAAACGGCCCGCCCCTCGCGCGTCCGCCGGGTGGAGCCAGGGCCAGAGTCTGGAAAGATAGGCCGCGACGATGACGTCGCCCCCAGGTCAGGGCCAGCACATATCGCACACCCGCACATCACAAGGAGCGGACAGATGCCCATCGCAACCCCCGAGGTCTACAACGAGATGCTCGACCGGGCGAAGGCAGGCAAGTTCGCCTACCCGGCCATCAACGTGACCTCGACCCAGACCCTGCACGCTGCGCTGCGCGGCTTCGCGGAGGCCGAGAGCGACGGCATCATCCAGATCTCCACCGGCGGTGCCGAGTTCCTGGGTGGCCAGTACAACAAGGACATGGTCACCGGCGCGGTCGCCCTGGCCGAGTTCGCGCACGTCGTCGCCGCCAAGTACGACATCACCGTCGCGCTGCACACCGACCACTGCCCCAAGGACAAGCTGGACGGCTACGTCCGCCCGCTCCTGGAGGTCTCCGCCGAGCGCGTCGCCAAGGGTCTGAACCCGCTCTTCCAGTCCCACATGTGGGACGGCTCCGCCGAGACCCTCGCGGACAACCTGGCCATCGGCCAGGAACTGCTCGCCAAGGCCGCCGCCGCGAAGATCATCCTTGAGGTCGAGATCACCCCGACCGGCGGCGAGGAGGACGGCGTCAGCCACGAGATCAACGACGAGCTGTACACGACCGTCGACGACGCGCTGCGCACCGCCGAGGCCCTGGGCCTGGGCGAGAAGGGCCGCTACCTGCTTGCCGCGTCCTTCGGCAACGTCCATGGCGTCTACAAGCCGGGCAACGTCGTGCTCCGCCCCGAGCTGCTCAAGGACCTCCAGGCGGGCGTCGGCGAGAAGTACGGCAAGGCCTCGCCGTTCGACTTCGTCTTCCACGGCGGCTCCGGCTCCACGGCCGAGGAGATCGCGACCGCGCTGGAGAACGGCGTCGTGAAGATGAACCTCGACACCGACACCCAGTACGCCTTCACCCGCCCGGTCGCGGACCACATGTTCCGCAACTACGACGGCGTTCTGAAGGTCGACGGCGAGGTCGGCAAGAAGTCGACGTACGACCCGCGCACCTGGGGCAAGCTGGCCGAGGCCGGCATGGCCAAGCGCGTGACCGAGGCGTGCGCGAACCTGCGCTCGACCGGCACCAAGCTGAAGTAACCACGTCTTGCCGCTCGGGCCCGGCCTCCCCTTCGGGGGTGGCCGGGCCCGAGCCGTATCCGGAGGCCTTGGATGACGTACGACTTCGACATACCCGTCGACCGGCGCGGTACCTGGAGCATCCAGTGGGACGGGGTGGCCGAGCGGTTCGGGGCGGCCGGGCTGCTGCCGTTCACCATCTCCGACATGGACTTCGCTTCCCCGCCCCCGGTGCTCGCGGCGCTCCAGGAGCGGGTCGCGCACGGGGTGTTCGGCTACACCGACTGGCAGAACGAGGAATTCCGCTCGGCGGTACGCGACTGGTACCGGGCCCGGCACGCGACGGAGATCGACACCGGCCGGCTCGTGTACGCGCCCTCCGTGCTCAACCAGCTCTCGCAGCTCCTGCGCATGTGGACCGGGCCGGGGGACGGGATCGTTGTCCACACCCCTGTGTACGACGGTTTCCGCAAGGCGGTCGGCGGGCTCGGGCGGGAGCTGCGCGGCGTCCCGCTCGGCGACCCGGCCGCACTGGAGGCGGCGCTGGCCCGGCACGACAGCCGGGTGCTGCTCCTGTGCTCGCCGCACAACCCGACCGGCCGGGTGTGGACGGAGCCCGAACTGACCGGATTCGCGGAGCTCGCCGAGCGGCACGGGGTCGCGGTGATCAGCGACGAGATCCACGCGGACTTCGTCCACGACGGCCATCGGCACCTGCCGTGGACGCGGTTCGGGCGGGGCCGCTGGGCGCTGATCACCTCCGGTACGAAGTCGTTCAACTTTCCCGCGCTGACGGGGGCGTACGGGATCGTCGGCGACGCGGCCGACCGTGCGGAGTTCGTCCGCCGCATGGAGACGGGGGAGGGGCTCGGCTCGCCCGCGGTGCTCTCGCTGACCGCGCACATCGCGGCGTACCGGGAGGGCGGAGGGTGGCTGGACGCGGTGCGGGCGTATGTGGCGGGCAACCTGTCGCTGGTCGCCGACCGCCTCAACTCGGCGTTCCCCACGCTGAGTTGGGCCCCTCCGCAGGCGGGCTACCTCGCGTGGATCGATCTTCGTCCACTGGGTGTGGACGACGCGGCGCTCCAGCGCGAGCTGGTGGAGGTCGAGCGGGTCGCGATCATGCCGGGCGAGGTGTACGGCGCGCCGGGGTTCGTCCGCCTGAACGTGGGGTGCCCACGGGCTAAGGCGGAGGCGGGGGTGGGGGCGCTGACGCGGGCGCTGGGCCGGCTGGCCTGACTTTTCCCCACCCCGACCTCTCCAGAACCGGAGGTCCGGGGGCGGAGCGCCCGGTTCTGGGGGACAGTTGTGCTGTGGCGGACGACGTACGCATGGGCACCCGTACCGGCCGGTGGGTGCTGCTCACCACCGTGCTCGGGTCCGGCATGGCCATGCTCGACTCGACCGTCGTCAATGTCGCCCTGCCCCACATCGGCGCCAGCCTCAACGCCGACATGGCCGTCCTGCAGTGGACCGTCAACGCCTACATGCTCACCCTCGCCGGCCTCATCCTGCTCGGCGGCGCCCTCGGCGACCGCTACGGACGGCGGAAGGTGTTCGTCATCGGGGTGGTGTGGTTCGCCGCCGGGTCGCTGCTGTGCGGACTCGCCCCCGACGCCGGGGTGCTCATCGCCGCCCGCGCCCTCCAGGGCATCGGCGGCGCCCTGCTCACCCCCGGCTCCCTCGCGATCATCCAGGCGAGCTTCCACCCCGACGACCGGGCCCGCGCGGTCGGCGTGTGGTCCGGGCTCGGCGGGGTCGGCGCGGCCGTCGGCCCCTTCCTCGGGGGCTGGCTGGTGGACGGCCCCGGCTGGCGCTGGGTGTTCCTGATCAACGTGCCGCTGGCCGCGCTCTGCGTACCGGTCGCCCTGCGCCACGTACCCGAGTCGCGCGACCCGCGCGCCCACACCGGCCGCTTCGACGCGCTGGGCGCCGCGCTCGGCGCGCTGACCCTCGCCCTCGTGACGTACGCGCTGATCGAGGCCCCGGGCCAGGGCCCGTCGCGGCTGGTCGTCGGGGCCGCGGTCGCAGGCCTCGGGCTCGGCGCGGCGTTCGCGCGGCGCGAGCGGCGGCTGCCCGACCCGATGCTGCCGCCGGACATCTTCCGCTCCCGGGTCTTCACCGCGGTCAACGCGGTGACGGTGTGCGTGTACGCCGCCTTCGGCGGATTCTTCTTCCTCGCCGCGCTCCAGCTCCAGGTCGTCGCCGGGTACTCCGCGCTCGGCGCGGGCGCCGCCCTGCTGCCGACGACCGTGCTGATGCTGCTGCTCTCGGCCCGCTCGGGCGAGCTCGGCCAGCGGATCGGGCCGCGCATCCCGCTCACCGTCGGGCCGCTGCTGTGCGCGGCCGGAATGCTGCTGATGCTGCGGGTCGGCGAGCACGCGTCGTACGTACGCGATGTGCTGCCCGCGCTGCTCGTGCTCGGCCTCGGCATGGTCACCCTGGTGGCGCCGCTCACCGCGACGGTGCTCGGGTCCGTCGACGCGGGGCGGGCCGGGCTCGCCAGCGGCATCAACAACGCCGCCGCGCGCGCCGCCGGCCTGATCGCGGTGGCCGCGCTGCCGCTGGCCGCGGGGATGGGGCCGGAGGCGTACCGCTCGGCGGCGGAGTTCGGGGCGACGTTCCGGCGGGCGATGCCGATGTGCGCGGGGTCGCTGGTGCTGGCCTCCGTGGTTGCCTTCCTGACCGTGCGCCGGCCGGGCCTGGCGGCTTCCGAGCCGCAGTGCCGGATGCAGTGCGGGGTTTCCGGGCCGGCGATTGAGCCTGGGCGGGATGCGGGCGCGCCCTGAGCCGCTGGGGGAGCTGCCCCCAGACCCCGCTCCTCGAACGCCGGAGGGGCTGGACATGGTGTTCGGGCAGACTGGGGCCCATGTCCATTCACGAGAACCTGCTCGGGGGCCCCGCCCCGACCCTGCTGCCCGACGACCCGGAGCCGCGTGAGCTGCTCGCCGGGGGTGCCGCGCCCGCCGATGTCGCCGCCAAGTACCCCACCTCCTCGCTCGCCTGGGCGCAGCTCGCCGACGACGCGTTCGACGGCGGCCGCACCGTCGAGTCGTACGCCTACGCCCGTACCGGATACCACCGCGGCCTGGACTCGCTGCGCCGCGCGGGATGGAAGGGGCACGGCCCGGTGCCGTGGGAGCACGAGCCCAACCGCGGCTTCCTGCGCGCCCTGCACGCCCTCGCGCGCGCCGCGCAGGCGATCGGTGAGGACGCCGAGTACCAGCGCTGCACGACCTTCCTGCGGGACTCCTCGCCGCTCGCCGCCGACACCCTGGGCTGATCGCGAACGCTGATCGCGAACGCTGAGCGGAATCGCTGATCGGGAACGCTCAGCGGGAACGGCCGCGCCGTCCGTGCCGTCTGTACAGCTGACACGGACGGCACGGGCACCCGCGTACAGCACCAACCGCGCGCGCCCGGCCGCATTGACAGGCTGGCGCGAGGCCCCACTCCTCTCCCCCCAACTCCAGCCGGGGACCAGAGGAGAACTCCGTCTTGGGCAAGCGAGGCGCCCGCAGCGCAGTCGGTGGTGGCCGCCGACAGGCACCGCATGAGGACCGGGCACCGGGCCGGGCCCGGCGGCAGCGCGGCCGGGCCGCGCGGCGGCGGGCGCGCTCGCGGGTGCTGCTCGTCGTCGGGTGCCTGCTCGGCGTGACGGTGGTCGGCTCGGTCGCCGTCGCCCAGTGGCCTGGCGGCGGGCACAAAAGCGCCGTGGAACCCGGCAACACCGCGCCGAGCCCCATGGAGGCGCAGTCCCCGCTGCCCGCCGAGCCGCTGCCCGCGGGGCCCTCGGCCTCCGACGGCCCGAGCGCCCCCGCCGTACCCCTGTCCGGGCCCGGCACCTTCACCACCGCGCGGGCCTCCGGCCAGATCGTCGGCACGGCGGGACCGGTGCGCCGCTACGAGGTGCAGGTCGAGGACGGGGTGGACGTGTCCGCCAAGGACGCCGCCCTCGACATCCAGAAGATCCTCGCCGACCCGCGCAGCTGGGCCGCGCACGGCAAGGGCCGCTTCCAGCTGGTGGCCGACGGCGCCGATGTCGTCATCAAGATCGCCACCCCCAGGACCACCGACCGGCTGTGCGCCTCCAACGGCGACACCGGCGGCGAGCTGAACTGCGAGGTCGAGGGCGGTGTCATCGTCAACCTGAAGCGGTGGGTGACCGGCTCGCCGCAGTACGACGGGCCGCCCGCCGAGTACCGGCACCTGATCATCAACCACGAGATCGGGCACCTGATCGGCTACCACCAGCACATGTCCTGCCCGGGGCCCGGACAGCTCGCTCCGGTGATGATGCAGCAGATCAAGGGCCTCAACGGCTGCAAGTCCAACGCCTGGCCCTTCACCCCGTCCGGGACCTTCATCTCGGGCCCCTCGGTGCCCTGACCAAGCGGCTCGGGCGTGCTTATGATGCCGGTGGGGACCGGGGCTCCGATGCCGATGAAGGAAGGGGCGGACCGCTACCCGGACACATCGAGGAGACAGCGATGTCATCAAAGATGTCCGAACCGGTCGCGTCGCCCCTGCCGGGTGACGAGCCGGAGACCCCGAATCTGGACTTCGCGGGCACCACGCCGTACGAGGACTACGTCCAGGCGGACGTCCTCACCCACCTCCAGCACCTGCGCTCCGACGACCCGGGCGAGATGGTCTTCCTGGTCACCACCCAGGTCATGGAGCTGTGGTTCACGGTCGTCGTGCACGAGTGGGAGACCGCCTCGCGGGCGCTGCGCGCGGACCGGGTGCAGGTCGCGGTCGACGCCCTGAAGCGTTCGGTGCGGGAGCTGGAGGCGCTCAACGCCTCGTGGACGCCGCTGGCGCAGCTGACCCCGGCGCAGTTCAACTCCTACCGGGCCGCGCTCGGCGAGGGCTCCGGGTTCCAGTCGGCGATGTACCGGCGGATGGAGTTCCTGCTCGGCGACAAGTCCGCGTCGATGCTGGTCCCGCACCGGGGCGCGCCGCGCGTGCACGCCGAGCTGGAGAAGGCGCTGGGCGAACCGAGCCTGTACGACGAGGTGCTCGCCCTGCTCGCCCGGCGCGGGTACGCGGTCCCCGCCACGGTCCTCCAGCGCGACCTGACCCAGAAGTACGAGCCGTCCGCCGAGGTCGAGGCGGTCTGGACCGAGCTGTACGCGGGCGACCAGAACGGTGAACTGGTGCGCCTGGGCGAGGCGTTGACCGATGTCGGCGAACTCGTGTGGAGATGGCGCAACGACCATCTGGTCGCGACCCGGCGGGCGATGGGCGCGAAGGCGGGCACCGGCGGTTCAGCCGGGGTGGCCTGGCTGGAGAAGCGCGCCACGAAGAACGTGTTCCCCGAGCTGTGGACGGCGCGCAGCCATGTCTGAGCCGACGACGCCGGCCGGGAGGGCCGCGGCGCTGGACGCCGCAGACGAACTCGCGGGGCACCGGGAGCTGTTCGCGCTCGAAGAGGGCGCCGTCTACCTCGACGGGAACTCGCTGGGTGCGCTGCCCCGCCACGTTCCCGCCCGTATGCAGGAGGTCATCGCCCGCGAGTGGGGCGAACTGCGCATCCGCTCCTGGGAGGAGAGCGGCTGGTGGACCGCGCCGGAGCGCATCGGCGACCGTATCGCCCCGCTCGTGGGCGCGGCGCCGGGCCGGATCGTGGTCGGCGACTCCACCAGCGTGAACGTCTTCAAGGCGCTGGTCGCGGCGGCCCGGCTCGCGCCGGACGACCGGGACGAGATCCTGGTCGACGCGTCGACGTTCCCCACGGACGGGTACGTGGCCGAGTCCGCCGCCCGTATGACGGGTCGTCAGCTGCGGGCGCTGGCCCCCGCCGACATCCCGGCCGCGCTCGGCCCGCGCACGGCGGCGGTCCTCGTCAACCACGTGGACTACCGGACGGGCCGCCTGAACGACCTGCCGGGGATGACGGCGGCCGTTCAGGCGGCGGGCGCCCTGGCGGTCTGGGACCTGTGCCACAGCGCGGGCGCGCTGCCGGTCGGCCTCGACGCGCACGGCGTCGACTTCGCGGTGGGCTGCACCTACAAGTACCTGAACGGCGGCCCGGGTTCACCGGCGTACCTGTACGTGCGCGGCGACCACCAGCCCCGGTTCGACTCGCCGCTGCCCGGCTGGAACTCGCACGAGGACCCCTTCGGGATGCGGCCGGAGTACGTGCCGGGCCAGGGCGCGGTACGGGGCCGGGTCGGCACCCCGGACATCCTGTCCATGCTGGCCCTTGAGTCGGCGCTGGAGGTGTGGGACGGAGTCTCGATCGAGTCGATCAGGACGAAGTCCCTGGCCCTGACGGACTTCTTCCTGGAGTGCGTGCGGGCGTACGTTCCGGCGGGCCGGGTGTCGTCGGTGACGCCCCTCGCGCATGCGGAGCGCGGCAGCCAGGTCTCCCTCCGCTGCCCGGAGGCGGGCGAGGTGATGCGCACCCTGACCGCACGCGGGGTGGTGGGCGACTACCGCCGCCCCGACATCCTCCGCTTCGGCTTCACCCCGCTGTACGTGGGCTTCGCGGACGCGGAGCGAGCGGCGGCTGAACTGTCGAGGGTACTGAGCTGAGGGAACCTCCACCCTTCCCACCCGCCCACCCGTTCGTCCCCCTGCGAGGCTGAGGAACTGTCCCTGGGTCACCCGCCATTGGCGACCGCGGGCGGACGGTCGCCGGCGCCGGGGCCCACCCACTGGTGCCCGGCTTCCGGCAGGGCCGTTACGGGCGGGCGGGTGGGTGAATTGGCCCGCTGGAGGCGGGCGTTCCGGCCGCGGGTGGGCGGTCGCCGGTGGTGGGTGGCACCTACTGGTGCTCGGCCTTGGGCAGGGCCGTCATGGGCGGGCGGGTGGGTGAACGGCCCGCTGGAGGCGGGCGTTCCGGCCGCGGGTGGGCGGTCGCCGGCGGTGGGTGCGCACCTACTGGTGCTCGGCTTTCGGCAGGGCCGTCACGGGCGGGCGGGTGGGAAAGGAAGGCCCCCCGCCCGCCCCGCAGGGCCCTGGTAGCGTGATCAACCCGCGTGGCCTGGCGAAAGGTTGGGGAATGACGGATCCCGCAGAGCGTGACGCGGCCGAAGAGGCCTCCGCCCTTTCCCATCCCCCCGTCGCCCCGGACGCCACCGCCGCCTACGGCCCCCACCCCGACCAGGTGGTCGACTTCTACCTCCCCCGGGACGGAAACAACGCCGCCCCCCTCGTCGTCCTCCTGCACGGCGGTGCCTGGCGGGCCCCGTACGACCGCCGGCACCTCACTCCGTTCGCCGACTTCCTGGCCCGGCGCGGGTTCGCCGTGGCCAACGTCGAGTACCGGCGGGGGAGTCTGCTGCCGCAGCAGGGCGGCGAGGGCCCGGTCGCCGGACGCTGGCCGGACACCTTCGACGACGTGGCGGCGGCGCTGGACGCGCTGCCCGGCCTCGTACGCGAAGCCGTGCCGCGGGCCGACGCGCGCCGCACCGTGCTGGCGGGGCACTCGGCCGGCGGCCACCTCGCGCTGTGGGCGGCGGCCCGGCACGTACTGCCGGAGGATTCACCGTGGCGCACCCGGGGCCCCGCCGCCCTGCGCGGAGTCGTGGCCCTGGCCCCCATCGCCGACTTCGCCACCGCCGTGGAGCTGGACGTCTGCTCGGGGGCCGTGGCCCAACTCCTGGGTGGAAAAGGCGAGTTGGCGGCGCGCGCCCCGCACGCCGACCCCGCGGCCCTGCTGCCCACCGGGATCGCCACGGCCATCGTGCAGGGCCGCGAGGACATCGTCGTACCACAGGCCGTGGCCGAGGCGTACGTCGACGCCGCGGCCAAGGCGGGCGAGACGGTGGGCCTGACCCTCCTGGAGGACGTGGGCCACTTCCCCCTGATCGACCCGGCGGCCGACGCTAGCGCCGTGGTGGCCGAGGAGATCGCCCAGCTCGCCTATTAGGCGCCGCCTCTGCGAGGCGCCGCCTCCACCGGCTTCCGCCTCGCCCCTCTACGCGTCGACGTCCGCGAACGGCCCCTTCCCGAAGGCGAGTTCGGCGAAGCGTTCGCCGATCCGGAGGTGGGTGGCGGCGTCCGGGTGGAGCTCGTCGGGCAGCGGCAGTTCGGCGGCGTCCGCCTCGCCGTAGAGCGAACGGCCGTCGAGGTAGTGGAGGTTCGGGTCGTCCTCGGCCCGCTGCGCCACGATCCCGGCCAGCTCGTTCCGGATGACCCGCAGCGTCAGCTTCCCCGCCGCGACTTCCGCCGGGTCGCCCGCGGCCCGGAACCGCAGCCGCCCGTCGGCGAGCGCGGCCAGGTCGGGGGCGCTGGGGCCCGGGGTGTCCTCGTGGATGGGGCACACGACGGGCGAGACCACGAGCAGCGGCGTGCCGGGGTGGCCCTCGCGGATGGTGTCGAGGAAGCCGTGCACCGCCGGTACGAACGCGCGCAGCCGCATCAGATCGGTGTTGACCAGATTGATGCCGATCTTGACGCTGATCAGGTCGGCCGGAGTGTCCCGCAGCGTACGCGCGGTGAACGGGTCGAGCAGGGCGCTGCCGCCGAAGCCCAGATTGATCAGCTCGACGCCGCCGAGGGAGGCGGCGTGCGCGGGCCAGGTGGTGGTGGGGCTCGCGGCGTCGGAACCGTGGCTGATCGAACTGCCGTGGTGCAGCCAGACCTTGCGGCCCCGGTCCGGTACGGGCTCGACGGGAGCGTCGGTGCGCAGGGCGACGAGTTGGGTGGTCTCGTTGTACGGCAGCCAGATCTCGATGTCCTTGGGCGCCCCGGACAGGCCGTCGAAGCGGAGGGTGCCCACGGGGCCGTCCCGGTGCTCGGCCGTCCCCGCGGCCATGTCGATGGTGAGGGTGCGCCCGCCGGGCACACTGCCCTGACCGGCCGGGCGTCCGTCGACCAGCAGGTCGTACACGCCGTCCGGCCTGGGCGGGGCGCCGACGTAGACGCGCTTGGTGGGCAGCGCGTCCAGCTCGATCGCGGTGGCCCGGGTGCGGAGGGCGAGGCGGATGCCCGCGGGCTGGGACTCGGCCATGAGCAGTTGCGCGTCGGCGCCCTGCGTGCGGGCCCGCGCGGGCAGCCGGTGCGGCAGTACGCCGTGCTCGGTGTGCTCCAACTCGACGGCTCCGCGCAGGAGTTCGGCGGTGATCGGCGTGGTCGTCCACGCGTGGTTCGGCCCGGTCATGACGCGGGCCAGTTCCGCAGCAGGGCGTCCAGGGCGTCCAGCGTCCGCGTCCAGCTCTCCTGCGGATCGGGGGCGCTGTGGCTGAAGCCTCCGGCCGCCTCCAGGGCGATGAAGCCGTGGAAGGTGCCGCCCAGGAGCCGCACCGCGTGCGTCTGGTCCGGCTCGGTCAGGGAGTAGCCGCGCAGGATCGCCCGCATCATGAGGGAGTGCCGGAAGGCGGCGCTGTCCGCCGCGGTGTCCGGGTCGAGCGGGAACTGCGTCGCGGCGTAGCGGCCGGGGTGCCGGCGGGCGTAGTCGCGGCAGACGTTCGCGAAGCCGGCCAGGGCGTCCTTGCCGGCCCGTCCGGCCACGGCCTCGGCGGCCAGGTCGGCGAGTTCCTCCAGGGCGAGCAGGGCGATCTTGGTCTTGAGGTCCTGGGCGTTCTTGATGTGCGAGTACAGGCTCGCCACCTTGACGTCGAACCGCCGGGCGAGTGCCGACGGGGTCACCTGGTCGAAGCCGATCTCGTCGGCCAGCTCCGCACCCGCCCGGACCAGGCGGGTGGTGGTCAGTCCTGCGCGCACCATGGCGTGGATCCTTCCGTTCTCCTACATCGATTATGCGCTTGCCTAAAAGCTTTAGGCAAATTAGCATCACGTTTATGAAGCCGCTGACCGAGCAAGAGATCCGTGCCGCGTTCGTGAACTGCACCAAGGGCGAGGCGAAGCGCCTGTCCGTACCGCGTGACCTGGCCGACCGGCCGTGGGACGACCTGGACTACCTGGGCTGGCGCGATCCCCAGGCGCCCGACCGCGCCTACCTCGTGGTCGAGCTGGACGGCCGCCCGAGGGCGCTCGCCCTGCGCTGCCCGAACTCCGTCTCCGGGCAGCAGCGGCGCAGCATGTGCTCGATGTGCCTGACCACGCACGGCGGCAACGTGTCCCTGATGGTCGCGCCGAAGGCGGGCAAGCCCGGCAAGCAGGGCAACTCGGTGGGCGCCTACCTGTGCAGCGACCTCGCCTGCTCGCTGTACGTACGCGGCAAGAAGGAAGCGGGCCTCGGGGCCCGGCTGCACGAGACGCTCACCATCGAGGAGAAGATCGAGCGGACCGTGGCGAACGTCGCCGCCTTCGTCGCCAAGGTGACCGCCTGACCCCGCATCGGCCGCCCTCCGCTCCTTCGCGTAGTCCCTGAGGCGGACCCCGCAGGATCCGCATCGCGCCGGACGCCAACGGGCGGTCCGCCGCCTACCTTTGGCGGTGTGAATGAGACGACCAGGCCCCTCCACGGGAGCGGCGGCAAGGCGGGCGGCGCACAGCGCAGCCCGGAGTTCCGGCTGGCCATGGACGCGTACGGCGGGCTGCGCAAGGACCTGTTCCACGACGCGTTCGCCTACCGCCCGCTCCCCAGGATGCGCACCGACGGGCGGCTGACCCGCCGGCTCCGGGGCCGGATACGCGAGTACGCGGGCTGGACCCCGCACGCCTTCGTCTGCCTGCTCGCGTTCTGGGTGCTGATGTTCGGCTACGCGCGCGGCCCGGAGGACTTCGGCGCCGGCATCGCCTGGCTGTTCGGCGGGCTGATCCTGGCCGTGCCGATGGTCATGACGCTGGTGCGCCCGGTCGGGGCGTTCTGGCTGTCCTGCGCGGCGACGGTCGTCACCGGTGTGGTGGGGGACCACGGGAGCATGGGTCCCTGGTCGCCCCCCTCGTTCTCCATGCACCTCGCCGTCCTGACCGTGGTGGCGCTGCGCACCCGCCCCCGCGTGGCGGGCTGGATGTGGCTGGTCACCCTGGTGTTCGGCGTGGTGCTGGGCTCGGTCCGCGGCTACGCGGACTCCAGCAACACCTGGCAGATGGCGACCGTCTCCGGCATCCTGCTGCTCATCATCGCGATACGGCACATCCGGCGGGACGCGGAGCGGCAGGTCATCGCCGAGAAGTCGGTCACCGCCGTGGAGCGCGACAAGCGGACCGTCCTGGAGGAGCGCACCAACATCGCGCGCGAGCTGCACGATGTGGTCGCGCACCACATGTCGGTGGTCGCCATCCAGGCCGAGGCCGCCCCCTACCGGGTGGAGAACCCGCCGCCCGAGCTCGCCCAGGCCTTCGCCACCATCCGCGAGAACGCGGTGGCCGCGCTCACCGAGCTGCGCCGGGTGCTCGGTGTCGTACGCGCCGAGGACTACGAGGCCCCGGACGCGCCCCAGCCCACCCTCGCCGACCTGGAGAACCTGCTCGACAACGTCCGCGAGGCCGGGCTGCCCGTCGAGAAGACCGTCACCGGCGCGGTGCGCGAACTCCCGCAGGGCGTCGAGCTGTCGGCGTACCGGATCATCCAGGAGGCGCTCAGCAATACGCTGCGGCACGCGCCCGGCGCCGAGGCCCGGGTGGAGATCGGGTACGTTCTGGGCGGGCTCGGCCTCAGGATCGTCAACGGCCCCGCGACCAGCGAGGCGGGCCCCTCGCAGGGGTCCGGCCACGGGATCACGGGCATGGAGGAGCGGGTGGCGATGCTGGGCGGCGCGATGACGGCGGAGCCGACCGGGGAGGGCGGGTACGAGGTGACCGTCTTCATCCCCGTCGCCGCCGTCGAGGTGGACGCGGCACCGGCCGGGGCGGGTATGGAAAAGGACGGGCAGGCATGACGATCCGGGTTCTGATCGTCGACGACCAGGTGATGGTGCGCGAGGGCTTCTCCGTGCTGCTCGGCGCGCAGCCGGACATCGAGGTCGTCGGCGAGGCGGTCGACGGCCGCGAGGCGGTCGCCCAGGTGCAGGCGCTGCGGCCCGACGTGGTCCTGATGGACATCCGGATGCCGGGCATGAACGGCATCGAGGCGACGCGGGAGATCGTCGCGGCGGACGCCGCCTCCAAGGTGCTCGTCCTGACGACGTTCGACCTGGACGAGTACGTCTACCAGGCGCTGCGGGCGGGGGCGTCGGGGTTCTTGCTGAAGGACGCCTCGGCGCGCCAACTCGCCGAGGGGGTACGGGTGGTGGCGTCCGGCGAGGCGCTGCTCGCGCCGTCCGTGACGCGTCGGCTGATCAACGAGTTCGCGCGGGTGATGCCGGTGCAGCGGGCGGGGGCGTCCCCGGCCGGGCAGGTCGAGGAGCTCACCGACCGCGAGACGGAGGTCCTGGTCCTGATCGCCCAGGGCCTCTCCAACCAGGAGATCGCGGACCGGCTCGTGGTGGCCGAGTCCACGATCAAGACGCATGTCAGCCGGGTGCTGGTGAAGTTGGGTCTGCGGGATCGTACGCAGGCGGCGGTGTACGCGTACGAAACCCGCCTGGTCACCCCGGCCTGAGCGACGCGGGGCGGGTGCGCTCGCTTTGGCTGCGGGCCGTGCGTGGCCGATCGCGCGGTTCCCCGCGCCCCTGGGTGGGTTGGTGTGTTCGCTTGGCTGCGGGCTGTGTGTGGCTGGTCGCGCAGTTCCTCGCGCCCCTGGGTGGGTTGGTGTGTTCGCTTGGCCGCGGGCCGTGTGTGGCTGGTCGCGCGGTTCCTCGCGCCCCTGGGTGGGTTGGTGTGTTCGCTTGGCTGCGGGCTGTGCGTGGCTGGTCGTGCGGTTCCTCGCGCCCCTGGGGGTTGCACTTGACCGAGTCACGGGCGGGCGGGCGCCGGCGGTGGGTGGGTACCCACTGGTGCTCAGCTTTCGGCAGGGCCGTCACGGGCGGGCGGGTGGGTGAAAGGGGCTTGATCCCCGGCCCCCCGCACCGCATGCTCACCCGCATGGATGCCAGCGCCGTCTTCCTGCCCGGCTCGGCCGAATTCGTGTCCGACCCCTACCCCGCGTACGCGGAGCTCCGTGCCGCCGGCCGGGTGCATCACTACGCGCCCACCGGGCAGTGGCTGGTGCCGCACCACGCGGACGTATCCGCGCTGCTGCGAGACCGACGGCTCGGGCGGAGTTACCAACACCGGTTCAGCCACGAGGAGTTCGGCCGCCCCGCACCACCCGCCGCGCACGAGCCCTTCCACACCCTCAACGACCACGGCATGCTCGATCTGGAGCCCCCGGACCACACCCGGATCCGCCGGCTGGTCTCGCAGGCGTTCACCCCCCGCACCGTCGACCGGCTCGCCCCGACCGTACGGCGCCTCGCCGCGCGCCTGGTCGACGACTTCTGCGCGGCGGGCGGCGGCGACCTGATCGCGGCGGTCGCCGAGCCGCTGCCCGTCGCGGTCATCGCCGAGATGCTCGGCATCCCCGAGGCGGACCGGCCGCTCCTTCGCCCCTGGTCGGCCGCGATCTGCGGCATGTACGAGCTCAACCCGGACGAGGCCACGGCCACCCGGGCCGTCACCGCCTCCCTCGAATTCAGCGCGTATCTACGGGAGTTGATCGCGGCGCGCCGCAAGAGCCCCGGTGACGACCTCGTCTCCGCACTCATCGCCGCGTACGAGGACGACAGCGGCGACCGGCTCAGCGAGCAGGAGATGGTCTCGACCTGCGTGCTGCTGCTGAACGCCGGTCACGAGGCCACCGTGAACACCACCGCCAACGGCTGGTCGGCGCTGCTCCGCGACCCCGCACAGCTCGCCGCCCTCCGGGCCGCGCCGGATGCGCTGCTCCCCACCGCCGTAGAGGAGTTGATGCGGTTCGACACCCCGCTCCAGCTCTTCGAACGCTGGGTCCTCGAAGACATCGAGTTCGCCGGGCGGACCCTGCCGCGCGGCAGCGAGGTCGCCCTGCTCTTCGGCTCCGCCAACCGCGACCCGGCGAGGTTCGCCGACCCGGACACGCTGGACCTGGCCCGCGCCGACAACCCGCACATCTCCTTCGGCGCGGGCATCCACTACTGCCTCGGCGCCCCGCTGGCCCGCGTCGAACTCCAGGCGTCCTTCGGGGAGTTGATCAGAAAGGCGCCCCGGCTGCGGCTGGCCGCCGAGCCGGAGCGCAGGCCCGGATTCGTCATCCGGGGTCTCAAGGAACTCCAGGTCACGTGCTGAGGTCCCGGCGCCGCAGTGCCGTGAGCCCCGCCGTCACCAGAGCCGCCGCGATCAGCGTCAGAACCAGCACCGGAGTCCACGCCATGTCCGTGCCCGGCAGCTTCGGCAGGTGGCCGAAGGGCGAGAGGCCGAGGACGGCCCGGGGCAGGTTCAGCGCGGGCCCGATCCAGCCGAGCGCCAGACAGAGCCCGACCACCCCGAGCGCCGCCTGCGCGGCCTTCGGGAACGCTCCGTACAGCAGCACCGCGAGGCCCGCCAGCGTCCAGATCGCGGGCAGTTGGACCAGCGCAGCGCCGAGGATCGCCCCCGGCTCCCTGCCGTAGCCGGCCGCCAGGCCGAGCCCGCCGACCACCATGATCAGGGCCGCCCCGCCGAACGCGATCACCAGGTGCCCGGCCGCCCAGCGCAGGCGGCCCACCGCGTTCGCGAGCACCGGTTCGGCCCGCTGCCCGGTCTCCTCGCCGTGCAGCCGCAGTACGGAAGAGGTGGCGTACAGCGCCGCGACCATGCCCAGCATGCCGACCATCGTGGCGAGGAACGCGTCCGTCAGGCCGGACTGGCCGCCCATCCGCTGGATGATCTCCTTGGTCTGCGCGTTGTTGCCGACCAGATCGGCCGCTCCCTTGGTCATCCCGCCGAACAGCAGCCCGGCCAGGGCGAATCCGATGCTCCAGCCGATCACGCCGCCCCGCTGGAGCCGCCGGGCGAGCCCGTACGCCGTCGTGATCCGCCCCTCGGCGGGACCGGGCCTCGGCGGCACGAAGCTCATCCCGATGTCACGCCGCCCGGCCAGCACGTACGCCGCCGCGCCCTGCGCGAGGACCGCCGCCGCGATCAGCAGCAGCGCCCACCACCGCTCGCCCGCGAACGGCCGCACGTTCTCGGCCCAGCCCAGCGGCGAGAGCCGGTCGAGCACCGAGGAGCCGTTGTCGGTCGCGGTGTCGCCCGCCGCCTTCAGCAGGAAGGCCGCGCCGAGCACCGCACCCGTGAGCCCCTTGGCGAGCCGCGCGCTCTCCGTCAGCTGCGCCATGATCGCCGCCATGCCCGCGAAGAGCATGCCGATCGCCCCGGTCGTCAGCCCGAGCGCGGCCGAACCGGCAGTGTTTCCGGTGGACTTGGCGAGCCCGGCCGTGATGATGAGGGCGACGCCCGCGTTGGCGACGAACGCGGCGAGCAGCGCCGCCGTCAGCGGCGCCCGCCGCCCCACCATCGCCGAGGACAGCAGTTCCTGACGCCCGCTCTCCTCCTCTTCCCTGGTGTGCCGTACGACGATGAGCAGGCTCATCACCGCCGCGAGCACACACCCGAACCCGCCGAACCGCCACGCGGTGAGCCCGCCGGGCGAGTCGCCGAAGACCGGCCCGTACAGCGCCCGCAGCGAGCTGTTGCCGCTCATCGAGCGCGCGAGGTCGGCGCGCTGGGCGGCCGTCGTGTACACCTTCTCCAGAGTGCTCGCGCCGCTCGCGATCAGGCCGCCGAGCGCCACCGACCACACCGGGATCATCACCCGGTCCCGCCGCAGCGCGAGCCTCAACAGGGCGCCGGTGCCGGTCAGTTCACCGGTGGACCGGGTCCGTACGGACATGGTCAGGGTTGCCGTACTCATCGCGCCACCGCCCCTTCCCGTCCCTCCGCGCCGGTGTAGTGGCGCAGGAACAGCTCCTCCAGGGTGGGCGGGGTGGAGACGAGGGACCGTACGCCCGACTCGGTGAGCGAGCGGAGCACCGCGTCCAGCTTGTCGGTGTCGACCTGGAACTTGACCCGCCTGCCCCGGCTGCCCTCGATCTCGTGGGTGGCGAGGTCGTGCACGCCGGGCAGGCTCGCCAACCCGTCGGGTGCGCCCGCGAGTTCGGCGGTGACGGACGTACGGGTGAGGTGGCGCAGCTCGGCGAGCGAACCGGTCTCCACCGTCTTCCCCCGGCGGATGATGCTCACCCGGTCGCAGAGGCTCTCCACCTCGCTGAGGATGTGCGAGGACAGCAGCACGGTCCGGCCCCGGTCGCGCTCCTCCTCCACGCAGCCCTGGAAGACCTCCTCCATCAGCGGGTCGAGTCCGGAGGTCGGCTCGTCCAGGATCAGCACGTCCACGTCCGAGGCGAACGCGGCGACCAGGGCGACCTTCTGCCGGTTGCCCTTGGAGTAGGTGCGCCCCTTCTTGGTGGGGTCGAGCTCGAACCGCTCGATCAGGTCGGCACGGCGGGACGTGTCGAGACCGCCGCGCAGCCTGCCGTACAGATCGATGACTTCGCCGCCGGAGAGGTTGCGCCACAGGGTCACGTCTCCCGGTACGTAGGCCACGTGCCGGTGCAGGTCGACCGCGTCGGTCCACGGGTCGCGGCCGAGCAGCCGGGCGGCGCCCGAGTCGGCGCGCAGCAGGCCGAGCAGCACCCGGATGGTGGTGGACTTCCCGGCGCCGTTGGGGCCGAGGAAGCCGTGGACCTCGCCGGTCTCGACGGCGAGGTCGAGGCCGTCCAGCGCGTGTGTGCGCCCGAACGACTTGTGCAGTCCGGCGACCGTGATTGCCTTCGTCATGCTTTTGAACGTACAGTACTTTCACGAAGTTGTGAAGTTAAGGAAGCGTGTAAAGTCTGGGATCGGTGGCGCAGGGTGAACAGCGAGCGGGAGGTGCGGGACGTGCGGGAGGGCATGCCGGTGGAGCGCGACGAGGACGCGGTGGCCCGGTTCGTCGAACGGTTCGCCTCCGAGCTGACCGAGGCGGGCATGCAGCGGATGGCGGCCCGGGTCTTCGCGGCGCTGCTCGTCTCCGAGTCGGGCTCCATGACCTCGGCGGAACTGGCCTCGGCCCTCCGGATCAGCCCGGCGGCGGTCTCGGGCGCGATCCGCTACCTCTCGCAGGTCAACATGGTCGGCCGGGAGCGCGAACCCGGTTCGCGGCGGGACCGGTACGTGCTGCACAACGAGCTCTGGTACGAGACCTTCACCAACCGCGACCGGGTGCTGACGCGGTGGGAGCAGGTCATGCGGGACGGGGTCGCCAGTGCGGGCGGGCCGGATACGGCGGCGGGGGCGCGGATGGCGGAGACGGCGGCGTTCTTCACGTTCCTGCACGGTGAGCTGTCCCAGCTCATGGACCGCTGGCGCACCCACCGCACCACCCTGGACCTCCCGCCCATCCCCCCGAAGTAGACCCTGGGGGCTCCGCCCCCTGGACCCCCGCCACTTCGTCCGCGGACCGCGCCTGGGGGCTCCGCCCCCAGACCCCCGCTCCTCAATCTCCCCCAAGGCCTAAAGGGCCAGGGGGGACCCCCATGAGGGGCTTGATTTTGCTGGTCGGCGACTGACGGGTCACCCCGGCAGGACCAGCCCCCACGCGCCCGCCAGTGCCGTCCACGTGCGGGTGCGGACCGGGCCCGCCACGACCTCGTCCGCGCGGTAGCGGAAGCCTCCCGTGGAGACGGAGCCGGACACCGTCACCGCCCGTGCCGCCGCCCGCACCCGCTCGCCGGAACGCCCGTGCACCACCACCTGCGCGAGCCCGTCCGCCGAGGCCAGGGACACCCCGGCCACCGGGCGGTCCACGTCCGTCAAGAGGATGCCGTCCGCCTCCACCCGCAACCGGTGCGCCACCGCCGCCACCGGTGCGGGCGCCCGCACCAGGGTGCGGACCAGCGAGCGGCAGGTGCCCCATACCGTCGACGGCGCGACCGGCGCGACCGGCGCGGGGCGGGTCAGGGCGGGGATCCGCAGCGCGCCGAGGACCACCCCGTCGCTGTCGTCCACGAGCAGGTCGAGGCGGCGCTCGGTGCCTTCGAGGACCGCCCGCGCCGCCGCCACCGCGCCCAGCGGCACGCCCAGCGTGCGGGCCAGTTCCAGCGAGGCCGCCGGGCCCACCGGCACCAGCGCGAGCGCACCCCGGTCCAGCTCACGCTCCTTGTGCAGCAGCGTCACGGTGCGTAGCAGCGCCTGGTCGTCCCCGACCACCACCGTGCGCCGCCCGCCCCGCCGGGCCAGCGCCCGCGCGAATTCCTCCGGGTCCTGCGGCCAGCAAATCTTCGCCTGTGCTCCCGCACACAGCACATCCTTCGCGATCCGTACGGACTCGCCGTCAATACGGCGGGCGACCGGGTCGATGAGCACGACGAGCTGGTGCGCAGCCGACACCTCGGTCCTTCCTCGGGTAGCATCTTTGTGCAAGAGCCCCTTGCGCTATTGCGCCAGGGGCTTCGTCTATTCCGGGGCAGCGGTTCAACGGATCAGGCCCATGGTGTACGCGTCCACGTATGGAACGCGTATGCCCCTGACCTTGGACATGCCCCGCCCGGAAGGGGTGTACGCCTGTGCCCGCACTTGTGCTGCTCGGTGCTCAGTGGGGTGACGAGGGCAAGGGAAAGGCCACCGACCTCCTCGGTGGATCCGTTGACTATGTGGTGCGTTACCAGGGCGGCAACAATGCCGGCCACACGGTTGTCGTAGGCGACCAGAAGTACGCGCTGCATCTTCTCCCTTCCGGGATCCTCTCGCCGGGGTGCACCCCGGTGATCGGCAACGGAGTCGTCGTCGACCCGGCGGTCCTGCTCTCCGAGCTGAGCGGTCTCAACGAGCGCGGCGTCGACACCTCCAAGCTCCTGATCAGCGGCAACGCTCACCTGATCACGCCGTACAACGTCACGCTCGACAAGGTCTCCGAGCGCTTCCTCGGCAAGCGGAAGATCGGCACCACCGGCCGCGGCATCGGCCCGACCTACGCCGACAAGATCAACCGCGTCGGCATCCGCGTCCAGGACCTCTACGACGAGTCGATCCTGGAGCAGAAGGTCGAGGCGGCCCTTGAGGGCAAGAACCAGCTGCTCGCCAAGATCTACAACCGCCGCGCGATCGAGGCGGGCAAGATCGTCGAGGAGATGCTCCAGTACGCGGAGCAGATCAAGCCGTACGTCGCCGACACCACGCTGATCCTCAACAAGGCGCTGGACGACGACAAGGTCGTGCTCTTCGAGGGCGGCCAGGGCACCCTGCTCGACGTCGACCACGGCACGTACCCCTTCGTCACCTCCTCGAACCCGACCGCGGGCGGCGCCTGCACGGGTGCGGGCGTGGGCCCGACGAAGATCAGCCGCGTCATCGGCATCCTGAAGGCGTACACGACCCGTGTCGGCGCGGGCCCGTTCCCGACCGAGCTGTTCGACGAGGACGGCGAGGCGCTGCGCCGCATCGGCGGCGAGCGGGGCGTCACCACCGGCCGTGACCGCCGCTGCGGCTGGTTCGACGCGCCGATCGCGCGGTACGCGACCCGGGTGAACGGCCTGACCGACTTCTTCCTCACCAAGCTGGACGTGCTGACCGGCTGGGAGGAGATCCCGGTGTGTGTCGCGTACGAGATCGACGGCAAGCGCGTCGAGGAACTCCCGTACTCCCAGACCGACTTCCACCACGCGAAGCCGATCTACGAGAAGCTGCCGGGATGGTCCGAGGACATCACCAAGGCGAAGTCCTTCTCCGACCTGCCGAAGAACGCGCAGGCCTATGTGAAGGCGCTTGAGGAGATGTCGGGCGCCCCGATCTCCGCGATCGGCGTCGGCCCCGGCCGCACCGAGACGATCGAGATCAACTCCTTCATCTAGGCGGACGGTCAAGCGAGCGGGGCTCCCGGCGGCACGGTGCCGCCGGGAGCCCCGCTCAGTCGATTCCGGGCAGTATGTGCGGCTCCGCGAGGTCCTCCTCGTATCCGGCGAGCCGGATCGGCGCGCATCTGGCCCAGGTGTCGAGACTGCTCAACTCCTGTTCCCCCGCGGCCTGTTCGCGGATGGTGGTGTCCGGTGCCATCGGCTGACTCCTTCCGTCCCTGACGTTCCGGGAACGCTAGCGGCCGCCGCGGGGCTCCGGACGGCGGCTGCCACGGAAGTGGGAGCCCCCGGTACCGAAGGTGTCAGCGGTGCCAGGACCCGGCGCCGGGGTGGTGGGCCCGGCGCGGGCGGCGCCAGCCGGGTCTGGGCGGCGGGCCGGCCGGGTCCGGATCGGCGGCGGAGTTCCGGGCGAGGCCGAGCAGCACCGCGGTGAGCGCGGCCAGTTCGTGCGGGTCGGGTTCGCCGCGTACGACGTGGAAGGCGGCGGGGCGGCACTCCGGCGCCGTCATACCGGCGGGTTCCCGTGCTTGCGGGCCGGCAGGTCGGCGTGTTTGGTGCGCAGCATGGCCAGCGCGCGGATGAGCACCGAGCGGGTGTCGCGCGGGTCGATGACCTCGTCCACCAGGCCGCGCTCGGCGGCGTAGTAGGGGTGCATCAGCTCGGTCTCGTACTCCTTGATGCGCTGGGCGCGGGCCGCGTCCGGATCGTCGGCCGCGGCTATCTCGCGGCGGAAGATGACGTTGGCCGCGCCCTCGGCGCCCATCACGGCGATCTCGTTGGAGGGCCAGGCCAGCGACAGGTCGGCGCCGATGGAGCGCGAGTCCATCACTATGTACGCGCCGCCGTAGGCCTTGCGCACGATCAGCTGGATGCGGGGCACGGTGGCGTTGCAGTACGCGTAGAGCAGTTTGGCGCCGTGCCGGATGATCCCCTCGTGCTCCTGGCCGACGCCGGGCAGGAACCCGGGCACGTCCACCAGGGTCACCAGCGGAATGCTGAACGCGTCGCAGAACTGCACGAAGCGCGCGCCCTTCTCCGACGCCTCGATGTTGAGGACGCCCGCCACCGCCGAGGGCTGGTTGGCGACGATCCCCACCACCTGGCCGTCGAGCCGGGCGAGCGCGCACACGATGTTGGCGGCCCAGGCGGTGTGCACCTCGAAGAAGTCGCCGTCGTCCACGACCTCCTCGATGACCCGCCGCATGTCGTAGGCGCGGTTGGGCTCGGCGGGCACCAGGTCGAGCAGCCCGTCGCAGCTGCGGTCGGCGGGGTCCTCGCACGGCAGGGCCGGCGGCAGCTCGTGGTTGTTGGCGGGCAGCAGGGACAGCAGATGGCGTACGTCCTGGAGGCAGCCCTCCTCGTCGTCGTAGGCGGCGCTGGCCACCCCGGAGAGCTGGGCGTGCACATCGGCGCCGCCGAGCTCGTTCTGGCTGACCTTCTCGCCGGTGACGGCCTGGACGACGTCGGGTCCGGTGATGAACATCTGGGAGATGCCGCGGACCATGAAGACGAAGTCGGTGAGCGCGGGCGAGTAGGCCGCGCCGCCCGCGCAGGGCCCGAGCATCACGCTGATCTGCGGGATCACCCCGGAGGCGGCCACGTTGCGGCGGAAGATGCCGCCGTAGCCGGCCAGCGCGGAGACCCCCTCCTGGATCCGGGCGCCCGCGCCGTCGTTGAGGCTGACCAGCGGGGCGCCGGCCGCCGACGCGAGGTCCATCAGCTTGTGGATCTTCTCTGCGTGCGCCTCGCCGAGGGCGCCGCCGAAGATCCGGAAGTCATGGGCGTAGACGAAGACCGTGCGGCCCTCGACGGTGCCCCAGCCGGTGACCACACCGTCGCTGTAGGGGCGTCTGTGCTCCAGGCCGAAGCCGGTGGCGCGGTGCCGGCGCAGCGATTCGATCTCGGTGAAGGAGCCCTCGTCGAGCAGCAGCGCGATGCGTTCGCGGGCGGTGAGCTTGCCGCGGGCGTGCTGGCGTTCGGTGGCCTCGGGCTCCGGTCCTCGGCGGGCCCGGTCGCGCAGCCGTTCCAGCTCGCCGAGCCGGGTGTGCGCGTCGGACCTCTCCTTGAGCACGGTCATGTGTACTCCTGCCTCCACTGGGGGCCGGCGTCGGCCGGCCGGGGCGGTGATCCGGGAAACAGCATGCCAGAGATTGATTCCTTCGTGAAGGTATTTTATTGTGGGGGTCGTTGGTGAGGGTGCGTGCGCCGTCGGTGCCGCCCCGGGCCTTCCCCTGTTTGTACGTACTCCGTCACGCACCCAGCGAGGAAGGAACGACCGATGCAGCAGCAGGAGACCGGCCGGCGCCGGCACCAGTGGGTGGCACGCGAGCTGCACGACCGGGTGGGGAACGAACTCGCCGTCGCGCACCGCCAGTTGGAGCTCGTGGAGCTGCATCTGACCCGGGATCCCGCGCTGGCCGCGGAGCGGATCTCCGGCGGTCTGCGGGCGCTGGCCGAGGCGATGCGCGTCACCCGCGAGCTGGCCGGTGAGCTGTCCGCGGGCCGCGCCCCGCGCCCCGCCCGCGGCGATCTGGCCGACGACCTCCGCTCCTTCGCCGAGGCCCTCCTGCCGGCCGGGACGCGGGTGGCCGTCCACCTGACCGGGCACCAGTCCCAGCTTCCCGACCGGCACCGCGGCCAGCTGTTCCTGATCCTGTGCGAAGCGCTGCGCAACGCGTCCACGCACGCGGCGGCGGAACACGTCGTCGTCCACGCGGACATCACCGCGAGGGCCGTATCCGCGGTCGTCGAGGACAACGGAAAGGGATTCGACATGATCGGCGACCCACCGGCCGGCCACGGGATCGGCCTGGCCTCCATGCGCGAGCGCGCCCGCGCCCTGGGCGGCACGGTCACCGTCGTCTCCGCGCCGGGCCGGGGCACCCGGGTCACCGCGTGCCTGCCGCTGCCGGCCGGCGGGCGGCGGTCATGACCGGGACCCCGGTACGCATCCTGCTCGCCGACGACCACGCCATCCTGCGGGAGACCCTGCGCGAATGCCTGGAGGCGGAGGCGGACTTCGAGGTGGTGGCCGACGGGGCGGACGGCGCTCAGGCGGCCGCGTTCTCGGCCCGGCTGCGGCCCGATGTGCTGCTGCTCGACGTGGAGATGCCGGGCGCCCCGGTGGGCGTCACCGTCCAGCGGGTCCTCGAAGTGTCCCCGCGCACCCGGATCATCATCCTCAGCATGCACGAAAGCCCGGACCTGGTCCGGGAGTTGCTGGCGCTCGGCATCCGCGGCTATCTCAACAAGCGGGTGAGCAGGCACCATCTGGCGTCGGTGATCCGCGGTGTGATGCGCGAGGGCGACGAGGTCCAGATCTCGGTGTCGCAGTTCGCGGCGCTGGCGCCGGGCGCGCAGGACAACCGGATCTCGCCCCGGGAGCGGGAACTGCTCACCCTGGTCGCCCAGGCGCTGAGCAACCGTCAGATCGCGGCCCGGCTGAACATCACCGAGGGCACGGTCAAGCGCCATCTGCGCAATATCTTCGGGAAGTTGGGCGCGGTCTCCCGGATCGACGCCGTCAACAAGGCGGTCGCCGCCTCGCTGATCGCGCCGCAGCCCGCGGGGCGGGAGAGGTGAGCCCCCTCCCGCCCCGCGCCGGGCACCCCGGCGGTCAGGCGGCGAACGCCTCGGCGGCCGCGTGGCCGTCCTCGAACATGTGGTAGAGCCGGATCCGGCCGTCGGCGACCGCGATGTGCAGCGCGAACTCCGAGCTGAACTTCTTGCCGGTACGGCGGATCACGTGGATGAAGCGCCCGAGCGCGATCCCGGTGTCGCCGTCGGCGACGATGCGGTCCACCTCGAACCGCTCGGTGGCCTCGACCTCTTCGCCCGCGCTCTTGAAGAACGCCGCCAGCTCGTCCTTGGTCGAGCGGCGCCCGGTCCACGGCACGGTGGCCGAGCCGGGGACGTTCCAGTCGACCTCGTCGGCGAACAGGTCGAGCAGCGCGGTCAGATCGCCCGCGCCGAAGCGGGTGAAGAACTCCTGGATCGTCTCGGTGGCGTTGGCGACGGTCTGGACGGACATGGTTCTCTCCTGGTGACTGGTGTGCTGGACAAGGGAGTTCGGCAGGTGCAGCTGCCGGATGCCGGACGGTTCCTCAGGTGAGGACCGGGACCGGGACCTCGGTGGGGGCGGCCTTGCGCAGGAAGGCCTGCGCCTGTTCGGGCGCGGTGACCGGCGCGAGGTGGGCCAGGTGGCCGTCGGGGCGTACGGTCGCGATGACCGGGCGCCTGCCGAAGGCCCGGCGCAGCGGCTTCGCGGCCGACGGGTCCACCGCGCCCAGGTCGAGCACGGCCACCTGGTCGGTGAAGCGGCGCCGCAGCCCGGCGGCCGTGGCCGCCCAGCCCTGCGGGGTCCGGCCGCCCGGCCAGAGCACCACGGTGTACTTGTACGGGTCGAGCGCCGGCACCCCGTTGTCCTGGACCGGCGGCGCGAACAGCGGCACCCGCTGGCCGACGCGGGCCGGGTGCGGGATCCGGCGGAACAGCGGATCCGAGACGGACTCGGAGTAGTCGACGTCCGCCTGGGCGAGCAGCGGCACCAGGATCTTCTGGATCAGACCGGTCCACCTCGCCGTCACGAAGACGGCGTCGCGCACCGCGATGCGCAGGGTGGAGCGCTGCATGGCGAACCTGGCCTGCGCGGCGGACGTCTTGGACATCCGTACGGCGCCGACACTGCGCTCGGGGTGGTACGTCTCCAGGATCGCCTCGTCGAGCCGGCCCTGGATCACCCCGCCGAGCTTCCAGCCCAGGTTGGCGGCGTCCTGGAAGCCGATGTTCATGCCCTGGCCGCCGGCCGGGCTGATGACGTGCGCGGAGTCGCCGACCAGGAAGCAGTGCCCCTGGCTGAAGCGCTCGGCGAGCCCGAGCCGGGGCCGGAACGAGCGCGTCCACACCGGCTCGCCGACCTTGAAGGCGGTGTGCGCGCGGCGGTTGATGACCTCTTCGATCAGCTCCCGCGACGGGTTGCCCTCGTCCGCGCCCCGATGCGGGATGTTGGCCGCGATCCGGTAGTGCCCGCCGGCCAGCGGCACCAGCGCCACCACGCCGTCCCGCGAGTAGTAGTACTGCGCGTCGGCGGGCACCCCGCCGGTGATGGGCGCGTCCCCGATGGCGTACGTGACGTCGATGGGCTCGCCGTCGAAGCGGATGCCGAGCATCTCGCGGGTGGCGCTGCCGGGGCCGTCGGCGCCCACCAGATACAGCGGGAGCACGGTCTCGGCGGAGCCGTCGGCGTGGCTGAGCACGGCCCGCGGCAGGGTCTGCGAGGTGGTGTCCAGCTCCTCCAGGGTGACGCCGAACTCAATGGTCCCGCCGAGCTCGGCGAGCCGGTCCCGCAGCACCCGCTCGGTCTCCCGCTGGGGCAGCGTGAGGACGAACGGGTACGGCGAGTCGGGCAGCCTGTGCAGGTGCGCGGTGCCGCGCAGCCGGCCCTCGGAGTAGTAGCCGACTCCCTTGCTGCGGTGGCCCGTTGCGGCCAGGCGCTCGCTGACGCCGATCCGGCGCAGCACCTCCAGGCTGCGCGGCCACACCAGGATGCCCTTGGAGTGCGGGTCGGACTCGTCGATGCGTGCCCGGCGGTCGATCAGACGGATGCGTACGCCCTGCTGGAGCAGCTCGCAGGCGAGCGTGATGCCCACCGGGCCCGCGCCCACGATCAGCACCTCCGGCGAGTCGCCGGCCAGCGGCGCGCGCGTGGTGTCCCACTCCATCAGACCGTCACACCCTTGGTGCTGAGCAGCTCGGCGGCCTCGCCGATGGACTCCACGGACAGCAGCTCGTCGTCGGTGACGGGGATGCCGAGCCGGCGCTCCAGGATCACCGCGAGCTCCACCATGACGAGCGAGTCGAACTCAAGCGCGTCGAAGCGCGTCTCGGGCGAGAGGTCCTCGCCGGGCAGGCCGTACTTGTCGGTCAGGATCTGTATGAGGTCGTCGGCCAGCAGCTGTGACATCGACTTTCTCCTTCTTCCGGGTCAAGTGGTGGGAGATGCGGGGCAGTTCACACGGGGACGAGCTCGGGCCACACCAGGGCCGCCGAGCCCCAGGTGACACCGCCGCCGAAGGCGCTCATCAGGACCCGGTCGCCGGCGGTGATGTCACCGGCCGCCGCGGCATCGCCGAGCGCGAGGGGGATGGAGGCCGCCGAGGTGTTGCCGACCTTGTCGAGGTTGATCACCGCGCGCTCCACGGGCACCCCGAGCTGCTCCGCGACGGCGTGCAGGATGCGGACGTTGGCCTGGTGGCCGACGAACCGGTCCACCGACTCGACCGGCCAGCCGATCCGTTCGAGCAGCCCGCCGGCCGAACCGGCCATCCGCTTCACGGCGTTGGTGAACACCTGGCGGCCCTGCATCGTGAACCAGGAGTCCGCCGGGTCGGGTGCCTGGCCGCCGGCCCGCTGCCGCGAACCGCCGCCGGGGATCTTGATGAGGTCGGCGAGCGCACCGTCGCTGCCGAGGTCGAAGCCGAGCAGCGCGCCCGGCTCGTCGGCCCGGCCGGCCCGCAGCACCACCGCGCCCGCGCCGTCGCCGAAGATGACCGCGCCGGAGCGGTCCTCGGGGTCGATGATCGAGGTGAAGGTCTCCGCCCCGATCACCAGCACGCGTTCGGCCTGGCCGGAGGCGATCGCCCCGGCCGCGCCCGAGAGCGCGTACACGAATCCGGAGCAGACCGCGGCCATGTCGTACGCCGGTATCGGGCCGAGGCCGAGCCGGGAGGCCACGTCGGGTGCGGTGGCCGGGCACGGGTGGTCGGGGGTGGTGGTGGCCACGACGACCAGGTCGACCTCGCTGACCCCGGCGGACTTCAGGGCCCGCTCGCCCGCCTCGACCGCGAGGTCGCTGGTGGCGACTCCCGGTCCCGCCATGCGCCGTTCGGTGATTCCGGTGCGGCTGCGGATCCACTCGTCCGAGGTGTCGAGCCGCTCGGCCAGCTCCGCGTTGGTGACGACACGGGGCGGGAGCGCGGTCCCCAGCCCCTCCAGGACAGCCGTCAGTCGGGTAGTACTATCCATGCTGGACCCTCGATGGTCTGAGCGAGACCATTCGGCGACTGACCGGCTCACGGCGTCAACTGTCTGCCGGTTGGTCGTCGGATGGCTCGTGTGGACGGTTGGGTGGTCAGCCGGCGAGCGCCGGCTCGCGCTGCGTCTCGATCGTGGTGTCGATCCGCCCGTACGCCTCCCGTGCCTTGGCTATCGCCTCGTCCTCGGTCATGACCGGGGTCAGACCCGTGATGGCGACGATGGTCCGCAGCCGCTCCGGCAGCGGGCCGCCGACCACGTGGACGGGGATCTCCAGCTCGGCGAGGACTTCGAGCAGCCGCTCGTCCGCCATGGTGCGGAACCGGTTGTTGACCGGCCGGTGGCCGTCGGCCGACAGCGGGAGCTCGTTGCGCAGGTGGATGAAGGCGTCGAAGCTCCGCTTGACGTGCTGCTTGAACGAGACGCCCAGCTGCCGCATCACCTGGTCGAAGAAGGCGATCTCCGCGGTGCGTTCGACGTCCTCGCCCTCGGCGAGGTTCACCGAGTCGTTCGGGTTGATGCCGACCCGCACCCGCAGGGCGCCGTAGATCCACTCCTGGAGCGAGGAGCCGTCGGAGACGAAGCCGTCGGCGAGCTGGTACTCGTACTTCACCCGCTCGGTGTGCCGCACGACGATCATCTGGAGCAGTTCGGCGGCGGTGCACTCCTCCAGGGTCTTGCCGGGCGCCGCCTCCGGGAGGATCTCCCGCATGGTCTTCGCCATGGTGCGCGGGAGCCCGGTGTAGTGCGCGAGGGCGAGCGCGGTCAGTGTCTTCCCGGACGAGTAGGTGCCGGAAATGCCAAGCCTCATGTGCGTACTGCCTTTTCAGCTAGGGGAGTTGGGCCGATGCTCAGCCGGCGGCGGTGGCGGCGAGCCGGGGGATCTCATGGGTCACGGAGCACATGACGCGGACGCCCGCGCAGTTGCTGGTGATGTCGGCGGTGCGCCACAGGGCGCCGCGCACCTCCAGGAGGGTGCTGTCGGTGAGCTCGGTGGTCACCTCGAACGGGTCCGCCGCGGGGCGGTCGGGGCTCTCGCTCTCCAGGACGGTGCGGCGCATCCACAGCGTGTTGCTGCGGGCGCGCTCCACCTCGTCCAGGCCGTACAGGAGCGCCTGGCCCATCTGGAGGGCGACGACGAAGGCGTCCACGAAGGAGACGGACGGCTGGTGCGCGCCCTCCATGCCGACCGCGCTGCGGTGGGCGCCGGGCACGGGCACCACGCTGACGGTGGCGTCCGCGCGCTGCCGGGCGAGGTCGACGGTGACCCCGGTGATCGGCTGGCGGCGGTGCTTGAAGCCCTCGCCGTACACGCCCGCGGGCAGGTCCACGAGGTCCGTGTCGTAGGAGGCGGTGCCGGCCTCGGCGAGGCGGCCCGCGGGGTGGACGATGTCGCACCGGATCCGCATCCCGCCGACCGTGCAGTCGAGGACCGACAGGGCGGCCGACGGGTCGGCGTCGTGCTCGCGGGTGGTGCGCAGCCGCGCCTCGGCGCTCAGCGCTTCGAGGTGCTCCTCGTCCGGCGCGTTACCGGCGCGGATCTCGACGCGGCGCACCCACATCGCGGCCCGCTCGCGCTCGCTCAGGCCGTGCCGGCGGGTCAGGAACATCTCGCCGAGCCGGCCGCCGATGATCAGGGCGTCGATGGTGCTCAGGTGCGGACGCTGGTCGGTGTCGCCCTTCTTGGACCAGTCGGGCGGGCAGATCACCGAGGCGGTCGCGGTGATGGTGCCGCTGCCCGGCGGGCCCGGGGCGACGACCACGTCGCCGAACCGGTAGTCGACCCTCCGGTGTCCGTCACCGAAGAACCGCCGGCCCACCGGGCCCAGACTGTCGTCGATGGACGCCCACGAAGCCATCGCGGAAGTCATGACACTCCTTTCCTGTCGCTGGTCGTGCGGTGCAGGGGGTGCGCTCAGCCCCGGACAGTGGCGCGCAGCAGGGTCGGGGCGCCGGACATCCGGAAGCTCACCGGGCCCAACGCGCCGCCGACGGCGGGGAGTTGGCCCTCGTACGTGTAAGGGCAGACCCCGGCGGGCACCTCCACCCGGCCGAGCAGCTGGTCGGTGACCTTGCGCAGCTTCCCGAGGAACTGGCGGTCGTACGCCTGGGACAGGGCCCGGCCCGGGAAGAAGCCGTCGAAGTACTCGCCCGTGACGTGCGCGACGGACGGGTCGGTGATCAGGCGCAGGGTGGGCGCGGCGCCCTGCTCGACGGTGGCCAGCGGCTGGATGTGGCTCTCGCGCACCATGCCGGTGTCCATGAAGCCCGCCGGATGCAGGCAGTTGACGGTGACCCCGGTGCCGCGCAGTTCCTCGGCGAGGTCGAAGGTGAAGGCCACCAGGGCCAGCTTGGCGCGCCGATAGGCCACCACACCGCGGTAGTTGTCGTAGAAGGTGGCCTCGGCCGGGTCGAAGGGCGCCTGGCCCACCGAGCCGATGTTGACCACGCGGGCCGGGGCCGTGCGGGTCAGCAGCGGCAGCAGCGAGCGGGTGAGCGCCACCGGGGCGAGGTAGTTCACGGCGAAGCGCAGCTCGTGCCCGTCCCGGCTGGTCTGCCTGGTCTCGCCGGGCGGGCCGAAGCCCACGGCGGCGTTGTTGACCAGGACGTCCAGGCGGGGCGTGACGGCACGGACCTGTTCGGCCAGATACTCCACCTCGGCGAGCGAGGACAGATCGGCCGTGCACGGGATGGCGAGCGTGCCCAGTTCCGCGGCGAGTTGGCGGACCCGCTCCGGATCCCGCCCGTGCACCAGCACGCGCCGGCCGCCGGCCACCAGCTCCCGGGCCAGGTGGCGGCCGAGACCGGCGGTGGCTCCGGTGATCAGAACGGTGGGCGTGTTGTCGGTCATGTCCTGCTCCATCGAAGGGGGGCGGGGGCCGGTTGCCTCAGATGCCGCGCGGCGGGTGGTTGACGTTGGGGACGGAGAAGTTGTTGACGTAGATGTTCGGCCCGTCGATCTTGTTGCGGGCCACCATCTCCAGGAATTCCTGGGCCGGCGCGTTGTTGCGGTGCTGCTCGTACGAGGCCTCGTCGGTGAACGTCGCCTGGAACACCACCCGCGTCGGGTCGTCCTGGTCGGGAACGATGTGGTAGCTGATCGTCCCCTCCTCGTCCCGCAGCGAGAGGAATGCCTCGCGCTGGGCCGACTCCAGGAATTCGTCGCGGTGCTCGGCGGCGATGTTCTCGAAACTGGCGACGACGGTCAGGATGATTCCGTCGTCGCCTTCCGAGCCGAGCGTGGCGGGTGCGGAAATGGCGACATCCTGCTGAATGGTCACGGGTTTTCTCCCTGAAATCCGGTGTGGCCTTGAGTTGTTGCGGCCTGACGTGATCCGACATTAGTGAGCGGTCGGCCGGAATTGAATTCCCCCATGGGTCCCCGGCCGGGTTTCAAAAGTGGTATCCGGCTACCCCGTCGGAACAGTTCGGGCTTCCCCCGTGGTGGGGAGCGGGAAGGATGGAAGGCGTACCGACTCCCGGACACGACAGGAGAATTCGTATGCGAGCCATCGTCCAGCAGGCCTTCGGCGGCCCGGAGGTACTGAAGGTGGGGGAGGCCGAGCGGCCCCGGCCCCTGCCGACCGAGATCCTGGTGCGGGTCAAGGCGATCGGGGTCAACCCGGTCGAGGCGATCATCCGCAGCGGCGCCTTCCCGCTGCACGGGCAGCCGCCCTTCGTCCTGGGCTGGGACGTCTCGGGCGTGGTCGAGCACGTGGTGCCGGGCACCTCCCGCTTCCAGGAGGGCGACGAGGTCTTCGGCATGCCGCTGTTCCCGCGCGCGGCCGGCGCCTACGCCGAGTTCGTCGCGGCCCCCTCGCGGCACTTCGCCCGCAAGCCCGCCGCGCTGACCCACCCGCAGGCCGCGGCAATCCCGCTGGCCGGGCTCACGGCCTGGCAGAGCCTGGTCGAGGTGGGCCAAGTCGGGCCGGGGCAGCGGGTGTTGATCCATGCGGGCGGCGGAGGAGTGGGGCATCTGGCCGTGCAGATCGCCAAGGCGCACGGCGCGTACGTCATCGCCACCGCGAGCGCGGCCAAGCACGCGTTCGTGCGGGGGCTCGGCGCCGACGAGGTGATCGACTACCGGGCGGTCGACTTCGCCGACGCGGTCTCGGACGTCGACACGGTCCTGGAGCTGATCGGCGGCGACTACGCGGACCGCTCGCTGCGCACCCTGCGCCCCGGGGGCCTCCTGGTCACCGCGATCGCCCGCTCGGACACCGCACTCGCCGCGCGCACCCGCGAGGCGGGCTTCCGGTTCGCCGGGGTGTCGGTGGAGCCCGACTACGTGGGCCTGGAGGCGATGGCCGCCCTCGCGGACAAGGGCCTGCTGCGCCCGCACGTGGACCGCGCACTCCCCCTCGAAGAGGCCGCGGCCGCCCACGAGTTGATCGAGTCGGGCCATGTGACGGGGAAGGTGGTGCTGGAGCCGTAAGGGACCGGCGGGGGGCTCAAGGGGCGCGGGGAACTGCGCGCCCAGCCACGCACGGCCCGCGGCTGTCCGACGACACTCGGAGGTCTAGGCCGGGGCGAGGGGGCGGGCCCCGGCCCACCCCACCCCCTCCGCCACGCGAACAAACGCCGCGGTCAGCTCCGAGCGATCCGTGGCCGCGCGGGCCAGGCAGATCTCCTGCGGGGGCAGGCCGAGGACGGGTACGTAGCGCACGTCCGGGCGGGTGTAGAAGGCGGCCGCGGACTGCGGAAGCAGGGTCAGTCCGCAGCCGCGGGCCACCAGCTCCAGCTCCTCCTCCACCGGGCCCGCCCCCCACGCGGCCCGCACCAGCGAGGCCGCGCCGCGCACCACGGCCGGCGCGCTCCCGGCCCGGCGCAGCAGCGGCTCGCCGTCCAGGTCCGCGCCGGTCAGCGCCGCGGCCGGGGCGAGCCGGTGGCCGGCCGGAAGCGCGGCCACCAGCTCCTCGCTGCCCAGCGGCGTGAGCTCGATCCCGTCCTGCGGCACCGGCGTCCGTACGAACGCGACGTCCACCGCTCCCCGCAGCACGGCCGCCGCCTCGGTGCGGGCGGCCAGCTGGCGCACGTCCACGGCCACCTCGGGGCGGCGCGCGGCGAATTCGGCGGTGATCGCGGCCACCGTCATCCCCCAGCCGAAGCCGACGGTGAGATGGGATTCCCCGCCCGCCGCCCGGTACATCCGGTGCCGGGCCGCCTGCGCGGTCGCCAGCAGGCCGCGGGCGTCGTCGAGAAACTGCCGCCCGGCCGCCGTGAGGGCCACCGAACGCCGGTTCCTGGCGAGCAGTTCGAGCCCGATGTCCTGTTCCAGCGAGCGAATCTGCCGACTCAGTACGGGCTGTGCGATATGCAGCACCTCGGCCGCCCTGCCGAAATGCAGCAGATCGGCCACGGCCACGAAGTAGCGCACTTTGCGGAGATCGAGGTCCACTGTATTCACCGGCCTTCTCTTGCGGTTTGGGTATCACAGGAATCAATTTAGGTATTGGACGGCCGAGTTGATTTCCGGGCACTGTTGGCACAGCAGAAATTCGACTCGCCGAAAACAATCGGGAAGGTACGGAAATGAGCCTTGCAGGAAAGCGTGTGGTGCTCCTCGGCGGCAGCTCGGGAATCGGTTTCTCGGTCGCCGAACTGGCCGCCGCGGAAGGCGCCCGGGTGGTCATCGCTTCCAGCAGCCAGGACAAGGTGGACCGGGCCCTCAAGCGCCTGCCGGACGACGCCCAGGGCTTCCGCCTGAACGTCACGGACGAGGACGAGGTACGCCAGTTCTTCGCGGAGCTCGGCGAGTTCGACCACCTCGTCTACACCGCGGGCGACCCGCTCCAGATCAAGTCCTTCGACGAGACGGACGTGGCGCAGGCGCAGGAGTTCTTCAAGGTCCGCTACTGGGGCGCGTTCACCGCGGCCCGGCACGGCGCCGCCCACATCCGCAAGGGCGGTTCCATCGTGCTGAGTTCGGGCAGCGCCGGCGCCCGCCCGGCCAAGGGCTGGATGGTCGCCGCCTCCATCACCAGCGCCTCCGAGGCGCTCGGCCGCGCGCTCGCGGTGGAGCTCGGCCCGATCCGGGTGAACGTGGTCCGCCCCGGGCCGACCCGCACCGAGCTGTGGGACGGCAGCGTCGCGGAGCCGGAGGAGCTGTACCAGGCGCTCGGCGACAAGCTGCTCGTCGGCCGGGTCGGCCAGGTCTCCGAGGTCGCGCAGACCTACGTGTACCTGATGAACAACGGCTTCAGCACGGGCTCCGTCGTCACGGTCGACGGCGGGCACTTCCTGTCCTGAGCCCCGGCCCCCCAGATTCCGGCGGCGGCCAATCCCCCGGGCCGCCGCCGGCCCCCGTAGAGGAGACGCATTCCCCGATGCGCATCGAACTGGACCACGGCCCGGACGGCGAACCCGGCTTCCTGGCGGTGACGGAGTCCATCGAGTGCCTGCTGGCCGGCACCAGACTGCTGTCCATGGCGACCGTCGGCGACGACGGAGCGCCCTGGTCGCACAACGCCTACTTCGCATACGACTCGGACCTCCATCTGTACTGCCTCACACGGCCCGCGTCGGGGCACGTCAGGAACCTGGTGAACAGTGCGGGCCGGGTGTCGGTGACCGTCGCCGACACCGGCCAGCCGGGCACCCCCGGCACCCGGCAGGGCCTCCAGCTGCAAGGCCGCTGCGAGGCGGCGAAGGGCGCCCAACTGGCGCGCGGCATCGAAGAGTTCGGCGCCCGCTTCCCGGTGTTCGCCGAAGCCGCGCGCACCACCGTGCGGCCCGATCCCTCCGGAGCGGCCCCGCGGCTCTTCGCGTTCACCGCCGAGGAGTTCAAGGTCTTCGACGAGCGCGCCTTCGGCCCGGACACCTGGCTGAGCGGACGCATTCGCCGCGCTTCCCCGGCCGTCGTATGACGCCCGTTCCGCCCTGACGCCCTTTCGCCCCGCACCTGTTCCGCCAGCCAACGCTATGCACTCAGCGGCCCGCCGGGTATTCCGATTGCGTGACACCGGAATGCCTCCGGCGGCATGCCCAAGTGCGTCCTAAGAGGTATTTCCCAGGAGGCTCACCATGTCCGTCGACGTCAGTCCCGCCCTCGCCCCGCGCACCGGGGAGGAGGTGTTCCGCGCGTTGGCCGCCCCGGGCGACAGCACGCCGTGGGAGTCCATCGGCGACCTCGCGCCGGGCCTCGGCGCGCACATCCAGCACGGCCTCGGCGCCCTGATCGGCGACGCGGGCCTCGACCTGCGCACCCGCGAACTCGCCACCGTGTGCATGCTCGCGGCGCTCGGCGACAGCGCCCCCCAGCTGGCCTTCCACACCGCGGGCGCGCTGCGGGCCGGCGCCACGAAGGGCGAGGTGGTCCAGGCGGTCGCGCAGGTCGCGCTGTACGCGGGCATCCCGCGCACCCTGAACGCGCTGGCCACCGTCCGCCCGGTCCTCGCCGCCCACCCCGACGCCGCTTAAGCGCTCCGCGGGAAGTGGCGTTCGTCGGCTGCGGACCGGCCGTGGCTGGTCGCGCAGTTCCCCGCGCCCCTTCAGGGCGCGGTGCCGCGGACTCCCACATGACCGCTCAGCCGCCCCAACACCCCTGGCCCGTACCACTTTTGACACAGCCGGACGCACCCAAAGCGGAATTCCCGGAGCGTGGTGGCGCCACTAGCGTCAAAAGGGCGCCGGGACATGCAACTGCACTTACGTAAGGCAATGCGCCTGGAGAAAAAGAAAGCAGGAATTGATCGCCGTGACCACGTCCGTCGCGCCACCCAGCAGAGACAGACTTCCCTCGCTCACCGGCCTGCGCACCGTCGCAGCGCTGATGGTCTTCTCGTTCCATATCTACGCCGTGGCCATCTTCGCCTCGCCCGCCGTCAACAAGTGGATGTCGCACTCGGCGAGCCAGGGCGGCGTCGGGGTGACCTTCTTCTTCATCCTCAGCGGCTTCCTGCTCACCTGGACCGCCCGGAAGTACGACCCGGCCCGGAAGTTCTGGCGCCGCCGTGCTGTGAAGATCATCCCGAACCACCTGGTGACGTGGGCCCTCGCGTTCGTCTTCCTGTCGCTGAGCGGCCTGACGCTCACCGGCTCGTTCGGCGGCATCGGGCTGGACTCGCTGCCCAACCTGTTCATGATCCAGGACTGGTTCCCGCGCGCCGGAGTGTTCTTCAGCATGAACATCCCCAGCTGGTCGCTGGGTTGTGAGGCGTTCTTCTACCTCCTGTTCCCGGCGACCCTGTGGGCCGTACGCCGCATCCGTCCCCAACTCCTCTGGCCGACCGCCGTGTTGCTGGTCGGGCTCGTCTGGCTGATGCCGGTGCTCGCCAACACCTTCTTCCACGGCGGACCCCTGGTGCCGGGCCTCCCGGTGTCCGAGGACCGCATGTGGTTCGTCTACACCCTGCCGCCGGTGCGGATGCTGGAGTTCGTGCTCGGCATCGTCCTCGCGCTCATCGTCGAGTCCGGCCGCTGGCCGCGCATCGGCCTGTGGCCCGCGACCGCCCTCGCGCTGGCCGGCTACATCGGCTCCTCGTACCTGCCCTACCTGTTCGGTCTGGTCGCCGGTGCCGTCATCCCGCTCGCCCTGCTGATCCCCACGGTCGCCGTGGCCGACCTCCAGGGCAAGTCCTCGCCGTGGCGCGGCCGGACCATGGTGTGGCTGGGCAATGTGTCCTTCGCCTTCTACATGGTCCACCAGCTGGTGATCCGCTGGGTGCACTACGCACTGGGCGCCACCCGCTCCTGGGACACCCCCCAGGCGATCGGCGTCACCGCGCTGATCCTCGCCATCTCGCTGCTCGCCGCGACGGTTCTGTACTACGCCGTCGAGATGCCGCTGGTCCGGCTGCTCAGCCGGTCCCGCCGCCCGGCCCCCGCCGCGGCGCCCGTCCCTGCCCCCGTGGACGAGGCGGAGGTGGCAAGCCGCTCGCTCACCCTCCAGCGATGAATCCCCCCACTGCCGTCACCGCATCCCCTCCCGGGTAGGAGTTCCCATGTCCGCAACCGTCAGTGAAACGCCGACCATCGCCTCGGTCGCCGATCCGCCGCAGCCGCGCATGACGTCCCGTCAGCGCCTCATCCTGGTCCTGCTCCTCGGCTCGCAGTTCATGCTGGCCGCCGACTTCTCGATCCTGAACGTGGCGCTGCCGGACATCGGCACCGGGCTCGGCTTCTCGATCGGCTCGCTCCAGTGGGTGACCACCGCGTTCGCGCTGGCCGCCGCCGGATTCACGCTGCTCTTCGGGCGGGTCGCCGACCTGTTCGGCCGCCGCAGGCTGTTCCTGACCGGCATGGGCATGCTGACCCTCGCCTCGCTGGTCGGCGGTCTCGCCACCTCGCCCGAGATGCTGCTCGTCGGCCGCGTCGCGCAGGGCCTGGCCACCGCCATCGTCACCCCCGCCGCACTCTCGCTGCTCACCACGACGTTCTCCGAAGGCCCGCTGCGCGCCAAGGCCCTCGGCCTCAACGGCGCGATGCTGTCGGCCGGCTTCATCACCGGCGCGGTGCTCGGCGGCGTCCTGACCGACCTGCTGAGCTGGCGCGCGACCTTCTTCATCAACGTGCCGGTCGGCGCCGCCGTGTTCTTCATCGGCCTGTCCGTCATCCAGGAGAGCCGCGCCGAACGTACCGCCAAGCTCGACGTCCCCGGCGCCATCACGGTCTCCGGCGGTCTGCTCGCCCTGGTGTACGGCATCAGCACCGCCCAGGAGAAGGGCTGGACCAGCGCCGCGACGCTCATCCCGCTCATCGCCGGCATCGCCCTGCTCGCGCTGTTCTGGGCCATCGAGCTGCGCACCGCCGAACCCCTGGTCTCGGTCCGGGTGGTCAAGCGCCGCACGGTCCGCTGGGGCAACCTCGGCGGCTTCATCAGCTTCACCATGGCGAGCAGCCTGACCTTCCTGATGACGCTCTACCTCCAGCGCGTCCTCGGCTACTCCCCGCTGGTCACCGGCCTGACCTTCGGTCTGCTCGGCGCCGCGGCCTTCGTCGGCGGCACCGTCGCCCCGCGCCTCATCGGCAAGGTGGGCGGCCCCGGCGGCCTGGTCGTCGGCCTGGCCGTCCAGGCCTCGGCGAGCTTCCTGCTGTTCTTCGTCGGCGACACCAAGAGCTGGATCACCCTGGTCCTGGTCGGCACCGCGGTCTCCGGCTACGGCCACATCACCGCGGTCGTCTCCTACATGGTGACGGCGACCTCCGGCCTGCCGGACGCCGAGCAGGGCCTGGCGACCGGTCTCACCACCCTGACCCAGCAGGTCGGCCTGACCCTGGGCGTCCCGGTCCTGAGCACCATCGCCACCGCCCAGGCCAGTCAGGCGCACCCCGGCCGCAGCGACGCCCAGGCGGTCCTCGACGGCGTACGCACCGCGACGCTCGTCAACGGCGGCGTGCTGCTGGCCGGCATGGTCCTGCTGGCGGTGTTCTTCGTGCCCAAGTCCCGCCGTGCAGAGGCCAGTTCGTAATTGTCTCGCGGTTCGTAGCTCTTCTACGGTTCGCGGTTCTTCCACGGTGCCGGGCCGCCCCCAGCGCGGCGGCCCGGCACCTCGCTTCCCAACCATCCCCCTGTGAAAGGTTCCTTCCATGCGCGCGATCGTCGTCAAGGCCTTCGGAGACCCGGACGTCCTGGAAGTCGCCGAGGTGCCGCTTCCCGAGCCCGCCGCCGGCCAGGTCCGCATCAAGGTCCAGGCCGCCACGGTCAACCCGGTGGACGTGGCCACCCGGGCCGGGGGACTCGCCCCCTTCCTGCCGGAGCTCGACCAGTACCCGCTCGGCTGGGACGTCGCCGGTACCGTCGACGCGCTCGGCGAGGGCGTGGACGACTTCAAGACCGGCGAGGCCGTGGTCGGCCTGTCCGACTGGTTCGGCACGCTGGCCGGCGCCCAGGCCGAGTACATCGTCCTGAACGCCTCAGCTGTCGCCATCGCCCCCACCGGCGCCTCGGCCGCCGAGTCGGCCACCCTGCCGCTCAACGGGCTCACCGCCCTCCAGGCCCTGGACCTGCTGGGCCTGTCCGAGGGGCAGAGCCTGGTGGTCACCGGCGCGGCCGGCGCGGTCGGCGGCTACGCCCTCCAGCTCGCCGCCCGCCGCGGCCTCAAGGTCTACGGTGTCGCGGGCCCCGAGGACCGCGACTTCGTCACCGGTACGGGTGCCACGTTCATCGCCCGCACCGACGCCCTCACCGAGGCGGTCCGCGCGGCCCTGCCCGAGGGCGCGGACGGCGTCCTGGACACCGCGGTGCTCGGCGCCCCCGCACTGGCCGCGGTCCGTGACGGCGGCGCGTACACCGGAGTGTTCGGCCCGGCCGCGCCGCAGTCCGAGCGCGGCATCCGCGTCGACGCGGTCTCGGTGCAGAGCAACGCCGACCAGCTCGCCGAGCTGGTGTTCCTGGTCGAGTCCGGTGCGCTGACGCTGCGCCTGGCCCGCACCTTCGGCTTCGACGAGGCCGCCGAGGCGCACGCCCGGTTCGCCAAGGGCGGCACCCGCGGCCGCCTGGTCCTGGTGCCCTGAGGCACTCGCGCGCGGGGCGGGGGGGGGGGGGGGGGGTGCCCCCCCCCCCCCCGCCTCGTCCTCTTGATCGCAACGGCAGTCGGAGGTGGCAGCAGTGATCGCGGAGGTGGCAGAAGTGAATGACCCGTACGCCCTGTCCGTCGTCAGACCGCGACCGGTCGCCGATCCCTCGGTGCGGATCTTCCTGTTCCACCACGCGGCGGGATCGCACCGGGTGTTCGCCGACTGGGTGCCGCACTTCCCCGCCGACTGGGAGGCGTGCCTGCTTGAGGCGCCGGGCCGCCGCCGGCTGAGCCGGCTGCCCGCCCTGCGGGACGCCGGAGCGCTCGCCGCGTACTTCATCGACGCCATCCGGCCCCGCCTCGACCGCCCCTTCGCCCTCTTCGGGCACAGCATGGGGGCGGCCGTCGCCTATGAACTGACCGCCCGGCTCGCCGAGTTGGGGGCGCGGATGCCGCGCTGGCTCGGGGTGTCCGCCTGCCGGGCCCCGCGGCTGGCCGCCGAGACCCTGCGGAGCAGCCCCGTGCACACCCTGCCCGACCGGGAACTGCGTACGGTCCTCGCCGAGATGGGCGGGATGCCGGCCAGGGCGCTGGACGACGAGGACGTCTGGCGGCGGATCGCCCCCCGGATCCGGGACGACTTCCGGCTCGCCGAGGGCTGGCGGCCGCGCGCGGCGGGCGTCCGGATGCCGGTCGCGCTCTCGCTGTTCGGCGGCGCCGACGACCCGGTGGTCTCCCCGCGCCAGCTCGTGGCCTGGGTGGACGCCACCGACCGCCCGGCCGGACAGCACCTCTACCGCGGCGGCCACTTCTACTTCCAGGACCGGACCGCGGCCGTCGTCAGCAGGATCGTGACGGAGGTCCAGCGGGTAGGCGACTAGCCGAAACTGGCCCGAACACGACTTGTTTTACCTCGGGTTGGCGGAGGGTTGAGCTCCGCCACGCACCCGGTACCAGCCACTGGAACCGGGGTTTTCAGGGCGATCCGCACAGTCGATGATCTCGGGCGTGATGGCTGTGGCGGCCCTCGGGCCCCGTTTCCTGTCGGCCACCCCCACATTTTCGGCCGCGCCCGCGTCCGCTGACGCGCGCACGCCCTCCTCAAGGAGAGATCCTCATGACCCCGCCCCGCCGTGCGGCCTTTTTCGACGTGGACGAGACGCTGGTGACCCAGAAGACCCTGTTCGGCTTCCTCCGCTTCCACTTCGCGGCCGAGGACCGTCCGGCGAGCGCGTACGAGGACGCCCGCGCGGGCATCCTGGGGCTCCGGGACCGGGGCGTCTCGCGGGAGGTGGCGAACCGCGCGTACTACGCGCTGTACGCGGGCGCGTCGCAGGACGCTCTCGCCGAGCAGGGCAACGCCTGGTTCCAGGAGCAGATGAGAGCGGGCGGCTTCTTCCATCCGCCCGGCCTCGACGCGCTGCGCCGGCACCGGGCGGCCGGTGACGCCGCGGTCCTGGTGTCCGGGTCGTTCTTCGCCTGCCTGGACCCGATCGCCGAACACCTCGGCGCGGACGACGTGTTCGGCACCGCCCCGGTGGTCATGGACGGCCGGCTCACCGGTGAGGTGGTGCGGCCGATGATCGGCGCCGCGAAGGCGTCCGTCGCCGTCGCCTGGGCGGCCGGTCACGGGGTGGATCCCGCGGACTGCTTCGCGTACGGCGACCACGCCTCGGACCTGCAACTGCTGCGCGCCGTGGGCCATCCGGTCGCCGTGGGCGACGACCCGGCGCTGTGCGCCCACGTCACCGAGGCGGGCGGCCGCATCCTGCCGGGCGTGAACTAGGGGGTGTCCGGTGGGTCATGGCCGGGCATCGGCTCAACCGCGGGCGCGGGTTCCGCTGATCATCGCGAGGACCAGCTCCCACACCCGCTCCAGCCACGGTTCGAAGGAGTCCTCGCGGGTCAGGGCGGCCGCCGACTGCGCGCCGAGGATCACCGAGAGCAGGAGTTGGGCGATGGTCTCGGCGCGGTAGCCCGACGTCACCGCGCCCGCGGCCTGGCCCCGCCGCACCACGGACACGACGGCCTGGCGCACATCGCCGAGCAGGCCGCCACCGCCGCCCCCGGCGAGCAGTTCGTCGTTCTCCAGCCGGACCGCGGCCCGCAGCCTGGCGTCCTCGCGCAGCGCGTGCGCGAGACCCACGGTGATCGCCCGCAGCGCGGCGAGCGGGGCGGTGCCCGGCTCCTGGGACTCCTGGAGCAGCCGGGCCCAGCTCTGGGCGCCGACGGCCACGAGCGCGTCGGCCAGCCTCTCCTTCGACGGGAAGTGGCCGTAGAGCGCGCCCTTGGTCATCCCGGTGCGCGCGGCGACGGACTGCACGGCGGCATCGGCGTATCCGAGGCGGGCGAACTCCTGGGCCGCGGCGTCGAGAACCTGCTCGCGCGTACGCCGGGACCGCTCCTGCTGGTTCATCTGCCACCTCTCCGATGAGCTGGGCTCTTTTGACGAAAGATACCCTCCAGAAGGAATTTTTTTAAGATCGAAAAGATGCCACTTTCGATACGGCATCCGGACGCCGTGGTACGCCATCCGGTCATCGCGCCCCCGGGCCGCGGCCCCAACGGGGCCGCGGACGCCCCTAGTTGCGCGCCGCGCCCGGGAGCACGATGGTGAGGATCTCGCGCACCCGGTCGGCGATGTCCGCCCGGTTGTTCATCACCCAGGACATGTGCTGGGCGCCGAAGAAGGCCGAAACCAGCACCCGGCCGATGGCCTCGGGGTCGCTCCCGGCCGGCAGCGCGCCCTCCGTCTCAGCCGCCCGCAGCAGACCGGTGACGATCTCCGTGTAGCCGAGGAACGGCGTCGGCAGGTCGGCGTCGATGAGGGACTGCTCGATCTGCAGCCTGGCCCCCGCCCGGATGACCTCGTCGTCCCGGAACATCAGGCCGGTACGGGTGAGGAGTTCGGTGACCGCGGCCACCGGCGCCAGCGCCTGGTCCTGCACCTCCTTCGCGGCGGTGCGCAGGCGTACGTAGAACTCCTCGGTCACCGCCACCGCCAGCGCGTTCTTGTTGGCGAAGTGGAAGTAGACGGCGCCCTTGGTGGCGCCCATCAGCTCGGCCACGTCGAGGATGGTGGTGGCGGGGTAGCCCTTGTCCGCGAACGCGCGCGCCGCCGCGTCCAGGATCAGGGCGCGGGTGCGGACGGCGCGCTCCTGCTTGAGGTCGGAGGCGGCGGGTTTCTGGCGGGCCCTTGTGCTCATGCCCAGTCCCTTCTCTTGGCTGTGCGGTGCCTGGCGTTCTGTCTCAGCGCCTGGGAAGGCTTCCCCATTATACCTTCTTGAAGGTATGTTCTTGGAGTGCCGAGCGGCCCTCGCGCCGCGGCACGGCCCGTTCACTCACTTCATTGGGGGATTTTGTGAGGCAGACGTCCATCGCGCCGAGACCCGTTCTCGAACCTTCGGTGCCGGGCACGAGAGCCACGTACGACAGCGCCACGTACGACAGGGACGGCGAGCACGGGCTCTCCTTCCAGCAGCCGGTGCCCCGGCGCCTGGTCCACCGGGCGGCCGTGGCGGAGGTGCTGCTCACCGACAGCGTCCGGCTCGGCGAGCGGCGCTTCCTGGTCGCCGCCCAGTGGCCCCGCGACCACGCACTGCACAACCCCGACGCGGCGGGCCGCACCGATCCGCTGCTCTTCGCGGAAACGATCCGGCAGATGTTCGTCTACCTGCCGCACACCTACTTCGGGGTGCCGCTGACGCACCGCTTCATCGGTGACCGGCTGAGCTTCGACTTCGAGGACGCCGCGCCGCTCAAGGTCGGTGCCGCGCCGCTCGACGTGGTCCTCGAAGCCGAGTGGACGTGGGAGGGAAACCGGCCGCCGAACCGGTTCGGCATGCGCCTCGACGTGGTGCTGACCATCGACGGCCAGGTGTACGGCCGCGGCCGGATCAGCGGCATCGCCGTCGACGACCGCCGCTACTCGCTGCTGCGCCGACGCGACGCCGGTACCCGCCGGACCGAGGGCGACCCGATGGAGCGGACCCCGGTCGCTCCGGCCGCGGTCGGCCGGCTCCGCGGCAAGGACTGCGTACTGGAGCGCGGCGTGCGCGACGGCTCGTGGTGGCTCCGGGTCGACACCGACCACGCGATCTTCTTCGACCACCCCAGCGACCACGTGCCGCTGATGGTGGCGATGGAGGGCGCCCGCCAGCTCGGCCATCTGCTGGTCCGCGAAGGCGACGCGGGCGCCCCGCTGTCCCTGGTCTCCGCGCAGGTCGAGTGCCTGGCCTTCGGCGAACTGGACGAGCCCACCCGGCTGGTGGTCGAGGAGGCGGACGAGCCGACGGGCGACCCGTCGCTGCGCCGGCTGCGCATCGGCGCCTACCAGAACGGCCACTCCTTCGTCACCATCACCACCCTGTGGTCCCGCCCCGCGGCACCCCGGCTCGCCTACATCCCCGCACAGGGGGCACGGGCATGACGCTGCGCACGCTGGAAGCCGAACTGACCGCCCCACACGAGCTGTTGGTGGGCCAATCCATCACCATGGCCGCGCGCGGCGCCGAATTAGCGGACCAGGAAAGGCAGTTGGCCGCCGACACGGTGACGGCCCTCACCCGCGCCGGGTTCCCCGCCTACTTCGTACCCCGCCAATGGGGCGGCCGCGAGGGCGACTTCGCCTCTCTGCTCACGGCCGTGGCCGAGGTGGGCGAGGCGTGCGCGTCGGCCGCCTGGTGCGCCGGACTGTGGGCCGCGCACAGCAGGTTCGGGGCGTTCCTGCCGGAGCGGGGCCGGCGCGACCTGTGGGGGGCGTCGCCCGACGTCCGGATCGCCGCGGGACTCGCGCCCCACGCGGCCCGCGCGGTGCGCACCCCGCGCGGCGACTGGACGCTGAGCGGCGAGTGGGAGTGCGTCAGCGGCATCGACAGCGCCCACTGGGTGCTGCTCGCGGCCACCCTCCCCGAGGAGCCGGGCGCGGTACGCGTCTTCGCCGTACCGTACGCCGATGTCGAGGTGGTCGACTCCTGGCACAGCACCGGACTGCGCGGCACGGGCAGCAACACCGTGGTCCTCGCGCCGACTTCGGTGCCCGGCCACCGCTCCTTCGCGCTCGCCGACCTCATGGCCGGGCGCACGGACGGCGACGGCCCCCGCTGCCACAGCGTCCCCGCCCACCTGGTCGGCGGCCTGATCTTCTGCGCCCCCGCCCTCGGCGCGGCCCGCGCCGCCCTGCACGCGTGGTCGACGTGGGCGGCCCCGAAGGTCGCGGCGGGGGCCGCTGCGGGCGGCGAACTGCACCGGACGCTCGCCCGCTCGTCGGCGGAGATCGACGCGGCCGCACTCATGCTGGCGGAAGCGGTCCGGCGGGCCGACGAGGATCCGGTGACCCGGCTCGGCGTCGCCCGCAACCAGCGGGACGCCTCGGTCGTGATCGACCTCCTCGTCACCGCCGTGGAGCGCCTCTTCCGCACGGGCGGCCTGCACGCCCGCGACGCGGCGGGCACGGTGCAGCGCTGCTGGCGCGACGTGCACACCGTCTCGGCACACGCGGTGCTCCAGTTCGAGCAGGTGGCCACCCAGTACGCCGAGGCGGCGCTGGCTCCATAGAGCCCGAGGCCCTGAGCAGTGGCCCGCCCCCTCCCACGGGGGACGGGCCGCGCGCTCCTCGGGCCTCGTCCTTACTCAGGTGGGGAATTCGCCGAGCCAGGCGCGGCGCAGGAGTTCTCCCGGCAAGTAGGGCGTCTCGATGTCGATCTCGAAACCGGCGTCGTGGGCGAGGCAGGCGATGGCGAGCGGGCCGAGGGCGAGGTAGCCCTCCACGCTGCCCTCCCGCTTCGCGGTGGCGGTCCAGTACGCCTTGTGGGCCTGGACCGCCTCCAACAGCGCCTGGTTGAAGGCCTCGTGGTCCTTGACGAGGAAGCGGTGGAAGAGATTGATGGGCTGGTAGAGGATGTTCTGCAGCAGATCGCGGGGGGCGATGGTGGCGACGTCGGGATGCGAGGTCTGGATGGCGAGGGTCAACTTCTCGGCCAGGCCCGGACGTTCGAGCCAGTAGGTCTGGAGCGCGTCCACCCAGTGGTGGACGTACTCGTCGCCCTCGGCGCCGGAGGCGCGCAGTACGTCGAGGGGGATCTCGCAGAGCTGGGTCATCCGGGCCTGGTCGCGGCAGACGACCGCGAACCAGAACGCGGTCAGCCAGTTCCCCGCGTTGGCGTAGTACTGCGGCCCGGTCGCGGGGATGGCGTGGAGCTCGTGGTTGATCCGGTACTCGCCGGTGCCCTCCGTGGCGCAGGCCGCGGCGAACGCGGCGGAGTGCACCTGCATGGCCGTGGTCACGGCCTCCCAGGTTTCCAGCTGGGAGCCGTCGGGGTTGACGGCGAGCCAGGCCTGCACGCAGGAGAGCGAATTGTTCAACGCCAGACCGAAGTTGCGCGGCCTGTCATGGAGGCTCGCGATCGTGCGCGCGAGACCTTTCCAGAGCGTCTGCGCGTACGCCTCGTCGTCGGGTCCGGGGCCACCGTGCCGCGTTACGTTCACCGTCATCAGAAACTCCCGTTACCCAAGGTCGAAGCGGCGCATCGAATATCCAGCGTACATTCCTGCCTTGGGGTTCCCCTTCACCAGGATGTAGTCGAGCTTTCCCTGCTCAAGGGCCTCGCTGAGCTCCTGGTGGAGTCTGAGTTCGTTCGGGTTGGCACGCCCCCGCTTCTCCATCTCATTGAGAATGTCCTCGAAGTATTCGCGGGATCCCTGGCGTGCGTTGAATCCGTTCGGCAGCCTGCGCTGGCCGAGTTCGGTCTCGATACTGCTCTTCGCCTCGACCACGACGAAACTGCCGTCGTCACGCTTCCACACCTGGTCGAACTGGTCGTTGCCGTTCTTGGGGCCGTCGAGCGTCTCCCACTTGGCGTCGGGATAGTGCTCCGGGATCACGTGGTGCCTGGCGACGGCCTCACCGAAGGCCTCGGTGTCCTTCGTCATCGCCTCGTGCAGCGGTGCGTGCTCGGCCTTCGCCTCGTTCCAGGCGTCGAGGTTCTCCTGCGTCGGGTGCGCCTCGTAGAGCTTCTTGGCGTCGTTGACCTTCGGGTGGATCGCGTTGTCGGCGGTGACCGAGACATGCCGGTCGTGGGCGGCCTGGTCGAGGATCTTCCGGCCCTCGGGCGTGACCACCGTCGAGGGGCCGCGCTTCACGTCGCCGCCCGCGTGGTACTTCTCCGGGATCGGCGGCGGCTCGTCGCTCTTGGCGATCCACTCGCCCGTGGTCGGGTGCTTGACGAGCTGCGGCGGTACGAGGCCGCTCTCGTCCGGGACGTTGGAGAACTTCCGGTATCCGTTGTCCCGGTAGTACTTCTGGAGGTACCCGTCCTCGTGCCGGGCCCGCTGGACCTGATGGTCCATGATTTCGCGCGCGCTGGCTCCGTTCCACCGGCTGGGACCGTCGTAGCCCGGGTGCGGGCCGCCGCTGCCGCCGTGCCCGCCGCTCGGCGGCTCGCCGTCGTGGCCGCCGGAGCCGGACCCGCCACCGCTGGGCTGGTGCCCGCCGTGGCCAGGGGTGCCGCTGTGGTCAGGAGTGCCGCCGTGACCCGGGGTGCTCCCGTGGTCCGCATCGGCCGAGTGCCCCGCCGTGTCGCCCGTCGAGGGCCCCGAGCCACCGCGGCTTCCGCCCGTCGTGCCCCGGTCGAGGTCGTTGGCCGGACCGCGGCCGAGGTCGTGGGCGGTGCCGCCAGGGGTACGGCCGAGGTCGCCGGACGTACCGCCGGGGGTGCGGCCCAGGTCGTGGGACATGCCGTCGGGCACCCGGCCGCCCGGCGTGGTCGGGGGCTCGCCGACGTGGCCGGCCCGGTCTCCCGCGCCGACCAGCACCGGCTGCTTGGCGCCGACCGGGACCGATTCACCGGCGTGCGGGAGGGACTTCTCCAGCAGCGCGCGGTCGGCGGCCGACAGCTCGCCGCTGGCCGGGGCGTGGGTGCCGTCCGGCTTGATGACGGAACCGTCGTCCAGGTTGAGCCGTGTCCCGTCGTGCCACTCCACGTAGTTGCCCTTGATGACGGGCTCGTCGGTACCGAACTTGACGTTGTCCCCGTGCCCGACGCCGGGCACGCTGTCGCCGAGCTTGATGTTGTCACCGAGCTTGATGTCGTTGAGGTGTCCGAGGCCGGGGAGGGCGTCTTTGTAGGTGCCGGTGTAGATGTTTTTGAGTCCGCTGAGGAGGTCGCCGAC
>NZ_JBIWHT010000029.1:0-71629 GCF_044764265.1 Streptomyces sp. NPDC094147 | reverse complement strand
CATGCTGGAGGACTACCGGCGCCTTACGCGGCGTGCGCGGGCGGTGGTGGAAGAGCTGTTCTACGGGGCGCACCTGTAGCGTGCGGCGGGGTCGCGGGGGGGGGGGGCCCCCCCCCCCCCCCCCCCCCCCCCCCCCCCCCCCCCCCCCCCCCGAAACCCTGCCCGAAGAAACCGAAGTGACCCAACCACGAGAGACAACCACTCCAGGAAGGAGGCGAGCCCCATGACGTCCCCGGCGCAGGCGCTCACATGCGCCAAGGAGACGGATGCCGTCGCGGACACCGCGACCCTGGTACGTCGATGCCTCGAGGGTGCGCAGCCCGCCTGGCGGGCCCTGGTCGAGCGCTACTCCCCGCTGGTGTGGAAGATCGCCCGGTCCCACCGTCTCGGCAACCAGGACTGTGAAGAGGTGTACCAGCTCACCTGGCTGAGGGCATATCAGCACCTGGCCAAGGTGCGCGAGCCGCACCGCTTCGCGGACTGGCTGACGACCTGCGCCCGCCGTGAGAGCCTCAAGCAACTGGCCCGCGAGGGCCGGTACCTCCCGATCGGGGACAGCGCCAAGTTCGAACGCCAGTCGACCGAGGCTGGCGACGCCCCCGATCACCACGTGCTCCGTCATGAACGCCGCGCCGAGGTCCTCACCGCGCTGCGTCGGCTGCCGTCCCGCGACCAGGCCCTGCTGGCCCTGATCAGCGCGGACCCGGCCCCCGGCTACGACGAGATCAGTCGCACGCTGGGCGTCGCCCGCGGCTCCGTGGGACCACTCCGAGGCCGGGCACTGCGCCGCCTGGCGGAGGAACTCGCCTCGCTGCGTGCGGCTCGCCCCGGCGGCGAGGAGCAAGAGCCTGTGTCTTAACCCCGCCTGGGTCCGCGGCGTCTGGCACGCACTCCCCCAAGGTCTTAAGGACCAGGGGGCCCATGCCGCGTTGCCGAAACGCCCTGGTAGCTCCTCCCCCAAGGTCTTGAAGACCAAAGGGGACCCCCATCGAGGACGCTCCGGCGCCCCGCTCCTGCCCCTGGGCCGGGTCACCGCGGACTTCGCCCGCGGCCAGGACGTTCATGTCCGCCGCTTCCGCGAAGACCATCGGCCCTCCTACGGCGTGGCCGTGCCCACGTCTCAGCAGGTCCACGGCCCGCATCGACCGCCTCATCGGCCGGGCCCCGACCGAAGCCCGGCAGTGGCGGTCCGCAGATAGGGGCCCGAAGGGCGGGTGTCCCAGTGACCGGGCCGCAGCCCGCTCGCCCGCCGCGTTCGCCGTGTCCGGGTTCGACGGTGACGAACCCACCCGGCAGCGCCCGATGCCGGCCCGCCGGGGCCTCGCCGAGCCCGACGAGACCGGCCACTGCCTCGCCGGCGCACACTCGGCAGTCGGCGGCCGGGTGTGCGCCGCCATGCTGCGGACCGCGACCGGGCAATGACGCGATCCCACTGGCGTCGGCGCCACCAGGCGCGCGCCCGCCGGGCGTCAGCTCACCCTCCTGGGGCCGGAGCCGCGGAGGCCTTCGCGCGGCTGTACCCGTGTCACCGGCGCGACCTCGCCGTCGTGTGCGCCGTGCGGCGCCCAGGGTTGCACCCCCGGCCGTGCATCTCGACCTACTCCTCCACACACCCTCCGTCGGCGGACCACCGCTCGGTGCCCGGGGCCGGCCAGGAGGCGACCTCATGGACCAGCGCGGCCGGAGGCTCGTCCGCCGGGGCCTCGCGCAGCCATGTCACCAACGTCTTCTCGTCCATGGAACTGCCTCCTTCGCCACGGCGGGCCGGTACGGTGCGGGCCATATCCGCACCGTACCGGCCCGCTTCCTTGTTCGGGTTCGAAGTCCTGGTTCGAACTTCACGCGAGCGCACGAATCAGCGGCAGCACTCGGCCGCGCAGCCGTGGCCGATCGCCCGGGTACGCGGCCGCGGCGACGAAACCGGTGGGGACGTTCACATCCACCAGGCGCCAGCCGCCGTCCCCTTCGGACACCGCGCCCGGCCTCCCCGGGCGGGCCCCGAGGCCCACCCGGACCCCGTCGACACCGTGCGCGATACCGACGCCGATCCCCTTGAGATAGGCCTCCTTTCGCACCCAGCAGCGCAGGAACGCGGAGGCCCGCTCGCCCGGCGGCAGCGCCGCCAGATCGGTCTGCTCCTCGGGGTGCAGATAGCCGGCCAGCCGGTCCTCCGCGCCCGCCCGGAGCGGTGCGGTCTCCAGGTCGATGCCCACCGGCCGGGGCGCGAACGCGTACAGCACGCCCTGGCCGGAGTGCGACATGGAGAAGTGCAGCGCACCGTCCTCCGCATAGGGCTTGCCGTGTGCGCCGCCGCAATGGCCGCAGGCGGCCCGGTGCAGGGCGACGCGTGCCGGAGCGGCGCCCAGGTAGTGCGAGAGCAACAGGCGCAGCCCGGCATGGGCCGAGATGAACCGGTGCCGCCGCTCGGGCTGGCGCAGCCGTGCGGCCCGCTGTGTCTGCAGCGGGTCCAGCAGAGCCTGCGCCCACTCGGTGGTGCGCCGGTCGGCCTCGGCGTCCTGTCGGGGAGGTACGGCCATCCACCACACGTCGAGGCCGTCCGGCGGCAGCCGGCCCGTGGCCGGCCTCACAGGGCGACGCCGCCGTCCACCTGAAACACCTGCCCGGTGATGTAGGCGGCCTGCTCGGACACCAGGAACGCGGTCAGGTCCGCCACATCTTCGGCGGTGCCGAAGCGGCGCATCGGCACCATGCCCAGGGCCTCCTTGCGGGCGCGGTCGGACAACTGGTCCGTCATGTCGGTGTCGATGAAGCCGGGCGCCACGACGTTGACGCGGATGCCATAGCGGGCCGTCTCCTTGGCGAAGGTGCGGCTCATGCCGTGCACACCCGCCTTGGAGGCCGCGTAGTTGGCCTGCGTCGCATGCCCGTACACGCCGGCCACGGACGAGATGTTGACGACCGTGCCGGTGCGCCGTTTCAGCATGGGAAAGCCCACCGCCCGGCAGAAGTTGAAGGTGCCGGTCAGGTTGGTGTCGATGACGCTGTGCCAGTCCGCCACCGGCATCATCACCAGGGCGTTGTCCTTGACGATCCCGGCCGAGTTGACGAGTGCCCGCACGGGGCCGAGTTCTTCCTCGACGCGCTTGACGAAGGTATTCACCGACTCGTGGTCGGCAACGTCGCAGGCGTCGAAGAGGTACCGGGCGCCCTGGCCGAGGATCAGGTCGGCGGTCTCCCGCGCGGCCGCCGACTCGCTGCGCGCGCAGAACCCGATGTCGTAGCCCTCGGCTGCGAGTCGTACGGCGACGGCGCGCCCTATGCCGCGGCTGCCGCCGGTGACGATCGCCACCCGGCGTATCGGATCGGTCATGTCTGCTCTCCTCGCTCGATTTCGTTCCAACACCCCTACAGATCCGGTCCCGTGGGTGCTGGATACCTCCGCCGGGCCTTGTACCTGCCGTGGAACTGCGGCGATCTGTAGCGGGGCCAGGGCAGGACCGTCACCAAGGAGGAGACGATGGACGACGTGTGGCACCGCCGGCTTGAGGAGAGCACCGGGGCCGGGCAGGCACGGCGCGACGGGGAGCGGACGGGGGAGGGGGACGGCGGGGCCGAGGTGTGGGATCGCTGGATCGACCTGTGGAACGGTGACTTCACCGCGGCCGCGGATCTGATCGGCGAGGAACTGCACACTCGCCTGCCGACTGCGGGCATGCCCGATGGCGCGACGATCAGGGACGGGGCCGCGCTCGCTTCGTGGATCGTCTCGTTCCGGACGACTTTCCGCGAAGCGCGGTTCACTACCGTGCTGGGGCCGTTCGCCGTGCGGGACGCCGACGGAGGCCGGTACCTGACCGGCCGCTGGTGCTGCGAGGCGAAGTGGGACGGCGGCGCCCGCCCGCCGGGCGTCCGGGCCGAGCCCGGGGCGCCGGTGCGCTACAGCGGCACGGATGTGCTCCGCCTCGACGACGAGGGCAGGATCGACGGGTACTGGCTCTCCGACGACCTCCTGGACGTCTACGCCCAGCTCCGGGTCCAGCTGCCCGGCAGTCAACTGCTGTAGCGGGCAGGCCTGTTGTCCCGTCCTGGCTGTGCCGGTCGGGTAGCCGGAGCCCGTTGCCCTACCGCCACACCGAGCCCTCCTCGGCAACGCACCGGGGCCCCGCACCTGGAAGGTGCGGAGCCCCGGTGCGTGCGAGGTCAGCCCGCCTTGGCGGGCCGTGCGGGACGGTCGGGGCGGAGGAACAGTGCCGCCAGCGAGGTGGCGGCCGCCGCTGCTGCAGTGAACCACCACCCGGCGCGGAAGGCGTCCAGCGCCGCCGTGCCGCCGCCCGGGGTGCCGATGATGGCGATCAGCACGGACACGCCGAGGACGAAGCCGACCTGGCGCACCATGTTGTTCAGCCCCGAGCCGGTCGCCACCGAGGCCGGCGGCAGTTCGCGTGCGCTCGCGCCCATCAGCGGTGCCAGCGACAGCCCCATGCCGATCCGGGTCAGCAGTACACCGGGCAGCATCCCCCACACGTAGTCCGGGTGCACGGTGACCGCCAGCGCCCACCAGCCGGCGCCGATCGCGATGACCCCGGAGCCGAGCGCCACGGACCACACCTGGCCCACGCGTGCCGCCAGCTTGCCGGAGAGGGCCGACAGGAACGGCAGCAGCAGGTTCCCCGGCGCCATGGCGAGACCGGTCGCCAGGGCTGACCAGCCCCAGATGTCCTGGCACCACAGCGACACCGAGAGCACCGTGGCCGCGAAGCTCACGTAGTACAGGGCGGAGGCCACATTGGCGATCGAGAAGTCGCGGATGCGCAGCAGCGCCAGATCGACCACCGGGCTCGCATGCCGCGCCGAGCGCCGCAGCAGCACTGCGGTCAGCACCACCGCGCCGACCAGGCTGCCCACCACACGCGCCGAGCCCCAACCCCAGGCCGGGGCCTGCACGATGCCGAGCGACAGCAGACCGATGGCCACGGCGAGCAGCACGGATCCCAGCAGGTCGGGCATCGCCGGCCGTTCCTTGGACGTTGCGCCGGTGCCGAGTACCTTCACGCCGAGGATCAGGGCGAGCACGCCGATGGGCAGGTTGACGATGAAGATCCAGGGCCAGGAGACGTTGACCAGTACGCCGCCGACAAGGGGCCCGGAGGCCGCGGCCGTGCCGGCGGCCGTCGCCCACACCCGCATCGCCGCGGCGCGCTGCCCCGGCCCGTACGTCACCATCAGCAGCCCCATCGAGGTGGGGCCCAGTGCCGCCGCGCCCACTGACTGCAGGACGCGCGCGGCGATCAGGAAGGTCAGCGACGGCGCGATCGCGCACAGCCCGGAGGCCAGCGTGAACAGTGCGAGCCCGGCGAGGAAGACGCTCTTCATGCCGTACCGGTCGGCGAACCGTCCGGCGGGAATGAGCAGGGCGGCGAAGACGATCGCGTAGCCGTTGAGTACCCACGACAGGCTGGCCGCCGTGGCGCCCGCGAAGTCCGCGCTGATGGCGGGGAAGGCCACATTGACGATGGTCAGATCGAGTGTGGAGATGAGGATGCCGGCCGAGATCACACCGGCGGCCAGTGTCCTGCGCCGGTCCGGGCGGACCGGGGCGGCCACCGGGGGGGTGTCCACCTGTGCAGTGGTCATGATGTGCCTTTCAGAGGGGAGTTGCCGGTGATGGTCAGGACGGGATCAGACCCAGCTGGGTCAGCAGGCCCAAGGTGTCCGCGACGGTCCAGTACTCGGTGAACCGGCCGTTCTCGACGCGCAGGATGTTGATGCCGACGTGTTCGGTGCGGGTGCCCAGCGCCGCGGTGGCACCGGGCGCGCCCCCGCGGTGCACGGCGGTGGCCCGGTAGCGGCCCGCCACCAGGTCGCCGTCGACGATGGGTCCGGGCTCGTCGGTGAAGCGCAGCTCGGCGAGGGCGGACCGGGTTCCGGCGATCCAGGCGGTGAGTCCGTCCCGGTCGGTGATCGAGGCAGTGTCGGCGGTCGCCATCCGGTCGGCGAGGCTGGTGGCGTGGACGGTGAAGTCGTCGGCGATCACCTCGTGGGCGCGGGAGAGGTCCAACTCCCCGTTCCACAGGGCGTTCCAGGCGTGCCACAGGTCACGGACGCCCTCGGGGTCCGTGGTCGTCGTGGCCGTGGTGGTGCTCGGGTGCGTAGTCATGACGTCCTCAAGGGGCAGGAAGCGAAGGGTTCGACGGGCGGGCGGCGGGGGTTCTGTCGCGGTGCGGCCGCGACACCTCAACAGGCCTCGGGGCGTTGCACGACGGTGCAGGACCAGGTGAAGCCGCCGCCGCCGCTGAGGCTGAGCGCGAACTCGCCCGGTGCGAGCAGCTGTTGCTGCCGCAGGTCGGCGATGTTGGCTATGGCGTCACCGCCGCCGAGATGCCCGGTGCGCTCGCCCAGTCGCAGCACCTCGGCCTTGAGCACGTCCTCCATCACCGGCCGGTAGAGCAGCCCGAGGGTCTTGGGACCAAGCCGGGACAGCAGGGCGCACCGGATGCGCGGGTCGTCCGGGTAGAGCTGGGCGTCCTCCAGGGCGCCCAGCAGGGCTTCGCGTACTTTCGGCGGGCCTATCTCCGCGAAGCGGGCCATCCCGCCCGCGGCCAGGAAGGCCTTCTTGGTGCGCCGTGCGTCTATGGGCGTGGAGTGTGTGAGCGGGGCGTCCGCGAACTCGTCGTCGCCCCGGTACATGTACTCCAGCTCCGGTGCGGCGACGACACGGCTCGCCACCAGGCGCAGCCCGGGACCCGACCGCGTGAGCAGCAGGGCGGTCCCGGCGTCGCCGAACACCGCGTCGTAGTCGCTGCGCCAGCGGTCGAAGCCGGGCAGGCTCAGCCGGTCCCCGGTGGTCACCAGGGCGGTGCGCACCGAGGGGTCGCCCGCCATCTGGACGGCGGCCGTGTGCAGCGCCATGGCCCCGACGTGGCACATCTGCTGGAGTCCGACCGGGACGGCGCGGTCGGCACCGACCTGATCGGCGACGAAGTGCGCCGGTGACCAGAAGTCGTGGCCCTGGAAGTGGATCCAGCCGTGGATCAGCAGATCGATGTCGTGCGCGGGGACGCCCGCCTCGGCGAGGACGATCCGCGCGGCACGCACCGCGAGCTGAGGCCCGGCGGCGTCCGTCGACACGGGGACCTCCACGGCCCCGCACGCGGCGGCATCGGCCGCACCGACCTCCTTGGCACGTACGGCATCGGCCGCAGTGCGGCGCGTGGGCGGCAGCCACGCGTGCGCCGACCTTATGGTCAGGTCCGATCCGAAACGCATGCCCGTCCTCCTGTGGGTCCTCTGTTGCGCTGCACACGAACAGAGCGGGGGACCTCACACCCGCGTACAGGCATCACAGGTGACCTGCGTCACATGCGGGGGGTGTGATGCGCCGGGCACAGGGGGGCTGTATCTGCCGGGGCGTGCCGGCGGTCTGTGGAGTCATGGCAGTCCACCACAGGGCTGCGGTGCCGACGGACGGAGCCAACGATGCACCTCACCTGCCGCCGCCCCGTCCCCGGCGGGACCCGCCCCGCCGGGGCGGCCCACCCGAGGCCACCACGGAGCCGTCAGTGACCTACGTCATCGCCCAACCCTGCACCGATGTGAAAGACAAGTCCTGCATCGAGGAGTGCCCGGTCGACTGCATCTACGAGGGCCGGCGCGCCCTGTACATCCACCCCGACGAATGCGTCGACTGCGGCGCCTGCGAGCCGGTGTGCCCCGTGGAGGCGATCTTCCACGAGGACGACACCCCCGAGCAGTGGGCCCAGTACCGCGCGGCGAACGCCGCGTTCTTCGCCGGCCTCGGTTCACCCGGCGGCGCCTCACCGCTCGGCCCGATCGACCGCGACCACCCCATGACCGTCGGCTGAGCGCCGCGGTCCCGCGAGACGACATCCAGCCGGTCCTGCAGGCGAACCGACCGGCACAACGGGAGGACCTCATGACAGACGTACGACTCGATACGCGACTGAACCCGAACCCGAACCCGACCCCGACCCCGGAACAGCGTCAATGGCTGGCGGCGCAGGACCACCTCGCGCTGTGGCAGCGGTGGATGGACATGTGGAACGGCGACCGGGCGGCGGCGGACGACATCCTGGCCCCCAGCCTGCGCGTGCACCTGCCCGAAGTGGGGATGCCGCCGGCGGACAGCATTCGCACGCCGCGTCAGTTCACGGACTGGATAGCCCTGTTCCGCGGTTCCTACCGGGGCGATGCGCGGATCGCCACCACGCTCGGCCCGTTCGCCGCAGACGGCCATCTCATCGGCCGCTGGATCTTCCGCGGCGTCTGGGAAGGGGGCCGCCCGCAGGGGGCGAGCGCCCCGCCCGGCACCCCGATCACCCTGCGCGGCGCCGACATCCTGCGCGTGGACGAGTCCGGCCGCATCGCCGAGTACTGGCTCTCCGACGATCTCCTTGACGTGTACTCCCAGTTGGGCGCCGACATCCCGGCCGGAGGACCGGCTCGATGACCGCGGTCCAGGACATTCCGCTCGCCACCGTGCGCGGCGGCGTCGCCGAGCTGCACGCGCTGCGCGAGCTGGCGGCGGCCGGACCCAGCGCGCAGGCCACCCGGGCGCAGCACGACAAGGGCAAGCTGACCGCCCGCGAGCGTATCGAAATCCTGCTGGACGAGGGCTCGTTCACCGAGGTGGAGCCGCTGCGCCGGCACCGGGCCACCGGCTTCGGCCTCGAGCACAAGAAGCCCTACACCGATGGCGTCATCACCGGCTGGGGGACCGTGCACGGCCGCATGGTCTTCGTGTACGCGCACGACTTCCGCATCTTCGGCGGCGCCCTGGGCGAGGCGCACGCCCAGAAGATCCACAAGATCATGGACATGGCGATCACGGCGGGCGCCCCCCTGGTGTCCCTCAACGACGGCGCCGGCGCCCGCATCCAGGAAGGCGTGACGGCGCTCGCTGGCTACGGCGGCATCTTCCGCCGCAACACCAGGGCGTCCGGGGTGATCCCGCAGATCAGCGTGATGCTCGGCCCGTGCGCCGGTGGCGCCGCGTACAGCCCGGCCCTCACCGACTTCGTGTTCATGGTCCGCGAGACCTCGCAGATGTTCATCACCGGACCCGACGTGGTCAAGGCGGTCACCGGCGAGGAGATCAGCCAGAACGGCCTCGGCGGCGCGGACGTGCACGCGCAGACCAGTGGCGTCGCCCATTTCGCGTACGACGACGAACACACCTGCCTGGAGGAGGTGCGCTTCCTGCTGTCGCTGCTGCCGCAGAACAACCAGGAAGCCCCGCCCGCCGAGTACTGCGGCGACCCGGCGGACCGCCGCTGCGACGAACTGCTCGACCTGGTGCCGGCCGACGGCAACCGCCCCTACGACATGCGTGCCGTCATCGGTGAGATCGCCGACGACGGCCAGTTCATGGAGGTCCACGAACGCTGGGCGACCAACATCATCTGCGCGCTGACCCGCCTCGACGGCCACACCGTGGGCGTGGTGGCGAACCAGCCGCAGTCCGTCGCCGGCGTCCTGGACATCCACGCCTCGGAGAAGGCCGCCAGGTTCGTCCGGCTGTGCGACGCCTTCAACATCCCCCTGGTCACCCTCATCGACGTGCCGGGCTTCCTGCCGGGCGTGGACCAGGAGCACGGCGGCATCATCCGCCACGGGGCCAAGCTCCTGTACGCGTACTGCGACGCGACGGTGCCCCGGATCTCCCTGGTGCTCCGCAAGGCGTACGGCGGTGCGTACATCGTGATGGACTCCCGCAGCGTCGGCGCGGACCTCGCCTTCGCCTGGCCGTCCAACGAGATCGCGGTGATGGGCGCGGAGGGCGCCGCCAACGTGATCTTCCGGCGGCAGATAGCCGCCGCGGACGACCCGGAGGCCACGCGGGCCGACCTGGTCAAGAAGTACCGCGACGAGCTGATGCATCCCTACTACGCCGCCGAACGCGGCCTGGTCGACGACGTGATCGACCCCGCGGCGACCCGCGACGTACTGATCCGCTCCCTGCGCATGCTGCGCGCCAAGCCGGCCGACCGCCCCGACCGCAAGCACGGGAACCCACCGCAGTGATCGTCCGGCGCCCAGGCCCCTCACAGAAACGGGAGACGAGCCGTGAGCACGCTCAACCACGATCTGCGTACCGCCCCGCACCCCGACCGCGACACCCTGGCCGCCTTCCTGCGCGGCACCGCCCGAATCCTCGCGCACCCAGCCATCCGTGACGTCCCCGAGCGCGACCACGCGGACGACGAGGAGTACCCCCACATCGTACGGAGCGTCAACTGACGCACAGCGCCGGGCAGTTGCCCGCAGGAAAGGAGCTAGGCCATGACCCGCTCGCCGATCCGCGTCGTCAAGGGAGCCCCCACCCACGACGAACTCGCTGCCCTGACCGCCGTCCTGATGGCCCAGCACACAACCCGCACGGCGTCCGACGAGGAGCCACACCCGGCCGGACCGCACCGAAGACATGCGCGGCGCCACCGGCCGTCGTACCGCAGCCCGGCCGGCTGGCGCTGACCGCCAGACCGGCCTCACCTCAAGGAAAAGGAAGGGGCGCAGCACATGGCCGCCCGGCACCGCACGAACCCCTGTCCGCAGCACCATCCGTACGACGTCGAGGCGCCACCGTTCTGTGTGCTCCTCGGCCCCGACTACGCGGGAAAGTCATCCGCCCTCGCCCGCCTGCTTGCCGAGGCACCGCAGTGGCGCCCCGTCTCCGTCGACGACGGGCAGCTGGCTCCCGAGCACGCCCTGATCGGCCGGCTGCGCCGGGCCGTGGTCAACGACGTGGCGGCCCGGGCCGGCGCCTGGTCCCCGGAGTTCTTCGGCACGCTCCTGCAAACCGCCGTCCTGCAGCTGCGCGACCAGCTCCTGTCCGGCGCCCCGGGGCAGCCCGCGGTCGTCGACTCCTACTACTACAAGCTGCTGGCCAAGTGCCGCCTCGCCGGGGTTCCCGAGCACCCCATGCTCACGTGGTGGCGGTCCTTCCCCAAGCCGCGCCGGGTCATCTACCTCGACGTGTCACCGCACACCGCGTGGCGGCGCAGCCACGACGGCGCCGACCTCAACGTCCTCGAGCACTACGGCCCGCACCCCGACTGGGACGGCTTCCGGCGCTACCAGGAGGACCTGGCCAAGCTCATGCGGGACGAGATCCGGGACCTGCCGGTCTCGGTGATAGAGGAACAGAGCACCCCGGCACGCACCGCGGCGGCGATCCAGGAGGTGCTCGCCCATGAGTTCCGCTGAGGACTGGACGAACCCGGACCGCCTGCGCCGCCATCGCCGGCGCGTCCTCGGCGAACGCCACACGTTGCGGGCCTCCTTCGCCGACGCGGCCGGCCACCAGCGACGCGTACTGGACGACCTGCTCACCTTCAACGCCGCTACGCAGTACGGCCGGAAGCACGGCTTCGACCGCATCCGCACCCTCGACGACTACCGCAAGGCCGTCCCGATCCAGACGTACACGGATCTCGAACCGTGGATCGAGCGCGCCGCGGCCGGCGAGCGCGGTGTCCTGAGCGCCGACCAGCCGAAGGTGTTCTTCACCAGCAGCGGCAGCACCGGCGCCCACAAGAAGATCCCGGTGACGCCCCGCTTCATGCGCACCACGTTCTTTCCCTTCTACTACGCGGCCTGGGCGCCCCTGATCGAGCACTTTCCGGACGTCCTGAACACCCCCGGATCGGTCCTCAACCTCAAGCACGGCCCGCCGGCCGCCCCGCCCACCACGGCCTCCGGCCGTCCCCATGTCGGCGCCAGCCAGGTCGACTTCGGCACCCAGTTCGGCGAGCCGCTGTCCGCCGAGCCCGGCACCGGCGCGCCATGGGCCACGCTGCCCGTGCCCGCGACGGACGGGGAGCACCTGCGCAAGATGTACCTGCGGCTGCGCCTCGCCACGGAGGCCGACGTCCGCTGCGTCATCGGGATCAACCCGGCAATGGTCGCGGCCCTGCCGTACCAGCTCGACCTGTGGTGGCCCCGCATCGTCAAGGACCTGCGGGACGGCACCCTCGACGGGCGGCCGCACGGAGCCCCCAATCCGGCGCGGGCGGCCGAGCTGGAGCACATCGCCGAACGGTTCGGCACGGTGCGCCCGGCCCACGTCTGGCCCCACATGCGCGCCCTGTTCTGCTGGACCACCGGGCTCGCCTCGCTCTATCTGCCGCGCCTGCGCGAGGACTTCGGCGCCGGCGTCACGGCCCTGTCCGCCCCCGTGGCCGCCTCCGAAGGACCGGTGGGCGTGGCCCTGGACCGCCATCCGACCGCGGGCAGCCTGGTGGTCACCGCGTCGGTCTTCGAGTTCGCCGACGCGGACGACGACCTCGGCCCGGACACCGCCACACTGGGCCCCCACGAACTCGAAGCGGAACGCGACTACCACGTCGTCTTCAGCCACGTCGGCGGCCTCTACCGCTACGCGGTCGGCGACGTCGTACGCGTCGTCGACCACGCCCACGGCGTGCCCCGCCTCGCCTACGCGGGCCGCGCCACCCGCTCCGACCACGCGGGGGAGCGGCTGCGCGAGGCCCAGGTGATCAGGGCACTGCGCTCGGCCCTGGACGCCACCGGGCTGGAGGTGCGCAACGCGGCCTGCCGGCCCGTCGTGCCCGAAGGACGTCCCGCCACCTACGAGTTCGCCGTCGCCTGCCCCACGCCTTGGAGCAACGACGAGGCCACCGCCTTCCTCGCCCACCTCGACCGGGCCCTGCGCGGCCAGTCGGCCGACTATCGCACGGCCCGTGCCCAGGGGCGCCTCGCCGCTCCCTGGCTGGTCCGCCTCGACGCGGACGCCTTCCTGCGGGACTGGCACGACCGGGTCGCCACCGGCATCCGCCCCACCCAGGTCAAGGACCGCCTGTTCTGGCAGGACGCCGGGGAGTGGGCCCGACTGACCGGCCGTACCCGGCAACGCCCCGTCGAGGGAAGGACCGACTGACATGAGCGCCACGCTGGATGCCGTCGAGCGCACGGCACTGCTCACCGCGGCGCTGCGCGCCACCGAGAGCCGCCGCCCGGACCGGCTGTACGACGACCCGTATGCCGCCGCGCTGGCCGACGGCATCGGCCCCGAACTGCTCGCCGAGATCCACGCAGCCACCTTCCCGCCCGGCCGGGAGCGCACGCTGCCCAGCACCCCCGACTACAACGCGATCCGGACCCGGTTCTTCGACGACTACCTGCAACAGGCCGCCCGGGATCCACAGACCACCCAGATCGTCCTCGCACCGGCCGGCATGGACTCGCGCGCCTACCGTCTCGACTGGCCCGACCGGCTGCGCTGGTTCGAGATCGACCGCCCGGCCGTCCTGGCCCACAAGGAGCGACGCCTGGCCGCCGTCACGCCCCGGGCCGACCGCCGCACGGTCGCGGTGGACCTCACCGCGCCCGACTGGGAGGACGCCCTCCAGGCCGCAGGCTACGACCCGAACGTTCCCTCGACCTGGCTGCTCGAAGGGCTGCTCTACTACATCCCCGAGGCCGACACCCACCGCATCCTGCGGCGGGTGGCCGCGATTTCCGCCCCCGGCAGCCGGATCGCCGCCGACATCGTCAACGCCGCCGCGCTGACCCGGCCGGACATGCGGGCACTGCTCGACGTGTTCGCGGGATGGGGCTGCCCCTGGCTGTTCAGCACGGACGAGCCCGAGGCCCTCTTCGATGCCCACGGCTACGATGTGCGCGCGGCCCAACCCGGCGAAACGGGCGCCGACTTCGGGCGCTGGCCCGACACGGTGCCGCCGCGCGACCGCGCCGACGAACGCCGGGTGTTCTTCGTGCACGGACGGCGGCGCTGACCATGCCCACCGCAATCGTCGCGGGCGGCAGCATCGCCGGACTCGCCTGCGCCCTCGCCCTGTTCCGTACCGGATACCGCGTCCTGGTGCTCGAACGCGCGGCGCCCCCGCCCGACGGCCCGCTCGCGCGGGCCGCGGCCCGCTGGCAGCGCCCGACCGTGCCCCAAGGCGTGCACTCGCACACCCTGACCAGCCTCGGCGTGCGCGTCCTGCGTGAGCGGGCACCCGGGCTCCTGGCCGCGGCCCGCGCGGCGGGTGCGCCGGTCCTGGACATGACCGCAGCGCTGCCGGCGGACGCCACCGACAGCGCCCGGGAGCCGGCCGACGACGAGCTCGTCGCCCTGGGCTGCCGCCGAGCCACCCTGGAACTCCTGCTCCACCGCCACCTCCGCGCGCTGCCCGGCGTGACCATCCGGCACGACACCGTCGTCGCGGGCCTCGAACTCGACCCCGACCGACGCCGGGTGCGCGCCGCCGTCACGCACACCGGCGACCGGATCCGCGCCGACCTCGTCATCGACGCCACCGGACGCCGGGCCCTGTCCCGGACCTGGCTGGACGACGCCGGCATCCCCCGCACCCCCGACCGCACCAGCCCCTCGGGACTCGTAAGTCACACCCGTCACTACCGCCTGAAGGCGCGTGAGCTGCCCACGCCGCTCAACCGCGGTAACAGCGTGGGCGGCATCTGGGACCACTACGCGGGCGTGCTGCACCCCGGCGATCACAACACGTTCGCCATCGCCCTGGGCACGCTCCCCGGCGACCGGGCGCTGTCCGCGCTGTGCACCCCGGCCGGCTTCACCGCGGCCGCTGCCGCGACGCCGGGGCTCGCCCCCTGGCTGGCACCGGAGGCCAGCGAGCCGATCACGCCGGTCCACGTGATCACCAGCCCGCCCAACGCCCTGTACGGCACGGCGAGCCCCCGACAGGAGCACCCCGTCGCCGGTCTCTTCCCCGTCGGCGACGCGGCCTGCGTCACCAACCCGCTGTTCGGCCGGGGCATGTCCCTCGCCCTCGAACACGCCTTCCGGCTCGCCGACGTCCTGGCCGAAAACCCCGCCGTCGACCTGACCCAGCGCCATGCCGTGGCCCGTGCGACCCAAGGGCTCCTCCTTCCCTGGTACGAGCAGTCCGTGGCCAGCGACCGGATCCTCATGGCCCGCTGGCGGGCCGCCCGCGACGGAAGGCCGCAGCCGCCGCGCACACCGTCCGACGCGGCCTCGCCCACCGTCGAGCAGATCGCGGCGGCGGCCCAGGGCGACGGAGCCGTATGGCGAGCCCTCACCCGCATGCTCATGACCCTGACCACCCCCGCCGAACTCCTCGACGACGACAAGCTCCGCGCCCGCGTCCACCAGGCCCCCGCCCCGTGCGGGTCGCCCCGGCCACCGGGCCGCGACGCGTTCGTACGCGGCGTCACGGCAGCGAAGGAGAAGCACGCATGACCGCCCCCACCCTGGAGGCCCCCAGCCGGCTCACGCGACCGGCGGTCACCGGCACCGCCCGTCCCCGCGTCCTGCTCGCACCGATCACGGTGACCCCGTCCAAACCCCTGACCCCCAGCCATCTGAAGGGGCTGCTGTGGACCGATGCGATGTACCGCGCCACCCGCCCCCTGGCCGAAGTCACCTACCGCTACAGCCACACCACCTACCACCCCACCGAACAGACCCTGGGATTTTGGGAGTTCCTCGACCGCACTCGAGGCGACACCGACTACGGAGACCTGTCCGAGGACCACATCGGCGAGCTCTACGCCACCTTCCGCACGGCGGCCGAGCGTCCCCCGGCCCAGGCGCTGCGGCCCTACGCCGACGCGGTCGAGACCGGCTGGGTGCACCCGGCCGGCACTCGCATCCTGGAGCTGTGGTCCGAGCACTACGCGCGCCTCGGCCTGCACGAACCGGGCCTGCGCAGCCACCAGCCGCCAGGACTGGGCCTCGAAGAGATGATCGGCAGGCTCACCAGCCTGACCATGTGCCTGGACCAACGGGAGGTCGGCGGCCCCGTCTACCTGGACCTCACCCGGTACGGCATGCCGCTCAGACAACTGGTGACCGCGGACGGCCGCCCCAACTACCTGGCCTGCGCACTGCGCGAACTCATGCATCTCGCACCGGACTTCGACGAGATCGTCCTCCTGTACGACACCGAGCTCGACCCCGACTACCAGCAGCTCGCCCGGGTCCTGGGCGCACTCGGCCCCCTCGTGCGCCGCGTCACCGTGGGCCGCGTGCCGATCGACGGCCGCATCCGTTCGGCACGCCATGGCACCCGGCCCGACCTCGGCGCCGGTGCCCTCCTGGACGCCGCCCTCACCGGCCACGACGCACCCGCCGTACGCCTGGGTATGAGGCTGTACTTCATCGCCGCCCTCGGCCCGGGCCACCAGCAGTCCTTCCGCCCCGACCTGCTGCGCCAGTGCTTCACCCGCGCCGAGCGGCTGCTCGCCGCAGCACCCCGCGGGCCGTCCCCGGACGAGCTGGCGCACCAGCTGGCACGTCACCGCAAGAACCATCTGTACGTCGACCCGTACCGGCTGACAACGAGCCTGCTCGGCAAACGCCGTGCCGCACCCGCCCGCGACCTCCTGACGGCGGTCTCCCCATGACACCGACCGAGCAACGCCTGCACGACGAGGCGGCCCGACGCCTGCGCACGGCCCGCCCCGACCTCGCCACCCGGCACGACCTCGCCACGCTCGACGGCCTGATGGCCGCGCAGTCCGACATCGCGGGCCAGGACCCGATGGACGGCACGCTGGCCGTCGTGATCCTCAAGCGGTTCGACCTCGCCGCATGGGTCCGCGCCACCTGTGAATACGCCCTGAGCCTCGGCGCCGACCGGGCACGCGCCTGGCGGGCGTCCTTCACCCGGACCGTCTTCCTGGCGGGCAACCCGGCCCACCTGACCGGCCGCTTCTGCTTCGCCCACGTCGCCGAAGACCTCTCGGCCGCATGGACCGAACCCGGCCCGGCCGCGGAAACGGCGGCCCTGCGCAGGCTGCTGAAGCTCTTCGACGGCCCCGCCCGCATCCCGGCACACGCGGACATGCCCATCGAGATCCCCGGCGCCCCCTCGTCACCCCGCGCGCACATGCACCGCGACCTGTACCTCGCCACCGCCCAGTGCAGCGTCTCGGACGCTCTCGTGCACCTCAACCACGTACTGGCCGAGGCCGTGCTGGACGGCCTGATCGGTCCCGGTTGCGTCCTCACTCTGCGCCAGGTGCCCCGCCTCCTCGGGGTGCCCGCACCCCTGGAGAGCGTGCGCGTCGTCACCGAACACCGGCCCACCACACGGCTGAAAGCAGCCGCCGCCCTGACCGAGGAGGTCACCGGTGCCTGACACGACCCTGCCCCGCACACCCGCCGGTACGATCCGCGTCGGCTATCACGGCTCCACCGAGGTGACGTCCCACATCGTCGCCATGGCCGGCCACGACACCACCACCACACTCCTGCGCCAGTACGACATCGCCGACCCCTTCCGGGAACTGCGCGCCGGTGAATTCGACCTGATCGTCGTCAAGTTCGGTCTCGACGAACCGGACCTTGCCACCAGTAAGCCCCTTGCCCACGATGCCCGCGCCGCGGTCATGAGCGCCTCCCATCCACTGGCCCACCGTGAATCCGTCTCCATCGAGGAACTCGCCGACCACGACGCCTTCGACCGGCCCGGTGAGATGCCCGCCTACGTCTGGGACGAGGTCGTGCCCGCGCACACTCCCGCGGGCCGTCCCATCCACCGCCGCCACCGGGTGACCACCGTCCCCGACATGATGCGCCTGGTGGCCGGCGGCGACGCCGTCCACATCTCGCTCATCTCCCTGGCCGACATCGCACCCCCCGGTATCCGCGTGGTGCCTATCCACGACCTGCCGACGGCCCCGGTCTCCCTGGCCTGGCTCCACACCGCCGAACAGCCCGCCGTGGTAGGGAACTTCATCAGCACGGCCGAAGCGGCGGCCGCCCCATGACCCGCGGCACGAAAGTCCCCTTCGTGCTCCTGCACGCCCTGTCCCTGAACTCAGCGATGTGGCAAGAACAGGAGCACGCCCTGACCGACTCCGGCCACCCGGTCATCCCCTTCGACCAACGCGGCTTCGGCGGCACACCACTCGGCCGGGCGCACCCCTCGCTCGACGTCGTCGCCGACGACCTCGCCGAGGCCCTCACCGCCCGCGGCACGGACCGCGCCATCCTCGTCGGATCGTCCATGGGCGCGTACGTCGCCATGGCCTTCGTACGCCGTCATCCGGACCGCACCGCAGGCCTGGCACTGCTGTCCGCGCGCGTCACCGCCGACGCCCCCCAGGCCCGCGCACAGCGCCTGAGGTTCGCCGAGCTCGTCCAGGACGACGCCGTGCGCGAGACGGTCCTGAAACAGACCACACCACAGCTCGTGGGCGCGACGACCCGGAACAAGCACCCCCAGGTCCTGGCCCGGGTGCTGGCCGACGCGCACCGGTCCGACCCCGCAGCCCTGGCCTGGGCGCAGCAGGCGATCGCGGACCGCCCCGACTCCACAGCGACTCTGCGCAGCCTCGACGCACCCGCCGTGGTGATCGCCGGAGACGAGGACGAACTGGTCACCGCGGCGGAGTCCCGTCACACGGCGGACACCCTGCCCGACGGGCAACTGATCACCATCGAAGGCGCCGGCCATCTGCAACCGCTGGAAGCACCGCAAGCGGTCACCGACGCCCTGCGCGCACTGGGAGCCCACGCATGCTGACCGAAGCCCGCCAGACCTGGGGCCACGCCTCCTCCACGGGCCAGGGATTCACCCACCACACCATCGTCGACGCCCACTTCAAAGCATGCGAGACGCCCTACCATGACCTGCTCGACCAGGCGGGCATCCGGCCCGGCGCACACGTCCTGGACGCGGGCTGCGGGCCCGGCGACTTCCTGCCCCACATCGCCGCAGGCATCGGCCCCCACGGCAGGATCACCGCCGTCGACCTGGCACCGGACAACGCGGCCCTGGCCGCCCGGCGCGCCCGCGCCTGGCGACTGCCCTGCCCCGTGGACGTCCACCAGGCAGACCTGCGCGACCTGCCGCACCCGGACGACAGCTTCGACGTCGCCTGGTGCGCCAACACCACCCAGTATCTGAACGATGACGAACTCGCCGCCGTACTGGCCGAATTGACCCGAGTAGTACGTCCCGGAGGCATCGTCGCGGTCAAGGACCTGGACGCACACCTGATCACTGCACGTCCCGGCGACCCCTACCTGTTCACCGACTTCTTCCGCACCGCGGCCCAGACCCCCGGCTACGCACGCCAACTCCTGCGCTCCGGCGACCTGTACCGCCATCTCAGGCGGGCCGGGCTGACCCGGGTGCGGCAGCAGACCGTCCTCATCGAACACCACGCCCCACTGAGCCCCGCCGTACGCGACTTCTACACGAAGGCCTGCGCAGACCTCGCCACCCAGGCCCTCGGCCTAGGCCTGAGCACCGGCTGGCACCACTACCTCAACCCCGACTCCCCGGGGCACCCGCTCGACGACCCCGACGGATACATCAGGGAAGGCAACGTCCTGGCGGTGGGCACAGTGCCGCCGCCCCTCAACACCCACGAAAACAAACCCGCTTGAGGCCTGATGATCTTCGGGTTTTTGTCGGTGGTGGTTCGGCATGGTGATGTCAGTGTGGTGGTTACGTACCGTCATACGAACTGTCCACCGGTTCGGGCAGCAGCAGAGCGTGTGGCAATGGCCGAGGTACTGCTCGGCCAGGTCGTACCAGGTGGTGCCGTCCGCTCCGACCTTCACCCGCGTCCTGCCCGCTGACGGGGCGGGGACGGCGGAGGCTGGGACCACGGGAGCGGCGTCCTTCTCCGCCACGGCCGGCCTCGGGACGCCAGCCGATGCCGGGGCCTGTGGGCTGTGCGTGGCGGTTGCGGCCACGGCCGGGGTGGCGGCGCTCGCTGCGGCGGCAGGCGAGGCGAGCAGGAGGCTGCCGAGTAGGAACGTGGCCAGGCGCTGTCCGGTGGCCATGCCGGGTCGGCGCGGCGTCGTACGTCGGGCGATCACGGCGCCGGCCTCCGCGAGGACCGGAATGGTCAGCCACAGCCAGGCAATCCACGCAGCCACGGTGAGGGTGATCATCAGACCGCTGCCGTCGTCCGGCCGTCCCAGCGCTCCCTGAATGCTGTGCCAGGTGGGCTGTTGGGCGGGCAGCTGGCCGACCATGAGCAGCAGGGTGGGAATCGCGGCCACCAAGGCAACCAGAACCGTCAGCGCGAACATGGCGCGCAGCACGGACAGTGTCCATGCCTCGCGGGACCTCGCCGCCGCGGAACGCTTCTACGTGGACGGCCTCGGGCTCGAAGTCCTGTGGCGCACCACCGAGCGCATCCCGGGCGAGCACGGCCTCCTCACGGTCGGCCCGCCCGGCGGGTCCTGGCACTTCGAGTTGACGCACGACCCCGAGCGTCCGCTGGAACCCACCCCGACCGTGGACGACCTGTTCGTGGTCTACCTGGGGACCCCGGTGGACGAGGCCCTGATCACCCGACTGGTCGCCGCCGGCGGCACCCGGGTCCCCGCGCACAACCCGTACCGGGACGAGCACGGCGCGACGATCACCGACCCGGACGGCTACCGCCTCGTCCTGTGCGCCCGTACCTGGGGCTAGGGGGTGCTGGGCCAGGCGTTCTTGCCGGTGGCGATGGAGCCCTTGCCGTTGCCCTTGTAGAAGTTGAAGCGTTGCTGGTTGTTCCAGAGGCCGCCCATGTCGGTGTTGCCGTCGCCGTCGAAGTCGCCGGTCAGGACGACGGGCATGTCCTTCCAGCCGTTGTCCGGCCACATGGGAACGCCGTTCTCGAGGCCGCCCTGGGCGTTGCCGTAGCGGACGAGAGCGCCGGTGTCGGTGAGTGCGACGACGTCGTCGCGGCCGTCGTTGTTGAAGTCGCCGGCCACGATCTTCTGCGCGTACTGCCAGGTGTTGTCGCGCCACATGTTGCGCTTCTGGCCGGTGAGTTTGCCGTCGGTGCCGGTGGAGTAGGCGTACAGGGCGCCCTTGGGGCCGCTCGCCCATACGGCGAGCAGGCCGTCGCGGCCGGAGGCGTCTGGCTTGAAGCGGGTGAGCTGGAGCATGTTGTTCCAGTTGGTGTTCTCGTCCAGCCACATGGGTTTGTTGGCGTTGAGGTTGCCGTTGGCCGTGCCGGTGTACAGGCGCAGGGAGCCGTTGGCCCAGACGGTGGCGATGTCGGTGATGCCGTCGCCGTCGAAGTCTCCGGCGATCATCTTGACGACGGACTTGCCCCAGGTGCCGTCGGCGTTCCACAGCGGGCGGCCGTATTCGAAGGTGCCGTCCTTGCGGCCATAGAAGGCGTGCAGGTTGCCGTCCTTGAGGGTGGCGGCGATGTCGGTGATGCCGTCGCCGTTGAAGTCACCGGACGTCATCACGGAGGTGACGTCCGGGACGATGGCCGCCAGGCGGGTCTGCTGCACCCAGCCGTTGATGTCGTCGACGCGGGCGTCCACCGCACCGGTGCGCGTCTCGGCCGGGTCGGTGCCCAGACATCCGCCCTGCCAGGACAGGCTGTTGACCGCGACGAGTTCGGGAGTGCCGTTGTTGTCACGCAACGCTGGCCCGCCAGCATCACCCTGGCAGATCACCGCGTCGGATGATCCGTTCAGGTCGACTGACTTGCCACCGACCCAGCCGACGGTGAAGGCGGAGGAATGCAGCTTGCTGGGCACCCACTGCGTCTTGGTCCGACCGAACCCAGCCACGATCAGCCTGTCCGACGCCACGGGGGCGGTAGAGGCGACCTTGACCGGGACGACACCCGTGACGGGCTGGGCGAGTTTGACCAGGACGATGTCGCGGTCGGGGTGCGGAACGAGTTGGACCGCGCTGGTCACGGACCCGGTGCTGGTGTCGAGGTCGGTGCGGCCGACCGTGACGGTGGTCTGCACGGCGGGCTTGCCGGTCTGCGCGGGTTTGCCGTCCACCGCGAAGCAGGTGGCGGCGGTGATGACCCACTGGGCGTCGACCAGGGCGCCGGAGCAGGCCTGCTTGTCCCCGATGTTCAGCTTCGCGGTGAACGCGTAATGGCCGGCGTCGGCTTCACTGCCGGTGAGGGCGGAGGCGGGAGAGGTGGTCAGGAGCCCAGCTCCCACCGCAGCGGAAAGGAAGGCAGTTGTCCACGCGGTGCGTGAACTCTTCGCAGACATGATGTCCTCGGGTGTCTCGACGTAGGGGAAAAGCAGCAGCACAGGGACAGGGGGCGGGCAGCAACTGGCGATGAAACCGGCTGCGGTTCGCACCACGGACGGCTGCCTGGATGCAGGGACTTCAGCAGACCGGGCGCATGCGTGGCAGTCCCGATCGGAGGCTTGAGAGGCCGTCGCGGCTGGGCTGGGTCAGCTGGTGACGCGGAGTTCGACGAGGATGGACTTCCTCTTGGTGTCGCCCGATTCGCCGATGGCCTTGAACGGGCCCTGGGGGGCATCGATGACGGTCTCTTTGCCGTCGGTTGTGATCTTGGCTTGCACGGGCTGCGCGTTGGGCCAGATCCCGAAGGAGTCGGGCAGCTCCAGGGTGAGGTAGCCCTGCTTGCCGCTGACCGAGAAGCAGTACTGCTCCTGGCCGGTGCGGGTTTCGACCATGATGTCCTGATTGATCTTGCAATCGGTCAGCATGATGTGACCATCGCCGCGCTTCAGGGCGATCTTCTGGTCCTGGAGGATTTTCGCGGCCCCCGGGTACGTGAAGTCCTCGACGGCCGACGGCATCTCGGCCGGGGCGGCGGCGCGTATCGCCGCAGGTGCCGCCGCCTGCGGGGCGGCCTGCGCCACCGTGAGGGCGGCGACCCCGGCTGAGGCTGCGACCGCACCGATCAGGCTGACGAACAGTGCCCTGCGAGCACGGGATATTTTCACGGCTTCCTTTCAAAAAGGGAGGAACGGGTGCAGATCCCACCCGAAATATCCACGTCAGTAAAGCACATGTAAGATCATGCTCAATTCATCCCCAAGAACCCCACGTGGCTTGGGTTGTTGTGGCAGTCGAGCGTCACGGAAACGCTCGTACCATCTCGGTTTCAGACCTATCATTTCGCCTTCATTCCATCAAAACGGACAAGCTGGTGGGGGCTGGAACTCGAAGGTCCGCCGCAGCTGACAGGTGTCCGACTAGGAGGGAATACACGGCATGAAACGGGGACTGCGCTCTGCACGAGCACCCCAGCCCACAGGAAGAGGGGTAGGCCGCGGGCGGGGGGCCGGGCTGCGCTGGGCATGCGCCGCGCTACTTCCCGCCACGCTGATCACCGGACTTCTGGGCGCCACGCCTGCCAGCGCCGATGCGGATGACGACCTGTACCGGCCGTCAGACCGGGCGTTCGCCGTCGAGCTGTGGAAGACCGGTGGTCCGGGCGTTAAGGAGGCGGCCGAACAGGCGCTGCTGGGCAACGACGAGGACGTCAAGGCGTTCCTCGCCGGCAAGGACCGAATCCAGAACCTGGATGACCGCGTTGATGTTGCCCGCATCTACAACGTGGGCGGGCCCGCGGTGCGCGATGCCGCGCAGCAGGCGCTCAAGGGAACCACCGATGAGCTGCATACTTTCCTGAGGGATGGCTGGCAGGCACCGCTTCGCCAGGACCAGCGGGTCGAGGCTGCGACGATCATCAACTTCGGTGGCAATGGCGTCAAGGACGCCGGCACCGCAGCCCTGAAGGGCACGCCCGAGGACGTCAAGAACTTCCTTGAGGTCGGTCAGTACAAGGCACGTGAGACGGACGACCGGGTCCTGGTCGCGCAGATCATCAACGACGGCGGCCCGAACGTGAAGGCCGCCGGCCAGCTCGCGCTCAAGGGCACCCCGGCTGACATCGCCGAGTTCGTCGAGGTCGGCCAGTTCGTGGCCCGCAACCGAGACCAGGAACATGCCACCATCGCGCAGCTCAACGAGCAGGCGACTAAGGCTGGTCAGCAGGCCGAGGAGGCGACCAAGAAGGCCGAGGACGCCTCCGCCAAGGCGGTCAAGGCCTCGAACCTGGCCAAGGAGGCGGCGCAGACCGCAGCCAAGGAGACCGAAGCAGCCAAGAACGACTCCAAGACGGCCGCAGTCAAGGCCCTGCAGGCCGCCGCCGCCGCTCGGGCCGCCGCCGAGGCCGCCCAGGAGGCGATCGGTTCGGCCAACGCCGCCCAGCGTGCCGCCCGGGTCGCCGCTCTGGCCGCCGCGCAGACTGCCAGCGCCGCGAACGCCGCCGCCGACGCGGCGACGAAGGCCTACAACTCCGCCATAGCGGCCAGCCAGGACGCCAGCAAGGCCGCCGAGGCCCGGGACGCCGCGAAGAACGCCCGGACCGCCGCCGCCCTCGTGCGCACCTCAACCCTTATCGCACAGCGCGCCGGCGACGCCTCCCGCGCCTCTCAGAAGGCAGCGGCTGCAGCGAAGAGCGCGGGAGACAACGCCCTCGACGCCGCCGACGCCGCCGAGGCGGCTAACCGCGCCGCGGATGCGGCCGGTGTGCACTCCGGCGAGGCCCAGGCCGCCGCCGATGAGGCACGCCGTCATGCCCGTGAGGCCAACCGGGCCGCCAACGCCGCGGCCGCACTGGCGGGCAAGGCCGCCGACGCCGCCTACGAGGCCCGCGACGCGGCCAACCGGGCCGCGGACCACGCGGACAAGGCAGCGGCAGCCGCCGAGGAGGCGGCGAAGCATGCGGGCGAGGCCACCGGCGCAGCCGCCGAGGCCACCAAGCAGGCCAACGCGGCCAAGGAGGCCGCCGACCAGGCCACTGCGGCCGTTGCCACCGCCAAGAAGGTCTATGCGGTCGCCCGGGACAGCGAGGCGGAAGACCTCACCACGCGCACCAACGCCGCCATTGAACGCGCCAAGTCACACAAGGCGCAGGCCGACCAGTTCACCTCGACCACGGCGGCCGCCGTGGTCGATGCACGAGGGCTGGACGACACCGCCGCCTCCCTTGCCACCGAGGCCGCCAAACCGAACCCTGATGTGAAAACACTCGCGCCCAAGGGCCGTGACCTGGCCCTGCGGGCAATGAAGTCCCGCGGATCCTGGGAGCAGGAAACCGCCGCACAGGCGCTGTCCGGCACCGACCAAGACGTCCTCGACTACCTGCTCACCGGCTGGAAGAAGGGCACACAGGACGAAGTCCGCCAGCGGGTCGTGGACCTGTCCGCCCAGAGCCCGTTCGAATCGGTACGCACCGCGGCCCAGAACGCGCTTAAGGGAACCAACCAGCAGATCAGCGACTTCTACACCGCTGGCCAGTACACCGTCGGCCGGGTCGACTACCGCGTCCGCGTCGCCCAGATCTACAACGACGGCGGGCCGGGTGTGAAGGAAGCTGCCACCGCCTCCCTCAAGAGCACCGACACCAAGGCTCTGGTCGCCTTCATAAACAACGGCCAGTACAAGGCACGCAACATCGACGAAAGGGTCCTCGCCGCCAGCCTGGTCAACGATGGTGGACCGGAAGTCAAGGCCGCCGCCACTATTGCCCTCGCGGGCTCAGCCGACCAGCTCCATGCGTTCATTCAGGTCGGTCAGTACATGGCGGACCGCAAGGACCAGCTCGCTAGCACCCACATCGCCCAGGTCGAGCGTCTGATCAACGAGGCCGATGGAATCGCGGCCGAGGCCCAGAAGAACCGCTGGCTGGCTGCCAAGGCCGCCGCGCAGGCCAACCACGCCGCCAAGGAAGCCCAAGACGCCGCCAAGGAAGCTCAGGACAGCGCTGGTAGGGCCCAGGGCTACTCCGCTGCGGCGGACAAGTCAGCCTCCCAGGCCGAAAAGTCAGCCAGTCAGGCAACGAAGTCCGCGACCACCGCACGCAACGCCGCGGACCGTGCCGACCAGGCCGCCGACGACGCCGCCGAATCGGCAGCCCAGGCTGAATTCTCTGCCCAGTACGCCCGCGACTCGGCCGCCCAAGCAGCCTTGTATTCCAAGGACGCTGAAAACTCCAAGCTGGCCGCCGGAAAGAGCGCCCAGGAGGCCAAGGAGTTTGCTTCCCAGGCATGGGATGAGTATGTGAAAAAGCGCGAGGCTGAGGAGGCCGAGCTCAGGCGCGAGGCTGAAGAGTGGCGTAAAGAGCAGCAAGAACAGAAACCGAAGAAGCCTTGCTATGTGCCCATCAATCGGGACAGTCTCCCGATCTGCGCATACAACCCGGCCAACATCGAACTGAAGACGTGGGAGCCTGACCAGAGGCTGACGGAGTTCGTCTGGGCCGTTACAGGTCTGAATGACGTAAAGGACTGCATCAAGGACCCCACTCTCGCCCAGTGCTCGATAGCGCTCATGATGGTGCTTCCGCTACCAGGAAGCAAAGCCAAGGGGCTTGCTGAGGGAGTCGAAGTCCTTGCCGAGGGCACACGAATCGGCAAAGCGGCAAAGGCTGGGACAGAAACGGTATGGGACGGGATTAAGGCGACGCAGCCTGTCTATAATGGATCGAAACTTCCCAAGTCGTTTACCCTAACGGCAGGTGAAACCGAAGTCTGGGTCCACGGTAATGCGACGAAGCATATGGCTGAGTATCTTGAGCATTTGGCTCAGGGCGGCGCAACGCGAACTCAGGTTGACCTAGCCACTCAGGTACAGCTCAAGAGTCTGCAATCCGCAGTGCATGGGGCAGGGGTAGGCGGCCTCCCCTTTGATAAGCTGATCCTAGTTGGCAACTGGGAGCTAAAATTCGGGGCGCCGAGAAGTCCGGGGCAGCTTCCTGCCCTTGTCCACGCCCTATATAAGGGATAATGGGAGGCAGGCAATGTCGATCGCCGTAGTCGGTGCAGAGGACTGCATGGGGGCGGTCTTGGAAAGGGATGAATGGATCCCCATGAACGTCACTTGGGAACCTCGGTCAGATAGGAGGCCACTCTATCTCAGAATCTCTGGGGTTAACGGTGGAGAGATCGAGCTGAAGATCGATCCACTCAATGGGATGCTGGTTGAGCTAATCGTCATCATCCCCCCTCCGCAGATCGCGGCGACCCATTCAGCTCCTTCTATCCGTGAAGTGCAAGGTCAGTCCCCAGTTATCGACCGCTCCCTTTGGGGGTGGCTGGAAACCCCAGACGGCGCGGGACCTCGCAAATCCATCGTGGAGACCGTCGAGAATCTGGGATTCCTCCAAGAACCCGATCGAATCGGAGTAGTATTTTCCGACCAAACTCCTACTCGATATGTGTCCTGCGACGGTGTAGTAGCTGGAATTTCGAGCAGTGATACTCTGGTGGCGGTCACGGCCTGTCTTCACCCCCGCGATAGCTCAGTTACGCAATAAAGAGTAATTCGCTGTCGCGAGACCTCGCTTTATTCTGAAGGCCCGTCGGTTTACCTGGCGGGCCTTTCGGTTTATAACAACGGTGCCGAGTGTGCCGGCGCTAGGCGGGGGAGGTTCGGGCTTCTGCCCACTTACCAAGCCCGCTGCGGCAGGGGCTGCGGTACGCGCTGCGCAAGGGGCTGTCATGGAGGCTGCATTACTGCCCGTAGTGCCCCAACGTCGTTACAGGTGAGGCCCCTTGGTAAGCGGTGGCGGGCATGCCGACTTCCCTCCGTGCGCGCTGCCTGGCCCTGATGCCTGGGGTGGTGGGGGTTGTGGTGGGGGCGGGGGTGGTGCGTGTCGGCCCGCGTCTTTTTCACCGCAACGCACCAGGACCGCCTCCTGGAGGTCGTCGACCACGCGCTCCAACTCGCCGGGAGCGGAGCAGTGAGCGCCATCGTCAACCCCTGCTCGCATCCGCTGAGACCACGGACGCGCGGCAACGTCGACACAGGCACTGACGCCGCCGTCCGGTCCCCGCGGCCGGATGGCTGCGAGGACCGGACCTGTGGACCTCACGGGGGTTGAGGCGGCTGGTTCAACGAGTCCAGGGCCGATCCGTTCCGGGAGGCGCCCGGCTGCTGCGGTACGCCCCTGCGGGGCTGTGCGGGGCGGGCGAGGTGGGATCCTTTTACGCCTCGTAGTGGTGCGCGGGTGCTCCCTGCCATGTGATCTCCGGGGAGTCGCCGTCGACCATGGCTTCGGCATCCGTCTCATCGATACCGGCCTGGCGCAGGAACTCGATCAGGTCGCGGTCTTTACCGACCGTCGAATCGACCAGATGGACTGTGAGCTGGGCGGATGCGTCGCGTGGACGTCCGTGACGCGCGTCCAGACGAACCTGCTCCGGTGCCACCGAAGCTAACCCCGCCCGCGCGGAGCGAAGCAGATTCGGGGACACCGGCTCGGCCATCGAGGCGATCCTCAGCTACTGATCCAATTCCCGAGGTAGCCCTGGCGACAGGTGATGATCCATCAGGTATGCCGGTGGTGTGCGATACGCGACTGGGGGCGGGCTGACCGCTGAGCAGCGGAAGAAACGGGAGTCGGTGCCTTTGCAGGCCGCTGCCCGGTTCGCCGAGGGGGCCATGCAAGCCGATGTGGTGCGGGAGTTCAGGGTCATGAGCAAGACGGCGAGCGTGTGGCACCGGGCATGGCGGGAGGGTGGGAAGCAGGCGCTGGTCTCCGAGGGGTCGGTGACGCCGTGCCGGCTGAGTGCGGAGCAAGTGATCCGGCTGGGAGGGGAGTTGGAGTGTCAGTTCGGCACGGACAGCCGGCCGGTGCCGTTCGCTGCCGGCGAGTCGGTGCTCCGGGTCCTGGAGCGGTTCGGTGATCTCGGGGGGACGCAGACGGCGGAGGCGGTGCGGCGCCACTGCGACGGCCGCGACCGCGTGGTGATCGTGACGGACGAGCAGCCTGCGTACTCCCGTTACGGCGACGTGACCGTGCTCGTACCGGATGGGGTCCCGGTCTACACCTGGAATCTGGCCGGCTACCGCACGGGCCGCGGCCCGTTGGGAGCGGCCGGCCGGCACACCTTCGGCGGGCTGAGCGATGCGGCGTTCCGCGCCGTGCCGCTGCTGGAGTGGGGGCGCAGCGTGGCCTGGCTGTGGGAGCGGCAGGGAGTTTGACGTCACATCGGCTGGTCCGGACCATTCTTGATCCTGTTGAATGGCGAAAAACGTCGAAAAACGCACGTTCAACAGGTGATGCATGCTCGAGTACTTGTTTCCGGCCATACCCGTACTGATGGCGCTGGGCGGCATCGGGGGGATCTTATGGGCCGTGGTCCGGCAGCGTCGGCTCAACTCCGCCTGGCGCAGCGGGATCGCGGTCCAGGGCCGCTGTCTGCGGACCTACATGACGACGGTCACCCGTACCAGGAACGGGATGCCGATGTCCGCGTCGAGCTATCTGACGCACGTCTACGAATTCACGACGCCCGAAGGGCAGACGATGCGCTTCGAGGAGCGCGGGCCGGCCACGATCTTCCAGGGCGAGGCGGTGACCATCCGCTATCCGCGGAACCGGCCGGACCGGGCAACTGCCCTGCCGCCGGGTGATCGCAGGGCCCGTGCGGTGATGTGGGCGAAGGTCGGCTTCGGCTCCTTCTTCACGGTCCTTTCCCTGACGGTCGCCGTGATCTTCCATGCCGTCGCGTCCGGCGTCTCGGACGTTGAGGACAAGGTGACGCACGACAGGGAGAGGCCCGCTCCGACGGCGCCCTCGTTCCCCACGTTGCCGGACGGCTGGCCCTCCGGCATGCCCCGGCCGACGGGTTTCCCGGAGCTGCCGAAGGACATGCCGTAGGGTCTGCCCGGCCGAGTCGTGAGACCGCGCGGTTCGGGGTTCCCCACCGGTGACACACATGCAGGTGCGGGCTCTTGCAATCGCCGCATCCCGCGTTCTCCCGAAGGCGCAAGTCACTCAAGTAAAGGCCAGTGAGCCCGCCGATACGCAAGCTGGTGTCCGCCAGCCATGTCACCACCATCGCGTCCCGTGCGGTGTTCACCGCATCCAGCAGACCACTCCGATAGCCGTCAGGAAGCATCTTCGGGTGGCGGCGACGCGAACTCTTCCGTGGCGACAGGGGGTTAGCCGGCGCAGACAACATGACGTGCCCCAACATGCTCCGATGACGATCAGCCTGCGTCGGCAACCGGCTGACTTCCAACGCCTCCCGGAGTTCGTCGTTGACTCCCCGCCGCGAGCATTGATGCAGGTAAAAGCCCTTCAGGCAGGCGGCCAGACAGGAAAGAGCCGACGCGCGATAAGGGCGCTTCGGAGGCATCCGCCAGGGTTGCCCGAACGGCATGTGCACCCTCGCACCCATGGCGCCCATGTACCGGTGCACGTCCAGCAACTTGACCGTCTCGGTCCTCAGCCCCTCCCGGACGCGCCAGCGTAGGTGGTCGACCAGGTAGTAGGAGTAGGTCTTCTGCGTGCCGCTGCCCTCGTACATGCGCAGGTAGCTGTCGGACTCCGCATCCACCGACCCATCCGGCCAGACGATCGTGTACGACCGCCCACCGCCAGCTGCCTCAACGACTGAACTCGAAGGTCTCCCAGCACCATTCCGCTTCGCATGAGCCTCCTCGCCCGTTATGCACCACGCGACGGAGAGAACGGTAAATGAGAACGTAACGGGCCTGTAGATCGCCCCAACGTGTGAGTCGAAAGCCCACAGGGTGATCGGTAAAGCGGTCGGAACGCGCGAGACCGATGTCCTGGCCGTGGACGGAGACGTGGCGGCCGCCGGTTTCCCGGGGCCGCTGCGCGATGATCGTCGCTTCGGTCATGCTCCCAGCGTGATCCGGGCGCCGACCGTCCGCATGCCGAGCCCACTGCGCTCGGTACCGCTCTCACGTGGCTGGCCTGCAGAGTCGGGAACTCCCAGACTCCGGTACTTACAGATTCCGGGGGTGGGGTGGGGACCCTGGCCGGGCGGGTCGGGGTCCCCCGGTGGCGGGGCAGGGCCTGGGGGGCGGTTCCTGCTCGCGTCGCCCGGCTCAACTGGCCGGTCGGACACCACGACACGGTCCCTGCGCCTGTCCTACCCGCACGGTGGAACCCGGGCCGTCCGGATCCGTTGCCCCGTTCATTCCGGCCGGGGTTCGGTGGTCCCGGATGGCCCTGCGCAACCGGGTCAGGGGCGTGGAGGGGGTGGTGGCGTGGTAAGGCAGGTGGTGCGCCTGCGGCGTGGTGACAGGCAGAGCCGCGGGCGTCCACCGCGCTGTGCCGCCCGGTATGCCGGCCGGGTGGCACAGTGAATTCTGTCCGGCCGATGCTCTAACGCGCAGGGTCCCGGGGCTGTGTCGTCAGACCCCCGGGACCCTGCGTGCGTTTCTCCGCCAGGTCAACGACTCTCCGCAGCCCCAGTCACCCGGCTTGCTACGTCCAGTCGATGCCGAGCTCGGCGAGCAGTGCGCGCTGCTCCCCGCTGAACCGGTCGCGGCGGCTCTTCTGGTGGGTGCCCCGCACCCCGGGCTGTACGTGGTGGTCGTGGCTGTCGGTGGTGATCTGTTCGGTGTGGATGCGGGATGGCGGTTGGGGCGTGGATGGGCCCGGGGGGTTCTCGCGACCGCGTGAGTGCGACTGCGATCGGGTTGGGTCGCCGTTCCCTCCGGGCCCGCCCCGATGCTGCCCGGCGTATCCCGGCCACGCGGGCTGGGGCGGGGGTTCACCCCGCCGGGTGAGGCCTCATGCCGGGCGGGCCGGGCAGCGGTTTCTGTCCGGCTGGTCCTTGGACGTGCAAGGGTCCCGGGGCGTCGGCCTGCCCCGGGACCCTGTCACTATCACCTGATCGTCTGGTCAACGACGGAGGCCAAACGGCCGACCGTCGTCCTGGTCGCCATGCCCAGTTATGTCCAGTCCATTCCGAGTTCGGCGAGTTGGGCGAGCTGTTCGTCGTTCAGCTTGTCGCGGCGGGTTTTCTGGTGGGTGACCCATACCCGGAGCCGTACGTCGTGGTTTTGGCCGTCGATGGTGATCTGTCGGTGTGCTGACGCGGCATCACAACACGCTGCTCCCTCTCAACGTCCTGCGCAAGCGCCGCCAGGCCCCGGGTGAACGCCTCCGCACCCGGCACCGCCCCAGCCTTCGCCCCTGCGGACACCGGCGCCTTACGGGCCTGTACGGCCGGTTGCACACCCAGCTTGCCGAGTCGCTTGTGCTGTTCTTCGTTGAGCCGGCTGAAGTCGCGCCGTTGGCGGGTGAGCCAGCGTCCGATGTCGTCACCGCGGTAGGTCACCCCCGGCACGATCTCCCCCAACTGCGCCCCCGCCTTCAGGAGTGCCTGGAGCCTGACGTGGTGGCGCTGCCAGTCGACGGTCCACCCCAACACCGCGGGGTTCCAGTCCTCATCGACCGCCGCGAGCTGGGCGGCCCGCTTCTCGGCGCGTACCGGGTCCTTGCCGAGTCCGCCGGGTCGGCGGATGTTGGTGAGCCACTGCCCCACCGGCTTGTCCAGCGCCGTGGCGTGCCGGGGCGCGGCCAAAGTTCCGGCCTCCGCGAAGTAGGCGCGGGCCGCAGCCAGGTTCTCGGCGAACTGGGCATCGGCGGTGTCCCACACGATCCCCAGCGCTTCCAGCTCATCGGCCCGCTCGCTGCTCATCTGCCCGGCCCGCAGCGCCCGCCGCTGATCGGAGAGCCACCGGCCCAGAGGGTAGGCGCCTTCCAGGTGCTCGTAGGGCACCTCCAGATCACCCACCCGCTCCCAGTACCGCACGGCGGCGCCGTAGCCGCGCACGCCTCCCGCCTGTAATCCGGCAAAGCGAACGGGCAAGCCTCAACTAGCCCAATGGATCGTGATCATCGGCTCGGTCGCCGGCGTCCGCCACACCCCCGGCAACCTCTACTCCGTCACCAAGTGGGCCGCCCACGCCCTCGCCGAGAACACCCGCCTCCTGGTCGGCCAGGACGGAGTCGGCGTCACAGTCGTCGCCCCCGGCATCGTGGACACCCCCTTCTGGCACGCCCGCGGCGGCACCCCCGAGGCAGCCGCCACGATGACCGCCGAGCAGATCGCGGACACCATTGTGTTCGCCATCAACCAGCCCGCGGGCGTGGACATCAACCACATCACGGTGCGGCCGACGGGGCAGGTTGGCTGAGGCAGAGCTCCCAAGGGTCGTACGGGGAGGCGCCTTTGGCTCCGCCAAGCATGGTGTGGCGCGGGCCGGGGGCGCCTTCGGATCTGGGCCGCCACCCCGCGGCGTTCCTGAGCACCGTTACCGCCGTTGCTTTGATCATCTGGCTTTGGACTTGAGGTCATCTCACAACGCAAGGGGACGGTAGGCCAGAGCCTGATCGACCACCTCTGCCGCTGTCGGATTCCGGCTCTTGGACCAGAAGATCAAGTCGCTCACATATCCACTGGGACAGGCAAGGGCCCGGTCAGCGCCTCCAATATGCCGCTGGCCTCGGCATCGTCGGCGTAGTCCCCGTCCGTGATCTTCTGCACCATTGCGACGGCGGTTTCGGGTGCCATCACCGCCTCCTTCGAGAAGAAGTGGCAGCTCAGCGACTTACGTGATCGACCGGACAACCCCTAGGTCCTGTCCGACGGGTCGGTGTGACTGACCTGTCAGCTGATCGTTCCCGTCAGCATGGGGCGGGGTGATTTATCCGATGAGGAATGGGCTCGGTTGGAGCCACACTTGCCCAAGAACGTGGGGCGAGGTGGCCGTTGGAAGAGCCACCGTGGGTGTGCCGGTAGGTGGCGAGCGCCCGGAGTTTGGTCTCCCAGGCTTCGTCGCCCGGCTCCCACACCATGCCTTCGTCGTCGAGCTGTTTCTTGCGGTGGTTTTCGAGCAGGCCCGCGCGCAGGGCTTTGCGCTGCTGGTGGATCCAGAGTTCGAGGGGGTAGGTGGTGGCGGCGCCGGCTCGGGTTTCGGCGGTGTACGGGACGGCGCACAGACCGGTGATGCTGTTCTCCGTACGCCATCGCCGCAGCGCCTGGTAGCCCTCCAACCACACGAGTGATTCCGGCCGGTAGACGCGGGGGCGCAGGAAGGCGGCGATGGTGGCGGGGGCGCGGGGGTGGGAGAAGCGGAGCAGCGTGGACTCGACAGTGGCCTGCGTGTCGCCCTCCTTCTGGTCCTCACCGTCACCGCCGCCCCCATCGGCGTCGCCGTGGCTGCTGGCGGCGCCGATGATGCGGCCGTCCGCGTCACGTCTCACGTGCACCCGTCGTTGCTGCGTGCTGCGGGTCAGGGCGTGGGGGGGCGAGCTGCTCGACGAGGTGTTCGTCACGGCTGCGCAGGCCTTGGAGGATAGCGACGAGGGGCGCGAACAAAACACTGGCGATCATGTCGTGGGGGTCTTCGCCGGGTTCGAGGAAGACGGGCACGATGATCCGGGCGACCCATGTCCTGCCGTCGGGGTTGGGGCGCAGGGCGCAGCTGATGTTCTGGACGATCTCGACCTGCGACCCACGGGTGTCGGCGAAGCACACGGCCTCCACGCCCCGGTGCCACCGTCCTCTTCGAGCGCCTGACCGTCACCGAGCAGACCTTGGCCTGCCGACCGCCGTGGTGAAGCCCACCGACCGCCGCTCCTTCACCGGGAGCTCGACCACCCAAGCCGACCCGGCGACCCTGGCCGTGATCCTGCACGACGCGATCGCCCGCTGCCGAGACGAGGATGTTCCGCGCGCCGTACTGGAGCGGGAACAGGCCGAACGGCAGCTGTTGCTCGAACAACTCGGCGAGGACCCCACATGAGCCGCGAGAGCGCTACAGCAGTCCTCCCAGGGGCAGGACGCGCTGGGCGAGCTGCCCGTGCAGCCCCTCCTTCCCCGTCAGCGTCCTGGTGCAGACCTCAAGGGACCGGTGCTGCTCACAGACAGAGCAGGGATGGCGGGCCGCACCCCCCTTCGCCGGTACTGTCCGCGCCGGTGCGGTGTCACTGTGCGGCGGGGGTGACGTTCCAGATCTGGGCGGGGCTGGAGGTGCATTCTTTGACTGTTGCCTGTGCGGCGGCGCCCTGGGCGCTGAGGCAGCCGTTGGTGGCGGTGTTGATCAGGCGGTAGGAGCTGGGGGTTCCGGGCACGGCGGCGAAGATCCACAGCTGGTTGGCGAACGCGCCGTCGTCGATTCCTTTACCGTCCGCTGTCCATCCGGGGCCCCATACCTGCACGGCACGGGTGCGCATGTCCATGTCCAGCATCTTGCGGGTGGTGGACTGGTTGGTGAGGTAGAACCGTCCGTCCTTGATCCCGTTCAGTTCCCAGACTTGCGAGGGGCTGTTCGGGGTCTGCCAGGTGCCGACGACGTTGCCGTCCTGATTGATGCCCTGGGCGTTGGCGAGGGCGAGGCTGCCGCTGCGCAGGACGGCTCGTTGCGGTAGCCCGGTCGGCGGCGCCGGGGTGGGTGTGGGCGTGGCGGTGGGGCCGACAGGGACAGGAGTCGGTGGAGCGGGCGCGGGGTGAGATGGGTGTTGCCAGGGCTGGCCGGAAGCGGGCATGACGCCGGATGTGGCCGTGCTGGACGGTGCCGTGGTGACGCTTCGTTGGTCCGCGACCGGGACCGCGTCGATTCCGGAGCCGGACCAGATGCCGATGCCATTGCCGGTGGTGGGGGTGGCGGTGGGGGAGGTCTGCGCGGTTCCCGGCGTCGCCGAGGGTGTTCGGGGACCGGGGCTGGTGGGGGAGGGACTGCTGCGCGGGAGTGCGGCCTGCGACGCTACCTCGTTGGTGGAACTGGTGTAGAGCATGCTGGGCAGCAGCGCGGTGATCACCGCTGTTGCGGTGAGGACGACGGCCCTGCGCCAGTGTGTACGGATACGTCGCGGCCATACCCGGATCCCCGTGCGGTTCCCCGATTCCGAGGCAGCAAGAGGGCGGGACGGGGGACGGGCCGGTACGGAGGCGGACCCGTCCGCCGTCGGCTGAGCAGCTCCTTCCGTCTCGGACGCGGCTGGTTGGGGTGTGGTCAGCTGCTCGAGTGCCTGGGCCATGGCGGCGGCATCGGGCCAGCGTTCCTCGGGGGCCTTGGCCAGGGCGCGTCGGATGACGGCTTGGACCGGTTCGGGGATTTCCTGGGGCAGTGGCGGCGGGGCTTCGGTCAGATGCTTGAGTGTGATCTCGAAGGCGGTGTCGCCGCTGAACGGCACGGATCCGCTGAGCATCTCGTACAGTACGACGCCCACCGCGTACATGTCCGCGGCCGGGGTGGCTTTGCCGCGTGCGGCCTGTTCGGGTGCCTGGTAGGGGGCTGTGCCCAGTTGCAGGCCGGAGGCGGTCAGGCGGGGGGAGAAGTCGGGTTTGGCGATGCCGAAGTCGGCGACCAGGATCCGGCCCGAGCGCAGCAGCAGGTTGGCGGGTTTGATGTCGCGGTGCACGATGCCCGCCTCGTGGGCGGCCTGCAAGGCGTCGAGGACCTGGCCGGTGAGGGTCAGGGCCTCGGCGACGTCGAGGGGTCCGGTGTGTGACAGGTGCTGGTCGAGGGTGTCTCCGTCGACGAGTTCCATGACCAGGTAGGCGTTGGCGGTGCCTTCTGTCTGGGCGTGTCCGAAGTCGTAGACGGCGACGATCCCGGCATGGTTCAGGCGGGCCATGGCCCGCGCCTCGTCGCGGAACCGGTCGGCGAAGGTGGCGTCGTCCTCCAGGAACGGACGCAGGACCTTCACCGCGACGTGGCGTTCCAGCACGGTGTCCCAGGCCCGCCAGACATCTCCCATCGAGCCGCCGGCGAGCCGTTCGTCCAGCCGGTACCGGTCACCGAGCGTGCTTCCCTGTCTCACGTGTCCCCCCGCGTCTTCCCCACCCGGGCGCGACGCCGTGTGGTGGTGCGGCCGTCGGGTGTCGATCCCCCCGGATCTCCTTCGGCCGCACGATCTACTCTGATCGCCGACGATATTACGGATTGTGAGGACGGGAATGACGTCCGGGCCCTCTGCACCGCACCCAGCGCCCGATCTGTGTTTCCGTGTGCTGGGTCCGGTGCGCGCCTGGCAGGACGGCAGCGAGCTGCCGCTGGGCCCGCCGCAGCAGCGCGCCCTGCTCGCGGTGCTGCTGCTCAACGACAGCCGGCCGGTCACGCTGGAGCGGATGATCGAGGCGCTGTGGGGGGAGCAGCCGCCCGGCCGCGCGGTGGGCATCCTGCGCACCTATGCCCACCGGCTGCGCCGTGTGGTGGGAGCAGACCGGCTGGAGACCTTGACCGGCGGCTACCGGCTGGTGCGTGGGGCGGCGTCGCTGGACTCCGTGCAGTGCGACACCTTGGCCGCTGCCGCCGCCCGCGACCAGGCCGATGGCCGCCTGCAAGAGGCACGTAATGCCCTCGTACAGGCGGTGGGACTGTGGCACGGTGACGCGTTCGGCGGGCTGCCCGGTCCGTTCGCCGAGCGCCAGCGTGTCCACTTCGCCGAGCGTCGGCTCGACCTGATCTCCCGGCGCGCGACCCTCGACCTCGCGCTGGCCGAGCATCCGGCGGTGCTGCCGGAACTGGCCGCGCTGGCGGCCGAGCACCCCTTGCGCGAGCGGTTCACCGAGCTGTTCATGCTCGCCCTGTACCGGGCGGGCCGTCAGTCGGATGCCCTGGACGCCTACACCGCGGCCCGACGCCGTCTGGCGGGTGAGATCGGCGTGGAGCCCGGCCCCGACCTGCGCCGACTGCACCAGCAGATCCTGAACGCTGACCCCGCCCTCACCGTGCCGCCACCTACCGACACCGCTTCCGGCCCCCGCCCCTCCGCAGACAGCATCCGTGCGATGTCTCCGGGGCAGATGCCGTGGCACCTGATACCCCGGCAGATCCCGTTCGGCGCCACCGATTTCACCGGGCGCCACGACGAGCTCCACCAGATCACCACGGCGCTGCGGCAACCCGGTGTCATGCCCGTCATCGCCCTGTCCGGGCTCGGCGGCACGGGCAAGAGCGAACTCGCCATCCAGGCTGCCCACGCGACCTGCGCCGACTTCCCCGACGGCCAGCTCTACGCCGACCTGATGGGCCACACTCCCAGCCCGACCCCGGCCGAGGAGGTCCTGGAGAGCTTCCTCCACTCCCTGGGCCTGCCCTCCCATGCCATTCCCTCCAGCACGGCCAGCCGCACCGCGCTGCTGCGCACCGTCTTGGCCGACCGGCGCGTCCTGCTCCTGCTCGACAACGCCAAAGACACCGAACAGCTCCTGCCGCTCCTGCCCGGCATCCCCGGCAGCGCCGCCCTGGTCACCAGCCGCTCGCGCCTGTTCTCGCTGCCCGCGATGCACACACTCCACCTCGACCCCCTCACCCCCGACGAGGCCCTTGACCTGTTCACTCAGATCGTCGGCGCCGAACGCACCGGTGCCGAACCGGACGCCACCCGGCTGCTCCTGGAGACCTGCGGCCACCTGCCCCTGGCCGTGCGCATCCTGGCCTCCCGATTCGTCTCCCGCCCCGCCTGGAGCATCGACAGCCTGTACGCCCGTCTCACCGACGAGAACCGGCGCCTGCCCGCCCTGCGCCACGGAACCCTCACCATCGAGGCCACCTTCCGCCTCAGTTACGACCAGCTCACCCCCGACCTGGCCCGGGCCTTCCGCCTCCTGGCCGTCCCCGACCTCACCGACCTCCCCCTCCACACCCTCTCGGCCGTCCTCGACGTGCCGCAGGACCAAGCCGAACACCTCGCCGAAACTCTCGTGGACGCCTCACTCCTGGAGACCCCCGCTCCCGAGCGCTACCGCTACCACGACCTGGTCCGCACGTTCGCCCGCACCCTCACCCACCCTGGCGACCCCAGCCCCGGGCAGATCGTCACCCGCCTCCTGACCGCCTACAGCGAGGCCACCGACACGGCCTGGGCCGACCCCAGCGCCGCCGCCACTCTCATCCGCCAGCACACCCAACACACCGAGCCGGGCCCCACCCACGCACCCGCCGCGCACCTCCTGCTCACCACCACGCTCAGCCACCCCTCCAGCCACGCCGCGCTCGCCCTTGGCCGCGCCGCCAACCAGCTCCTGCCACGCGTCATCGGCCACGACACATCCGCCGAAGCACACGTCCGGCTCGCCCTGGGCCGCCTCCTCATCGAAATCGGCTCACCCACCCCCGCCCTAGCCGAACTCCTCCACACCCTGCGCCTGTGCGCCGCCCACGCCCTGCCCCCCGCCCTCCAGGCCCACACCCACACCGCTCTGGGCATGTGCTTCCTCCACGTCCACCGCTACCCCGACGCCGCCGACCACTTCCGTACCGCAGCCGCCCTCCACCAGGGCCTCGGCGACCGCCCCGCGGCCGTCCCCGAACTCCTGCGCCTGGCCACCGCCCTCGCCCACGCCGGCCGCCACACCGAAGCCCAGAACACCGCCGACACCGCCCAAACCATCAGCACCACCCTCGCCGACCCTGCCCTGAACGCCATGGTCGCCGACACCCTCGGCACCCTCGCCCATGAACAAGGCCACTACGAACAGGCCATCCGCCACTACACCACCGCCCTCACCCACCACCAGCCCACCGACCACCAACGCACCGGCCGCACCCTCCTCGCCCTCGCCCAGACCCAACGCGCCGCACACCACCCTGACGCCACCGACACCGCCCACCGCGCCGTCACCGCCCTCACCCACGACGGCGACCAGTACCGCACCGCCCTCGCCCTCACCGAACTCGGCCATGCCCTGCACTACCGCGGCCACCCACACGACCAGCCCCGCGCCCGCGAATCGTGGCTCCAGGCCCAGCGCACCCTCACCGCCATCGGCGCCCCCGAAGCCGCCACGCTCCACCAGCTCACCGGCACCCGCCCCGCCCCACCCCCCAACCCCTGGCCGTCCTGGACCCCCACCCCACCCCCAGACCCCAACACACCCCACACGCCCTCGGCCTGACGAGGGCACCACGGCAGGCCCGGCCAATCACGCCAGCTGGAAAGGCAAGCCCACGCCCACCCGGGGTGCCCTTTTTGCGCAGGCAGCGGCCGACTCCGCGACAGCCCGCGGTTTGGCTGTGGCGGAGGCCTAGCCGACGATGCGTGTGATGAAGGCGGTGGCATCGGGCGCGGGCAGCGCGCCGGGCTCGATGCGGGCGGTGGCCGCCAGATCGGCGATCGGCCTGCGCGAGGCGATCAGCACGGCAGTCGGTGGTGCCCGGCAACAGCGGATGAACCTGGGCGGCGTCGGCGTCGTTGTTGAGCACGACCAACACGGCTCGGCCCGCGAGGGCGGTGCGGTAGTCAGCGGCGCGGTCCGCGAGCTACAGCGGAAGCTCGCCGGACTGCCCGAGCGGGGCGAGGACAGCAGCCAGAGCCTTGGTGGGCCGGGCCGGCTCCTCACCTCCGCCGCGCAGGTCGACATTGAGCTGGCCGTCGGGGAAGGAGCTGCTGACACGGTGCCCGGCTGCCACGGCCAGTGTGGCCTTGCCGGCGCCGCCCATTCCGCCAATAGTCACCACCGGCACGCCCCACCGGGCGCGGCCGACGTTGGCGAGCGCTGTGGCGACCGCCTCGGTCTCCCATGCGCGTCCGGTGAAATCAGCTGTGATGGACGGGAGCTGGGAGGGGTGCGGGGCGCTCGCCGGTTGGATAGGAGGCGCCGACTCCTGCTGCCCGGGGTTCAACAGCAAGGTGGTGTCGCATGCGAGGATCCGGATGTACGGGTCCCGGAAGTGGCACCCCGGGTCGATGCTGAGACCGCCGACGAGCGTGGCCCGGACATGCCGATGCGCGCTTGGTCGCCGACCACGACGCGAGCGCCCGCGCCAGCGCAGTGCACAACGAGGCGTTGACTTGTGGAGTTGCAGCAGGCAGCTCGACTGGGTCGCCGGTGACGCCGCCGATGACGTCACGGGTGCCGTGACCAAGACCGAACCGGTAGCCACCGGAGACGGTCGCGATCACCCGGGAGCAGGCGCGGCGTTCGCGGTCGGACTCGAAGATGGCGCGCAAGCGCGCGACATAGGTCGCGATCATCGAAGAGACCCGGGCGGGTGGATGCCACGCCGAACAGCCCGTCGATGAGTTCCGCCATCGTCACAGCTCGGCCGGGACGCATCGCAAGGACAGCCTCTGCTGCTGCGTCCCCGCAGGACGGGCCTTCCCCTCCACCACGATCTGGACCGGCCCGAGTAGCTCGACCCGCACGCCGTCCACAGCCCCGCTCATGGCCGTCTCCTGCGTCCCCCTCCCACCCACATGAGCGAGCCTATCCCCGGTCGTGCGTACGCCCTCCGGCGAGCGCAGTGGCCGCTGGACGGACGTTGATCTGCTGGTGATGCGCTGTTGATCACGGGCGGCGAAGGTAGCGGCACGGTCGGCGAACGGCGGCCGCACACGAACAGCGCTATCAAGGAGCTCATCGTGATCGAGATCAACGAGAAGGATCTGTCCACCGCCAGCGGCGGCGGGCGCGCGTGGATTCAGTAACCCGCTGTGCTGCGAGGCCCCGGCCCAAGTCGTCGGCGGCTCCACTGAGTACCCGGTCGTCGTCGGCCAGGTGTTCTTCGGACGGCAGCGCCGAAGGCGACGGCGTCTATCTCAAGTCCCGCGACCGCCAGTCGAGTTACGTCCACGGCTACGGCATACCGGATTTCTCCGACGACGTCGTACTGGCTGACCCTGAGTGGAAGGGCCGCCCCGGCGCCGTCTACTTCGGGCAGGAGGCCTCGGAGTCCGACCTGTCCGGCGACAGCGGAACAGCGGTGCCGGGCACAGGAGCCGCGCCGGACGCCGGCTACGAACCCTTCCCCGGCGCGGACTTCTTCCAGCCCCGGCCAGAACAGCCTGGTCATCACCCACATGGGAGAGCGCCTGGTGGCCGAGGGCTGCTCCGCCTACTCCGAGAGCCCCGGCCCGGATGGAGCGACGCTGACGGCAAGTCGTTCCGCAACTGGCAGCACAAGCTCGGCGATTCGGGAGATGACGAGGACGGCATCCCTGGCCCCAGGCAGTGGGCCGCACTCCAGGTCCCGCGCGGCTGACGATCCGGCCCGCGGGTCCGGCCGTCCGAGGCGTGGACACCACCTGAAGCAAGTGGCAGCCCGGACGGCACATATACCCGCCCGCGCAACCGGAGCCCCGCCAGCCGCGCTCGGCACCCCAAGCCCCGGGCCCGCCCACCCCCAGGCGGGCCCGGTTCCACCCCGGCCTCCCGCAACCGTGCCGAGGCCCCGTACGAACGAACAACGAAAACGAACAGGAGAACTCTTCTCATGCCTTCTCACCGCGCTCCTGCCGCCTTCGCGGCCGCCACTGTCGCCGCACTCGCCCTGCTCGGACAGGCCACCGGCACTGCTGCTGCGGCGGACACCTCCGTGACCGTTCAGCAGAACCAGAGGATCCAGAGCTGGGCCGAGTCGGGCCAGTACAACCAGGACATGCGCCCGGCCACCGTGTTCACGGTCCCCGGCAACCAGGACGCCAACGGCCAGAAGGTCAACGCGTCGTACTGGTTCGGCAACGCCGACCAGAACTTCAACGTCTACGAGCGCGGCGGCCAGGTCGTCATCGCGCACAACGGATACGTCCTCGACCAGGACGTCCCCACCGGCAAGGTCCAGCTCTGGCAGGCCTTCGGCGGAGACCAGGCACTGAACACCCTCCAGATCCCCGACAACCAGCGCTGGCGCGTCCTCTACAAGGACCAGCAGGGATGGAGCCAGCTCCAGAACATCGCGACGGGCAAGTGCCTCAAGACCAATGGGCGCGACCAGGCACTCACCGCCGGGGACTGCAACACGGGGGACGCCACCCAGTGGTGGCAGCAGTTCTAGACGATTTCGTCACGTCCAGGCCGCAGCGGGATACCGGCCAACCACCACGACCCGGCGGACGCACTGCAGGCCGTCCGCCGGGCACCTGCGCCGGCCACTTCTGCACACCGCTGTCAGGGCTGGCCCACGGCCACGACCTCATAACTCTGTGCAATCACCGAAACATAGAAGGCACTTCATGCTGACCAGATCAAGAGCCTCGCTCGCCGTGCTGGTGACGATGGCCGCAGCCGCGCTCAACCTCACCGTAACGGGCACCAGCTACGCCCTCACCGGCCTGCCCTCCAACGGCACCAGCTACAACATCTCCAGCGAGGCCGGCGGCGGGCTGCAGGTGGCAGGACCGGGCAGCGGCTCCTCCGTCAAGGCCGCCGACTGGCACCCCGACTGGGCCAACGAGCAGTGGACGCTCAAGGACGTCGGCAACGGCCATTGGACCATCGGCGTTCCGGGCACGAACAATGTCGCGGACCGTGACAAGTCCGCGAACAGCGTCGGCTCGTGGAACTATGTCGCCGGCGCGGACAACCAGCAGTGGTGGCTGCAGAACGTCGGCGGCGAGTCCTGGCTGGTCCACAGCGCCTACAAGGGCGGCAACGACTGCCTGCACCGCCGCGCCGACCTTGGCGTGGACGTCCAGCCGTGCAACTCCGGCGACGCCGCCCAGCGCTGGCACTTCGACGCCGCACCTGGCGCCACCAGCGGCGGCACCGTCAGCGGCGGGTCGAACGCCGGCCCGTCCGGCAGCCGTGGCGTCCACGCCAACAACCACACGAACGAGATCGGTGTCGGCGACGTCAGCCCCGGCGGACTCAGCGACATCGTCAACGTCATCGACAAGATCTTCACCGCGTTCGGCAACTCGAGCAAGTACGAGGGCTTCGTCAACTCCGTCCTCGACGAGACCGACCAGGCTGCGAACCACAAGTACAACATCGTGGCCATCTACAACGTCCCGGACTTCTACGCGAAGAACATCCTCAGCGGCAATCTGCAGGGTGGTCCCGGGGTGAACAACACCCCGTACTGCAAGGCCAGGCCGATCAACGACTGGAGCTACCAGGTCTGCGTGTTCGACCACGGCAAGGCCGACTTCAACTCGACCATCTACCCCGACGGCAGCGGCAGTCAGAGTAAGGCGCCCACCTTCATCACCGGCCCGGGATTCGTGGATGCATCGTGCGAGTATGGCGGCTTCCTCGGAACAGTCAGCTCCTATGACGCCTACACCGCCACCTTCGCCAGCCGGCAGTCCCAGCCCCTGGGCGGGGACTCGATGCTCGCGGCCGGCCAAACCCTGAACAAGGGACAGCACATCACCTCGCCGAACGGCCACACCCTGGATCTGCAGAACGACGGCAACCTCGTCGAGTACCCGGATGCGTCCATGACGCCGGGCACCGCGATCCACACCACTGGAACCTACGGCAGCACGCAGGGTGACCACCTGACCATGCAGTGGGACGGCAACCTGGTCCTGTACGACGCCAACAACCAGCACGCCCTGTGGGCCACTGCCACCAACGGCAACCAGAACGCCTGGGCACAGATCCAGGACACCGGCGACCTGGCAATCTTCAACTCCGGCAACAACCAGATCTGGTCGATCGGTACCAAGGGCTGGCCCCTGCCCCTCATGCGCGGAGACGGCGCCGCGTTCTGACCATGGGCCTGACCGGCGGCGGGATTGGCTCCGCGTAACCGAAGACTGAGAGCCGCCCCGCACGCAGCGGACGTTGGTTAATTCGGCCCCTCGCGTGACGTCGGTCTCCACGATCCGGTTGTGATCGTGGAGACCGACGTTGTTGTCTGCGATCTCTCGGTTTGCGGACAGTGGTGTGAGAGACAGTGGGTTGGGGTGTGTTGATGCGGGTCGGGGGCTGTTTCGGGGTGTGGGGTCACTGTCGTGGATGTGAGAGATCGGTGGGGGATCGCTGTCCTGGTCGTTTATCGCGGGTGGGGTGACGCTGTGTCAGTTTCGTGAGTTCTGATCCACCGGCTGGCTGGCTGGCCCGTGCTGTGAACCTGCTGGTGTGTGTCACCGCGGTCTGGTTGGGAAGCGTTTGGGTGTCACCGTGGTTGAGCTGTCCTGTGTCCCTTGTTGATGGCCGGGGTGGCAGCTTGGTGCGGTTTTAGCGGTGACGTGTAAATGTCGTTTCCGCTGTCAGTTTGGTGTGGCTCCCTGAGCGGTCCGGGTGTGGGGGCGGTGGGGAATGGGGGAGGCCGGCCCCGTCGTGCGCAGTGGGGCCGGCCTCGTGTGTGGACACGCGTCAACATGTCGCACGGGTCCCTGGATTGCTGTGGTTGGAGCCAGTAGCGGTCAGGGAGCTGCCGCCGACGGCGACGTCTGGATGGTTACAGCCTCGTCCGGTGATGGCAAACCGAAGTGGTCCGGTGATGCACCAATTCGAGTTTCCTCTTTCGCGTTCTGTGACAGCCGTGCGCGTGGTGCCGGGAAAACTGCAGGCCGCGATGGACGTCTATGTGACTGGTAGTTACGGATTATTTCGGCGTGCGTGGTTCCGTACGGGGACGCTGCTGCATCAATTTCCCTGTGCCGGACGGGGGGACGCTGGCTTGCTGCCAAGATGCTCTGCAAGGCCGGACACGTGCACGGGGGCAGCGTCAACTGCCTCTGTGGCCAGCCGAGTTGGAGCCAGTAGCAGCCCGGCATGTTGCCGGGCCCTTCGTTCAGGGAGCCCTCTCGTGTCTCAGTACCCTTCCGCAGCCTGGTGCGGTGCGCTTGTTCCCGTCGGCTCTCCCCGGTTGTACGGGCCTGAAGCCGTCGTCATCGTCGTGATCACCGTCATAGCCGCCTTCCTGGCGTGGTCGGGGTTCTCTTTGTGGCAGGTGTTGCATCTGTTGGCTGGTGCGGGGCTGGTCGCGGTCACTGTCACGACTGCCTGCCACGCCCGGCTTCGCTTGGCGCAACGCGTCCTACGGGGATTGTTTTCTCCCTCGGCAGACCTTTTGTAGGCGAGCGGTTCATGGGACGTCGAGAGAGCCCGACCGTCTCCTGTGCTCCTGCTTTGGCGGAGCTCGTGAAGTGGCTCCGTGAACAGCGCAGCCGTACGGGATTGACCTACCGGGAACTGGGTCGGCGAGCAGGGTGCGCTGCCACGACGCTGCAGCGGGCTGCGTCAGGCCGGACGATTCCACGTCGGTCAGTGGTGGAGGCGTACGCGTGGGCTTGCGGCGGTTCCGTCGATGAGGCCGTGCAGTTGTGGAAGCGCGCTCGGTACGCCGAGCGCCGTTCCCAGCGCATCGGCCCGACGGTGCTCCCTCCTCAACCGGAGCTCATCCACGATGTCGCGGAGCTGAGTGCTGCACTCCTTGAAGCGTGGGAACGAGCCGGTGCTCCATCGTTGCGCACGATGGAAGCGCAGGCCGGGGGGTTTGGTGCGCTGCCGCGGACCACACTGCAGCGCATCATCAGTAAGCAAGCCGTTCCCCGCAGTATGGGGCAGTTCGAGGCCATGTTGCGGGCGTGCGAAATCCCTGAACCGGAACGGCAGACGTGGCTACATGCCTATGCCCGGGTGTGGAAGAGTCACAGAGAGGGCCACGACTTCGGCATTGCCTACACGTGGCATTCCCCGCACGGCCCGTTGGAGTCCCAAGTCCGCACTCAGGTTTGACGAGATCGAGCGCTCAAGGACTTCGTCACTCCAGCCGAGGAACTGCGTTCCAGGGGATTTGATCCCCTGGAACCGTATCCGGGTGCCGCGACGCCCTGGCGGAGTCGCTGCTTAAGGTGTGGAACGGTGTCCGCGCCCAGGCTCGTCTACGCCCGGTACGGTGATCGCTGCGAGACTTGCTGAGGTTCCCCAGCGCCAGACTTATACCACTTCTGTAGATCGGTGGCAGTGGTTTTCGGTGTGTGGTGCCGACGGTGTGCGGTCGGCGGTGTCATGGAAGTGACTGTCTGACCCGGCGCGGTCTTGGCCGTGGCGGCTGGGCGGGGGAGTGGTGGGTGTTGCCCTGTGGCCGATGTGTACGGCGCTGGTGCGCCGAGTGTCCTGGTGCCGCCTGGGTTGGCGCGTGAGCAGGTGGTGGCCCGGCTCCTTGTGCTGGACGGGCGGGGTGAGTTGACCACGGAGCATGCCCGGCTGGCCGCGGCGGGTGCGGGGGTCACGTTGCGGACGGTGTGGCGCTGGTTGCAGGTGGCGCGTGTGGAGGGCCGCGCGGGGCCGAAGCAGCGGGGTCGTTTCACGATCACTCCGGAGTTGCATGCCCGTCTGGCGCTGTGGGGCGGGAACGCGGCGGCTGTTCACCGGGAGCTGCTCGCCGAGACCCGGGCCGTCTCGCCGGACGGCGCCGCGTGTGCCGGTGGTGGGGGAAAGGGCGGCCTGGGCGAGGGAACGGGACCGGGCTCCGCGCTGTGTGTACTGGTGCCGTCGTTGGCGACGTTGCAGCGCGCGGTACGCCGGGATCTGAATGCCGGCCAGCGCGCCGGGCTACGCGGAGGGGAGCGGGCCAGGCGGCTTCACGATGTGCATCTGCGGCGTCCGCGGCAGTGGCGGAATGCCTGCTGGGAGGCGGACCACAAGCATCTTCCTGTCGAGGTCGCCCTGGACGGGCGGCTGGCGTGTCCGTGGGTGACCTGGTTCATCGACTGCGCGACGAATGCGATCACGGGGGCTGCGGTGACCCCGCACCAGCCGTCCAGGGATGCGGTCCTGGCGGCTTTGCGGATCGCTCTCTCCCGCGGCGGTCCGTACGGACCGGTCGGGGGCCTGCCCGATCTGATCCGGGTGGACCAGGGTGCGGACTTCTTGTCGCGGACGGTGGCGGCCGCGTTGGGAGCGTTCGCCGTACCGGTCCAACCGCTCCCGCCGTACCGGCCTGACTTGAAGGGCACGGTGGAGAACCTGAACCGCTGCGTGGTGCGCATGTTCTGCGCCCCGCTGCCCCGCTACACCCATGCTCCGACCGCCACCCCGCGCCGCCGTACTGGGGACATCGGTCCGCCGTGTGAGCCTCTGCCGTTCACCGCTTTCACCGCGCTGCTGCTGGAGTGGGTGGACACGTGGAACACCGGGCATCTCTCCCAGCCGCTGGACGGCCGTACCCCGCTTGAGGCGTGGGAGGCCGACCCCACTCCGGTCGAGGATGTGGACCCCGGTCTGCTGTGGGCCTTCACCCTTGAGGACGACGGACGGATCCGCACGCTGAACGCCAGCGGCATCCGCTGGGGCAACCGGTATTACGTGGCGCCCTGGATGAACGGTATGGACCGGACCCGGGTACGGGTGCGCTGGATCCCCCATCACGACCACGAGATCGAGGTGTTCGACGCGGCGACCCACCGGCATCTGGGTACGGCCCATCTCGCCGACCAAGCCACCAAGGCCCAGCGGGTCGAGCTGCGCCGTGCCAAGGACACCGAACGACGTGTCCTTGCCCGCGCCTTGAGGAAGGCGGACACACTGCGCCGACAGCGTTATGAAGCGGTCACCGAGGCGAAGCAGCCCGAACAACTGGGTGCGTTGACGACCGCCGAGGCCGGGCGGGAGCTGACCCGCAGCTACGGGGCGGACCTGGCCGCGCGGGCGTTGCCGGACCTGGTCCCACCGCGTGAACCGCCACCCGGGTGGGCTCGCCCGGTCACGCGCCCTGCCGGCGGTGCGCCTGCGCCGACGGGCGCGGCGGACGAGGAGGGCTGACCGATGACGGCCGCGCGGCGCCGGGGCCTGCTGCCGCGGGAGCGTGACGACCACTATGTGCGTCTCAAAGACGCGCAGGTCGTGGCCACCCGGGCTCTGCTGGAAGTGCGGGAGAACATCCGCACGGCCATCGCGGCCCAGGCGATGATCTGTATCTACGGTGCCACCGGTCACGGCAAGTCCCTGGCGGTCAATGCCTCGCTGCGCGAACTGGCCCCCGATGTGACGCGCCGGATCCATTTCCAGGCCCGCCCCACCACCCGCGGACTGCGCCATTACCTGCGCTACTTGTGGGATGACCCCGACACCGGCCTGACGATCGTCTTCACGGGCGGCGACGGGTGCTTCAAGACGTTGCAGAGCGAGCCGATGCTGGAATCGAGGGTCTACACCTGGCAGGAGATCCCCCGTATGCCTCCGACGGAGGTCCTGACGGTCATCCCGGCCTTCCACCCACTGTGGGCCGATGCCGACCCCGGGCTGATCTCCCTGTGCGACCAGGAGGCCGCGCACGGGAACTTCCGAGCCTGGGCCAAGATCACCCACCAGCTCCTAGGCGGGATGGAGACGACCAGCCGGACCGCGGTGGACGAGGAAATCCTGCGCTGGGTCTACAGCAAGCTCCCCCGACAAGGCACATGATGCTGCCCTGCACCGATCCGCCGCCGGTCACCGTGGTCCTGGACCCCGGCGACGACCTGGTGCACACCCGCGTGGCACTCGCGGCCCACGCTCCCGCAGCCGGCCGAATCACGGTCCATCCCACGCCGGGGACCGACTCCACGCTCACGCTGGCGTACGACATCCTCGCCGCGCTGGGCAAGCCCGTGCCCCTGACCGGCTACCGGCAGCTCGATATCCGCCCCGTCTGGACGATCACCGCTGCGTGGATCCTCGCGACACACATCACTCATCTGATGCTGCTACGCGCCCATTTTCTGACCCCCTACCGGCTGCGCGCCCTGCTGGAGCTGCGCCAGCGCACGAGCCTGCGCCTGACCCTGGTCTGCCACCAAGCCCACCTGCCCGCACCCCTTGAACGGGCCCTGGCCACTGTCGGCTACCACCTGGCCGAGGCCACCGTTCTCCTGCCTGCCGCAGACCAGTCCCCTACGCCCCAACTCACTGCCTCATACCGCCCGTTGGCGAACCGCTGGATCAGCCTGCCCGCCCTGACCACCCTGGTCGCCCACGACATCGCGACACCCCCGTGCCACTGCACCCCGCCGACGGCAGCGGATCAGGACTTCTTCCCGCCGGTGATGCGGCCTGTCACCCAGGCGGAGGTCGCTTTCCGGCTCCACCGCGCCACCGCGCACCCTTACCTGGCAGCCCAGCTCGCCACCGCAGCGTTCACTGCGGCCTCTACCACCCAGCTCGCCACCGCACATGTCCGTGACCTGGCCTTGGACGGCTCAACCCTCACCCTCCACGACCACGGGCTGCGCCAGGGCTGTATGACCCACCACGTCCCGGCGTGGGCACGCCCTCTCCTCCTGGCGGCTGCCGTCCTGTGGCGTCTCGAAACAAGCACCGACGGACTGCTGTTCAGCGACCCTCTGGGAAGCAGGGGCCTGCCGTATCTGACGGCCTTCGCGGAGAACTGCAAACTCCGCCCGCCTCAGCCGCCGCGCCCCAAACGGCGCCGCCGCCGCAGCCGGCGTCCGGCATCCCCACGCCCCAAGCCGCCGGAGAGGACCGTCTGGCCCTTGTGTACTGCTCACTACGCGCACCCGGGGAGCATGACCGACCGGGAGCGGATGAACGGCTGCCCGCTACCTCCTCCCCACACCCGCAGGACCATCGCCGCACGGAAGAAAGGATGGCTGCCACCAGATTACGGACCACGCAGCCCCCGGCACCCGTACTGAACACTGCCTGCCAGAGCCCACGCATCAAGATGTCACGGCACACGTCAACGAAGTGACACCACAAAAGCGCCTCCCACAGGGATAAGACCTGGACCTTCTCAACCCAACAGACCCATCCCGGAACAGAATTGACGAGTGACAACTTCGTGAGGCCGTCTTCTCTTGTCGTCGGTCAGTGAAACTGAGCAGTCGTCACGCTTCTGACCTGGTGTTGTGCAGTTTGGTCGAACCAGGTGTGGGCCTGGTGGCTCACTGAATCTGCGCAGAGTCCGGAGCGCGCGAGCGTTTGACCTGGGGAGTTTCCAACTCCGGGCATAGTTGCGCAGGTTGGTTGAGCGCTGAGCAGGTCCACTGTGATGGGCGTCGTGTGTTTTGCATTTGTGGGTGCGTCATCTGTTTTCACTGCTGTGGGGGCGGTTGTGGTGGGTGTTTGGTGTTGATGGTGTCGTCGGGGTGGTGAGGGGTGCTGTCGTTTCCCGGGGTGGGGCGGATGGGGTTTGTGTGGGGGTGAGTTGGGCGGTTCCGGGGCGGGGGAGCAGGCGGTTGGCTGCGCTCGGTGCGTGCCTTTGTTTGCGGGTGACCCGTGTCATGAGTGCCTTGTCGCTGTTCTCGTGCCGTTGCTGCGCCGGTCGTTTCCTTTTGACGGGGGAGGCTTTGGCGGGTCGTACGAGTTGAGGCTGGCTGTTGATGAGGCCGAGGCGCTGGGCGGAGTTGATCTGATTCGGTCGGCGATGCGTAAGGCAGCCCGGTCTCTGGGTTGGTCGCGGCTTCAGACGTTCGGTGGTTCCTATCTGCAGGTTGCTGTGGCGGGGGTGGTGGACCGGCGGGAGGTTCCGGAGGAGTTCGCGGCGGCTGTCGAGGATTTTCGGACGGGCCGGATGAGGGCTTCGGCCGAGGTGGTGTCCCAGACGCTTCAGGACGGTAGGCGCAGGGCGGTGCCGGGTTCTGTCTATGTGACGACGCAGGAGTTCCGCGCAGCCTTCGCTGAAAGCGTGCCGGGATGAAGCGTGAGCGGGCGACTCGGCTGCTGGGAGACATGATCATTCGTCTTGAACAGGGCGGCTGGCCGCTGAGCCTGGTGGACGAGGTGTATGTCTTCGGGTCGTATGTGCGTGGGGCGCTGGAGCCGAACGACGTGGATGTCGTGGTGGAGCACGGTACGGACAAGCGATGGCTGGGTGAGTCGCTGCATGCGTCGATCAACGGGCGTGATGCGTATGTGGGGATGCGGCAGGCGCTGCGTGGCCGCACCAGAGGCATCTCGTTCCAGTTCCGGGGGCGTGATTCTCTGCGCGCCGAGGGCTTCGACCTGTTCCTGCTGTGGCGTAGAGGGGAGCCTCTTTCCGTGGCCCGGGACCGCCTGACTTCTTTGAAGGAGGACCGATCAGCGGGTACGGCTCCGAGAGACCACGTGTTGACGGCGTTCCAAGGCGTAGAAAGCCTTGTTCCGAGGCCAGCAAGAATCGAGCTGTTCAAGCGCCACGTGACAGGGCGAGTTCGGATCACTCAGTTGACGCTTCGCGACGGGTATCCCGCGGACGAGGAGATCGCCTGGCATGTAAGACGCCGTTGGGTGGAAACGAGCCCGCTGCGCCGAGTTGCGGCGTGCGCCCTGGTCACGTTGGAGGCTGAGGGCGTCGACTTGAACAGTGTTGTACTGCACGGAAAGCGGCTTTTCGGACGCGGCCAGCCCGAACGCTGTTTCGTTGGTCTCGGCTGGAGCGGCTTCGGGCACATGGGGCGCCGGCTGGACGTGGGCTGTAGCTGGCTGGAGGTTATGCGTCCTCACACGACCAAGCCCATGGACGCACTCTTCGTCCAGCCGGTCCGGCGCTGACAGCTGCTGAGGTTCTACCGGTCATACGCACCGATGCCGTGGCGACACCTACTGTGCAGTTTCCCTTCGATCGTGTGCCGGAGCCCGGTGTGTCGGGCTGGATTCAGCGTGGCGTGGACATCACCCCAGAAGACAGGACCTTGATGCATCGGGGGTGATGGTGGTGTCCAGGCGGGCCCGTACCTTCGACGACGGATTCTTCGAGCGATGGCTGGGCTCGGGGCGTGGGGGTGCGGTGGCACGGCTGTTGGCACTGGACGCCAAGGGGGAACTCACCACTGCCCATGCTCAGTTGGTCGCTTCGGCGATGGGCGTGTCACTGCGGACGGTGTGGAACTGGGTGGCCGTGGCGCGTAGGGAAGGACGTCTGTTGCCCCACTGTCCTTCAAGGGTTTCGGTGACTCCTGACTTCCGCGCCCGTCTGACGGTGTGGGGCGGGAACGTGGCTGCCGTCCACCGGGAACTGGTTGCCGAGGCAGCCGCCGCTGGAGATGCAAGCGCTGTGCCTTCCCTGCGTACCTTGCAGCGCGCTGTTCGCCAGGACCTTTCCGCGGGGGAGCGTGCCGGGTTGCGGTCTGGTGAGGCGGGTCGGCGACGTCATGACGTGTTCGGGAAGCGTCCGCGTACGCATCGGAACGCCTGCTGGGAGGGGGATCACAAGCGGATTCCGGTGCGGGTGGATGTCGAGGGGCGGGCGGAGTGTCCGTGGGTGACGTGGTTTGTCGATGTGGCGACGAAGGTGATTGTGGGGGTGGCGGTCACTCCGCATGAGCCGGCCCGTGACGCGGTGCTGGCGGCGTTGCGGGCGGGGATCAGCCGGCAGGATCCGTACGGGCCGTGCGGGGGCCTGCCGGGGGTGGTGCGGGTGGATCGGGGCAAGGAGTTCCTGTGCAGGACGGTGGAGCGTGCTCTGGGTGCCTTCGCGGTCCCGGTGGACGACCTGCCGGCTTATAAGCCGTATCGGAAGGGCACGGTCGAGGCGTTGAACGGCGCGTTGGAGGAGATGCTGCTGGTCTCGTTGCCGGGCTATACCCGCCGTGCCCGGCCGGTCGGCGTGTACCGCCCCGATGTGGTGGAGGATCTGCTCTCGTATCCGGACTTCGTGCAGGTGCTGCTGGACTGGGTGCGGTGGTGGAACACCGAGCACCGGCCCGCCGGTCTGGATGCGGGTCTGACGCCGCTGGTGGCGTGGGAGGCGGACCCGACCCCTGTTGAGGAGGTGCCGGAGGAGCGGCTGGCGTTTTTCGGACTGGAGGACGACGGCAGAACGCGGAAGATCTCGACGAGCGGGATCAGGTGGCGGCGCCGCTTCTACGTTGCGCCGTGGATGGTCGGGCACGTTGGGACGAAAGTCCGGCTGCGGTATCTGCCGCACTACGACGGGCAGACCGAGGTGTTCTCCACTGAGGAGCGGGGCCGGCATCTGGGCAGCGCGTATCTGGCGGAGGCGGCGACGGTGGAGCAGCGCCGTGCGCTGAGTTCGGTCAGGGAGAAGAAGGCCCGGCAGCTGAAGGCGGATCTGAAGGCGGCGGAGAAGCTGCGCAAGGCCCGGTACACCGCCACGACCACGGCTGCCGCGCCTCGTCCGCGGCGCACGGTTACTTCCTCTCAGGCCGAGGCGGAGATCGCCCGGGCCAGGGGCGTGGATCTGGCGGCCCGGGCGCTGCCGGACTTGATCCCTCCCCGTGAGCCCCCGGCCTCCTGGGCCCGTCCGGTTGTCCGCCCTCGCCGGGCGGCCGACTCGCAGGTGGACGCCGGACAGGCAGTCGATGGCGAGCCGCCTGCAGGGGCAGATGTACGTGACGACAGCGGGGAGCGTTGATCAATGGCGACTGCCGAACGACAGGGCCGGTTGCCCCGTGAGCGGGAAGACCACTTCATGCGTCTGCCGGGCGCCCAAGTAGTCTCCACGCGTGCCCTGTTGATGGTGCGGGAGAACATCCGTGCCGCGATCGAGGCCAGGGCGATGATCTGTATCTACGGGCAGGCAGGCCGGGGCAAGTCGTTGGCGGTGAACACCTCGCTGCGTGAGCTCGCGCCGAAGCTGACGCGCCGGATCCAGTTCCGGGCCCGTCCCTCGACCCGTGACCTGCGCCACGAGCTGTTCCATGCCCTCGGCTTGCAGGGACGTCCGCCCGCCCACGCGATTGAGTTCGACCGCATGCTGCGCGGCGCCCTGGAGGAGACGCACGTCCTGGTCTGTGACGAGGCGCAGTGGCTGTCGAAGATGTGCTTCGAATACCTGCGCTACTTGTGGGATGACATCAGTTCGGACCTGACGATCGTGTTCACGGGCGGCGACGGCTGTTTCGAGATGCTGCAGAGCGAGCCGATGCTGGAGTCCCGGGTGTATGCGTGGCAGGAGATCGAGCCCATGCCGCTGGAGGAGGTCCTCACCGTCGTCCCGGCGTTTCACCCGGTCTGGGCGGACGCGGACCCAGACCTGATCGCCATGTGCGATGACGAGGCCGCACATGGCAACTTCCGGGCCTGGGCGAAGATCACCCATCACCTGACCGCCGGGATGAAGGAGTCCGGACGGATGCTGGACGAGGACCTGTTGCGCTGGTCCTACAGCAAACTGCGCCAACGCCCGGTGGTGGCCTGACGTGCTGGACTGCCCGAACCCGCCGCCGGTCACGGTGGTCCTGGACCCGTACGACGACGTGGTCCACACCCGTGCGGCCTTGGCATCCCACGCCCCGCATCACGGACGTCTCACCGTGCACCCCACTCCGGGCGTCGATGCAGCTATCGCGCTCGCCCACGACATCCTCGCCGCCCTGGGCAAGCCCGTCCCGCTATCCGGCTGCCGACAGCTCGATCCGGGCCTGACGTGGTCGATCACCGCCGCCTGGATCCTCGCTACCCCCATCACCCACCTCACCCTGCTGCGTGCCCACTTGCTCACTCCGCACCGTTTCAGGGATCTCCTTGCCCTGCGCCGGCGCACCGGGGTCCGCCTGGTTCTCGTCTGCCACCACCGAACCATGCGGGCATTCCTGGAACGCGAACTGCGGCAGGTGGACCACCACATCGCCGAGGCCTCCGCACTGCTGCCCGAGGCCGAACCGACCATCCTGGAGGGACAGGCACCTTATGCGGTGCGGCCGTTGGCGAACCGCTGGATCAGCCTGCCGGCCCTGACCACCTTCGCCGCCTTCGACGACGAGAGTGGCTCGTGCCGGTGTGCTGCGCTGATGGCGGCGGACCGGGATTTCTTCGCACCGGTGATGCCGCCGGTCACTGAGGCTGAGGTGGCTTGGCGGCTTCACCGTGCCACCGCCCACCCGTACTTGGCGGCTCAGCTGGCCACGGCGGTGTTCACCGCGGCTTCTGTCACACAGCTCGATACCGCGCACGTCCACGACCTGGCCCCGGACGCCTCGACCATCACACTGCACGACCGCGGGCTCCGCGGGGGCTGCATGACGCACCACGTTCCCACCTGGGCCCGCTCCCTGCTGAGGGCCGCCGCTTTCGTCTGGCGCATCGAGACCGGGACCAACGGGCCGCTCTTCAGCGATCCACTGGGAAGCGCGGGGCTTCCGTCCCTGACAGCCTTTGCCGAAGGCTGCAAGCTCCGCCCGCCCCAGCCACCTCGTCCCAAAAGACGCCGTAGCCGGGGCGGGACGACCCCGAATCCGAAGCAGCCCGAGAAGACCATCTGGCCTGTGTGCACCGCCCATTACCGGTGCTCATGGGCCATGACTGAACCCGACCTGATGCAGGGCTGCCCGTACCCGCCTCCCCACACTCGAAAAACCATCGCCAGGCGGAAGAAGGGATGGCTGCCACCGGACTACGGACTGCGCGAGCTTCAACCCCCGCGCTGAGCAGGAAGATTGAGGGGGCGAAGTGGCTCGGTGTATGTGAACGGTAGTAAGACATGGTTGCGCACTGACCTCCATGTGCCCGGATCTAAGTGGAGTGCTGCGCAAGTTGGTCGGTGTCGCCGGTCAGTGGAACTGAGCAGTCGTCATGGTTTTGACCTGGGGTTGTGTAGTGTGAGCTGTGGGGTGGGTGTCGCTGGTTGATGCGGGTGGTTGTCACTGTGGTTGAGGGCCTGGTCGGGGGCCCTTTTTTGTTGTCCGGGGTGGTGACAGGTGCCCGTGTTTCCTGGTGTCGGGTGGCCGTGTTGGCCGGTGTCGTTGTGTCCGTGTGTCCTTTGCCGGTCGGGTGGTGTGTAGCAGGCGGGGTGGGGGCGGGGAGTGGTTTTCGGGTGGGTTCATCATCTCGGGGCGGGGAAGCGTTTTTGTGTTTTGGCGGGGTGCTGGGTGGCTCTCTAGCGTCCGTGGTTGTGGAGGGTGAGGACCCCGGCGATGGGCCGGACGTGTCGATGGGCGGGCAGAGAGAGCTGTTGCGTGGCGCTGCGGTGCGGCAGCTTCAACGGCGGCGTGTGGCGGGGGAGTTGTCGACGGGGCATGTGCGGCTGGTGGCCCGGTCGTTGGATGTGAGTGTGCGTACGGTGTGGCGGTGGCTGGCTCGTGCGGAGTCGACGGGTTCGCCGGATCCGGTGCCGCGTGCGTGTCTTGTGGTGACGGACGAGGTTGTTGATGTGCTCGCGGACAGTTTGGGGAATGTGAAGCGGGCGCATGAGGAGTTGGTACGGCGGGCCCGGGTGGCGGGGGTACGGCCGCCGGGTCTGACGACGTTGCATGATGCGATCCGCCGGGATCTCACGCCGGGTTTCATGGCGGGGCTGCGGGAGGGGGTTCCTGCTGCGCGTGGCCACGATCCGGCGTTCAAGCGGCCTGCCGTGTGCCGGAATGAGGTGTGGGAGGGGGACCACAAGCAGGCTCCGCTGCGGGTCGGTATGCCGGACGATTCGCTGGCCAGGGTGTGGGTGACGTGGTTCGAGGACCGGGCCACCTCGGTGGTGATGGGCTGGGCGGTCACCGCGGCGTCGGTGCACCGGGGTTCGGTGCTGGCGGCGTTGCGTTCGGCGGTGCTGCGCGGGGACGTCTACGGTCCGGCCGGCGGGCTGCCGCGCCTGGTGCGGATCGATGGCGGTGCGGACTTCGTCTCCAAGGCGGTGCGGGCGGCGTTCGGCGCGCTGGACGTACCGGTGCAGGTGGTGGGGTCCGCGCGGTTGAAGGGTGGTGTGGAGAGGCTGAACCGCACTGCGGTGACCCGGTTTTTCGCGGATCTGCCCCGTTACTCGAAGGCCCCGCTGCTGGATCACAAGACCCGTCTGGGGCAGGACGATCCGGCGCTCACCTTCGAGGCCTTCGTGACCCTGCTGCGTAACTGGGTTCACGAGCACAACACCGGGCATGTTGTGGCGCGTACGGGGATGACACCGCTGGCCGCGTGGGAGGCCGACCCAGCTCCGGTGCGGGATATCGATCCTGAGGATCTGCGCGCGTACCTGCTGGAGAGTGACGGCAGACCCCGCACGATCACCAGTCATGGCGTGGATTTCCACGGCCGTTCCTACATGCCCCTTGACGGGGTGGGGCGGATCGGGATGCGGGTCCATGTGCGGTGGATGCCGCACCATGCGCATGAGATCGATCTCTACACCGTGCGCGGCAACCGGTACCTGGGGCGTGCCGTGTTGTCGGATGAGGCGAGTGAGGCCGAGCGGGCCAGGGTCTTTGTGGCCCGCGACGAGCGCGACCGGCGGCTGCGCCGTGCTTTGGAGCGTTCAGCGGCTCGCCGCCGTACGCGGTATGACGCTTCGACGCAGCCCGGCCCGCCCGCTCAGGCGAGCCGGGTGACCCGGCGTGAGGCCGCCTCCGAACTGGCCGAAGACTGCGGCACTTTGGGCCGCGCACGCCTCAGGCGCGCCGAGCCCGCCGTCTATCAGCCGCGTAACGCCCCGGCCCCCGGCTGGAAGATGCCCGCCCGTCCCCGTACTCCGGCACGTACCGACAAGGACCCACATGAGTGATCAGGCACCCGAGCCGGGTGAACGCCCGGTGCTGCGGCCGCAGTTCTTCCTCGACGTGCCCGGTTCGTCGTTGGTGACCACGGATGTGTTGCTGCAGGTGCAGGACACGATCGTGGAGACGATCGAGGCGAGGGCGATGTCGCTGATCTACGGGGACGCAGGGCTCGGCAAGACCTTCGCCACCCGTGCCGCTTTGCGGCAGGTGGCCCCGGACCTGCTGCTCTCCCTGGAGTTCGCACGCTCGCGGCCGGGCCCGAAGGACTTGCGCGAGGAGTTGTTCGTACAGATGCGGCTGCCGGGGAAGATGCCGGGCACGGCCACGCCGCTGTACCGGCTGCTGCTGTCCGCGCTGCCTAGGCGCCCGTACGTGATCGTGTGCGACGAGTCCCAGCAGTACAGCCGCCAGTGCTTCGAGTTCATCCGCAACGCGTGGGACAACACCCGCACCAACCGCCCGGCGGTGATCTTCATTGGTGGCCGTGAGGCGAACGACACCCTGCAAAGTGATCCGGCACTGGCCTCGCGGATCTGCACCCGTACCGAGGTCCTTGCCATGTCGGAGGACGAGGCGTTGAGCGTGGTTCCCGACACCCATCCGGTGTGGGCCACCGTGGACACCGCCCTCCTGCAGCACATCGACCGGGTGCACGCCGACGGCTCGATGCGTGAGTGGGCCAAGGTCACTCACCATGTCCTCAAAGGCCTCAAGCACTTCAAGACCGACACGGTCGACCGGAGCGTTGTCGACTGGGCGTTGAAGCAGTGCTGAGCTGCGCGCCCGGTGGCCCGGTAGCCGGGTTTGCTCCGCTGCCGGTAGCCGTCGATGAAGCCCTGCACTTCCTGGCCGTGCCGGGGATGCGGGCGCTGGCCACGCCCGGGCTCGCTGCCACCGCACGTGCTGTCGCCCGCGGTGTCGCCGAGCAGGCCATGGTGTGCGTGACCGGGCCGTCCGGGGTGGGCAAGACGTTCGCTGCCCAGGCCACGCTCACAGCCCATCCGCCCGCGCATTGCTTGCTGTTGCGGCTGCGCTCGCGGCCTGATCCGTGCGATCTGCGCTGCGCGTTCCATGAGGCCCTCGGCCTCGCGGGCCCGCCCCCGACGGATCCGGGGACCGCCGATGAGCTGGTCCTTGAGGCGCTGGGCGGCCGGTCCCGCATCGTGGTGGTGGACGAGGCCCACCAACTGTCGCCCGCCTGCTTCGAATACCTGCGCTATGTGTACGACGCCGTCCCGGGCGGGGTGTGCATGGTGCTCGTCGCAGCACAGGACGGTGGGCAGGTATTAGGTGAGGTGCGCATGCTGGCCTCCCGCTGTATGGCCTGGGTGAGGATCGGCCCGTTGCCCCCGGATCAGGTGCCGTCAGCCGCGCGCGGTCTGCACCCCGTATGGCACCGGGCTCCCGACACGCTGTTGCACCATGCGGACGCCAGGTTCGCCCACGGACGGCTGCGCGCCTGGGCGGCGCTGACCCATCACACCCGCCGCGCCCTGCGCTCCCGACCCGAGCCTGTGACGGGGGAGTTGCTCGAACGTATCGCCTGCCGCGTTGGGCCGGTGCCCCGGTGACGGCTGGGGCCGTGCGGGCTGCCCCGCCCCTGCCGCCTCTGTGGGCCGAGGGCCGCCCCTGGATGCCCACCTGGCTGCCGGACCGCGCCGAGCCCCCACCGCGCCTGCCGGCGCTGACCGTGGTGTACGACGCGGGCGACGACAAGGCGTTCATGGACTGGGCCCTTGCCGTCCACGCCCCGCCGGCCGGCCGTATCACGGTGCATCCGGCGCCGGCGGCCGGTGCCCCGGCTGCCCTGGCCCACGACCTGCTGCGCGCCCTGGGCAAGCATTTGCCCCTGGCGGGGAGCGAGGAGGGCGTCTGCTGGACGCGTGATGCCCGCACCGCCTGGCGCACGGCGGCGGCGTGGATCTGGGCGCTGCGCATCGGCCATGTCCTGCTCACCCGCGCCCATCTCATCACCGTGCGCCATCTCGAGCGGCTCTTCGCGCTGGCTCATCTCACCGGCATCCGCCTGGCCCTGGTGTGCCATGGCCCGCTCGCACCCGAGGCGGCGGCCGCCGTGGACAGCCTCGGCCCGCAGACGGTACATACCCTTGCGGCGGCCCGCCGCAGCGTGCCCACCGCCCCCGCTGCCGTGACGGCGGGCCGGTATCCCTGGTGGGAGAAAGCCCCGTTCCCGCCGCCGAACGACGAGCCCTGCTTCCTGCTGCCGTACGCACCACGCCCCTGTACCACCGGTGAACTCCGGGCAGCACAGTGCCGTCTGGGCCGCTCCGTCCTGCCGCTTGCCGCGCCCGGCCAGCCTGCCGGCGGCCCCGATGCCGCGCCCGATCCGCATCTGGCGGTCCTGGCCCGCCGCATCCATACCCGTGTCGCCCACCCCGTGCACGCCGCGGCGCTGGCTGTACAGGTCCTGACGGGCCGCCCGGTGGATTCGCTGAGGCAGCTGCGTGCCACCGCCTTCGCGCCGTCCGCCCTGGGCGCGGTCCCCGCGGGCACCCATGTGTCTGTCCCGGCGTGGGCGGCGGACCTGGTGGAGGCGGCCCGCTGCTTCAGGGACCTGGACGGCCGCGCGGGCAGCCTCCGCTTCTTCCGCCTGACCGCGTGGGACCGGATCGCGGTGGACGAGGCGGCCCAGGCGTGTGGCCTGGTCACCAGTCGGCCCCTCGCGGCCCACACCGCGCCGGGGACGGGGCGTGCAAGACTCAGCACGCCTACCGCTGTGAGGAGTTGATGATGGCAGAGCCCGGCAGTGAACTGTTCGAAGCGATCCGCCGTGACTACCGCGACGGCGACAAGCTGCCCCGTTCCCTGGCCGCCCGCCACCATGTCTCGCACGAGGAGGTCAGGGACGTGCTCTCCACCGTTTTGCCCCTGCGGCCGCAGCCGGCCGGCGAGGACGAACTGCGCGCGTACGCACAGCGCCTGGACGCGCTGCTTGAGGAGGACGCGGCCAGACCCCCTGCTGAGCGGCGGTCGGTCTTCGAGCTCTATCAGGACTTCGCTCGCCGCACCGACCGTGTCAGGGTGTCCTACCGGTGGGTGTGGGAGTACCTCACGGCCCGCCGGCCCGAGCCCGCCGCGGACAGCCGTCCTTCCGCCCCACCGGCAGGTCCCCAGCCCTCCGTGAGGCCGGTCTCCAGCGGGACATGGGCATCCGGCGTCCCCGTGGACATGCCGTCCTTCATCACCTACCTGATCACCCACGCGGCGCAGCACCTGACGGAACTGAAGATCGAGGGGTCCCTTCCCGCAGCCGAGGGCGTCGAGCTCGGTATGGCGTCTCTGGGCCAGGCCGCGTCTCTGATCAGCCAGGCCCTCAACGAACTGGCCCTCGCCGGAAGAGGAAGCGGCCAGTCCTGGGCGCAGATGAGCCTGTGGGCGGACATGCCCGAAGAGGAACTCACCCAGCAGGTCAGGGACTACCACCACCTCATGACGTCCTGACGGCCACCTCCCGCGCCCTGGGGCGGCAGCTGATCGGCAGCGTGGGCTGCCGCGCGGTGGTATCTGCGCCGACCAGCACACTTCCCCGTACCGCCCTGGGCCGTGTGTGCCGTGCCGGGGCTTGTGCCCTTTCGTCCGCCGGGGCGCGCTGCTGCGCCCCGCTCCCCGGCGGCCTTCCCCTGCGCGCGGTGCGCGCTGCGTGCGCCTGCCGCCTGTGCTGCCGGGGCGGGACGCTTCAGGTAGAGGGAAACAGGCAGCCGGGTTGTGCCGGTACGCGGCATCGTGCCGTCCGGAGCGTGCGGCATGGCCGGGCCCAGGACAGGGAGCCCGGGATGGGCAGGAGCAAGGACTCCGCGGGTGATGCCCGCGAGCGGGGGCGGCGCATCATGCGGTCCCAGACCGCCGTCAGCTTCGAACTGGGCGATCTGCTCGAGGAGTTGCTGGCCACCTGCCCGCGGGGGCAGGGCGAGGCCGGTGTCCTCGCCGGGTTCGCTGCGCAGCTCGGCTGCAGTGCGAGCAGCCTGAGGGCCTACCGGCGGGTGGCCCGGGCCTGGCCGGCCCAGACGCGCCGCGCGGATGTGCCGTGGACTGTCTACCGCGAACTCGCCGGCCGGCCGGACCGGTTCGCACTCATTCGCCCGGAGCATTCCGGCGGCCCCGGCCTTGCCGCCCGCGGGCGTACTGTTGCCGCCCCGCAGGCCGGCAACGGTCTCCCGGATACACCGGCCAACTGACCCGAGCGGACCGCTCGGGCCAAGCGGCGCGGCGGAACCCCGGTGCCGTATCCACCACAGGAGTTCCGCACAAGGAAGCAGCTGCGCCCCTTCGTCCGCCGGGGCGTGTGCTGCTGCGCTCCGCTTTCTGGCGCCCTTCCACTGCTGGTGGCGCGTGTTGCGGTGCGCCTGCCGCTCGTGCTGCCGGGGCGGGATGCTGCGGGCAGGGGAAACTGCCGGGTGTGCCGGCACGCGGCATCATGCCGCCTGGGGCGTGAGGGCAGGACCGGCCTGAGGCACGGAGTTCCAGATGAGTGTCCTTGAAGTGCCCGCGGGCTATACCCGTGAGCAGTGGGGGGAGTACGTCCAGCGCGGGCGCCGCATCATGCGGTCCAAGAGCGCCAGCAACTTCGAACTCGGCGACCTCCTCAACGAGATCATCGACGCCAACCCGCACGGTCATGGCGAGGTCACCGCCACCCTCACCATCTACGCCAGGCAGATCCGCGCTGCCTTCGACACCCTGCAGAAGTACCGGTACGTGGCGAAGGCCTGGCCCGTCGAGATGCGGCGCGAGGATGTCCCCTGGAGCGTCCACGAGGCACTTGCAGGAAAGCCGAACCGGTTCGCCTTGATCCGAGAGGATCCCGGCGACGAACTCGACCCTGCTGGCCACGGCCACTGGACCAGGGACGCAGCGCGGCGCGCCCGTGACTCCCGCCCTGATACACCGAGCACTCCCACCGAGCGGATCGGCCATGCCAAGCGGCTGCTGCGCGTCACAGACGAGGCAGCCGAAGCAGTGAAACAGCTCGCCGAACGCACTGAAGTGATCAACAAGGCCATGGAGAGCCCTGCCTTCCGGCAGACGGTCCGAGATGCACAGCGAGATCTAGCTCTCCGGGTCGAAGAGGAAAACCGCAGGCAGACCCAGCTGCCCACCCCCGCACCCGAACCGCAGATGAGTGCGCCACCGTCGGGCCCGACGGTGGCCCACCAGCAGACGCCCACAGCGGTCCTCAAAATCCTGGGGCAGTGCACGAGTTTCTGCGTGGTGATGCAGAACGCGGTCGTCGCCGCTCAGGAAGAGGTCCTCACCGACGAGCAGGAGGCGGCGGTCCTGGACAGCCTGGCGAAAGTCCGCGCGGTGTGCGACTGGTGCGAGCACGTCGTGACCACCGGCCAGTCCGGCATGGACGAGGCCCTCGCGCGACTGCTGGATGACGGGCGGAGCGGTCTGTCATGAACCATCCGCGCCGCTCACCGGCCGACGTGGGCATGGAGCTGTGGGACCTGGCCAAGGGAACCGCGGACGAGGGCATGGTCCGCAAGATGGCCCTCGACCACATGAGTGCCCACCAGTTCGAGGTCGCCAAGGTCTGGGACCGCGACGAGATGTGCCCGCTGGCCAACGAGTGCTTCCTGTACGCCCTGGGCCGCTACTTCGTCTCCCTCGACCCCAGGCTGTCGGTCCTGGCAGTCAGCCGCGAACTTCACTTCATGCACCACCGGGCGGTGCGCCTGGAATGCAGTGCGGTCGCCCCGCTGATCCGCACCGACCACGTCACCCCCCAACTGCAGGTGGTGCACAAGGCCCTCGCCGACGTGATCAAGGCGACCGCCGCGATGCGCGGCGCCGGCTTCAGCGCCGAGATGGCCGTCCGCCTCCAGGCTCCCACTCCGTAACCGGCCGGCGGGCAGCTGCGCCCCGTTCGCGGCAGAGCCTCGTGTTCACGCCCAGTCGATGCCAAGTTGGGCGAGTTGCTGTTCGTTGAGTTTGTCGCGGCGGTTCTTCTGGTTGGAGGCTCACACGCCGAGGCGTACGTCGTGGTCCTGGCTGTCGACGGTGATCCGTTCGGTGTGCTGCCGCAGAATGACGGTCCGCTGCTCACGCTGGACATACTGCGCAAGCGCCGCAAGCCCCCGGCTGAAGGCCTCCGCGCCCCGCGCCGTCCCTGGCATTCGTACACCTCCCCGCGCCACCGGTCCGTCCGGCAGCCTCTGCTGCCTCCCCCGTCGACCGCGTGCTGAAGGGCTCGATCTTGGTCGCTCTGAACACACCGACGGGGCGCCGGCTCCAGCGCACAGCGCCCTGCCCGGGTCAGGCAGCCTGGCCGCTGCCTTCTTCCAATGTCGGGAGCATGAGCTGGCCGTCCGGTACGAGGGGGGCTGCGATCCAGTGCGTCAGCCCGCGGGCCAGGAAGTTGCTGGAGGCCCGCAGTGCCTGGAAGACCTGACGCCGGAATGGCAGGTCGGCCCATGTGATGGAGTTGACGAGCAGGGCCAGCAGGGGCTCGGGGATTTCGGCGCGGCCCCGCAGGAACGGGGTCAGGGTCTGCGGATCGAGGACGTTCCCGTTGGGGAGGACGTGTTCGGCGCGCAGGACGTCGCGGGAGAGGGCCAGCAGCAGTCGGTGCTGGGCGTTCCGCATCCGCTGGTAGTGCAGCGTCCTCCGGCCGGGGTCTCCCCCTCCCGTCATGAGCTTGACCGATGTATTCAGGGCTGCCACCGAGTGGCGGACCTCCACATGGTTGGTCCGGTCCGACTGTTCCGCGACCATCTGTCGCGTCCGGCCGATGAACTGGAACACGTCGGCGGTCAGGTCGTCCGACCCGGTGCGGCTGAGCGCCATCAGCCAGGCCTCCAGGCTCGCCGTCGAGCGGACTCCGCAGCCCAGCAGCAGCGACCGCAGCAGCTCCGGGGTGAAGGACCGGCGGCCGGACAGAGCGGCGTGATAGCTGCTGTGGGAGTAGCCGGTGCTCTTCGCGGCGACAGCGCGCAGGCTCAGGTCGTAGAACCGCAGCAGCCAGCGGAGCGCTTCACGGAGCTGGTCGGCGGTCTCGACCGGCGGGGGGAACACCTTCCCGGACGTCACCCAGCGCTCGATGCACTCCCGCCGGCTCACCGCGCCGCCGTCCGCGCGCTCAGGTCCCTGGGTGAGCCGTACGGTCTGCCACCGGTCGTGCCACTCGTCCGGATCACCGCCGCAGGCCGTGACATAGCCCCGCACCGCGTTCCAGGTGGGGAAGTACTGGCCGCTCTGCGCCTTGGACAGGGCGGCCGTCGACATTGCGCAGGCGCAGGACATCTCCTGCAGGGTGGGTCCGCCCGCGCGGTCGCGCAGCTGGCGGAGGTCATGAGCCAGGTCCACCAGCGGACTGCTGACGGCCGGCAGGGGGTTGAGGGGGCGGGCCACGGCGGTGTCTCCTTTCCCGGGGCCGAAGCCGGGGTGCCGACAGGAGTCGACACCCCGGAAGGGAAGGGTCAGGGACGGGTGTTGCGCAGGTCTCCCATGATCATGAGACCCGCGCCGATGACACCGGCAGCCTCCTGCAGCGATACGCCGCAGAGGGTGAGCACGGTGAACGTGGCCAGGATGACCGCGAGCTGGACCACGGGGATCCAGCTGCGAGCCGACTGCTCCTCCACCTCCACCGGCTCCGGAGCACTCTCAAGGTGTTCCGGAACGCGCTGGACGCGCGGGCGGGGCTGGACAGCGCGGGATATGTGCGTGCGGCGCTTGCGCAAGTGGGTTCCTCACTTCAGGGAAATGTCGATCCCGGATGGAGCAGGAGCTCCAGCACGGGTCCGGCTGGTCTGGACGGTGAAGCGCTCAACTTCCGTGTGACGTATGGGACTTGACGGACCTGTTGGCAGACAGGTGAGTCATCGCGCCACGCTACCCATGCCGGAGCGGCGACATCCCACAGCCGCGCATATGCGGGACACGCGCGAAATAATGGCCCCGGCCCCGTTTGTGGATGCCCCGCGAACGCTTCCGGCGGTTATTTCGCCGGCGTCCCGCACGGCGGATTAAGAACTCGCCTGTGCTCTGCCGAAAAAACTTGATCTGTGCAGGTCGGAGTGCTGCGTTGTTTCGCAGATGTATAGCGTTGTCCACTGGGCATTGTCACGATCATGGCCGGGGACGACTCTTAAGACCTCACTCCGGGCGCGTACGCCGCGCACGGCTAAGGGTGAATGTCTATTGGTCTGGACAGACGCCAGTGGAATGGTGGTCCCCGTGGCAGCGGGGCACCCCAGATTTCCCTCCGTACCTCTGCGGTACGGCAGGACGACGACGAGGCGGGACCCCGACACGCGGGGTTCCTCCTCAGTCATGTTCAGTTGGGGCCCGCGTCGGCCCTGATTCCCGGACAGCTCGGTCCGCCGTCCGTCAGTCCTTCTTCGGCTTCGGCTTGGGCTGGCGTTGGGAGTGGGCGCCCATGCCGCCCGCCATCGGGTTCGCCGGCCTCTGCGAGCCGGAACTCGTCCGGCCGGGTGTCGCCGCGGCCGGCGTGGGTCTGGATTCCGGACTGGACTCCTGCGGTCGCCGTGCGGTGTGGGAGGCGGGCTTCGCACAGGCCCAGAGCTACCACCGCGAGAGCGGCCACCTCGACGTCCCCAGCCGCCACCTGACCGGCGACCGTTTCTACCTCGGCTGGTGGGTCGGCCAACAGCGCTCCCTGCGCCACAACCGGATGCTTCTGCCCGACCGCATCGAACGCCTCGACGCACTCGGCATGACCTGGCAGCACCCCTCCCACAGCATCGAATACAAACTCGACGTCGCCCGCGACTACACCTCGCGCCACGGGCACCTCGCTCCCCGCACCACCGAACACCACGGCGGCATCCACCTCGGCCGCTGGCTCGCCGACCGCCGTCGCGAAGCACGCGAGCGGACCCTGCCGTTCTGCTACCACCGCGCCCTCAACGAGATCTATCCCTGGTGGAATGCCGACTGGGGGGCCGAGTGGAAACGCACCTACGCCCAGGCCCTCACCGCAGCCCGCCGTGGCGGTCTCGCCTTCCCCGGCCGGCGCCCCGGCAGCGACGACTCCCTCCTCGCCCGCTGGCTCGACCAGCAGATCGCCCGGCTGCCCCTCCTCGCCGACACCCAGCACAACCTCCTCGGCGCTCTCCCGCTCACCCACCCCCTCGCCCTCCTGCTGCGCCGCCCCCGCGGCGCAGCCGAATGGGCCTTCGCCCGCGGGCTGCGCGCCGCCCGTGCCTTCTGGCTCCAGCACCAACACCTCAACGTCCCCCGCACCTACACCTGCGACCTCGACGGCACCGACTTCCACCTGGGCCGATGGATCGCCGAACGGCGCCACCACCCCGCCCGGCTCACCCGCGAGCAACTGGACGCCCTCCAAGCCCTCGACATGCGCTGGCGCTGACCCGCGCCCCACCACGCCCGACCCCGTCACCGCCCGCCGGCTGCCCCCGGATATCGCTGCCTCACTACGCCCATTCCACGCCCAGCTCGGCGAGCGCTGCCCGCTGGGGCGGGATCAGTTTGTCGCGGCGGCTCTTGGTGTTGGACATCCACACGCCGAGCTTCACCACCGCCGGCGCGGTCTCGCCCTCTATCACGATCTCCTCCGCGTGGGCCCTGGGGACGCGGTGGTGGCCTTCGCGGGCAATGTACTGCGCGAGGGCTGCTACGCCCCGCTGGAAGGCCGTTGACGCCTTCCCTGCCTTCTTCCCGACACTCTTGGCAGCCGGTGCCGGGGTGGGGTGTTCGGCGGGTGTGATGCCGAGCTTGGACAGTCGCTTGCGCTGCTCGCCGGTCAGCTGCGCCCAGGTGTCCGCCTGTTGCTGCCGCTTCAGCCATTTCCCGAGGTCGTCGCCTTCGAAGAGCACGCCCGGTTCGATCACGGGCAGGAGGCCGTCGGCCTCGTCGGCGGCGAGGTCGGCCAGGACGCGGTAGTGGCGTTGCCAGTCGAGTGGCCAGGGGCAGTTCCAGTCCTGGTCGATCGCGGTGAGCTGGGAGGCGCGGTCGGTTCGCCGTTCCTTGTCTTTGCCGAGGCCGCCTGTGCGGCGGAGGTTGGCCATGATCTGGCCGATGGGCACGGGCTCGCCGTTTTCACCGTCGGCGGGCCAGACGGCGTCCTGGCGTGGTGCGAGGTGTCCGTGGGCGTGGTGGTAGGTGGCAAGGGCCCGGAGCTTGGTTTCCCAGGCCTCCTCGCCTGGCTCCCACACCATGCCTTCGTCGTCGAGCTGTTTCTTGCGATGGTCTTCGAGCAGGCCCGCGCGCAGGGCTTTGCGCTGCTGGTGGATCCACCGTCCGAGCGGGTAGGTGCTGGTGGCGCCGGCTCGGGTTTCGGCGGTGTAGGGGACGGCGTACAGGCCGGTGATGTGGTGCTCGGTGCGCCACTTGCGCAGCGCCTGGTAGCCCTCCAGCCACACGAGTGATTCCGGCCGGTAGACGCGGGTGCGCAGGAAGGCGGCGATGGCGGCGGGATCGCGCGGGCTGGAGAAGTGCAGCAGCGCCGACTCCACCGCCGCCTCGGTCCTGTCCTCCTCCTGGTCCTCGCCACCACCGCCGTCCTTGTCGCTGTCGCTGCTGGTGGCGGCGATGATGTGGCCGTCCGCGTCGCGTCTCACGTGCACCCGTCGTTGCTGCGCGCTGCGGGTCAGGGCGTGGGAGGCGAGTTGTTCGACGAGGTGTTCGTCGTGGGAGCGCAGGCCTTGGAGGATGGCGACGAGCGGTGCGTAGCTGGCCGAGGCGATCATGTCGTGGGGGTCTTCGCCGGGTTCGAGGAAGACCGGCACGATGATCCGGGCGACCTTCGTTGTCCCGTCGGGGTTGGGGCGCAGGGCGCGGCCGATGTTCTGGACGATCTCGACCTGCGACCCACGGGTGTCGGCGAAACACACGGCCTCGACGCCCCGCTCACCGGTGATGTCGACGCCCTCGCCGAGAACCCGCACGGAGGCGAGAAAAGCGCGGTGCACGCGCCGGTTGTTGGCGTCGATGCCGTTTGCGAACTGGCGGAGTACTTCGCGTCGTTCGGCGACGAGGTGGTCGCCGCACAGCCACGCGGACCAGACCCGGTCCGGGGGTACGTGGCGGCCGGTCTCCAGCTCGTAGAGGCGGGCGTCGATCGAGGATGCGGGGAGCTCCTCCGCCTCGGCCAGAACCGGGGCGGAGGGTTCGGTGGCGTAGAGCTCGGCGGCGGTCTTGGGCAGCTTCGCGGCGAACGCTTCGGCTTCCTCGACCCGGTGATGGAACGTCATGACGGTGCGCAGATTGTGCGCCGCGGCGTGTTCCAGGAGCGCGGTCTGCAGCAGCGCCAGCCGCCGCCCCCGCACCGCCTCCTCCGACCCACCCAGGACCGGGGCCGGGTCGCGGATCTCCAGCACGTCGATCTCGAAGGCGGCGAGGATCTCCCGGGTGATCGCCTCGGACAGCCCGAGCTCGTAAATCCACCTCCCGTACGTCCCGCCCGGGTCATCGGCCATGGAGGCGATCTCCAGCTCGCGCCCGTCCTTGTCGCGCTGTGGCCGGGGGGCGGCCAGGATCCGCGGCGTGGCCGTCAGGTACAGCCGGAAGCCGGCCGGGATCCGGGCGTTGTCGTGGATGGCCGCCCACGCCCGGCCGAGGTCACCTGCGGTGCCGTGGGCCTCGTCCACGACGGCCAGGTCGAAACGGTCCATCTGCTGCCCGTACAACCGCTCCCCGCCCGCCAAGGCCGTCTCCAGCGGCCCGCGCACCTTCCCCATTCCCAGCTCGTCGTCGCGGTCGACGAGCGAGGCGTACGTGGCGAGCACGACGACCGGCCCGGACCCGGCCCACAGGGCCAGCTGGATCGAGTTCGTGGTCGACCGCACCCCCAGCGATGTGAGGACCGCATCGTTGTCCAGCGAACACACCGCCACCATGGAGGAGTTGTGGCCGATGGTGCGCCACGCCTGGGCGGTCTGCACCAGCAGGTCCAGGGTGGGCACCATCACCAGGATCCGGCCTGACGGGAAGTACTCGCGCGCGGCGTCCGCGGCGGTGTACGTCTTCCCCGACCCGGTCGCCGACACCAACGTGGCCCGGGCCCCCTCGGCGGGCACAAAAGATCTTGCAGGGAATCCGACCCATTTCCGGATACGTGCTTTCGCGTCCTCCTGGTGTTCACGGAGAAGAATGGCGGGTTGTTTCACGGGGCGCTCCGCTGCTGTACCGGGCGATTACACATGTGCGTTTCGGGGGTGGGGCGAGGACGCTTCACGCGCTGGTCCGCCAGGCCTGACGCAGGAGTTCGAGACCGGCGTCCCCGCCCTCCCGGGTCCCAGATCCCTTCGAGGCGGAACGGGGCGGCCGTAAGCCGCTCGCAGAACACGATGCCCTCGGGCCGAGCGGCCAGGAGGCAGACCTCGTCGGGGTAGGGGCCCTGCGGCCCGTAAGCCAGGTAGAGCCGCGTGAACCGCCCGCGGTGGGCACGGACGAACCGGGCAAGCCGCTCCGGATACCCGGCCAGCTCACCGGCGCTGACACACCGCAGGACCACAGCGAGCGTCCGCAAGGACACCTCCCTGTCCCACTTGCTGCGCCCGGTCAGCTCGCGGTAGAGCCGCTCCACCACGGCCAGGACCCGCTCGACGTACACGGCCTCCACTGCCGCCAACGGGTCCTCGGCCACAGCGGCCTGCCCGGCCGACACCGCCGCGGCGTCCGCAGGACCACCGTCCGTGAGGCCGTCACCGGCCGCCCCGAGCGCTTCCACCGCCCGGCGGTGCTCCTCGCTGCCGGGAAGGGAGCCGTCCAGGGCCTGGCGGGCGAAGGCCCGCAGCCGCACCAGCTCGCCGGTCTCCTTCTCCCGCGCCTCGGCGAGATGGGCGGTGAACCCGGCGGACCGCACCGCCCGACAGTGCTCCTCCCAGATGCGGTCCGCCCGCTCCACCAGACACCCGGTGAACGTCTCACCGGCATCCAACCAGCCCTGGCCGTACGCGTCGTCGTGCCCGTCGGGGACGAAGTCGACCAGCTCCGACACCCAGCTGTACGCGGCCGCCACCGCCCCGGCCTCCAAAGCGCCCACCAGCTCGTCCGCCTCTGGCGCCGGGACTCCGGCCGTGGCCAGGACCTCGAACAAACGCAGCCGTGCATGGACGCCCGCCGTCCCGAACTGGCCGATCCTGCGCAACGGATCACCGCTCAACTCCCCCAACACAGAAGAGTCTCCGATAACCTCGTTCCGTTCGGTCATCCGCGAATTCCCCTCACGAGCCGTCCAAGCGCTCCTGCACCTACCCCTACAAGATGCCTCCTATTTCTACCAACACTACATTGCATCATCCCGACCGTCCGGACTACGCTGAAACCCACTCCGAACGAGCGACTCCACCCTCAAGCCCGCGCAGCGCCTGCGCCCAGTCTGAAGTCCGAAGTGAAGTCCGAAGCCCCAGAAAAGACAGGTAGACGCTGGTTGTGACCAACGAGTGGTATGTCCTCATCGAGGAGGACAGCTGGATAAACGAACGCGCCGATGGAGTGGCCTTGAGGTTGCATCGGTGGACGCTGGTGGGTGCTCACCGTATTGGCGGGGATCAGGCGGAGGCGGTCGCTGCGGCCGAGGATGCGGCGTTGCGTTATATACCGCGGGGGCTGGCTCGGCGTGCGCGGCCGGGGGATGAGCCGGCGCGGGAGGCGTTCCTGGCTCAGGACGGTGCGTGGGTGGTGCTGGTGAGGCAGCGTCACCGTGAATGCCACTTCCGGGTGAGCACGGCCCGGCTCGTGCATGCGCGGGCAGAGAAGGAAGCACCGAAGAAGAGCCTGAAAGAGAAGTTCCGTGGCGCACTGGATGGCCCGCCGCCCCTGGTGGAGCCGTGGACCCCGCCGGGCAAACGAGAACAAGCCTGACCCCGAGCTCCTCCGCCCCCAGAGCCCGCCTTCTTGTAGCCAGACCGGCCCGCGGAGCGGGCCTGGGGCTTGGAGGCGCAGCCGGAAAGCCAGCGGGGGAGCGCAGCGAGCCCGTTCAGCCGAGCAACGCGAGGCCAAGTCCCAAGCGCAGCGCGGGACTTCACGGACCCGGAGGGTCCGGCCGAGCAAAGCGAGGCAACTGCATTGCGCAGCAATGCAGTTCACCAGGGAGCGCAGCGAGCTGGTCTCTGCTCAGCGCGCAGCGCTGAGGTACCCGCTCCGCGGG
>NZ_JBIWHT010000028.1:0-82883 GCF_044764265.1 Streptomyces sp. NPDC094147 | reverse complement strand
TCGAACACCCCGTCACCGAAGAAGTCACCGGACTCGACCTCGTCCGCGAAATGTTCCGCATCGCCGACGGCGAAGCCCTCGGCTACGACGACCCGGCGGTGCGCGGGCACTCCTTCGAGTTCCGCATCAACGGCGAAGACCCCGGCCGCGGCTTCCTCCCCGCCCCCGGCACCGTCACCCGGTTCGCACCGCCGTCCGGCCCCGGCGTCCGCCTGGACGCGGGCGTCGAATCCGGCTCGGTCATCGGCCCCGCCTGGGACTCCCTCCTCGCCAAACTCATCGTCACCGGCGCCACCCGCGAACAGGCCCTCCAGCGCGCAGCACGCGCCCTGGCCGAGTTCACCGTGGAAGGCATGGCCACCGCCATCCCCTTCCACCGCGCGGTCGTCACCGCCCCCGCCTTCACCACCGCCCCCTTCCACATCCACACCCGCTGGATCGAAACCGAATTCGTCAACGGCATTGCGGCGTACGCGAGTTCAGCGTCGCCGGACGAGGACGGCGACGAGACGGGCGCCGCTCGCGAGTCGGTCGTGGTCGAAGTGGGCGGACGACGCCTCGAAGTCTCCCTGCCCTCCTCACTCGGCATGTCCCTGGCCCGCACCGCGGCCGCGGGCGGCGCCAAGCCCAAGCGACGTACGGCCAAGAAGGCGGGCCCGTCGGCCTCCGGCGACACCCTCGCCTCACCCATGCAGGGCACGATCGTCAAGGTCGCCGTCGAAGAAGGCCAGGAAGTCAAGGAAGGCGACCTCGTCGTCGTCCTGGAAGCCATGAAGATGGAACAACCACTCAACGCACACCGCTCCGGAACCGTGCAGGAGCTGGCCGCGGCGGTAGGAGCATCCGTCACCTCGGGCGCCACGATCTGCGCCATCAAGGGCTGAAGCCCCCGCGCTCGCCCTCCCGAAGTCTGCAAGTCCACGCGTACCAGAAGTCCCAACTTCCCACCACAGTCAAGGATTTACCATGTCGAACCGCCTGCGCCAGGTGCGCAAGGCCGCCGTCCCCGGCGCCCTGTCCCTCGCCGCCGTCCTGATGCTCCCGATGGCCGCGTCCGCCCACACCGCGCAGCCCGCCCCGCAGGCCCACGCGGCCGCGGCCACCGCGGTCCAGCTGCCCCCCGTGATCCACGGCGAGGGCCACGCCATCCACCCCGAGGGCGTGACGTGGGACCCGACCCGCAACGCCTTCCTGATCGGTTCGCTGCGCTACGGCACCATCTCGGCGGTGGGCGCCGACGGCATACCGCACACCCTGGTCAGCGACCCGAGCCTGATCGGGACCGGCGGCATCCGCGTCGACGCCGCCCGCAACCGCCTGCTCGCCACGTACGGAGACGTCTACGCCGGGCCGAACGCCCTGCTCAGCGTCGGTTCCACCCCGGAGACCCGCGGCCGGTACGCAGGCCTCGCCATCTTCAACCTGAAGACCGGCGCCCTGGAGAAGCGGGTCGACCTCAGCCAGGCCCCCGGCCTGCACCTGGCCAACGACCTCGCGCTGGACGCCAAGGGCAACGCCTACGTCACCGACTCGTTCACCGGCACGATCTTCAAGGTCACCCCGTCCGGCGCCGCGTCGACGTTCCTCCAGGACAAGGCGCTGGACGCGGGCAAGGACGAGAACGGCGTGCCCAACGTCGGCCTCAACGGCATCGTCGTCGACCCGGCGGGCTTCGTCATCGTGGTGCGGTACGACAGCGGCCAGCTCTTCCGCATCCCGCTGCACGACCCCAAGAAGTTCACCGAGATCGCCCTGAAGGAGCGCCCCGTGGGCGCGGACGGCATGGCGCTCGGCGCCGACGGCACGCTGTACGCGGCGACCAACACCATCCGCTCCACCGGCGCGGACGCGCTGTTCAAGCTCCGCTCGGACGACGGCTGGAAGAGCGGTCACATCGTGAGCAAGGAGGCCTCTCCGGAGGTGGCGCCCACCACGGTGGCGATCACCCCGGCGGGCAACTACGTGCTGAGCGCCAACGTGAACATCCTCTTCGGCAGCGGTGGCAAGCAGACCCGCGACGGTTTCGTACTCCGCAAGTTCTGAGCCCCTGATCCCCCCCCCGGGGACGGGGGGTTATAAGGGCCGCGGATGCCGAAGCTTCCCCCAGCCGTCGACATCCGCGGCCCTGTTCCCTTCCCCGCCCCCGTCCCGTTCCCGTACGACAACTTGCAGGAGGTGGCGAGCGGTATGGCGCTCGACCAGACTTTCGTGGGGCGGACCTATCCGCCCACCGCGCCCTACGAGGTCGGCCGCGAGAAGATCCGCGAGTTCGCGGCGGCGGTCGGGGACGAGAACCCCGCCTGCACCGACCCGGAGGCGGCCGAGTCGCTCGGCCACACCGATGTGATCGCGCCGCCGACCTTCGTGTTCGCCCTCACCTTCAAGGCGGCGGACCAGATCATCGAGGACCCCGAACTCGGCCTGGATTTCAGCCGGGTGGTGCACGGGGACCAGAAGTTCGCGTACACCCGTCCCGTCCGGGCGGGCGACCGGCTGACGGTGACCTCGACCGTCGAGAAGGCCGAGACGCTGGCGGGCAACGACGTCCTGAACGTCCGCGGCGAGGTCCACGACGAGACGGGCGAGCACGTCGTGACGGCCTGGATGAAGCTCGTGTCGCGCGCGACAGAGGGGGCGTGAGGCGGATGACCGCGAAGATCCGTTACGAGGACGTCGAGCCCGGCACCGAACTGCCGGCCCGCTCCTTCCCCGTGACCCGCGCCACCCTCGTCCGGTACGCGGGCGCCTCCGGGGACTTCAACCCGATCCACTGGAACGAGAAGTCGGCGAAGGAGGTCGGGCTGCCCGACGTCATCGCGCACGGCATGTTCACGATGGCGCAGGCGGCCCGTGTGGTCACGGACTGGGCGGGCGACCCCGGTGCCGTCCTGGAATACGGCGTCCGCTTCACCAAGCCGGTCGTCGTCCCCGATGACGGGACCGGGGCGCTGATCGAGGTCAGCGCGAAGGTGGCGGCGAAGCTGGACGACGAGGCGCGCACGGTACGCGTCGACCTCACCGCGACGAGTGCGGGCCAGAAGGTCCTGGGCATGGCGAGAGCGAAAGTCCAACTGGCTTGATTTGCAAGCGAGTTGAGGCCCGGCCAGTGGTAACTGGCACCACCCATCACGTACATACAGGAGAAGAATGCACGAGCGTCGGCTCTCCGGCCTGAGGGTGTCCGCCCTGGGCCTCGGCTGCATGGGGATGAGCGACCTCTACGGCGCAGGCGACGACACCGAGTCGGTCGCCACCCTGCACCGCGCCCTCGACCAGGGGGTGACCCTGCTGGACACCGCGGACATGTACGGCCCGTTCACCAACGAGACGCTGGTCGGCCGGGCGATCGCGGGGCGCCGTCGCGACGAGGTCGTACTCGCCACCAAGTTCGGCATCGAGCGCGCCCCCGACGGGACCACTCTGGGCATCAACGGCCGCCCGGAGTACGTCCGTTCGGCCTGCGACGCCTCGCTGCGCAGGCTCGGCGTGGACCACCTGGACCTGTACTACCAGCACCGGGTGGACACGACGGTGCCCATCGAGGAGACGTGGGGCGCGCTGGCCGAGCTCGTGAGCGCGGGCAAGGTGCGCCACCTGGGCATCTCGGAGGCGTCCGCCGCGACGGTGCGCAGGGCGCACGCGGTGCATCCGGTCACGGCGGGTCAGTACGAGTACTCGCTGTTCACGCGGGACATCGAGAGTGACGTACTGCCGGTCCTGCGCGAGCTGGGCATCGGGCTCGTCGCGTACTCGCCCATGGGGCGCGGCCTGCTGACGGGCGGCGTCACCGGCCCGGCGCAGTTCGCCGACGACGACGTCCGCCGGCACGCGCCGCGCTTCACGGGCGCGGGCCTGGCCGCCAACCTCACCCTGGTCGACCGCCTGCGCCGCATCGCGGCCCGTCTGGAGGCGACCCCCGCCCAACTGGCCCTCGCCTGGCTGCTGGCGCAGCACCCCGCGGTGGTCCCCATCCCCGGCACCAAGCGCCGCACCCACCTCGCCGAAAACCTCCGTTCCCTGGACCTGCGGCTGACGGAGGAGCAGATGAGGGACATCGAGCAGGCGGTGCCGGCGGGGGCGGTGGTGGGGCCGCGGTACGACGCGGCGCGAATGGCGACGGTGAACCGGTAACCGGGTCGGCGGGCCCCGCGAGGCCGACGCCGCCACCAACGAATCTCCCCTCCCCCACCACCCACACACGAAGGAATCCCCATGAACATCACCGTCCTCGGCGCGACCGGTGCCACCGGCCGGCTCGTGGTCGAGCAGCTCCTGGCGCAGGGCCACTCCGTACGCGCCGTCGTACGGACCCCGGCCCGAGCGGCCGAACTGCGGTCCGCCGGGATCGAGACCGCCGAACTCGACCTGGCCGCCCCGACAGCCGCCGCGCTGGCGGGCGCGTTCGCCTCGACGGAGGCGGTCATCAACGCGGCGGCGACCCGCAGCATGACGAAGAAGCAGGCGGAGCTGATCGACCACCGGGGCGTGGTCGCGGCCATCGACGCGGCGGCGGCCGCGGGAGTACGCCACTGGGTCCAGGTGTCCATGATGGGCAGCGGCGACAAGAGCCGCCTGCCCCGCTATCTGCGCGCCACCGGCGAGGCGAAGGACGCGGCCGACGGCCACCTCATGCACTCGGGCCTGACCTGGACGGTGGTCCGCCCGCCGTGGCTGAACGACGGCGCCGCCCGGGGCCGCATCAGCGCGGGCGCGCAGGTGGAGGAGGGCCAGCTGTCCCGCGCGGACCTGGCCGCGGTCGCCGTCGCCGCCCTGACCGTCCCGGCCACCCACAACCGCACGTTCGAGGTGACGGACGGCCCCCGCCCCCTGGCGGAGGCCCTCCAGACCCTGGCCTGACACCTGAAACACTCCGGTCGCCGCGTCGACGGCTCGGTGCGGCGCCGGTGTCAGGGTCTGGGCGGAGCGATGGTCGTCTCGGTCGGCCGGACCGTGTGCGGGGTGCTGAGCCAGCTCTTGAGCCGTCGGGCGACGGGGCGTTCGACGAGCCGGTGCACCGCCCAGGCGGCCGCCAGCACACCTGCCACCAGGACGGCCAGCAGCAGGTAGGGCGGCATCGTGCCGCGGAGGTGGGTGATCGCGGTCCAGCCGATGTACTCGTGCAGGAGGTAGAGCGGGTACGTCAGGGCACCGGCGGTGGTGAGGCGGCGCCAGTTGAGGAAGGACAGCTTCCCGAGGGCCGCGGCCAGCAGGATCGCGTAGAAGGCGGTGATCACCGCCAGGGATACCGTCCACGAGACCCGGACGCCGACCCCCGCGTCCTCGTGGATGAGAGCGAGCAGTTGCTGCTGCGCCAGCAGCCAGGTGCCCCCCAGAAGCAGCCACAGCATGGGGGCCGGCCGGAACCGGTGCATCAGGTAGATCACGATGCCGCCCACGAAGAAGGGGGCGTATCGGGGCTGGAAGGCGACCGTCAGGAGCGGGATGCCGGATATGGGCGCGATCACGGAGCCCAGGAGCCAGATGCCGCAGAAGGCCACGACGCGCCGGTAGGTGAGGCCCATGCACGCGACGACGGCGAACAGGAGGTAGAACCGCATCTCGGCCCAGAGCGACCAGTACGCCGGGTCCACATGCGGCACGCCCAGCGGTTCGTGCAGCATCGTGAGGTTCGTCAGCACGCGGGACGGGGTGATCGAGCGGTCCCCGTCCAGCCGCAGGACGACGGCGGTGGTGAGCACACACACCCAGAAGGCGGGGTACAGGCGCACCACACGGGAGACGAAGAAGTCGCGCGGGGTGCGGCCCCAGCAGCTCATGCAGATGACGAATCCGCTGATGAGGAAGAAGAGCTCGACACCGAGCCAGCCATAACTGGCGATCTTGTGCGCGGTCGGGAAGAGCACCGCGGTGCTCTGGCCCCACACCCCCTTGGCTCCGTAGCGGTCGTACCCGACGAAGTGGAAGGCGACGACCATGAGCGCGGCTATGAGGCGCAACCCGTCGAGCACGTAGAGCCGGGGTGGCCGCTTCGTGACGGTCGGCTGCTGCCCGGAGGGGGACGGCAGCAGCCGGGTGCGGGGGATGCGCGAGCGGATGGCTATGTCTGACAAGGCGGGATTCCTAGCCGGAGCCCCGATGGGGGAGGTTCCGGACGGATAGGAGACTGTGCGGTTCGAAGTGCGATGGCCAAAACTGTGTGGGGTGCACGGTAGTACACGCGTTCACCGTGGCGAATGGGCACCGAGTGCCCAACGGGTCCGCCTCGGCGGCACCAGTCGACACAGAACGCCCGCACCCGCCCCGAAGACCCCAGACGCCACAAAGAAGCCCAGGTCACAGCACATGCCCACGCCGCAGTAGAACCGGCCCACCACTGCCGCAACGCCACCGGACACGATCCGCTACGCTGTCAGCGGTCACGCCTCCGTAGCTCAGGGGATAGAGCACCGCTCTCCTAAAGCGGGTGTCGCAGGTTCGAATCCTGCCGGGGGCACAGACTTTGATCAGCGCGTTTGCCTCTCCGAGGTGGGCGCGCTGATCTGTGTGGCCGTGGCACTGGCCGCCAACGGGTTCCCGGGCGCAGTGGTCCGCTCGGCCCTCCGCCCCCTCACGCCAGCAGCCCCACCCCGCTGTACCAGAGCGGCCCGGGATTCAGCCGGTCGCCGTGGAGTTTCAGCATCTGCTCGAAGAACTCCTGCGGGGTCGGCCGGGCGGCCAGGAGGCGGATCGCGTCGCGCAGGTACTCGCGGGTCTCGTCCAGGATCTTCGGGTCGTCCGGCAGGGCCTTGTTCTTGTGGCCCGCGACCACATGGCGCGGGTTCAGCGCCGCGATCTTCTCGATGTTGTCGTGCCACGCCCGGAGCCCGCCGTCGCCGCCTTCGAGCATCATCTGGTGCACCCCGTTGTAGACGACGTCCCCGGCGACGACCAGGCCGATCGACGGCACGTGCAGGACGGAGGTGTCGTCGGTGTCGGTGTGGCCGGTTTCGACCGCTTCGAGGAGCCGGCCCTCCAGGTGGAAACCCTCGGGCGGTACGGGGACGGCGAGGATCGGGGTGTTGTGCGGGACGTCGGGGAACGTCTTCGCGAACCCCCGGTCCTTGCCCGCCAGTTCCTCGCGCATCTTCCGGATGGTGCCCTCGGTGGCGTACACGACGGTGTCGGGCTCGCCGAACCGGTCGAGCAGCGTCGCGGTACCGAACCAGTGGTCGGCGTGGCCGTGGGTGATGTAGACGTACGCGAGCCGCTTGCCGGAGCGCGCCACGCCCTCCGCGACCTGCTCGATCTGGCCCCGGGTCAGCGGCGGGTCCACCAGGACGGCGTCCCGCTCGCCGTGGACGAGGGTGGAGGAGATGGGTGAGGAGACGATCGGGTCGCCGTTCGGCAGCCGCAGATCGATCTTCCTCGGCACTCCGTCCGCGACGAACACCTCGTACGACAGGGGCGGGGAGGGAGGCGGGGCGGTCGGCTCCGACGTGTCGGTCATGTCGATACTTCCCTGGTCGAGGGAGGCCGACGACGCACTTCCCTCGTGGACGGACGCCGGCCCCCGGACCACTCTCACACGGCCCGCGGCCCCCCGCCCGTCGAGGCCGGGGCCGCTCTCAGGAACCGCCCAGCTCCGCCGGGCACCCCGTCCCGCGCGGAATGCTGTACGGGGCCGCCACGTGGTACGTGCCCGGCTTCGGGGCGAGGAGTTCGGTCCATTCGTCGCCCGAGCCGTCCTGCGGGGACTTGCGCAGGCAGCCGCTCACGTTCGTGAAGGTCTTCGGGCCGTGGCCGCGGAGCTTGGACTCCGCCGTCTCCTGCGGGGGCTCGACGCCCTTGCCCTTGCCGTCCACGAGCTTCAGCCACGGCGAGTACGGGATGCGGATCAGGACCGTGCCCGGGGAGCGGACCTCCACGGTCAGTTCGCCCTCGCCCGCGTGCTTGACGGTGGCGGGCGGGTCGGCCATGGGCGTCGGGTTGTCGACGGCGAACAGCCGCCAGTGCTCGTTCGACCACACCGGCTTCAGATACGGCTGGCCCTGCTGGATGAGCTTGGCCTCCGAGATGGCGCCGGTGGCGTCCGGCGGGCCCATCGGCAGCACGACGTACCGCACCGCCCAGCGGTCCAGCCAGGCGCGGTAGCTCGCCGGGTTCAGGGTGTTGTCGTAGAACAGCGGGTTGCGCTGCATGTCCGCCTGCCGGTTCCAGCCGCGGGCGAGGTTCACGTACGGGGTGAACGCCGAGGCCTCGCGGTGGCTGGAGGCGGGGACCACCTCGACCCGGCCGGTCTCCGCGTCGACCTGCTGCAACTGGTCGACCAGCGGCGCCAGGTCGCGCGCCCAGGACGCGGCGGGGGCGGTGCGCACGATGTCGTCCGCCGATTTGAAGCCGACCCACACGTTCAGGCCCACGAAGGCCAGCACCAGCACGTACCACTTGCGGGACTTCGGAACCGCGTACGGGAGGGCGGCGAGCAGCACCACGCCGCCGAACAGCATCACGAGCCGGGTGACGTTCGAGCCGATCTGCGAGTTGATCGCGAAGCACAGCACCACGCCGACGCCGTACACCAGCGCGCCCGTGCGGACCGTGCGCCACTCCTTCGGCACGAGGACGAGGATGAGCACCGCGTACAGGAACGGCAGCGAGGTGGTGGCCAGCGACATCGGCTGCGTACCGGAGAACGGGAACAGCCAGGCCGACAGGGCGACCACCGCGACCGGCGGCAGGCCGATCGCGTACGCGCCCGGTCGGCGCTTGTTCAGGAACAGGGCGGCCGCGACGACGCCGAGGAACAGTCCGGCGACCGGGCTGCCCGCGGTGGCGAGCGCGGCGCAGGGCGCGGCCACGGCCGCCTTCCGCCAGCGGTCCTCGCGGCGGTTGTGCGGCCAGCAGAACACCGCGGCCACCGCGCCGAGCGCGAACATCGTGCCGAGCGCGAAGGTCACCCGGCCCGACATGGCGTTGCACAGGAAGGCGAACAGCGCCGCGAAGGAGCAGGCCAGCGGGTTGCGGACGGCCTTCAACCGGACCAGGATCAGCGCGGTGAGCCCGGCGGACGCGGTCCCGGCGATCATCATCGTCGTACGGACGCCGAGCAGCGACATCAGATACGGCGAGACGACGCTGTACGAGACCGGGTGCATCCCGCCGTACCAGGCCAGGTTGTACGCGGACTCCGGGTTGCGGCCGACGAACTCGGCCCAGGCGTCCTGGGCCGCGAGGTCGCCGCCGCTGTTGGCGAAGAGGAAGAACCACAGGACGTGGGTGACGGCCGCGACCGCCGTCACGAAGGCGACGGGGTGGCGCATCGGCCAGGAGTCCGGGCCCAGGGGTATTCGCCCCCTGGACACCCTGGTCCACGGGCTGGTGCTGTCGGCGCGGGTGGGCGTCGGCTCAGCGGTGGTCACTGCGGCTCTCCCGCCTCACGCTGTCTCACCTGGAAAACGCGGACGCATGCGGCTGCGTACGTCCACGCGTGGGGCCGCCCGGCCGGCCCGTACTTCCCTCACCGGGAGGACTCGATTCTGCCCGAGTCCAAGGGCGCGGCTTCGCGCCCCGGGTCGCCCGAAGCTAGCACGGGGGCCCACCCGGACCTGCGGGGTGGGCTCCGTGCGGGCGGGTCCGGTCAGCCCAGTCGGGTGAGCTTGTCGCCCGTACCCGGCTCGGACAGGGCGCTGCCCAGCTCGACCGGAGCGGTCTGGCGGCCGGGGCCCGCGCCGATGGCCAGCTCGCCGACGACGGTTCCCGCCTTCGCCGAGTGCGGCACGGCCTTGCCGCCGTCGCCGAGCGTGACGTCGACCTTCAGGCCCGGCCAGCCGACGGCCTTGAGGTCCTTGGCGGCGACGACGGGCGTCCGGCCGCCGAGCCCGTTGTCGACGTACCCGACGACCTGGCCCTTCTTGACGACGGTCGCCGAGGTGACGGCCTTCTGGACGGCCTGGATCAGCGTGTAGCTGTTGTTGATCGCGGCGGTCAGCTTGCTGTCGAGGGTGGTGCCGGTGTGATGGCCCATGACAATGCCGTAGATCCGCTGGTTCTTGCCGTCCACGACGGTGTCGGCCGCCCACAGCAGATTGCCGCCGGCCGGGGTCGACGAGCCGGTCTTGATGCCGCTGACACCCGGCTTGAGCAGGATCTTGTTGTTGTTGTAGATCATCGTGGGGATGCCCGGGATCTTGATCTGGGGCGTGTTGACGATCTCGCGGAACACATCGTTCTGCATGACGGCCTGGGCCAGCTTGAGCTGGTCGGTCGGCGTGGAGACCGTGGTCTCCTTCAGACCGCTCGGGTCGGTGTACGTGCTGCTGGTCATGCCGAGTTCCTTGGCGGCGTCGTTCATCTTGGCGATGAACGCCTCCTCGCTCCCTGCGTCCCAACGGGCCAGCAGGCGGGCGGCGTTGTTGCCGGACGGGATCATCAGCAGTTCGAGCATCTGCTTCTCGGTGAACTGCTGGTCCTTGCGGATCGGCGCCGTCGACTCGTCGGGCTTCTTCGCGTCGTCCTCGGCCTGCTGATCGACGGTGATCTTCGCGCCCTCCTGCTTCCCGGTGATCGGGTGCTCCTTGAGGATCACGTACGCCGTCATCGTCTTGGCCACGCTCGCCAGCGGCGCGGGCTTCTGTTCCCCGTGCGTGCCGAGGCTGCCCACGCCGTCCACCGCGACGGCCGACTGCCCCTCGGCCGGCCAGGGCAGCCCGAGCGTGCCACCGGCGAAGGTGTACGAGGACGACGAGGTGAGGGCCAGTTTGGGCGCCGGGAGCGGGCGCAGGATCTGTACGACAGCGAAGGCTATGAGGAGCAGCAGGACCAGCGGGGTCCAGATCTTGAACCGCCGCACCGTGGAGCGGACCGGGGTCTGCGCCGGGGGCGGGGTGTTCGTCAGCTCGGCCAGCAGATCGAGCGGGGGCTTCGGCGGCAGGGGCTGCTGCCGGGTCCGCTCGGTGTGCTCGGGTATGACCTCACGGGGCCCGGCGGCCGGCGGCGGGGTGATCTTCGGCGCCCCGGGCTGCCGGACGGGCGCGTCCGTCCCCGCGCCCGCGTCGTCCGACCGCAGCGGCACGAACTGGCCGGCCCGCTCGGCGGTGGCCTCCCGCTGGGGTGAGGGCAGCTTGAGCATCGCCGTCGGCTGATCGACGGCGGGCGGCGCGACGGCCTTGAACGCGGTGGTCGGCTGATCGATTCCGCTGCCCCCGCCGGGGCTCGGCTTGGCCCCCCAGGAGGCGCTTCTGGATCTGGAATCGGGGGCGGGGGCGCCGGTGGCGGGGGTGGGGGCCTTGGAGGTGGCGGGCCTGGGGTCGGTGGCCTTCGTCCCGGTGGCCTTGGCGTCGCCGGGCTTGGGGTCGGTGGCCTTGGTGCCGGTGTCCTTGACGTCGCTCGGCTTGGAGGCGGTGTCCTTGACGTCGCTCGGCTTGGAGGCGGCGGACTTGGTGCCGTCGGCTTCCGTGCCGTCGGGCCCGGCGCTGTCGGGCCCGGCGCTGTCGGGCCCGGCGCTGTCGGGCCCGGCGCTGTCGGGCCCGGCGACGCTGGCCTTGGCGGCGTCGGCCTCGGCGGCGCCCGCCCCAGGGGCGTCACGCTTGGCGGCGTCACCCTTCGGGGCCTCAGTCCTGGCGGCGTCAGCCTTGGCGGCCTCAGTCTTCGGCGCGTCGGTCTTGGGGGCGGTCTGCGACTTGGCCGGCTCATCCCCCGGGCCCTCGGCCTCGGGGTCGGCCTCCGAAGCGGCGGCCCCGGACTTGGGGGCGTCGCACTTGGCTATGCCCTCCGGCTCGGCGGCCGGGCTCTCCGGCGCGTCGCTCTTGAGCGCGCTCTTCGACTCAGGCACCGCGCTCTCGGGCCCCGCGCTCTCAGGCGCCCCGCTCTCGGCAGTGTCCTTCGGCTCGGCCGGGTCGGCCTCAGACTTCGAGGCGGCCGCGGGCTCCGCGGACTCGCCCTTCGCCCCCTCCGAGTCACCCGTACTCGACGCCTCGTCGGCCCGGTCGACCCACGCAGCCACCGCCGCCCGGAGCCGCGAGTCGCCGTCCTCCTGGCGCGGAGCCCGGAAGACCGCCGTCGCCTGGTCCACGGCACCCGCCGCGGCACCGGACACGGACGCGTCCCCGGAACCGGATACGGACACGTCCCCGGAACCCGACCCAGAACCGGAACCCGAACCGGGTCCGGAACCGTTGACCGCCACCGCGCCGTCTTCCCCCTTGCCGGAAGGGGACGGAGATGCGGAGACGGTGACACGCGGGTCGCGTTCACTGCGAGTCGTCTCCCCCGACGACTGCTTCTGCTCCGACTTGTCGGGGGACTCGCCCGCCACCGATGCCTCCTCCAGGCGCCCCGCGGCGCCGCCGACGTAGGTCCGGACCGTGTCCGAACCATGTACCAGTGTCCTGTGTGTCGGGCAGGACCCCCCGGCTAGACGAGAACGACATACCTGTCGGTTCCCGTACGAAGCACCCAGGCGCTCTCGACAGATGAATGTGAGAGGGGTCACCCTGTCATTCATCCACGCGGGGAGGCATGGATGGGCAGGAGCCGCAGAACAATTCCGGAGGAGCTTCTGCTGCTCGCTCTGGACCCGGCCACGGGTACCACAGCGCAGCCGCAGTCGCTCGACCTCGGCCTCGCCGGAGCACAGCTAGTGGAGCTGGCTCTGGCAGGACGGATAGCCCCTGACGGGGATCGTATCGCCGTGGTGATGGCACGGCCGACAGGAGATCCGACACTGGACTCCGCACTGGAACTGCTGCGCAGGCGCGGCAGTCCGGTACGGGCCGTCCACTGGATCGGCGGGCCCCGCCTGGGGCTCCGTCAGATTTACCTCGCGCATCTGGAGCGGTGCGGCATGGTGCATGCCGTGTCGGGCCATATGTGCGGAGTGCTGCCGACGACTCGCTACCAAGCGACGGACACGGCGATCAGCCGGGACATCAGGGCCCGGCTGGACAGTGCGATCCGCACCGGCGTACCGCCGGACCCGCGGACCGCGGCGCTTGCCGCGCTGGCCCACGCAGTCGGGCTCGGCAAGCACCTCTACCCCGGCAACGAGGGGCGTTCATCGCGCTCCCGGCTAAGGGACTTGATCAGGCACGACCCGATGGGCGGTCTCGTCGCGCACGCCGTGATGGACGTCCAGAACGGCGCGGCCGCTCAGCCGCGCCGCAACGGCAACGGGAACGGCCCCGCCGCCGCGCCGAGCAACGGAAGCCGCCATGCCGTGGCGGCCGCCGTCTCGATGCAGCCGCATCACGGGGCCATGGCCCGCGCCGTGGCCCACCACTAGCAGGACCGGCACCACCAACGCACCGGCACCACCAGACGCACCAACCGCCGCACCGTCGTCCCCCTCGACCCGGTTCGGGAGCCGCACCATGAACGCGCGGGGCTGCCACAACAGCCCCGCGCGTTCGCGTTGTCGCTATGTGTGGCCGTTTTCCAGCGGGCGCCGGGATGTTGGTGGCAGTCTGCTGAGCGAAAGAAAACAGAAGAGCCGTGAGCCGGAGGTGCGTTACCCGTGGCGTCCAACGTCAATCCCACCGTCAGGCGGCGCCGACTGGGCCAGGAGCTGCGCAGACTCCGCGAGCTGAAAGGCATGACGGCCGAAGAGGTCGCCGAACGCCTGCTGGTCTCCCAGTCGAAGATCAGCCGTCTGGAGAACGGCCGCCGCTCCATCAGCCAGCGCGACGTCCGCGATCTGTGCGGGGTGTACGAGGTCGAGGACCACCGCATCGTCGATTCGCTGATGCAGATGGCCAAGGACTCCCGCCAGCAGGGCTGGTGGCACGCCTTCGGCGACATCCCGTACAGCGTCTACATCGGTCTGGAGACGGACGCGGCGAGCCTGCGCGTCTACGATCCGCAGGTCGTGCCGGGGCTGCTCCAGACCCGGGAGTACGCCGAGGCCCTCATCGCGGGGGCGCTGCCCGAGACAGCGCCGACCGACGTCGAGAAACGGGTGAACGTCCGGGTGCGACGGCAGGAGCGGGTGCGGGCGGAGGAGAACCCGCTGCGGCTGTGGGTGGTCATCGACGAGGCGGCGCTGCGCCGCCTGATCGGCGACCGGCAGCTGATGATCGACCAGCTGGAGCATCTGATCGTGCAGTCCCAGCTGCCCCATGTCACCGTCCAGGTACTGCCGTTCAGCATGGGCGCGCATCCCGGGATCAACGGCCAGTACGCGATTTTGGAATTCCCCGACGCGTCGGACTCCAGTGTCGTCTACATCGAGGGCGTCACCAGCGACCTGTATCTGGAAAAGGCGAATGATGTCCAGAAATACAGCGTGATGTACGAGCATCTGCGCGCGCAGGCCCTGAATGTGGACCAGACCCGGGAATTCATTACCGGGATCGCCAAGGAGTACGCGAAGGGCACGGCGGACTGAAGTGTGGCACCGTACACCCCACGCGTACCGCCACGGAAGGCCTCGCCGGAATATGCCATCCGGTTGAGTGAATGGCCGCCGCACACCCCGGAGGCTGCGAGTAGCGTCGATCACGCCAACGAAGACCGCTGGCCGAGAACGACCCAACTGGCAAAAACCGGAGCGAACATGGCAATTCTTCAGGGCGCCACGGACACTTGGACCAAGTCCTCGTACTCCACCGGAAACGGCGCATGCGTTGAGGTCAAGTCCCCCGAGACGCACGCGATCGCGGTCCGTGACTCGAAAGTCTGCGAGGGCCCCTCGATCTCCTTCGCCCCCGGCGCGTGGAACGCGTTCGTGGCCGAGGTGACCCGGGACTCCCTCAGCTGACCCCCATCGCGGCAAGCGCGATATCAGCAGTACACCAGCAGCACCGAAAGAGCCCTCTCGACTGGTTCGCCGTCCCGGCCGAGGGGGCTCGGCCATGTCCGCGGCCGGTCAGCGCAGTTGGTCCACATAGCGGTCGGTGCCCGGCACGGTCGGGATGAACGGCGCGACCAGCTCGACCCGCCCCAGGCCGGTTTCGGCCACCAGCGCGTCGAGCCCGGTGAAGTGGTCCGCCCAGACCTCCCGCGGGTCCCGCTGAAGGAACCAGAGCAGCGTGAGCCGGGTGTCGACGCCCTCGACCTGCTTCACGTACGTCATGCGGTCGCCCGGCAGCGGAGTCGGCCGGAACACCGTCACCATCGCGGCCGGTCCGCCGGCGATCCGCCGCGGCAGATGCCGGGAGCCCAACCACTCCATCAACTCGGCCCGCCGCTCGGCGCTTTCGGCGTCGATGACCTCCAACACGAGCCCCGCGTAAGGGTGGTCGAGGGCGTGGTAGTCGCGGGGGCCCGCGGCGCCGTCCCGGTAGACCGTCGCCTCGTGGTCCTGGAAGGCGGTGAAGACGTGGGTGCGGTCCTGGTATACGCGGCCGTCCCGGTTGAGGCGCCGGTTGATGCCGACGGTCCACTTCATGTGCTCGTCGTAGCGGCCCTGGGTGATCCAGTACGTCGAGAGATAGCAGCCCGCGCCCACCGGCTGGGCGACCGCGGACTTCTCCGGGTAGCGCAGCTCCTGGAGTTCGCGGGTGGCGACCCAGCGGCGCCCCGCGTACATCCAGGGCATGGCCATCGCGCCGGCGTAGTAGTGGTCGTCCTCGTACCAGCGGTTGTACGCGTACTCATGGCCCGGGTGCGGCTCCACCATGGTGATCAGCGCGTGCCCCGGACGCACCCCGTAGGGCCCCACCGACGCCAGCTCCGCGTACACCTCGGGCCGTGTGTCCTCCGTCATGCCGCATCCCTTCCCTCCGCCACCGGACCGACTTACTCTGACGCCTCGTCAGAAGATGTGCCAGAGCCGGGAGGCGACCGGATGTTGCTGAGTGGGAAGACCGTCATCGTGTCCGGGGTCGGGGCCGGTCTCGGGCACCAGGTCGCCGCGGCCGTCGTGCGCGACGGGGGCAACGCGGTGCTCGGCGCGCGCACCGAGGCCAACCTCGCCAAGTCCGCCGCCGAGATCGACCCGGACGGCGCCCACGCCGCGTACCTGCCGACCGACATCACGGACGAGAGCCAGTGCGAGGCGCTGGCCGCGCTCGCGGCGGCCCGCTTCGGGGGGATCGACGCGGTCGTGCACGTGGCGGCCTGGGACAGCTACTTCGGTGGCCTCCAGGACGCGGACTTCGCCACCTGGCAGCGGGTCGTCGACGTGAACCTGCTCGGCACGCTCCGCATGACGCGAGCCTGCCTGCCGGCGCTCAAGCGGCGCGGCGGCTCCGTCGTCATCATCGGTACGCAGTCGGCGGTGGCGGCCCCCTCACAGGTGCGGCAGGCGGCGTACGCGGCCTCGAAGGGCGCGCTGACCTCGGCGATGTACTCGTTGGCGCGCGAGCTCGGGCCGGACCGGATCCGGGTCAACACCGTGCTGCCGGGCTGGATGTGGGGCCCGCCGGTGCAGGCGTACGTCCAGTTCACCGCGCACACCGACGGCGTACCCGAGGAGGAGGTGCTGGCGCGCCTCACCGAGCGGATGGCGCTGCCGGAGCTGGCCACGGACGGCGACGTGGCGGACGCGGTGGTCTTCCTCGCCTCGGACCGGGCCCGGTCCATCACGGGGCAGTCGCTGCTGGTGAACGCGGGCGAGTTGATGAGCTGAGCGGCGTCCCTCCGGGGGGGGGAGGGATTCGGCTGCGGGCCGTCTGTGGCTGGTCGCGCAGTTCCCCGCGCCCCTATCGGGGTGCCTCAGCTCGGCAACTTGCAATCCATATACGGCAGTTGGACCTGACCCTCTCGGCCGCACGGGACCCGCATCCCGTGCGGTCGTTCGTATGTGTACGGAGTCCGACGAAGCGCCCGCCCATCGTGTGGCCCCGTCACGCGCGCGACAACACCCCCGGGGCAAAGGGGCGGCAAAATCGTTCGACTTTCTGATCTGGGTTCACATCTATGACCAGCAGGTGTCTTGACCACCCTCTCCGGCAAGGGGTTCAATCCCCGAAGTCCCCGCTCCCGCACGGGGCGTTACTGGGCCTGGCGTGCTGACGAAGAGCCTCCGAGTTCATTGACGTTCACAAGGCGGACCCCTGGGAGGGGGCACATGAACAGTCTCGACTGGGCCGTGCTCATCGGTTACTTCGGCGTGATGGTCGCGATCGGCATCTGGTCCCACCAGCGGGTCGACAACGTCTCCGACTTCTTCACGGCGGGCGGCCGGATGCCCTGGTGGCTGTCCGGCATCTCGCACCACATGTCCGGCTACAGCGCGGTGATGTTCACCGGCTACGCGGGCATCGCCTACCAGTACGGCGTCACCTCCTTCGTCACCTGGTCGCTCCCGATCGCCGTCGGCATCGGCATCGGCGCCAAGCTCTTCGCGCCCCGGCTCAACCGGCTGCGCTCCAAGCTCCACGTGGCCTCGCCGCTCGAATACCTCAAGAACCGCTACAACGTCCCCACCCAGCAGGCCCTCGCCTGGTCCGGGCTGCTCCTGAAGATCGTCGACGTGGGCGCCAAGTGGGCGGCGATCGCCACCCTGTTGTCGGTCTTCACCGGCATCACCATCACTCAGGGCATCTTCGTCACGGGCTGCGTCACCGCGATCTACTGCACGGTCGGCGGCCTGTGGGCGGACGCGTTGACCGAACTCGGCCAGTTCGTCATCCAGTTGCTCGCCGGACTCGCGATGCTGATCGCCGTCATGGGCAGGCTGGACGGCTTCGCCACCCTGTGGACGGTCTGGGACAAGCTGCCCAGCGGCCACGCGCACGCCACGGCGGGGCCGTACACGGTCACCTTCCTGATGGCGTTCCTGTTCATCAAGACCTTCGAGTACAACGGCGGCATGTGGAACCAGGCCCAGCGCTACATGGCCACCGACTCGGCGCGCTCGGCGACCCGTTCGGCCCGGCTCTCGGCGATCCTGTGGGCGACCTGGCCGACCGTCCTGTTCTTCCCCATGTGGTGCGCCCCGCTGCTGGTCCACGCGAAGAAGCCGGACGGCTCGGACTCGTACGCCCTGATGACGCAGTCGCTGCTGCCGCACGGCATGCTCGGCCTGGTCGTGGTCGGCTTCTTCTCGCACACCATGGCCATGTGCTCCTCGGACGCCAACGCCATCTCGGCCGTCTTCACCCGCGACATCGCGCCGGTGCTCTCGAAGTCGGCCCGCGCCTGGAACTCGCGGGCGGGGCTCGTCGCGGCGCGCCTGTCGACGCTGGTCTTCCTCGGTCTGTCGATGACGATCGCGACGCAGGTCGACTCGCCGGCGTTCAAGGACATCATCACCGTCGTGATCAAGTGGGTGGCCGGGCTCATGGGCCCGATCGCCATCCCGTTCATGCTGGGCATGCTGGGCACGTTCCGGAAGTCCGGTCCGACGGCGGCGCTCGGCAGCTGGGCGGCGGGGCTGCTGGCGTTCTTCTTCGTCAACTACAACCCGGACGGCTCGCAGAAGACCGATGTGGCCCTGCAGTGGCAGGTGTCGGTGCCGCTGGCGATCTCGCTCGTCCTGTACGTCCTGATCGGCCTGCTCAAGCCGGAGGACACCCCGGAGCGGGACGCGCTGCTCGCGCGCATCGACTCCGACGACGACGGCCCGCCTCCGGCCGCCGGCTCCGCGTCCCTGCCGCCGCAGCCGGAGGCGGGCGACCCGAAGGTGGCGACGGCCGACTGACGCCGGCGCCTCAGCCGATGATCTGCGGTTCGCCCGCCGCCTGCGCCAGGGGCCGGTAGTCGCCGCCGACTCTCTCGGGGTAGGCGGCGTCGCGGTGCGGGACGAGGCGCAGGTACGGGCTCTGCTGGTCGTCGTCGCTCTGCGGCGGGCAGTGCTGGCCTTCGGCGTCGGCGTCCTCCTCCATCACCATCTTGTCGACGGCCTGCTGGGCGTGCAGGGCGTCGTACGGCGGGAGTTCGTCCTGGCGGTCCGCAGGATCGGTGGAGGCGGGCTCGTTCTCACCCCGGACGTACTGCGGCCGTCCGGCGCCGTCGACCGGGGCGGCGGAGGAGGTGCCCGCGCCGGTGCCGAGCAGCGCGAGGGCGACCATCGGCGCGGTGAACCAGCGGGCCGGCAGGGTACGGGCGGCCCGGGTACGGGCCGCAGGAAGGGGGGTCATGGCGACGACCCTGGCGAATGCGCGCGTGCGCGCGCGAGGGACACGCGGGCCCGGGGCCGGTCATCCGCCCGCACGAGTGGTTTCAGCCCCTCGGATAGCGCAGCAGCCAGCCCGCCGTGTTGACGGCGGGGCCGTGCAGGGCGGGGCCCTGGGTCATCTCCATGGCGAAGTCGTCGGCGAGTTCGAGCAGGGTCGAGCGGCCTTCGATCCGGGCGAGCCAGGCCGGCGGCAGCGCGGTCTCGCCGTGCATCGCGCCGAGCAGACTGCCGCAGACGGAGCCGGTGGCGTCCGACGGGCCGTCGTGATTGACGGCGAGCAGCAGGCCGTGCCGGATGTCCTCGCCGACCAGCGCGCAGTACACGGCGATCGCGAGCGCCTCGGGGGCGGTGTGCCCGGTGCCGAGCGTCGCGACCAGGGTCGGGCTCGGCATGCCCTGGCGCACGGCGCCGAGCGCGTGCTTGAGCGCCTCGCTGACCTGCTGGTGCCCGGGGCGCACGGCGAGCTGTGCCAGGGCCCGCTGGACGGCGCCGTCCATGGACTCGCCCCGGGCCAGGCCGTGCACGATGACGGCGAGCGCGCCCGCCGACAGACAGGCCGCCGGGTCGCCGTGGGTCTGCGCCGCGCACTCCACGGCGAGCTGGAGCACGAGCTGCGGCTCCCAGCCGACGAGCAGCCCGAAGGGCGCGGAGCGGGTGAGCGCGCCCGGGTCGTCGGCGCCCGGGTTCTTGGGCTGCTCCAGGGTGCCCATGACGTCGTCGCCGAACCCGACGAGACAGGCCTTGGCGGGGTCGCGCCGGGCGTAGAGCCACTCCTCGCGGGCCAGCCAGCCGTTGTCCTCGCGGCGTTCGTCGGGCCCCCACTCGCGCTGGGTGGCGGCCCACCGCAGATGGGCCCGGTGCACATCGGTGGGCGGGTGCCAGGCGCCGGTGTCGCGGCGCACCTGGGCGCGTATGAGCCCGTCGACGGTGAACAGGGTGAGCTGGGTGGCGGCGGTGACGGCGCCCGTGCGGCCGTACGCGGGGGCCAGGTCGCCCAGGGCCTGAGGCCCGTACCGCTCGCGGATCTCACCCAGGGCCAGCCCGGCGACGCCCGCGCCGAGCGCGTCCCCGATGGCCCCGCCGAGCAGACAACCCCGCACCCGGCTACGGAAGTCCTGCTGCTCGGCCCGACCCCAGACGGGTCCGCCGGCTCCGGCTGCTGCGCTCATGCCGCAGCACGCTACCTGAACGGATGCGCCCGTTTAAGAGGGCAAATTGATCGGGTGGGGTCAGCGTAGCGGCGCGGGCCCCTCGTCCGGCGGGAGGGGGCCGGACGGGATGCCCTGGGCGGTGCCCGCCCGCGCGGCACTCGCCAGGTCCGCCAGCGCCGCCTCCTCGCGGCCGGCCGCCCGGTGCAGCCGGGCCCGCTGCTCGTACGCCCAGACGTACCCCGGCACCAGCGCGACCGCCCGGTCCAGGTCGGCGAGCGCCTCCGCGACGCGCCCCAGTTCCGCGAGGGCTGTCGACCGGCTCCCCAGCGCCCACGCGTACCCGGGGTCGAGGGCGAGCGCCCGCCCGTACTCCTCGACGGCCTCCTCGCAGCGCCCCGCGAACCGGTACACGTCGCCGCGCTCGCCGAGCACCCACGCCCACGACGGCGACAGCCGCTCGGCCCGGTCCAGGTCGGCGAGCGCGCCCTCGGTGTCGTCGAGCACCCGCCGCACATGGGCCCGGCGCACCAGCGCCCAGCCGTAGTCCGGGTCGATGGCAAGGGCCCGGTCGAAGTCCGCCAACGCCTCGGCGGGCAGGCCGAGTTGGGCCTTCGCCTGACCCCGGCTGCCCCAGATCAGCGCGTCGCCGGGGTCGAGCGCGAGGGCCCGGCCGAGTTCGGCGACCGCCTCCTCGTAGCGGCCCGCGCGCCGGTGGGTCTCGCCGCGCTCGCGGGGCGCGCGGGGCCGGCCCGGCTCCAGCTCCTCCAGCCGGTCGAGGTCGGCGAACGCGGCCGCGTGGTCGCCGACGGCCCGGTGCGCGACGGCCCGCCCGTGGTGGGCGTCGGCGCTGCGCGCGTCCAGGGTGAGGGCCCGCCGGTGGTCGGCCAGCGACTCCTCGTACGCCTCGGTCCTGAAGTGGCCCCAGGCGCGGGCGATGTGCACGGCGACCCGGTCCTGGTCGGTGAGTTCGGGGCGGGCCAGCATCATGCCGAGGACGTCGATGCAGTGCCGGCGTTCGGCGGCGAGCGCGGCGAGGCAGGCGGCGCCCCATTTGCGCAGCGGTTCGCGGTTGCCGTCCTCGCCCGCCTCGGCGATCGCCTGCGCCCAGCGGCGGGCGGTGACCGTGCCCTGCCGGCAAGCCGCGATGCCGTCGCGCAGCGCGTCCGGGAACGCGCCCGCGGGGTCGGCGCACAGCCGGTGGTACAGCTCCTCCAGGCGCGGCTCGCGCCAGGCCTCGTCGCGCCAGTGCTCGCCGGGCCCGGCCTCGGCCGCGGCCCGCTCCCGCGCGTACCAGGCGGCGAGCCGTTCGTGCCCGGCCCGCCAGCGCTGCGGCGACGAGGTGCGCTGGAGGCGCTGCATGGGGGCGCGGACGACGTCGTGGTACTTGATCCGGCCGCCCTGGTCCCGGACGAACGGAAGCGACCTCAGCCAGCCGAACAGCCCGTCCGCGTCCCCGCTCACGGCCGCGCGGAACACGTCCTCGTCGAGGCGTCGCGGCAGCGCGCCTTCGAGCGCGGCGGACCGGCGCACCGGGTCGGGCTCCCACTTGAGGAACCGCTCCACCGCCGTGGCGCTGGGGTCGCCGATGTCGCCCGGCGTCGCGGGCCGGCTGCCCGCGAGGGTGCTGACGAGCACCGGGAGCCGCCCGGAGAGCCGCAGCACATCGCGTACGACGTCTTCGTCCAACACCCCTTTGGAAGTGAGGAGTTGGCGGGCCTCGTCCTCGGTGAAGGGTTCCAGGGGGAGGTCGGCGACGAAGTCCGCGGCGGCGGGCCAGCGCAGCGGGTCGTGCCAGCCCTGCCCGGACAGCGTGACGACCGTGTTGGCGGGCAGCCCGCCGTACCGGTCGGTGGTGATCAGATCGCGCAGCCAGCCGTCGAGGAAGGCGCCGGTCCGCTCGTAGGTGTCGAAGAAGACGGCCACCCACGGCACTTGGGCGGCGACGCGCCCCAGCTCCGCCACGAAGACGGGCGTGAGCACGCGCAGCGGGTCGAGCACCAGCTGCACGTCCTCCTGGCGGCCGAGCCGCGCGCTGAGCGCCACCCTCAACCGCTCGGCGCCCTGGGCGAGTTGGGCCGCGTCGACGGCTCCGGCCACCGCCCCGACCCCGGGCACCAGACCGATCCCGGCGAGGCCCGCCTGCGCGGCGACGACCGCCCCCGCCGAGGGCCCCGGGCCGGGTCCGGCCCCGGCCGCCTCGGCCTCGTACCGGCGCTGGCGGTAGGTGGCCAGGATCCGGTCGAGCGCCTTGAGCGGCTGCCCCTGCCGCGCGAAGTGCGCGCTGATCGCGCCCAGCGCCTCGGGAACGCTGTTGACGCCCTCGTCGGTGTACGCGGTCAGCGCCCCGCGCTCCAGCGCCGCCTGCTCCAGCTCCCGCACCAGGAACGTCTTGCCGACCCCGGCGTTGCCGCGCACGGAGTAGACGAACCGGTGCTGCTCGTCGTCGACCGGGATGTCGAAGTTCCGCTGGAAGGCGGCGAGTTCCCCCCGCCGCCCCACGAACCCGGCCCGCTTGCGCCGCCGGATGAGGTCCTGCATAGAAGCCTGCACGCCCCCCACCACTCCCCCCAACCCCCGTCAGCCGAGACCGAGATACTCCCCGGGGTCGACCATATCGGGCAGCGCCACGGCGCCGTGGGGGCGCAGTCCGTGGAGATACACCGCGACGTGCCGCGCGGCGAGCGCCCCCGCCGCCTCGGGCGGCAGATGCGGCATGGGCCGGCACGCCATCGCCGCCGCCCCGACCAGGTCGAACGGCGTGATGTCGGCCCGCAGCACGCCTTCGTCCCGCCCCTCGGCGAGTACTTCTTCCAACGCGCCCAGAATCGCCCGCTGAAGCTTCCGTACGCGGGGGTCGCGCACCACGGGACCTCCGATCAGCGGCATGACCAGCCGGTCGCGCTGCTCGACGACCCGCCGGAACATCCCGTCGAGCACCGCCACCGCACCGCCCCCGGCCGCGCGGGCCGCCTCGACGGCGGCGAGGCCCGTCTCGAACCCCTCCAGAGCGACGTCCGTGATGAGCGCGTCCCGGTCGGGGAAGCGCCGGTAGAGCGTCCCGATGCCGACCCCGGCCCGCCGGGCGATGTCGTCGAGGGCGACCGCCGTGCCCTGTTCGCGGAACAGCTCCCGGGCCGCGGCCAGGATCTTCTCCCGGTTCCGCCGGGCATCGGCGCGCAGTCCTGTCATACGGAACATGCTAGGCGCCCTGAATTAACTGGAGCTTTTCCTCCACATAGGGCGTACGGTGGAACGGCCGGCCAACGGCACACCCGCCGCCGCACAGAGAGGCACAGCCATGTCCACCGCACCCGAGGACCGCTTCTTCGTACTCAAGCGGGGCGAGACCCGCCCCACCCGAGTCCCACTCCCGCCCGGCTTCGGCGTGAAGGTCACCACCACCGACAGCGAGAGCCGCCTGGCCGTCCTGGAGAACCGCCTGGACGTCGACATCCCGCCCCATGTCCACGAGCTGATGGACGAGTTCGTGTACGTGCTGGAGGGCGAGATGGAGATCGACTACAAGGGCACCACGCACCGCCTGACCGCGGGCATGTCCGCCCTCCTCCCCCACGGCATCCCCCACGCCATGCGCAACGCCTCGAACCCCCCGGTCCGCGCCCTGCAGATCTCGACACCGGGCGGCTGGGACCGCTTCGTGGAGGCCCTGTTCGAAGCGGGCCCGACGATCCGCACCCCGCAGGGGGAGATGGACCTGGAGAAGGTCAACGCCCTGGGGGAGAAGTACGGGATGCGGTACACACGGGGGACGATGGCGCTGGACTGACACCCCGGTTCCCGTCGGGCACCGGGCAGTCCGGAGAGTCCAGCCACACCCGCTCGCCGTCGCCGTCCACGGTGAGCCCGAAGCGGGTGAAGCCAGGGTGCCCCTGCTCCTTCCACCATCGGTAGGCCGCTTCCGTCTCGTCCCAGAGCCTGCGCGGGCCGGATTGGACCACCACGTACTCACTCGCTCCCGGCTCGTAATCCGCCGACGCCCATGAGCGGGTGTCGGTGCTGTACGTCCACAGCGTGTAGGAGCCGTCGTCGTACCGCTCGGCACGCCAGAACGCCCCGGGCATCTGTAGCCCGATCACGAACTGTTCGAGCCACCCGCCGATATCGGCGGGGGACAGCGTGCTCGTGGTCCTGGCTCCGCCTGCGGGCCACTGCCGACCCTTGAGATAGGCGTCGAAAGGCGGGCGTTCCGTGCGCTGCTGGCGCAGGCGCATGAAGGCGCTGGAGCGGGTGAAAGGGCCGTTCGCCGTCCCGTCGTCGGCAACGGTCAGGCGCGCGATGCACTCGCCGCCGTAGTCCGTTCCCCACGGGGTGACGATGACCCCGCCGGGCCGGGTCTGCTCGATCCAGGTCCGGGGCACCTCCCCGACCGAGCACGTAGCGATGACGCGGTCGAACGGAGCACCGGCGGGATGGCCCAAGCGGCCGTCCCCCACGAGAGCCAGGGGCGCGAGGCCGGCTCGCCGGAGGTTCTCCACGGCGCCCTTGGACACGTCCTCGTCGTACTCGATGCTGATCACGTGCGCACCGCCGAGCCGGGCAGCGAGAAGACCCGCGTTCCAGCCCGTGCCCGTGCCGATTTCGAGAACGTGGTGCCCTTCTTGCACTTCAAGGTCGACGAGCATCGAGAAGACCATGCGCGGCATGGAATTGGAGCTTGTCGGCGTGGCTCCCCGTCCGTCACCGCTGTGCCGTCCGTCGTCCCACTGCGTGGTCAAGGGGATGTCGGAGTACACCGCCGTGAACCACGCGTCGGGATCGTTGGCCCGGTCCACCAACGCCGTCTGTTCGGTGCCGTCCGCGATGCCCGGCCAGATGCGGCCAGGCACGAACAGCTCACGGGGGACCGCCTCGAACGTCGGCAGCCAGTCAGGAGTCAGCGCACCCGCTTCCACGAGCGCGGAGGCGAGCCTCGAAAGGCCCGCCTCCTCTGTGCGTTCGCTCACGGGTACCTACTTACCCGTCGCGGGGCCGGAGCCGTCGGATGTGTTGCCGCCCTCGTCGGAGCCGCCGCCCCCATGCTTGGCGCCGCTGTTGCTGTCGTCCTGCTGGCTTCCACCCTGGCCGCTTCCGGACCCGCCGCCGTGCTGTCCACCCATGGGATGCTCCTCATGTCGTTGGGGTGCTGGTTTGTGCGACCCGCCCGGCCGTCTCCGCTTCACGGGGCGTGCGACCGGCCGGGGACTTGCCCCAACCCCCGGCCGGAAACGATCCATTCCTCGTGGCCTCACCGGGGGCGGGAGTCTCAGTTGTCCGCCCGCTCGCGTCGCGGCTCGACGGACGGGAGCGGCGCGATCTCCCGCTTCCCCACGTTCAACTCCAGGCGGCGCACCAGGGCCAGCAGGCGATCCGGCTCGCTTGGCGGGCGGAACGCGTCGGTCTCCCACTGCTCCCCGCCCTTGAGTGGCACCAGTGTGACCGTACGCGTGTCGGCATCCCACGCGACAGCTTCCCCAAGCCGCCCGCCCCGCGCGTCCTTGACCAGTTCGCCGGATGCGGGAACCCACCAAGGGCCGACGGGTCCCGGTGCCACTGCCCACATCAGAGCGACCCCACAGGGCGCGTCCACACGCGCGCCTGCCATGTCTCCGCGTCGGTCGGCGATCGCAGGACGCCAGGGCTCACGGTCCACTCGGCGCCACCACCGGGCGGAACGAGGTACGCGGACCCCTCGAACAGCTTGCGTACCTCACCGATCCGGCCGGTCGTCGTGTCCACCGCGCACGTTCCCGTGGTGGGGATCCAGATACCCGACGACGTGTCGGCGAGCTCCCGCCTGCGCTGGTGATCAGTTTCCGTTCTGCGAGCCATCTCGGCCCCCGTCCGCTCGACGCTGGGATACCGAGAAGCTACGGCCACAGAAGAGCACAATCCACGTACCCAGCACGGTAGTTGGCGGTGCCAGTGCCGGAACTACCACGCTCCGCAGCGTCTAACCAGCGACCCCAAGATGAGTCGCCATGCTCCGCATTTCTTGAGTGAGGGTCCGCTTACGCGTCTTGAGTAGATCGGCCATGACGTACCGGGCCATCGGCTGATGAGTCAGCCACTCGCCGGACGTACGGCGAAGCTGCGTCAGCTCGCCCATGGCGTCTTGATGGGAACCCGTCATGATGTGTGCGCGGGCCACATCGAGCCGGTGACGACCCCAGTTCGGCGCTGTCGGCCTGCCGTAGCTCCGCAGCGCCTTGCCGCTCAAGATCCCGTCATCGGCGCGCCGGAGAACGCCCCGAGCATCACCCACCAGGGACAGGTCCTCAACAGCTTTCAGCTCCGCCGTGACGGGGCCAAAACCGCCCCAATGCTCGGGGAAACTCTCATCTTCGGTGTTCAACGCGCTAGAGGCTGTCGCCGCCATCCTGCGGGCTTCCTGTGCCACGTCCGGCCGGTTGTTCCGCACGGACGCCGACGCGACCCTGAGCCACAGCTCACCCCACACAGCGAGGCGTGCGGGAGTCGCCTCTGACATACGAGGCTCGATGTCCGCCGCCGTCTGCGCCGCCAGCTGCTCCGCTTCATCGAACCTGTCTTGCCTCAGCAGCAGCCAGCAGAGCCCCACAACTCCCGTTGGCGCCAACTGGGTTTGGCCAGTCTCACGGGCAAGCCTGATCGCTTCCACCAACGCGAAATAGCCCATGTCGTACTGCCGTACCTGTGTCAGGTACTTGCCCGTCAGCAGCAATGCGTGGCAGCGCGCGATGATCGCGTGTTGCTGCTCCTCGCCGTCCAGGACAGACACAGCAACCTCAGAGCTGCGCAGCAGCGACGGAAGGCGCCTCGCAACCGCCCCGTACTGGTCTGCCCAGTAGAGTGCGTGCCCTTCCTGTACGCCCCTACGCAGCGCCGACAGCTCCCCGGCCTCCTCAGGCACGGAGAGGGGCACAGAGAGCCCTACGGCGGGCATCAGAGCCCGTCGCAGCTCCGCGAGGTATCGCCGGTTCGCTTCATCCTCTGTGCCAAGCACGGACTTTGGCGCTTCGGTGGCGAACAGCGTTGATGTGGAGACCCCCAGCGCACGGGCCAGGGCCGTAAGGGTCTCCATGCTGACGTGTCCGCCCTGCTCGACCTTGCGGACGGTACTCAGGGACAAGTCGGCGGCTTCGGCCAGACCTTCCTGGCTCAGCCCGGCGGTGCGGCGGTACTTCCTGACGTTGTCGGCCAACCCTGTGGACATGGGATCACCCTTCCGCTTACGCCCAGCGTATGCCCACGTCCTGCTCGCAGGCACGCCAAAGACCCCGCCCCCGTCCCAGCGGGACAGGCGCGGGGCCAGGGGCGCGGACGGCTGCAACTTCCCTGTACCGACAAGGGGGTTGGCCGCCACGCCCCCGGCCCGCGAAGGGATCCCGCACCCCAGCCGAGCGCTACTCCACCACCGGCAGCAGCTCCGGCAGATGGCCGTCCGAGGCGTGGGCCGCGTTCACGCGCTCCTGGGGGACCTCTCCGTACAGCGTCGTGCGCGGGCGGGACGGGCGGCCCGCCGCGTCCGCGATCGCCACGAGGTCCTTGACGGAGCGGTACGAGCCGTAACTGGAGCCCGCCATACGGGAGATGGTCTCCTCCATCAGGGTGCCGCCCAGGTCGTTCGCCCCCGAGCGCAGCATCTCGGCGGCCCCCTCCGTGCCCAGCTTCACCCAGCTGGTCTGGATGTTGGGGATGTACGGGTGGAGCAACAACCTCGCCATGGCTGTCACCGCCCTGTTGTCGCGGGTCGTCGGGCCCGGACGCGCGATGCCCGCCAGGTACACCGGGGCGTTCGTGTGAATGAAGGGCAGCGTCACGAACTCCGTGAACCCGCCGGTCTGTTGCTGGATCCGCGCCAGCGTGCGGAAGTGGCCCAGCCAGTGGCGCGGCTGGTCGACGTGTCCGTACATCATCGTGGAAGACGAGCGGATGCCGAGCTCGTGGGCCGTCGTCACCACCTCGATCCAGGTGGCCGTCGGCAGCTTGCCCTTGGTCAGGATCCAGCGGACCTCGTCGTCCAGGATCTCCGCCGCCGTGCCCGGAATCGAGTCGAGGCCCGCTTCCTTGGCCGCCGTCAGCCACTCCCGGATCGACATGCCGGTGCGCGTCGCGCCGTTCACGACCTCCATCGGCGAGAACGCGTGGACGTGCATCCCCGGCACCCGCTCCTTCACCGCCTTCGCGATGTCGAAGTACGCCGTGCCGGGCAGGTCGGGGTGGATGCCGCCCTGCATGCAGACCTCGACCGCCCCCACGTCCCAGGCCTGTTCGGCCCGGTCCGCCACCTGCGACAGGGACAGCGTGTAGGCGTCGGCGTCCGTGCGGCGCTGCGCGAAGGCGCAGAAGCGGCAGCCGGTGTAGCAGACGTTGGTGAAGTTGATGTTCCGCGTGACGATGTACGTCACGTCGTCGCCCACCACCGACTTGCGGACGTCGTCGGCCACCGCGCACAGCGCGTCCAGCGCCTCGCCGTCCGCGTGCAGCAGGGCGAGCGCCTCGGCGTCGGTCAGCTTCGTCGGGTCGTCGGCGGCCACCGCGAGCGCCTGGCGTACGTCCGCGTCGATGCGGGAGGGGACCATGCCCGGGGCCGCCGCCTCGCGCAGCGCGCCCCAGTCGCCGTACACGGAGTCGAAGTCCTCGCGGCGGTCCGAGGTGCGGCCCTCGGTGTCGATGGTGTGGTGCAGGTCCGTGCGGCCGGACGCCGCGAACCCTTCGTCCGGCTCCTGCCAGGGCAGGCCCCGGACCTCCGCCGCCTCGTTCGCAAGTCCCGTCTCCGGGTCCGCGAGGGCGCGTACGTGCGGAAGCAGCCGCGGGTCGAGCCACGGCTCGCCGCGCTGCACGAACTCCGGGTAGATGCACAGCCGTTCACGCAGCGCGAAGCCCTCCGCCCCGGATTTGGCGGCCAGTTCGTCGATCTGCGGCCACGGGCGCTCCGGGTTCACATGGTCGATGGTGACCGGCGAGACACCGCCCCAGTCGTCGATGCCCGCGCCGATGAGCCGCCCGTACTCCCCCGCGACCAGGTTCGGCGGCGCCTGCAGGCAGGCCGCCGGGCCCATGATGTGCCGGGCCACCGCGACCGTCGCCACCAGGTCGTCCAGGTCGGCGTCCGGCATGCCGCGCATCGCCGTGTCCGGCTTGGCGCGGAAGTTCTGGATGATCAGTTCCTGGATGCCGTGGTACGAGCGCGCGACGCGGCGCAGCGCGAACAGGGACTCCGCGCGCTCCTCGTACGTCTCGCCGATGCCGATCAGCAGACCGCTGGTGAACGGCACCGACGAGCGGCCCGCGTCCTCCAGCACCCGCAGCCGCACGGCCGGTTCCTTGTCCGGGGAGCCGTGGTGCGGGCCGCCCGGCTCGGACCACAGCCGGGTCGCGGTCGTCTCCAGCATCATGCCCATGGAGGGGGCGACCGGCTTGAGGCGCTGGAAGTCGGTCCACGACAGCACCCCGGGGTTGAGGTGCGGCAGCAGCCCGGTCTCCTCCAGGATGCGGATCGACATGGCGCGCACATACGCGATGGTGTCGTCGTAGCCGTGCGCGTCGAGCCATTCGCGGGCCTCGGGCCAGCGGTCCTCGGGCTTGTCGCCGAGCGTGATCAGGGCTTCCTTGCAGCCGAGTTCGGCGCCCCGGCGGGCGATGTCGAGCACCTCGTCGGGGGACATGAACATCCCGTGCCCGGCCCGGCGCAGCTTGCCGGGCACGGTGACGAAGGTGCAGTAGTGGCACTTGTCCCGGCACAGCCGGGTGAGCGGGATGAACACGCTCTTGGAGTACGTGATGATCCCCGGCCGGCCCGCGGCTTCGAGGCCCGCGTCGCGGACCCGGGCGGCGGAGCCGGTGAGGTCGGCGAGGTCGGCGCCGCGCGCCTGGAGCAGCACGGCGGCCTCGGCGACATCGAGCGCGACACCGTCCCTGGCGCGTTTCAGCGCGCGCCGCATCGAGTTGGCGGTCGGTGCGGCGGAGGCCTGCGGAGCGGGGCCGGATCCTTCTGCCTGCGGGGGCTGCGCGCTGGAAGTCATCCTCCGAGGATACGAGCGTGCGTTTGACCGCGCGGCGGGCACCACCCCCGGCCGCCATCTGCCGCCCGCCGCCTGGTCGTTTCCGGCCAATCTGCTCGAAAGGGCCTCAATACGCAGCGCGTCCGCACCGATACTGGGGGTCGCTCCGGGCCCGAGCGCGACACCCGTGCAAGTCGACGAAGTGGGATGGGACCGACGTGACTTCAAAGGGAACGCGACCGGCAGCCGCAGTGAGCCTCTACCCGGAACTGGACGAAGCAGCGCTCGCGCAGGTCGTGGAGGCGCTGCGCTCCGGCGACACCTCACGGCTCGCCCCCGCGCGGGCCGCCGAGGTGGCCGAGGCACGGAAGGCGGCGACCTTCCTGGACGGCGTGGGGGTGCCGGTCGGCGACGGCGTGGAGCTCGACGCCGCGTTATGGCTGCACAACGGCGCCGGACCGCACCCGCTGATCGTGATGCCCTCGCCGTGGGCCAAGCAGGGCTGGACCGTCTACGCGGTGCAGGCGCTGCGCTTCGCCCGCCGCGGCTATCACGTACTGGCCTACACCGCGCGGGGCTTCGGCGAGTCCGGCGGCGAGGTCGAGGTGGCCGGTGACGCGGACATCGCGGACGGCATCAAGGCGCTCGACTACCTCATCGCCCAGGCCGGCGGCCCGAGCGCGACGGGCCGGATCGGGTTCCTGGGCGACTCGTACGGCTCCGGCATCAGCCAGCTGGTCGCCGCCGAGGACCCCCGGGTGCACGCCGTGGTCGCGCTCAGCACCTGGGGCGACCTGGGCGAGGCGTTCTACGAGAACGACACCCGGCACGTCGCCGCCGTGAGCACCCTGCTCGGCGCGGCCAAGACCGCCCGGCTCAGCGCGCGCACCCAGCAGGCCTTCGACGACGTACTGGCCAACCGGAACGTCGAGGAGACGCTGAGGTGGGCGGCCGCGCGCTCGCCGTACCACCGGGTCGGCAAGCTCAACGAGCGCCAGGTGCCGGTGCTGTTCGCGAACGCCTGGCACGAGACGCTGTTCCCGAGCAATCAGACGCTGAAGATGTTCAACGCGCTGAGCGGCCCCAAGCGGCTGCTGCTGTCGATCGGTGACCATTCGGGTCCGGAGATGACCGGCATCCTGGGGCTGCCCAACCGGATCTGGCAGGAGGCGCACCGCTGGTTCGACCGCCACCTGCTCGAAGGGGACGGCGCCGGCGCGGAGAGCACCGCCGTCTTCGACGCCGACTCCGGCGCCGAGGACCAGATCGTCAGCGAGATCATGTGGAGCCGCGCGCTGGAGACCCGGCCCACCTGGCACGCGGCCACCGGCGACCCGGAGCGGTTCTATCTGGCCGGGCCCGCCGAGGGTGCCAAGGACGGCGGGCTCCTGGACAAGCCCGGCAACGGCTGGCGCACCACGTTCACCACCGGCACCGACACCCCCGCGACGGTCGCGGACGCCATCCTGCTCACCGGGTACGCCGAGCTGGCCGGGCTGCCCAAGGCGTACCGGACCGGCCGGATCGACCGGGGCGCGGCCGGGGTGTGGAAGACCGCGCCCCTGCCGTCCCGGCACCAGCTGCGGGGCGTGCCCCGGCTGCGGGTGACGGTCGCGCCGAGCGCGGCGGAGTCGACGTTCGTGGCGTACCTCTTCGACGTGAACGCGCTCGGGATCGCCCGCATCATCACGCACGCGCCGTACACCGTGCTCGGCGGCGCTCCCGACGCTCCGGCCACGGTCGACATCGCGCTCCAGGCCACCGGGTACGACGTGCAGGCCGGGCACCGCCTGATGCTGGTCCTGGACTCGGTGGACCCGTTCTACGGTCCCGCCGCCGAGACGCCCGGCACCATCGCGGTCACCTCGCCCGACGAGGACCCGTCGTATCTGGAGCTCCCGCTGAGCTGAGGACCGGGGGCGGCCCGCCGGACCGGGCCGCCCCTCCCGCGGGCCTACAGGTACCGCGCGTACTCATCGAGGACCTTGAGCACCCCCGTCTCGTCCGCGGGCGGCAGCTGGAGGACAACCTCCTCGATGCCGAGGTCCGCGTAGTGCGCCAGCTTGCCCGGGGCCGGCAGCACCGCGTAGGGCACGACCTGGAGGTCCTCGGGCGCGCGCCCGGCCGCCTCCCACGCCCGGCGGAGCACCGGCAGCGACTCGGTGAGGCCGCGCCCGCCGATCGGCAGCCAGCCGTCCGCGTACTCGGCGATGTGCGCGAACAGCCTGGGTCCCGCGGCCCCGCCGATCAGGGTGCGCGGCGCCCCGTTCCGCACCGGCTTGGGATGGGCGTACGAGGCCTTCACCGAGCCGAACTCGCCTTCGTGGGCGGTCGGTTCGGCCGCCCACAGGGCGCGCATCAGGGCGAAGCGGTCCCGGCCGAGGTCACGCCGGGCCGACCACTGGACGCCGTGGTCGGCGGCCTCCTCCCGGTTCCAGCCGAAGCCGAGACCGAGTGTGAAGCGCCCGCCGGAGAGGTGGTCGAGCGTGGCGATCTGCTTGGCGAGGCCGATCGGATCGTGCTGGGCGATCAGCGTGATCCCGGTGCCGAGGTGGAGGTCCTCGGTCACCGCGGCGGCCTGGCCGAGCGCGACGAACGGGTCGAGGGTGCGGCCGTACTCGGGCGGCAGCTCACCGCCCGCCGGGTACGGGGTGACCCGCTCCACCGGGATGTGGGTGTGTTCCGGCAGGTAGAACCCGGAGAAACCGCGCTGCTCCAGCTCGCGCGCGATGCGGACGGGCGTGATCGTCTCGTCGGTCAGGAAGATCGTGGTGGCGATGCGCATCGGCATACCTTCCGGTCGGTCTGCGGTGGGGGTCACTTCCTATCGGGAGTGCCGCGCGGCCGCAAGGGACGGCTCAACTCCGCGACTCCCCGCGTTCACGCGCGGGTACGACAGTGAGCGGGCACCCCCCAGCACCTCCTCCCGCACCCCTCCAATCACTGGGAGCTCCGGTCATGACCGAGAACGGATCCGGATCCATCGGCAGACGAGGACTCATCGTGACGGGCGCGGCCGCCGCCCTTACCTTGGGAACCGTGAACTTCGCGAACGCGGAACCCGGCGGCGGCGCGAGCGCCGGTCGCCCCGACGAGACGAAGACAGTGCGCGGCACCCTGCCGCCCGGCTCCCCCGACTTCGTGTACCTGCCGGTCGAAGTGCCGGACGGCGTAAGGGAGTTGGCGGTCTCGTACACGTACGAGAAGCCCACCGTCCCGGCCGGCACCCAGGGCAACGCCCTCGACATCGGCGTCTTCGACGAGCGCGGCACGGCGCTCGGCGGGGCGGGCTTCCGGGGCTGGTCGGGCGGGGCGCGCACGGAGTTCTTCGTCCGCGCCGACGACGCGACCCCGGGCTATCTGCCGGGCCCGGTGCACGCCGGGACCTGGCACATCGCGCTCGGCCCGTACACGGTCGCCCCGCAGGGCCTGGCGTACACGGTGACGATCACGCTGAAGTACGGCGCCTCCTCCCCCACCCCGAAGCCCGTCTACCCGCCGCAGCGCGCCAAGGGCCGGGGCCGGGCCTGGTACCGGGGCGACTGCCACTTGCACTCGGTGTACTCCGACGGCAAGCGCACCCCCGCCGAGATCGCGGCGCTGGCCCGCGCGGCGGGGCTGGACTTCATCAACACCTCGGAGCACAACACCAATTCGGCGCACCGGGCGTGGCAGGGCCTGTGGGGCGACGACCTGCTGATCATGACGGGCGAGGAGATCACGACCCGCAACGGCCACGTGGTCGCCCTCGGGCTGGAGGGCGGCACCTTCATCGACTGGCGCTACCGGGCCCGGGACAACCGCTTCGGCCACTTCGCGCGCGAGGTCCGCCGGGCGGGCGGCCTGGTCGTCCCCGCCCACCCGCACGCCACCTGCGTCGGCTGCAACTGGAAGTTCGGCTTCGGCGAGGCGGACGCGGTGGAGGTGTGGAACGGCCCCTACACCCCGGACGACGAGGTGACCCTCCAAGAATGGGACAACTCCCTTACGGTTGCCCTCCGTTCGGACAGGCCGTGGACCCCCGCGATGGGCAACAGCGACGCGCACCGCGACCCGGACCGCATCGGCGGCCCCCAGACCGTCGTGCTGGCCGACGACCTGACCCGCGAGTCGATCCAGGCGGGCCTGAAGGCGGGCCGCTCGTACGTGGCGGAGTCCGCGGCGGTGTCGCTGTCGTTCTCCGTCGCCGGGGGCCGCGGCCGGCACGCGGGCATCGGCGAACGCCTGCGAGCAGCCCCCGACGAGACGGTCACGGCCCACCTGGAGGTCACCGGCGCCCCCGGCTGCTCGATCGCCTTCGTCACCGACCAGGGCACCCTGTACACCACCCAGCTCCCCGCTTCGGGCACGGGCACCGCGGAGTGGCAGACGACCCCGGCCTACGCGACCTACGTACGCGCCGAAGTCCGCCACGCCCCGATCATCCCGGGTCTGCCGGGGCAGCTGGCGGCGTTCACGAATCCGGTGTTCCTGGGCGGCCGGTAACCCGGCGTAACCCCGCTGCCGTGCTTATCGTTGTACTGCGCGGCTGCACTCGATCAAGCGGGCGGCAGCGGGGAGGAGCGCCAAAGTGACTGTTCTTGAAGAAGACAGGATCAACATGGCCGACCACGGCGACGATCTCGACAGCTGGTTCGAGCGACTCGAGCGGATGCCCGTCCCCGAGGGATACAGGGTCGAGATCGTCGAGGGGGCCGTCCATATGACGCCGCAGCGGAACGTGCACTGGCAGATCATCCGCAGGATCCTGCACGCCCTTGAGGCCAGGTTCGGGATGGATGTCGTCGTGCTGTCGGATGTGCGCATCGACTTCCCCGGGCATCTCAACGGATTCAGCCCGGACCTGGCCAAGGTCCGGGACGGTGTCGGGGAGGATGCCCACGGCCGCTGGCGTTACCAGGACATCGAGTTCGTGGCCGAGGTCATCTCCAAAGGGACCGCGACCAACGACTACGGCTCGAAGAAGCTGACGTATGCCACCGCAGGCGTGCCCGTGTACATGATCGCCGACCCCTACACCGGCAAGTGCCACGTCTACACCGACCCCAAGAAGGGCGACTACCGGACCGAGCTCAGCGTCGCCTTCGGAGCGGAGATCGATCTGACCGGGACCGTGGTCGACCTCACACTCCCCACCGACGGATTCCCTCGCGACTGAGCCCCCGCCGTACCCTCGCCCCATGACCAGCAGTACTCCCCAGTCCGTCGACCGTGCCCTGGCGATCCTCGATGCCGTGGCCGACGCGCCGGGCCCGGTCGGGGCCAAGGCGCTGGCCCGGGGCCTGGGGTGTTCCCTGTCGACCGTGTACCACCTGCTCGGGCCGCTCACCGCGCGCGGGCACCTCACCCGCACCGCCGAGGGGTACGCGCCGGGCCCGCGGGTGCCCGCGCTGCACCGGTCCTTCCAGCGGCATCTGCGCCTCGCCCCCGGCATCGGCGAACTCCTCCCGCGACTGCGCCGGGCCACCGGCGCGGAGGCGTACTACACCGCGTACCGGGGCGGTCTGATCACCGTGGTCGACAGCACCGCCCCCGTCACCGACACCGCGAACCCCTTCACCCCGGGCCCCGAGATCCGCGCCCACGCCACCGCTCACGGCAAGGCGCTGCTCGCCGGGCTCCCCCGGCCGGTGCGGCGCCGCTACCTCGCCGATCACGGCATGGCCAGGTTCACCGACCGTACGATCACCGCCGCCGACCGCTTCGAGGCCGAGCTGGCCCGGGTGCGCGGGCAGGGCTTCGCCGTGTCGATGGGCGAGGCGGACCCGGCGTACACCTGCCTCGCCGTGGCCCTGCCGGGCCCGCGCGCGGACGGCACGGTGCATGCCCTGTCGGTGTCGCTGGAGACCGCCGAGTTCCGCGGGCGGCACGGCGCGATCCGGGCGGCGGTGACCCGGGCGGCGGCGGAGCTGGCCGCGGCTTGACCGGCCCCCCGCTTTCCGACCCCCTCGGAATCCTGCCCACCCCCGCTTGCAGCGCCCCCGCGCCACCGGCACCGTGGAAGGCATGATCTTCATCGCTGTCAGGTTCACCGTCCGCCCCGAGCACGCCGACGACTGGCCGGCCATCGTGGACGACTTCACCCGGGCCACCCGCGCCGAGCCGGGCAACCTGTTCTACGACTGGTCGCGCAGCCTGGACGACCCGAACCAGTACACCCTCCTCGAAGCCTTCGCCGACTCGGCCGCGGGCGCGGCGCACGTCGACTCCGAGCACTTCCGGGCGGGCATGGAGTCGATGGCCGGCGCCATCGCCACCACCCCGGAGATCATCAACGTCGAGGTGCCGGGCCAGGGTTGGAGCAAGATGGCCGAGCTGTCCCCGAAGAACGGCTAGCCCGGCCAGACGATCGACTGGAGTTCGCTGTACGCGTGCAGCGCGTACGAGCCGACATCGCGCCCCACCCCGCTCTTCTTGAAGCCGCCGAACGGCGCCTCCATGTTGCGGCCGACGGTGTTCACGCCGACCCCGCCCGCGCGCAGCCGGCGGGCGACCCGGAAGGCCCGCGCCACGTCGCCGGACCAGACGTAGTCGAGCAGCCCGAAGTCGCTGTCGTTGGCCAGCGCGATGCCTTCCTCCTCGTCGTCGAAGGGGACGACCACGACGACCGGTCCGAAGATCTCCTCCCGGACCACCCGCATGTCGTTGGTGCAGTCGGCGAGGAGGGTCGGGGCGACGTAGAACCCCCGTGGGAAATCCGGGCGTTGGCCGCCGGCCACCACTCTCGCCCCCTCCTTCCTGCCCAGTTCGACGTAGGCCTCGACGCGGTCGCGGTGCGCGGCGGAGATCACCGGTCCGACCACCGTGCCCCGCGCCGCCGGATCCCCCACCGTCATGAAGCCGAGGTATCCGGTGAGCCTGTCGATCAGCTGGTCGTGGACGCCGCGCTGGACCAGGACGCGGGTCGGCGCGGTGCAGATCTGCCCGCTGTAGAAGGCGAACGTCGTGCCGATGCCCGAGGTCGCCGAGTCGAGGTCGGCGTCATCGAACACGAGCGCCGCGCCCTTGCCGCCCAGCTCCATCAACTGCCGCTTCATGTCCCGCCCGCACACCTCGGCGATGCGCTGCCCCACCGACGTACTGCCGGTGAAGCTCACCATGTCGACGTCCGGCGAGTCGACGGCCGCCTCCCCCACGGCGGGAGCCGACCCGGTGACGACGTTCACGACCCCGCGCGGCACCCCGGCCTCCTCCAGCGCCTCGGCCATCCTGAACACGGAGAGCGGATCCTGCGGGGCGGGTTTGACCACGACGGTGTTGCCCATGGCGAGCGCGGGCGCGACCTTGCCCGCCGGGTTGGCCCAGGGATTGTTGTACGAGGTGATGCAGCTGACCACCCCGACCGGCTGCCGCACGGCGAGCGCCCCGAACACCCCGGCCTTCCCCATGGGCCCCGCTTCGTTGATCTGCGGCACAAGAGCCTGCTCGGCCGGCTCCAGGGCACCCTTCGCGTACCGCCGGAACCGCGAGACACCGACCCCTACCTGCATGCCGCGCGCGGTGGCGGTGGTGGCGCCGGTCTCGGCGCGGGCGAGTTCGGCGTTCCGGGCGAAGTCGCGCTGCATGAGGTCGGCGGCCCGGTCGAGGATCGCGGCCCGCTCCTCGGGACGCGTACGGGACCAGGCCCCGAAGGCCTCCCGAGCGGCCGCGGCAGCCCGGTACACCTGGTCCCGACTGGCCTCGGGAGCGAACCCGACAAGGTCCTCGGTGGCGGGGTTGACGATCGGATAGCACCCGCCGTCCCCCTCAACCCACTCCCCGCCGATGAACAACTTCCGTGCGTCCACGCTCACTTGGTGGTCACCGTCCTGGTGTCGCGTCCGGACCGGAGCACCGTGCCGGGCACGGCACCCGTCACCCGGTCGTCGCGGATCGTCTCGACGCCGTTGACCCGGACCGAGACGATCCCGATCGCCTTGGAGTCGAGCCGGGGGCTGTCGCCGGGCAGATCGTGGACGAGGGTGGCGGGCCCGGCCTCGATGCGAGCGGGGTCGAAGAGAACGAGGTCGGCGTGCCACCCCTCCTCCACCCGCCCCCGCTCCCTGAGCCCGAACAGCCGGGCGGGATCGTCGGTGAGCATTTGCACCGCCCGTTCCAGGGGGACGAGTTTGCGGCCGCGCAGACAGTCGCCGAGGAAGCGCGTGGTGTACGGGGCCCCGCACATCCGGTCGAGGTGCGCCCCCGCGTCGGACCCGCCGAGCAGTACGTCCTCGTGCTCCCAGGTCTCGCGCCGCAGCGCCCAGGTGGCGGGGTCGTTGTCGGTGGGCATGGGCCAAAGGACCGTACGCAGACGGTCGTTGGCGCATATTTCGACGAGGCAGCGGAAGGGATCGAGCCCGCGCTCGGCAGCGATGTCGTTGACGACCCGCCCGGAGAGCCCCTCGTTCTCAGGACTGTAGGTGTCCCCGATGACATACCGCCCGAAATTGGCAAGCCGCCGAAAGATCCCGGCCTCCTTGCTGTCGGCGCGGCGCAGCATCTCGGCCCGTACGTCGGCGTCGAGCAGCTGGGTGATGCGTTCGGGGAGGGGAAGGCCGAGGATCTCGCCCCAGCCCGGGATGAGGTTGAGGGCGCAGAAGGTGCCGAGGGACATGTTCATGGGGGTGAGGATCGGCATGGTGAGGGCGACGATGCGGCCACCGGCCTTGCGGGCGCGCTCACTTGGGACGAGCTGGCGCGGTACGCGTTCGGGTACGGCGGCGTCGATGGTGAGGACGTTCCAGTTGAGCGGCCGCCCGGCAGCGGCACTCATCTCCACAAGAAGCTCGATCTCGTCGTCCCCGAACTGATCGAGACACCCGGCGACGATGGCTTCGAGCTGGGTGCCCTCGTGCTCCCCAACAGCCCGGCTGAGAGCGAGGAGTTCACCGGGAAGGGCATGACGCGACGCGACAGGTCGCCCGTCCCCGTCGGAATGGGTGGAGGACTGGGTGGTGGAGAGCCCCCAGGCACCGGCGTCCATGGCGTCGTGGAGGAGGGCGAGCATGGCGTCGAGCTGGGCGGGAGTGGGCTGACCACCAACAGCATCGGCCCCCATGACATGCCGCCGCAGCGCACAGTGCCCCACCATGAACCCGGCATTGACGGAGATGCGCCCGTCGAGCGCGGCGAGGTACTCCCCGAAGGATGCCCACCCCCAACCGACCCCCTCCTCAAGGGCCTTGAGGGACATGCCCTCGACCTTGGACATCATGCGGCGGGTGTAGTCGGCGTCCTCGGGGCGGTCCGGGTTGAGCGGGGCGAGGGTGAACCCGCAGTTGCCGCCGGCGACGGTGGTGACGCCGTGGTTCATGGACGGCGTGGCGTACGGGTCCCAGAAGAGCTGGGCGTCGTAGTGAGTGTGCGGGTCGACGAACCCGGGGGCGAGGACGAGGCCGGTGGCGTCCTCGCGCGTGCGGGTGTCCTCGGTGACGGTGCCGGGGTCGGCGACGACGGCGATCCTGCCGTCCCGGATCCCGACGTCGGCGAGCCGGGCCGGGGCCCCGGTCCCGTCCACGACGGTGGCCCCGGTGATGAGGTGGTCGAGCATGGCGGTCCCTTTCCTGTCCTGGTACGCGGGTGTGCCCCCGCCTTGCCGGGTACGCGGGTGTGCCCCGGCCGGAGGCCGCCGCGATGGCCTCCGGCCGGGGCCGGTTACGAGGCGGCGATCCGGGAAGACACCACCCCGCGCCTGCCAGGCCGGGGCTCATGCCCCAGCACCCCCTTTACTGGGGCTGCGCCCCCGCCCCGGCACCCCTGCGGGGAGCTACGTCCCCAGGCCCCGGGGCCCGGCCACTCTGGGGGCTGCGCCCCCAGGCCCCCAACGCCTTCGTCCGCGGACCGTGCCCGGTTGTGCCCACCCTCCCCCAAGCTCTTAAGGAGCAGGGGGGACCCCCATCGCCCTGCGGAACGCCTGCCCACAACCGGGGGGGGCGGGAAAGGTTGGCCCAGCCAAGTCCACCGCTCCCGAGCAGATCCAGCGCTGGCCGGCAAAAATCAAGCCCCTCCGGCGCTTGAGGAGCGGGGTCCGGGGCGGAGCCCCGAAGGGGGTGCAGGGGGCAAAGCCCCCGCCGGGGTTCGAGGGGCGGAGCCCCTCAGGGGGTCTGGGGCGCAGCCCCAGGGCTCAGCCTTCCCAACCCCCGTCACGGGCAGGCGGGTGGGCAAACCCGCCGGGGGTGCAGGGGGCAGAGCCCCCGCAGGGTCTGGGGCGCAGCCCCAGGGGCCGGGGCATCCAACCCCCTGCACGGGCGGGCGGGTGGGCGAACCCCCCGGGGTCTGGGGCGGAGCCCCAGGAGGGCCGGGGCATCCAACCCCGCGCAACACCGGGGCATCCAACCCCGCGCAACAGGGGTCAGGCCCCCGACGCCGCCCGGAAGCGGGAAGTCCGGTGCACCGGATCCGTATCGATCCGCGGAATCACATGCTCCCCGATCAACCGAATCGACCGCATCGTCTCCTCGAACGGCACCCCGATGGGCAACCCGAACGACAACTGATCCGCCCCCGCCTGCTCCCACCGCTTGCACTGCGCGGTGACCTCATCCGGATCCCCGCAGATCATCAGCTCCTCGGCGATCAACAGCTCGATGATCTCCGCGTTGTACTCCGGCAGGGTCTCCGGCCACTCCGGAATCCCCTCCGGCCGGGGGAACGTGTCGTGGTAGCGGAACACCAGCGACTGAAGCCGGTTGAGCCCGCCCGCCACCGCGATCCGCACCGCCTCGTCGTGGGTCGGCGCACAGATCGCCGTGGACGTCACCATCACGTTGTCGTTGACGAAGTCCGCGATCGGCTCCGCCTCCTGGATGGCCGTCTTGTACTGCTCAAGGACCCACTCCATGTCGGAGACCTTCTGGACCGAGAAGCCCAGCACCCCGAGCCCCTTCTTCGCCGCCATGGCGTACGAGGACGGCGACCCGGCGGCGTACCACATGGCCGGGTGCGACTTCCCGTACGGCTTGGGGAAGATCTTCCGCGGCGGCAGCGACCAGTGCTTGCCCTGGAAGCCCGGGTACTCCTCCTGGAGCCACATCTTGGGGAACTCGGCGATGGTCTCTTCCCAGATCTCCTTGGTGTAGTTCATATCGGTGACGCCCGGTATGAACCCGAGGATCTCGTGCGACCCGGCCCCCCGCCCGCTGCCGAACTCGAAGCGCCCCTCCGACAGATGGTCCAGCATCGCCACCTTCTCGGCGACCTTCACCGGGTGGTTGACCTGGGCCAGCGGGTTGAAGATGCCCGAGCCGAGGTGGATGCGCTCGGTGGCGTGGGCGAGGTAGCCGAGGAAGACCTCGTTGGCCGACAGGTGCGAGTACTCCTCCAGGAAGTGGTGCTCGGAGGCCCAGGCGTACTTGAAGCCGGACTTGTCGGCCTGGATGACGTACTGGGTCTCCTCCATCAGCGCCTTGTGCTCCGCCTCCGGGTCGACCGCGGACCGTGCGGCGGGCACGTATCCCTGCACAAAGAGTCCGAATTCCAAGGGACTTCTCCTTCACGAGATATCACGAGTTTCTGACGCATCGTCAGATTGTGATGCCGTCGACTGTTCCACCGGCCGCGAGCACCGTCAATACCTGACGATGAGTCAGACCGTCAGAACAGGGCCACGCCCGCCAGCCATCCGCCGTCGATCACGAAGGGCTGGCCCGTGATGTACGAGGAGTCCGCGGTGGACAGGAACAGGGCCAGCGCCGCCACCTCCTCGGGCCTGCCGACCCGGCCCAGCGGCACGAGCTTCCGGTACAGCGCGTCCAGGGCCGCCGAGGTCTCGGCCGGGTCGGCGGACGGGTCGAGCTGGGCCGGGTTGGACATCGGGGTGTCGATCGCCCCCGGGCACACCGCGTTGACCCGGATCCCCAGATGCGCGAGCTCCATCGCGGCGACCCGGGTGAGCCCGAGGATCGCGTGCTTGGTGGCCGCGTACGTCCCCACCGCGCTCATTCCGGTCATCGCCGTGTACGAGGCGGTGTTGACGACGGTGCCGCCGCCCGCCGCCCCGATCTCGGGCGCCACCGTCTTGATGCCGAGGAAGCAGCCGACCTGGTTGACCCGGACGACCTGCATGAACTCGTCCAGCGGCGTGTCCACCAGCGCGTTGAAGCGCAGGATTCCCGCGTTGTTGACCAGTCCGTCGATCTTCCCGAAGGCGTCCTTGGCCGCGGCCACGGCGGCCACCCACTGCGCCTCCTGGCTCACGTCGAGGTGGACGAAGCGGGCCCGCTCCTCCCCCAACTCCTTGGCCAGCGCCTCCCCTTGGTCATCGAGTACGTCCGCTATGACGACCTTGGCGCCTTCGGCCGTGAACAGCCGCGCCTCCTGCTCACCCTGGCCGCGCGCCCCGCCGGTGATGACGACGACCCGTCCGTCGAGCTTGCCCATGCCTACTCCTAGTCGTTGAGGTGCGGGGCGACCTCGGCCCCGAACGCCGCCATCTGGTCGATGAGTTCGCCACGCTCCCGGGACCGGAACCGCACCTGGATCTGGTCGACCCCCATCGCCCCGTACTCCCGCAGCGACTCGGCGAGCGCCTCCGGTTTCCCGGTGAGGGTGCGGCGGCCGGTCTCCCAGCCGGGCTCGCCCACGTACAGCGCCTCGGTGATCGCGCCGACCACGATGGGCTCGGCGATCCCGGCCTGTTCGCGGATGTTCTTCAACTTGGCTATCTGAGACGGAAGTTGTTCTCTCGGGTCGCCCTGCGGCAGCCAGCCGTCGCCGCGCAGGGCGGCCCTGCGTACGGCGGCCGGCGAGGAGCCGCCCACCCAGAGGGGGACGCGCCGCTGTGCGGGCCTGGGCCGCTGGCCGAGCCCGCCGAAGGCGAACCGCTCGCCGTGGAACTCCGGGTACTCCTCGGGCCCCAGCGCGGCCCGCAGCGCGTCGATGGTCTCGTCGAGGACGGGGCCGCGCCGCTCGAAGTCGGCCCCGACCGCCTCGAATTCCTCCCGTACGTGTCCGGCCCCCACCCCCAGGATCAGCCGGCCCCCGCTGAGGTGGTCCAGGGTCGCGTACTGCTTGGCGGTGACCAGGGGGTGGCGCAGGCCGACGACCGCGACGTGGCTCATCAGCCGGACGCGTTCGGTGATGCCCGCCAGGAAGGCGAGGGTGGCGACCGGGTCGTACCAGACGGTGCTCATGGGTCCGGCGAGGCGGCGCGGGATCGCGAGGTGGTCGCAGCTCGCGATGTAGGCGAAGCCGCCCCGGTCGGCGGCCCGCGCGATCTCGGCCAGATCGCCGGGCCCCGCGTCCGCCTCCCAGCCCTCCGCGTAGATGGTGCTCTGCGACTGGACGGGGAGCTGCATCCCGTACACCAGTCGCCCGTCCGGAAGTATCCGCACCACGCGCCCGCCTCCAGCCTGATCTGACGATCCGTCATGTGACTTGGCGGACCCATCGTCGTAGCTGACGGTTCGTCAGACAAGGGGTGTGCGGCAACGTGCGGCTCGCGGTCGCGGCAGTGCGGACAAATGTCACCGGGGTCTCGCTACGGACCGCTCTGCCTTGCCCCGGACCGGCTTGTCATGCTGGGGCCATGAACTTCCACACGGTGATCCTTTACGGCTGCGCGGTGGCCGTCGTACTGCCCGGCGCGAGGATCATCCAGTCCGAGGCGGGCGGGCGCCGCGTCAGCCCGCCCGAGCTCCTGCGCGTCCTGTGGCGGCGCCCGGTGCCGTGGGCCGCGGCCGCGATGGCCGCCGTGATGGCCGCCATGGCCGTGGTGCAGAGCGCCGCCCCCGCCGTCATGGACCACCTCCAGCGCGAGCCCGGCGGGCCCTGGTGGCGGGCGGTGACGGCACTGCTCGTCCAGACCTCCGGCTGGTTCCAGCTCGGCTTCAACCTGGCGGCGGTGCTCGTCATCGCCCCGGTCGCCCAGCGGCTGCTCGGGCCGGTCCTGATGCCGCTGGTGTTCCTGGTGAGCGGGGTCGCGGCCCAAGCGGTGAGCATGGCGGGCTGGAGCGTGACCGGCGGCGGTGACTCGGTGGGGCTGTGCGGGCTGGTCGGCGCGCTCGCCGTGGCGCGTGCCCTGTGCGCCACGGACCCTGTGACGCGGCGTCCCTCCCTCCTGGTCCCGGCGGCCGGGCTCGTCCTGTGCGCGCTGAGCAACAACCACGGGGTGGGGGTGGTGACGGGCTGCGTGCTGGGTGCGGCCGCGGTGGTGTGGGGGCGGGTACGGGTTGGCGCCGTTGCCGCCCAGGCGGTGCGCTGACCGCTGCGCGGGCTCTGCGCCGGTCGCTGCGCGGGCTCTGCGCCGGTCGCTGCGCGGGCTCTGCGCTCGGTTCTCTGCGGGCCGTGCGTGGCTGATCGCGCAGTTCCCCGCGCCCCTCAGCAGAGTGCCCCTCACCAGCCCTGGACCCTCGGCCCGCCAGTTCCCCGCGCCCCTGAACGGCCGCTCTACCTCCCCGGCCACAGCCCCTCTCCCGTCAGCCCCAGCAGTTCGATCGCGTTGCCCCGTACGATTCGGTTCACCACGTCCGGTGTCAGGTGGCCCATCTGGGATTCGCCGACCTCCTTGGACTTGGGCCAGGTGGAGTCGGAGTGCGGGTAGTCGGTCTCGTACAGCACGTTGCCGACGCCGATCGCGTCTAGATTGCGCAGCCCGAACGCGTCGTCGAAGAAGCAGCCGTAGACGTGCTCGGCGAAGAGTTCGGACGGCGGGCGGTGGACCTTGTCGGCGACGCCGCCCCAGCCCCGGTTCTCCTCCCAGACCACGTCCGCGCGTTCCAGGATGTACGGGATCCAGCCGATCTGCCCCTCGGCGTACATGATCCGGAGGTTGGGGAAGCGCTCGAACTTGCCGCTCATCAGCCAGTCGACCATCGAGAAGCAGCAGTTGGCGAAGGTGATGGTGGAGCCGACGGCGGGCGGGGCGTCCGGTGAGGTGGACGGCATCCTGCTGGACGAGCCGATGTGCATGGCGACGACCGTGCCGGTCTCGTCGCAGGCGGCGAGGAAGGGGTCCCAGTCGTCCGTGTGGATGGAGGGCAGGCCGAGGTGCGGGGGTATCTCGGAGAAGGCCACCGCGCGCACCCCGCGCGCCGCGTTGCGGCGCACCTCGGCGGCGGCGAGTTCGGCGTCCCACAGCGGGATCAGGGTGAGCGGGATGAGCCGGCCGTGCGCCTGGGGGCCGCACCACTCCTCCACCATCCAGTCGTTGTACGCCTGGACCGCGAGCAGGGCGAGTTCGCGGTCCTTGGCCTCGGTGAAGGTCTGGCCGCAAAAACGCGGGAAGGTCGGGAAGCAGAGGGCGGACTGGACGTGGTTGACGTCCATGTCCGCGAGCCGCTCGGGCACGCTGAACGACCCCTTGCGCATCTGCTCGTACGTGATGACTTCGAGCTTGATCTCGTCCCGGTCGTAGCCGACGGCCGTGTCGAGGCGGGTGAGCGGGCGGTGCAGGTCCTCGTACACCCACCAGTCGCCGATCGGCCCGTCGTCGCCCTTCGCGCCCATGACCGGCGCGAACTTCCCGCCCAGGAAGGTCATTTCCTTCAGGGGGGCCCGCACGATGCGCGGTCCGGTGTCGCGGAACCGGGACGGGAGCCGGTCCCGCCAGACGTTGGGGGGCTCAACCGTGTGGTCGTCCACCGAGATGATCTTCGGGAAGGTCTCCATGCCGTCCACGGTAGACCCGATCTGACGATCCGTCAGCTACTTGGCGGGCGCCCGCCGTGCGACCGGTGGGCGCATACCGCCCGGTCGGTGGCCATTTCCCGCCCCACCGGCGCTTGCGTCGAGCGTGAAGGGCATATGTCGAGGCCTTGTGCAGAGCACACCCGCTGCTGACGCGACCCCTCCGGACAGGGCAGACTGGCAGGGGCACACCAGGAGTACGGGGGTACAGGGGGCAGCTATGGACCGTGACGGCGGGCCGCGCGTACCGGAGCAGCGCGCTCCGCAACCGACGCCGCAGCGCGCGAGCGAGCACCACGCCGAGGAGGCGGCCGAGCACGGCCCGCAGGCACCGGGGGCCGGGCTCCGCTTCGGCGTACTCGGACCCGTACGGGCCTGGCGGGGCGACCAGGCCCTGCCGTCCGGTTCGCCGCAGCAGCGCGCCCTGCTCGCCGCCCTGCTCATGCGCGACGGCCGCACCGCCACCGCCGGGGAACTCATCGACGCCATCTGGGGCGAGGAACCGCCCTCGCAGGCGCTGGCCGCGCTGCGCACCTACGCCTCCCGACTGCGCAAGGTCCTCGACCCCGGGGTCCTGGTCAGCGAGTCCGGCGGCTATGCGATCCGGGTCGGCGCCGCCACCCTCGACCTCGCCCGCGCGCAGGAGCTGGCCATCGCCGCCGAGAAGGCGCGGGCCGGCGGCGACCAGGAGCGCGCCCGCGACCTGCTCAACAGCGCGCTCGCCCACTGGGACGGCGAACCGCTCGCCAACGTGCCGGGCCCGTACGCCGAGGCCCAGCGCACCCGGCTCGCCGAATGGCGCCTCCAGCTCACCGAGGCGCGCCTCGACATGGACCTGGAGGCGGGCTGCCACGCCGAGGCCGTCTCCGAGCTGACCGCGCTCACCGCCGCCCACCCGCTGCGCGAGCGCCTGCGCGAACTGCTGATGCTGGCCCTGTACCGCAGCGGCCGGCAGGCCGAGGCCCTCGCGGTGTACGCGGACACCCGGCGGCTGCTCGCCGACGAGCTCGGCGTCGACCCGCGGCCCGAACTCGCCCGCCTCCAGCAGCGCATCCTGCAGGCCGACGAGGACCTGGCCCGCCCGCCCGCCGAGGCACCCGCCTCCGCACCGGCTCCGGTGCGTCCGGCCCAACTCCCCGCCTCCGTACCGGACTTCACCGGCCGCGCCTCCTTCGTGCGCGAGCTCACCTCGCGCCTCGCCGAGGCCGAGACCACCGTGATGGCGGTCTCCGCGCTGGCCGGCATCGGGGGCGTCGGCAAGACCACCCTCGCCGTGCACGTGGCCCACGCGGCCCGGCCGCACTTCCCGGACGGGCAGCTGTACGTCGACCTCCAGGGCGCGGGCGCGCGTGCCGCCGAACCCGAGACGGTGCTCGGCGCGTTCCTGCGCGCGCTCGGCACCCCGGACTCGGCGATCCCCGAGTCGACGGAGGAGCGCGCGGCCCTGTTCCGCTCGACGCTCGACGGCCGCCGGGTCCTGGTGCTGCTCGACAACGCCCGGGACGCCGCCCAGATCCGGCCGCTGCTGCCGGGCACGGCGGGCTGCGCGGCGCTCGTCACCAGCCGGATCCGCATGGTCGACCTGGTCGGCGCGCACCTGGTCGACCTGGATGTGATGTCCCCCGACGAGGCGCTCCAGCTGTTCACCAGGATCGTCGGCGAGGAGCGGGTGTCCGCGGAGCGCGAGGCGGCCCTCGACGTGGTCGCCGCCTGCGGGTTCCTGCCCCTCGCCATCCGCATCGCCGCGTCCCGCCTCGCCTCGCGCCGCACCTGGACGGTCTCGGTGCTCGCGGCGAAGCTCGCCGACGAGCGCCGCCGCCTGGACGAGCTCCAGGCCGGCGACCTCGCGGTGAAGGCCACCTTCGAACTCGGCTACGGCCAGCTGGAGCCCGCCCAGGCCCGCGCCTTCCGCCTGCTCGGCCTGCCCGACGGGCCCGACATCTCGCTGGCCGCCGCGGCCGCCGTGCTCGACCTCCCGATCCAGGAGACCGAGGACCTCCTGGAGTCCCTGGTGGACACCTCGCTGGTCGAATCCGCGGCCCCGGGCCGCTACCGCTACCACGACCTGGTGCGCCTCTACGCGCGTTCTTGCGCGGAGCGGGACGAAATGCCGCCGGTGGAGCGGGAGTTGGCGATGTCGCGGCTGCTCGACTTCTATCTGGCGACGACGGCGGAGGTGTACGCCCTGGAGCGGCCGGGCGACCGGCTGGTGGACCACCTGGAGCCGACCGGCCGCGCCGGGCTGCCCTTCGCGGACCGCCATGCCGCGCAGGACTGGCTGTACGCGGAGGCGATCCCGCTGCTCGCGTGCGTACGGCAGGTCGCGGACCGGCCGGACGCGCTGCGCCGGGCCGTGGATCTCCTGTGGTCCGCCCTCGACCTCGCCGAGTCGGGCACCAACTCCAAGGAGTACGTGCTCACCGCCTCCGCGCTCCAGGTGTCCGCCCACGCCTACGGCGACGTACGGGCGGAGGGGCGCGCGCTGACCGCGCTGGCCAACGCCCGGCACACCGCGGGCAGTTTCGACCAGGCGGACCGGGAGGCCGCCGAGGGAATGCGGCTGGCCGAGGTCGTCCAGGACCCCCTCCCCGGCTGCTGGGCCCCCAACATCCGGGGGGTCATCGCGCTCTACCAGAACCGGTACGAGGAGGGCGAGAAGCACCTCACCACGGCGATCGAGAACTACTCCCGGGGCGGGGACCGGCCCGGCGAGGCCAGCGCGCTCTGCAACCTGTCGCGGATCCATCTCGCGATGGGCCGCACGGCCAGCGCGGTGACCCTCGCGCAGAACGGCATCGCCATCTACGACGGGCTCGGGAACTCGCTGCGCGGCGCCAACGCCCGCTACGCCCTGGGCCTCGCCCTGGCGAAGAACGGCCAGCACGCCGAAGCGGTGCTGCGGCTCCAGGAGGCGCTGGACGTCTTCCGGGACAGCCGCCAGCACCTGTGGGAGGGCATGGCGCTATTCCGCCTGGCCGAGGTCGACGTCGTCGCCAGGCGCCCCGCGCAGGCCGCGGCCAACGCGGAGATGGCGCTGACCCGGCTGCGCGGCATCGGGGGCGACTGGCGGCGCGGGAACGTACTCACCGTCCTGGGCCGGGCGCTGGACGCGGTCGGCCAGAGCGGCCGGGCGCAGGTCTGCTGGCGGGAGTCGCTGGAGCTGTTCGAGGCACTGGGCGCGCCCGAGGCCGATACCGTCCGCGCGCTGCTGACCCCCGCGCGGGCCGCGTAGGGGGTGTCCGGTGGGTCAGGGTCGGACAGGGCGCGGTGGCTGGTGCGGTGCATCGCAAGGCGCCGGAGCGTCTTGATAGCGGAGCTATCGGGACGTTTCGGCAACGCGGCGAGGTGCCGTGCCAGGCGCCGCGACCCCGGCCATGATCCACCGGACACCCCCTAAGCGCTGGGACAGGTCGTTCATCGTTCGTTTATCGCCGCCCGGCACTCTCTACTTAGTCGTTCCGTGGTGCCGGGGGGCAAGCGGGAGGGCGAACGGCCGCGGTATTACTCTGAGCGGCCCTGAGGGACCCGTCCGGAAGCCCACGGGGGAGCGGCCGGACGGGTCCGATCCATCAACACAGCAAGGCCAACGGGAGAGATACACCATGGGCGACATCAAGAGCACCGACCCGGTCATCAAGCCACTGGACGTCCACGCCACGGCGCTCGCCGACGACGGCACGGTCAAGCCCCTGGACGTGCACGCCACGGCCGCCGGGGACCTCGGCACGGTCAAGCCCCTGGACGTCCATGCCACCGTCACCGGGGACGACTCGACGGACGATGTCCACGCCACCTCGGAGCCGGTCAAGTAGCTCCTTCTGAGCGGGGGACGGCCGCGACGGCGCGGAGGGGAGCCGTCGCGGCCGTGGCATGTCCGGAGCCGGCGGATTCGAGCGTTCGGCCGACCCTTGCCGCGGGAACAGGCGAACATACATACGTCTGACACCGATGCCACACATGCCCCACAGAACCAACACCCCGCACAGCACATGGAGTTGAGATGACCCGCACCACCCGCCTGCTCGCCACGCTCGCCGTCGCCATAGCGGCCGCCATCGGCGCCGCCACCCCGGCCCTGGCCGCGGGCGACGCGACCGCCCAGGACATCCACGCCACGCTGACCACCCCTCAGGACATCCACGCCACCTGAACCACCGCCGCTCGCGCCGTGCAGTTCGGACCGGGGGAGCCGCCGCGGCCATGACATGTGCGGCTCCGCCTCACCACCGGCCTCCTGGATCGCCCCGCGCCACCGTGACGCCTGTCGTACTGTGGCCCCTGGCACCTCAGGAAGGACCAGGATGAGCGCACAGCACACCGAGCCCGGCGGCCCCCTCATCCCGCGGCCGGAGCGGACGCCCGCGGCGCTCCGGGTCGCCCTGGCCCAGATCGCGCCGCACCGGCTGGCCGAGATCGAGCAGCAGAAGGACGAGGCGATCGCCCTCGCGGCGCGCACGGACTCGCTCGGTCCGATCGTGCAGTTCCTGGAGGCCTGGGCGATCGTCATCGAGATCGCCCGGTTCCCCGCCCTCGCTGCGCGCCTGCACTCCGCCGAGTACGCCGCGCAGATCCTCGACCGGAACGATCCCGCCTGGCAGGAGGCCATGGCCGAGATCCGCGCCGTTTACACCACGGCCGGGGAGTCGCTCGCGCATGAGTGAGTGGCGCTGGGAGTACGAGCCCAACGAGACCCACGTCGTCGGAGGCGAGACACCTCCACCCCCGCTGCTGGTCGCCGCGGTGGAGAAGCGCGCTGCCGAAATCGCCAGAGCCGCAGCGGCTCTCCACCTCGACGGCACGCGCTACCAGGGCTTGGGGGATGGCGTCCAGACCGCCTTCGTTCCCGGCGGCATGTTCCTCTACCTGACGATCGTGCGGCACCAGTGCGTCTACGTCCTCCAAGTGACCGCCTCCCCCGTGTGACGCGCGCCACTGCCGATGGCGTCACACTCCTGGCCTCCGGTCCGTCCACCTGTCGGGCGCGGTCACCGCACCGCGCCGCCACCGACCAGGAGAAGGGACGAACCATGGAGACCTTGACCGTGCGACGCGTCATCGCAGCGCCCATCGCCGACGTATTCGACTGGTGCGCCACGAGCACCAACTACACCCGCTCCCCGTACATCCTCAAGGCCCGGCTGGCCCGGCCGGGCGCGGGGGCGCCGTACGGAGTGGGCGCCGTCCGGCTGCACACCTGGACGATCGGCTACTTCCGCGAGCGCATCACGGCATACGACGCGCCACACAGCTTCGACTACACCGTCGAACGCAGCGTCCCGGCGTCCCGGCACGAGCTCGGCCGCATGACCTTCACCGAGGTCCCCGGCGGCACGGAGGTCGTCTGGACGACCAGGTTCGAGGTCCGCGCCCCCTTCGCCGCCACCCTCACCCGCCTGGCCAAGCCCCTCATCGCCCACGCCTTCGGCAACATCCTGGCCACCGCCGACCGAGCCCTCACGGCCAACCCGACCGCCGCCGGCCGCGGGCGCGGTCGGTAGCCGGTGGCCGCCCGGCCGGCGCTACCCCTCCGCCCCACGCAGAGCCTCCGCCAGCCTCCGTGCCGTATCGGTGTTGCAGTTGCCGAGCGCGACCAGGCCCGACGGGGCGGGGTACCGGCTCACGAAGCTCGGCAGGTCCAGGCGGAGGGACGGCAGGATGATGCCGTGCGCCGCCAGCGCGCGGCGCAGCTCTTCCACGCAGCGGGTCATGTCGTCGGCATCCGGGCGGTCGGAAACGGGGTGGTTCTCGTGGGGGCTCATCGGTCAGCGCCTTCCTGCGGGTGCGTGCGTTCCGTGACGATTCAGCCACAGCGTGACGCGAAATCCCGTACCGTAAAAGGGGTTTGGGTTCCCGTGCGCGAACTGTGAAGCGTCGCACGGACGTTGTGGAATGGGCGGGCAGACCATGGTGCGACGCAAAGACATCGACGGCTCGGAAAGCGTGCCCTGCTTCTACGGCAAGGAACTGCGCTGGAAGCGGGAGGCAGCGGGGCTCACGCTGCAACAGCTGGCTGAGGGGAGCTTCTACGGCTTGAGTCACCTCAGCGAGATCGAGCGCGGGCACCGCCGCATGCCACATGACCTGGCCGAGCATGTAGACCGGAGGCTCAAGACAGACGGCTTCTTCGCCCGAAACTGCGAGGCTGTACGCAAGGCCAAACGGGCGGACTACGGCTCGTACTTCAAGCGGATCCTGGAGGTGGAGAAGAACGCCGAGTACATCGAGGAATGGTGCGCCACCTGGATCCCTGGCCTCCTCCAGACCGAGGCTTACGCCCGTGCCGTGGTCCGGGCCGGGCACCCGTTGGAGCCCCAGGCCCAGACGGATGCCAAGGTGTACGAACGCCTCGCGCGGACCGAGCTCTTCGACACCGACCGCTTGCGGCCCGAGCACTGGGCAATCCTGCACGAGTCACTGCTGCGTCAGCCGATCCTGTCGCCGTCAGAGATGGCTGAACAGCTCAACCACATCGCCGAGTTGGCCCACCAGCGCCGATTCACTCCACAAATCCTTCCGTGGAACTCCACGGCGCAACCTGTGATGGCCGGCACGGTCATGTCCCTGGGCTTCCCCGACGCTCCGCCGCTGGTCTACACAGAGTCGTCGTACAGCGGCGACACCATCGAGGATCCGGTCCACGTGAAGCTGTACCGCCGGTCGTACGAGCGACTCAGGGCCGCCGCTCTGCCGCCAGAGGAGTCACTCGCCATGATCGAGAACGCGGCTGAGAACTTCCGAAATCGCAAGCACCAACTGCAGTTTGAGGGGCGCGCCTTGACGCAATAGCGCCAATAGCAACGGGGCGGCGAAAGCTGCGTCGACGTCACCGACGGCCTCCCGACCTCGTCCCCGTCCGCGACTCAAAGGTGCAGGAAGGCCCCGTCCTGCTCTTCCGCGCCCCCAGTTGGGCCGCCTTCGTGGCCGACGTCAAGGGCTGAGCCGGGAGTCACCAGCACAGGGGCGTCCCCGTAGCTCACCCTTCACCACCTTCCCGCTCGCGTTCCGCGGCAGCTCCCCCACGAACTCGACCTCCCTCGGGACCTTGTAGTTCGCCATCTCGCGGCGGGACCAGGCGATCAGGTCGTCCGCCGTCAGGGGGGAGCCGGGGCGGCGGACCACGTAGGCCTTGCCCGCCTCGCCGAGGCGGGCGTCCGGGATGCCGATCACCGCTGCGTCGGCCACCTCCGGGTGCAGGAGCAGGAGTTGCTCGATCTCCGCCGGGTAGGCGTTGAAGCCGCCGACGATGAACATGTCCTTGATCCGGTCGGTGATGCGGAGGTTGCCCGACGGGTCCAGGACGCCGATGTCCCCCGTGTGCAGCCAGCCCTGCGGGTCGATCGCCTGCGCCGTCTCCGCCTCGTCCTCGAAGTAGCCCCGCATGACGTTGAAGCCGCGCACCAGGATCTCGCCCGGCTCACCCGGATCAGCTGAAACGCGCACCTCCGTGCCGGGTATCGCACGGCCCGATGTCGAGGCGATCACCCCCGCCTCGTCGCCGCGCCGGCACATAGTGACGATGCCGCTCGCCTCGGACAGGCCGTACGCGGTCAGTACGGTGCCCACGCCCAGTTCGCCCCGCAGCCGTTCGACCAGGCGCAGCGGGACGACCGCCGCGCCCGTCACCACCAGCCTCAGCGCGCTCAGGTCGTGCTGGTCGCGGGCCGGGTGGTCCAGGAGGGACTGGTGGAGGGTGGGCGGGCCCGGCAGGACCGAGATGTGTTCCGCCGCGATGTTGGCGAGCGCCGTGTCCACGTTGAACACCGGCTGCGGCACCATCGTCGCGCCCCGCATCAGACAGGCGATGATGCCCGCCTTGTAGCCGAAGGTGTGGAAGAACGGGTTCACGATCAGGTAGCGGTCGCCCTCGCGCAGGCCCGCGAGCTCCGACCAGATGGCATAGCCGCGCAGCGTCTGGGCGTGGCTGATCACCGCGCCCTTGGGGCGGCCGGTGGTGCCCGAGGTGAAGATGATGTCGGAGGGCGCATCGGGCGTGATCGCGTCCGCGCGCGCCCGCACCTCCGCCCCCGAGACGCCCTCCCCGCCCGCCAGGAAATCCTTCCACGTACGGAAGTTGTCGGGGGCGTCGTCGGACAGGACCACCACCTGCTCCAGGTGCGGGAGCGACGGCAGCGGGCCGGGTCCGCTCCCCTCGGCCGTCGCCCGGCGCAGCGAGGCGACGTACGAGGTGCCCAGGAACGCGCCGGTCACGAACAGCAGCTTCGCGCGGCTGCGTTCGAGGACGTACGCCGCCTCCGCGCCCTTGAACCGCGTGTTCAGCGGCACGAGCACCGCGCCCGCCGTCACCGCGCCGAGCGCCGAGACGATCCAGTCCAGGGTGTTGGGCGCCCACACCGCGACCCGGTCGCCCGCTTCGACGCCCGACGCCATGCACGCGGCCGCCGCCCGCTCCACGCGCTCGCCGAGTTCCGCGTACGGGATCCGGCTGCGGCCCTCCACCACGGCCTCCCGCTCGCCGTACCGTTCGGCGGCGCTCCGCACCAGGTGCGCGATCGTGGCCCACTCCAGGTCTGTGCGCATCGAAAGCCCCTCCGGCTAGCTGACTATCCGTCAGATTAGCTGTAGCCTCCTCCGCTGTCAGTACTGGTGACGCTCGTGGAGGTGGGGCCATGGCCACCCTGAAGGACGCGACAGCCATCGTCGGGATCGGGCAGACGGCCTTCGCCAAGCAACTCCCCGACTCTGAGAAGGCGTTGGCGTGCCGGGCGATCCTCGCCGCCCTGGACGACGCGGGCATCGGCGCGTCGGAGGTGGACGCGTTCGCCTCGTACACGATGGAGGAGACCGACGAGGTGGAGGTCGCCAAGTCCATCGGGGCGGGCGATGTCACCCACTTCTCCAAAGTGGGCTACGGCGGCGGGGGTTCGTGCGCCACCGTCGGCCATCTCGCCGCCGCGATAGCCACCGGCCAGGCGAGCGTCGGTGTCGCCTGGCGGTCCAGGAAGCGGGGCAGCGGGCCAAGACCCTGGAAGAACACGGCGGTTCAACTTCCCACCCCGGCCCAGTGGACGCGTCCCTTCGGCCTGCTGCGGCCCGCCGACGAGATCGGGATGCTGGCCCGTCGCTATCTGCACGAGCACGGCGCCACCCGCGACCACCTCTTCAACGTCGCCCTCGCCTGCCGCAACCGCGCCAACCAGAACCCGGCCGCGATCATGTACGAGCGCCCGCTGACCCGGGAGATGTACATGACGTCGCGCTGGATCAGCGAGCCGCTCTGCCTCTTCGACAACTGCCTTGAGACGGACGGGGCATTGGCGTGTGTCGTCGTCTCCTCCGAGCGTGCGCGCGACTGCCGACAGAAGCCCGTGTACGTGCACTCCGCAGCCCAGGGGCTGCCCGCCCAGCACCACGGCATGGTCAACTACTGGAACGACGACCCGCTGACCGGCCCTGCCTGGACCGCCGCCCGACACCTGTGGAAGCAGGCGGACTTCGGGCCGGATGATGTCGATGTCGCCCAGATCTACGACGCGTTCACCCCGCTCATCCCGCTGTCCCTGGAGGGCTACGGCTTCTGCGGGCGCGGCGAGGGCGCCGCGTTCACCGAGGGCGGCGCGCTGGAGATCGGCGGACGGCTGCCGATCAACACCGGGGGCGGCGGGCTCAGCGAGGCCTACGTCCACGGGTTCAACCTCATCAACGAGGGCGTGAAGCAACTGCGCGGCATCAGTACCGCCCAGGTCCCGGACGCCGCGACCTGCCTGGTCACCGCGGGCGAGGGGGTCCCCACCTCCGCCCTGCTGCTGAGGAGTTGAAAGATGCTGACACCTGTGGTGGACGACGACGGCGCCCCCTTCTGGGAGTACGCGGCCCGGGGCGAACTCCGCGTCCAGGCCTGCGCCGCCCCCGACTGCGGCCGGCTGCGCTTCCCGCCCCGGCCGTGCTGCCCGCACTGCCAGTCCTTCGACAGCGAGTGGCGCCTGATGTCGGGGCGCGGCCGCATCTGGTCGTACGTCTTCCCGCATCCCCCGCTGCTCCCCGACTACGCGGCGCAGGCCCCGTACAACGCGGTGGTCGTGGAGCTGGCGGAGGATCCGCTGATCCGGCTCGTCGGCAATGTGGTCGCCGAGCCGGACGCCCCGCTCGACTCGGTCGACCCGGCGCGGCTCAGGATCGGGGCGCGCGTGCAGGTCGCGTTCACCGGGACCGGCGGGATCACCGTGCCGCGCTGGCTCCTGGAGCGGTCATGAGCATCCTGGTGGACCGCGACAAGGAGACCGGCGTCGCGATCGTCACCCTGAACCGCCCCGAGCGCCTGAACGCCGTGGACCTGGGCATGGCAGGTCAACTCTCCGCCTTGTGGGGGGAGTTGAGGTACGACGACTCGGTGCGGGCGATCGTGGTCACCGGGGCCGGGGAGCGGGCGTTCTGCACCGGCATCGACCGCTCGGCCGAGGTGCCGCAGCCCTCGTCGCCGTACTCGACCGACGATCCGCTCCTCACGATCGGCCCGAAGGCCAACGACCTGTGGAAGCCGGTGATCGCCGCCGTGCGCGGGATGGCCTGCGGCGGGGCGTTCTATCTGCTGGGCGAGGCGGAGTTCGTGGTCGCGGCCGAGGACGCCACGTTCTTCGACCCGCACACGACGTACGGGATGGTCAGCGCGTACGAGTCGATGTATCTGGCGCTGCGGATGCCGTACGGGGAGGTGGCCAGGCTGGCGCTGATGGGGACGGCGGAGCGGATGTCGGCGCGGCGGGCGTACGAGGTGGGCTTCGTGAGCGAACTGGCCGTGCCTGGCGGGGAGTTGGGGGCGGCGGTGCGGTGCGCCGAGACGATCGCGGGGTATCCGACGGAGGCCGTGCAGGGGACGGTGCGGTCGGTGTGGGCGGCGAAGGAGGGCGGCCTCGCGCGTGCGGTGTCCCTGGCGCCGCACCTCGTGTCCCTCGGGAACATGCCGCCGGACCGGCAGGCCTCGCTGTTCGCCGAGCGGCGGTCGAAGGACTTTCGTGTGCGGTAGCGCTCCGCTGGGTGTGCGGTTGTTCTGCTGCGGGCCGGGCGTGGCTGGTCGCGCAGTTCCCCGCGCCCCTGAGACGGCCGTTGTTCGGCTGCCGGCCGGGCGTGGCTGATCGCGCAGTTCCTCGCGCCCCTCAAAGGCCGTTGTTCGGGTGCCGGTCCGTCGTGGCTGGTCGCGCAGTTCCTCGCGCCCCTAAACGGGCCGCCGTGGCTTGGCGGGCCGTTCCCCGCGCCCCTAAAGGGGCGCGGTACCTCGCTGGGGCATGGCGGGCGGGTTGCCCGGTAGCGGGGTGGGCTTGTCGGGCGTAGCGTCGGCAGCGGGAGTCGGGTGGAAGGAGGGCCGGAGATGGTCCGTAACATCCTCGGCTCGATCCTCGCTCTCATCGGAGCGACGGCCGCCGTCTGGAGCCCCTTCCGTGCCTGGTACGACGGCCGTCACGGCAGCACCTACCGCATCGACGACCTGTTCAGCGGCATATCCGCCGACAAGGCGGAGGTCGCGGGCTCGATGCTGCTCCCCTTCGCCTTCGCGGCCCTGGTGACGCTGGTGGGTCTGGGGCTGCGCTCGCGGATCCTGGTCGGCGTCGCCGGACTGATCGTGCTCGGGTTCACCGTTTTCTGGATGGTGCGCCAGGGGCAGGCGGCCGGGAGCCTGACCATCGACTCCTCGGGGCGGGGCCTGGGGCAGGGCGTCGCCGTCGCGCTGGGCGGCGGCGTGGTGCTGCTGCTGGCCTGCGCCCTGATGTCCGGCCGCCGCGGGGCCGCGCCCCCGCCGCCCCGCTCCGACGTGCCCGCCCTGGACACCCCGTACGAGCGCCCTGACGAGCCGCCGTACCAGGCTCCCCGTGAGCCGCCGTACGAACCTCCCTATGAGCCGCCGGACGCCCCGCACCGGGGCTGACCGGTCAGACCCGCATCCCGGTCACCACGTTCGCGTACAGCTCGTCCGAGGTGACGAGCCGGGCCCGCAGGCCGCCCGCGGTCATCGCCGCCAGCGCCCCCGGCACCTGCCGCTCGCTGGTCTCGACCAGCAGCGTGCCGCCCGGGGCGAGCCAGTCCGGGGCCTCCAGGGCCACCCGGCGCATGATGTCCAGGCCGTCGCTGCCGCCGTCCAGGGCGACCAGCGGCTCGTGGTCACGGGCCTCCGGGGGGAGCAGGCCGACCTCGTCGGAGGGGACGTACGGGACGTTCGCGGCCAGGATGTCGACCCGGCCGCGCAGCGACGGCGGGAGCGGGGCGAACAGGTCGCCCTCGTAGACCAGGCCGCCGAGCGCCGCCACGTTGCGGCGGGCGCAGCGCACCGCGGCGGGTTCGATGTCGGCGGCGTGCAGTTCGGCGTGCGGCAGCGCCGAGGCCAGGGCGGCGCCCAGCGCGCCCGAGCCGCAGCACAGGTCCACGACGACGGCCGGGGATGCGGCATCGGTGAGCGCCAGCGCCTGCTGGACGAGGAATTCGGTACGGCGGCGCGGCACGAACACCCCGGGGTCGACGGCCACCCGCAGACCGTGGAACCCGGCCCAGCCCAGGACGTGTTCGAGGGGCAGCCCGGACACCCTGCGCTCCACCATCGCGGCGAGTTCGGCGGGACCGTCGGCCGTGGCGAGGAGCAACTCCGCCTCGTCCTCGGCGAATACGCACCCGGCGGCGCGCAGCCGGGTCACGACGGTGGAGGGGGAGAGCGGTTCGACTGGCATACGGGGAAGTATCCCGGCCCCGTCACCGCGTTCGGACGGGAGCCCCCCGGTCTCCGCCCCTCCTCACCGAGTTCACCGGGTTCACCGCGAGCCCGAGGTCGCCGTTCCCTTCACCGCGTCCAGCGCGTACACGCAGCGGTCCTTGCTGCACGCGTAGACGACGCCGCCGCGGGCCACCGGCGAGCCGGTGATCTCGCCACCGGTGGCGAGCTTCCAGCGGAGCTGGCCGCCCGCCGCGTCCAGGGTGTAGAGGCAGTGGTCGGCCGAGCCGAAGTGGATGCGGCCGTCGGCGACGACGGGGGTGCCCACCACCTCGCCGCCCGCGGCGAAGCGCCACTTGGGGGTCGAGGTCACCGCGTCCAGGGTGTAGAGCGCGTTGCCGCTGCCCACGTGGACGTTCCCGTCGGCCACCAGGACCGGTTCGACGGACTGGCGGGACTCGGTGGCGATCCGCCAGCGGTCCTTGCCGGTCGCCGCGTCCAGGGCGTACACGGTGCCGAGGTAGTCGGCGAGGTACACGCCGCCGCCGGCCACCGCGGGGCCCGGCGCGAACGTCGGCGGGCAGAGGAAGACGGCGGGCGCCTCGAAGTGCCAGCGGACGCGGCCGGATGCGATGTCGACGGCGAGGACGCGGGTGCCCGCCGAGACGTAGACGTAGCCGTCCGGCGCGGGGGCGACCCGCACCGGGACGCCGCCGCAGGACGCCGCGTCGCCGACCGGGTAGGACCAGCGCTCGGAGCCGGTGCGGGCGTCCAGGGCGCGCAGCCGGGCGTCCTGCCAGACGTACACCGTGCCGTCGAAGACCGCGGGTCCGGCCTCGGGGGTCTCGAAGTCGGTCTGGGCGCCGGAGATCTCCCACAGCTTCTCGCCGTTGGCGGCCTCCCAGGCCTGGACGCCGCCGCCGCGGGTGCCGGTGACGACGGTGCCGCGGTCGGTCTTCAGGGAGTACACCCAGGCATCCGTCGGCAGCCGCCACAGCTCGCCGCCGTCGGTGGCGTCCAGGGCGTACAGGGTGGGGCCGTCGGACGCGTGGATGCGGCCGCCCTCGACGGCCATCGCCCAGGCGACGTCGCGCGTCTTGAACTGGCGGCGGCCGCTGGCCACGTCGAGGGCGTGCACCTCGAAGGAGGTGACGTACAGCAGGTCGCCCGCGACGACCGGGGTGCCCCACACGTCGTTCGACATGCGGAAGCGCCAGGGGCGCCAGCGGCCGGGGGCCTCGGGCGGATGGGCGGGCGGCGGTACGGGGGCGGCGGCCACCGCGCCGTTGGTGACGGCGGGGGCGCCGGGCCTGCGCACCCAGCCGGTGGTGGGCCCGGCGTCGACGGAGACGCGGGCGGAATCGGCCCGCGGGCCCGGACCGATGGGGACCTTGGCGCCGGGCAGCAGCACCGGCTCCTCCGCCTGGAGGGGCGGATAGGTGACGGGGGCCGCGCCGTGCCGCGCGACGTACGGCGGCTCGGCCGGGCGGGGCGGCGCCGCGGGGCCGCCCCTGGAGCGCAGGGACGAGCTCGGCGAGGGGTCGGCGGGCTTGGCGACGGGCTGCACGCGGCCGCCGCCCCTGCGCTGCTCGATCATGGCGACCGAGCGGGGCGGCAGCCAGGCCGACGCCGTACCGCTGTCGTCCGAGCCGGAGGCGAAGAGGTGCGGCGCGAGCTGGGCCTGGAGGTCCTCGGGGGAGGGACGGTTGGGGTGCTCCATCTGCATGCAGGACTCGATGAGCGGGCGCAGCTCGTCCGGCAGCCCGCTGATGTCCGGGCCCTCGCGCAGCAGCATGAAGACCGTCTCGACCGGGTTCGCGCCGTGGAAGGGCGCGTGGCCGGTGGCCGCGAAGACCAGGGTGGAGCCGAGCGAGAACACATCGCTCGCGCCGGTCACGCTGCGGGAGTCCTTGGCCTGCTCGGGCGACATGTAGGCGGGGGTGCCCACCGCCACGTTCGTCATGGTCAGGCGGGTGTTGGAGACCCCGGACGCGATGCCGAAGTCGATCACGCGCGGCCCGTCCTCGACGACCAGGACGTTCGACGGCTTCAGGTCGCGGTGCACCAGACCGGCGCCGTGGATGGACTGCAGCGCCTCGGCGATGCCGGCCGCGAGCCAGCGCACCGCCTGGGCCGGGAGCGGCCCGCACTCATTCACTATTTCTTCGAGGGAGGGCGCCGGTACGTACGCGGTGGCCAGCCACGGCACCGCGGCGCGCGGGTCGGCGTCCACGACGGCCGCCGTGTAGAAGCCGCTCACCGCGCGGGCCGCCTCCACCTCGCGCGTGAAGCGGACCCGGAAAAGCTGGTCCTCGGCGAGCTCGGTGCGCACCGTCTTGATCGCCACGCGGCGGCCGGAGGCCGAACGCGCCAGATAGACGAGGCCCATGCCGCCGGCACCGAGCCGTCCCAGCACCTCGAAGGGGCCGATCCGCCTCGGGTCGTGCTGCGTCAGCTGCTCCACCGGCCTGCTACCTCCCCGTACGGGCCCTGCATGAATTCGGCCCCGTGCAGCGTCTCACGCGGCACCCCGATTCTCCCTGCCGGAGGTGGCCGGAGGCCAACCCGGGTCGAGACCGGGATGTCTCCACCCGATCCGGGACACCCCGGGCAGCCGGTCGGCGGGACTATCCCTGGAGAACGGCGAAGGTGGCGCCCTGGTTGTCGTTGAGCACCGCCATCCGCCCGTATGGAATGTCGAACGGCTGTGCCGTGACCCGGCCGCCCAGGCGCGCGCAGGCGGCGGCCGTCGCGTCGCAGTCCTCGACGGAGAAGTAGACGAGGAAGTGGTCGGGCAGCTCGGCGGGGAAGGCCTCCGACATCAGGCTGCGGCCGCCGATCGCGGTGCCGGGTTCGGTGCCGGGCAGCGACCAGGTGCGGAAGTCGGCGCCCACCTCCTCGGGGCTGCCCGGACTGCCGCCCCGGTAGCCGAAGACGGACTCGTAGAACGCGTCGGCCTGGTCCTTGTCGCGGGTGTAGACCTCGGTCCAGCAGAAGGATCCGGGCTCGCGGGTCAGCTCGAAGCCGGTGTGCGCCTCGGCCTGCCAGAGTCCGAAGACCGCGCCGCCCGGGTCGGCGGCGACCGCCATCGTCCCGTACGGGGGAACCGGCACCGGGTCGGTGATCAGTTGCCCGCCGGCCTCCCGGATCCGGGAGGCGAGGGCGCGGGCGTCGGGGGTGGCGAGGTAGACGGTCCAGGTGGTCGGCAGTCGGCCGTCCCGCTTGGGCTGGAGGGCGGCGACGCGCTTCCCGTCCTTGAAGGCGCTGGTGTAGTGCCCCTGCCGCTCGCCGGTGTCCTCGTCGAAGGTCCACCCGAGGAGCTCCCCGTAGAACCGCTTGCCGGCCGCCACATCGGACAGCGAGGCGTCGGCCCAGCACGGCGCGCCTTCCGGATATCCGCCCATGCGCCTGATTCCTTCCTGAGGTGCCCCGTCGCGAGGCCGTCCCGGGGTCAAATTAACGACCCATCACATCCGATGCGGTCGCACAATTCGAACATACGGCCAGATTTCGGCGGCCGGAGGGGCGGTGACCCAAGTCCCGCTTGCCTTGTCCACCAAAGTTGTCCACAGCTTGTTGATAACGCCATTCGAGTGGCCGCCCCCGGCTCGGCACACCCGCCGGGCGAGCCGATCGGCGGTCACCCGGGGCAACCGCTTCCCCGTACCGATCAGGACCTATCACCCCCTGGCCCCCATTTGCACTCGGCCGAATCGCGCTCCGATCACCCCTCGGTAAGCTGACGGCATGACAGGACAAGTACGCACCGTCGACGGCCGAGTGGCCGGCCGACGCGGCCAGGCGACACGGCAGAAGCTGCTCGACTGCCTCAGTGAGATGCTCAGCTCCTCGCCGTACCGGGACGTGAAAGTCATCGACGTGGCCCGGAAGGCGGGCACTTCACCCGCGACCTTCTACCAGTACTTCCCCGACGTCGAGGGCGCCGTCCTGGAGATCGCGGAGGAAATGGCCAAGGAGGGCGCCGGGTTGACCTCTCTGGTCGAGGGCCGCTCCTGGGTCGGGCGGGCCGGCTGGCAGACGGCCGAGGAGCTCGTGGAGGGCTTCCTCGACTTCTGGCGCAAGAACGACGCGATCCTTCGGGTCGTCGATCTGGGCGCGGCCGAGGGCGACAAACGCTTCTACAAGATCCGCATGAAGATCCTGAACTCGGTCACCAACTCCCTTACGGACGCGGTCTCCGAGCTCCAGTCCAAGGGCAAGGTCGACAAGGACATCAGCCCCGCGGCGATGGCGGGCTCGCTCGTCGCGATGCTCGCGTCGGTGGCCTCGCACCAGAAGGGCTTCCAGACCTGGGGCGTGAAGCAGGCCGAACTCAAGCCGAATCTCGCCCTGTTGGTCCACCTCGGCATCACGGGCAGGAAGCCGACGAAGTAGGCAGGGGTACGTCGGCCGATATTCCACAGTCCTGTCGCGCCGGCGGCGGTTCATCCCCGAAGCGGGGTGGGCGCCGCCGGCGTTCCCGTATCCGCGCCCCGGGACACCGTCAGACGGCCCGCCGTTCCAGCCGGAAGAGCCGGATCTCGCGCTCGATCCGGGCCTGGTAAGTGGCGTACGGCGGCCAGAAGTTGAGGGCGGCCCGCCAGGCGGCGGCCCGTTCCTCGCCTTCGAGCAGCCGGGCCCGCACCGCGATGTCCCGTCCCTTCCAGCTGATCTCCGCGTCCGGGTGGGCGAGCAGGTTCCCGGTCCACGCGGGGTGGCCGGGCCGCCCGAAGTTGGACCCGATGAGCACCCAGGTACCGGCCCCCTCCTCCGGCATGCAGGCCAGCGGAGTGGTGCGCGGCAGACCGGACTTGGCGCCGCGCGCGGTGAGCACGACACCGGGCAGCATCTGCGCGCTGAGCATCACCCTGCCGCGAGTGAGGCGGTGTACGGCGCGGTCCATCGCCGGAATGACGTGCGGGGCGATCTTCGCGAACGCACGGGTCGAGGACACCTTCTGCATGAGCCGCACCCCGGGTGCGGTGCGGGTCGTCCCGGCCCTCACGCCGTCGCCTCCGCCGCGGCCGGGCCGAACAGTCCGGCCCGTTCGGCGGCGTGCCCGCGCAGGCGGTGCACGGGCCCGAAGAGGAGGTCGTCGGCGGCGGCCCGCTTGAAGTAGAGGTGCGCCTCGTGCTCCCAGGTGAAGCCGATGCCGCCGTGCAGCTGGACGGCCTCCGAGGCGGCGGCGCGCAGGGCCTCCAGCCCCTGGGCGAGGGCGAGCGGGCCGGCGCCGGGGTCCCAGGCCGCGTAGTAGGCGGCCGACCGCGCCGCCTGCACCTGCACGTACAGGTCCGCGAGCCGGTGCTTGACCGCCTGGAAGGAGCCGATGGCCCGGCCGAACTGCTCGCGCTCCTTGACGTACGCGACCGTACGGTCCAGCGCCTCCCCCGCCGCCCCGACCGCCTCGGCGGCGAGACAGGCGGCGGCCGTGCGCCCGGCGCCCGCGAGCGCGCCGGACATGTCCGGGGAGTCATCGCTGCCGAGCAACTCCCCTTCCACATCGCGGAGTTGAATCAGCGCCTGCGCCCGGGTCTCGTCCAGAGCGGTCTGCCGGGTGCGCCGTACGCCGTCCGCGTCGCCGGGTACGAGGAAGAGCAGGGTGCGGCTGCGGGCGAAGCCGCCGGTGTGCGCGGCGACGAGCAGCAGGCCCGCGCTGTGCCCGTCGAGCACCTGCCCCGCCTCGCCGTACAGCCGCCAGCCGCCGTCCGGTGTCCGCCTGGCCTGCATCCCCCCGGCCCGCCCGCCACCGGCCCAGCCGTCGCCCTCGTTGGCGCCGGTGAGGCCGAGGGCGAGGGCGAGGCTGCCGCCGGGGACGGCGAGGGTGGCGGTCAGCCCGCCTCGGGCGATGCGCGGGAGCAGGGCGGACTTCTGCGCGTCGGTGCCGAGTGCGGTGACGAGGGGGGCGGCGAGGGCGGCGGTGGCGAGCAGCGGGGAGGGCAGCAGGGCGCGGCCGGTCTCCTCGCAGGCGAGGACGAGTTCGGCGGTGGTGCAGCCGACTCCCCCGTACTCCTGCGGCAGCGCGAGGCCGGGCAGCCCGAGCTCGGTGGCCAGCCGGCCCCAGAGCGCGGTGTCGTGGCCGACCGGGGTGCGGACGGCGTTCTTCACGTCCTGTGGGCCGCAGTGCTTGGCGAGCAGTTCGTGCAGGGTGCGGCGGATCTCGTCCTGCTCCGCGGTGAAGGCGGCGTCCATCGTCGAGCTCCTCCCCCAGAGGCGGGGGCCTCTGATCTGACGGACCGTCATGTTAGGTGCGGCGGACGCAGATGCCCAGGGCGCGGGGGAAGTCGCTTCGGGGCTTCCCGCCGGAGACGGACGACATCCGACCAACCCCGAGCGGAGTTATCTGATGTACCGTCAGATCCATGCCACCGTCTGCCTCAACTCTCCACCCCCGCAAGGTCGCTGTCGTTGGCGTGGCGCTCTCGGAAACCGGGCGCGTGGACGACGCCACCCCCTACGCCCTGCACGCCCAGGCGGCCCGGCGGGCGCTCGCGGACTCCGGGCTCCCGCGCGAGGTCATCGACGGCTTCGGGTCGGCGGGCCTCGGCACGCTCGCGCCGGTCGAGGTCGCCGAGTACCTCGGCCTCCGGCCCACCTGGGTCGACTCCACCGCCGTCGGGGGCGCCACCTGGGAGGTCATGGCCGCGCACGCCGCCGACGCCATCGCCGCCGGGCACGCGGACGCCGTTCTCCTCGTGTACGGATCGACCGCACGCGCCGACATCAAGGCGCGGCGGCGCACCTCGAACCTCTCCTTCGGCGGCCGGGGCCCGCTCCAGTTCGAGGTGCCGTACGGCCATACGCTCATCGCCAAGTACGCGATGGCGGCCCGGCGCCACATGCACGAATACGGAACCACGATCGAGCAGTTGGCAGAGATAGCGGTGCAGGCGCGGGCGAACGCGGCCACCAACCCGGACGCGATGTTCCGCGACCCGATCACGGTCGAGGAGGTGCTGTCAGGACCGATGATCGCGGACCCGTTCACGAAGCTGCACTGCTGCATCCGCTCGGACGGCGGCTGCGCGGTGCTGCTCGCGGCCGAGGAGTACGTACCGGACACGGCCAAGTCGCCGGTGTGGGTGCTGGGTTCGGGGACATCGGTCTCGCACACGACGATGTCGGAGTGGGAGGACTTCACGGTGTCCCCGGCGGCGGTCTCGGGCCGGCTCGCCTTCGAACGGGCGGGGGTGCGACCGGCGGACATCGACCTGGCGGAGATCTACGACGCGTTCACGTACATGACGCTGGTGACGCTGGAGGACCTGGGGTTCTGCGCGAAGGGGGAGGGCGGGGCGTTCGTGGCGAAGGGCAGGCTGCTGCGGGACGGCGAACTCCCGGTCAACACGGACGGCGGCGGCCTGTCCGCCTGCCATCCGGGCATGCGGGGCCTGTTCCTCCTGGTAGAGGCGGTACGGCAGTTGCGGGGCGAGGCGGGCGGAGGCCAGGTGCGGAGGGCGGACGGCAGCCTCCCGGAGCTGGCGGTGGCGTCGGGGACGGGCGGGTGGTTCTGCTCGTCGGGGACGGTGGTGCTGGGGAGGGGGTGAGGGGGGTCCGCGAGCCGGGGTGGCGGGCGGGGGTGAGGATGGGGGGCATGGAATTCAGCGAGTTTCTGCACACGCTGCGGGTCTGGGACGTACCGCTTCCGCACTTCGACCCGGACGCGGCACCCGCCTCCCCCCTCCCCCTGTTCCAGGAGTGGCTGATGCACGCGGCCGGGGCGGGTCAGGCCGAGCCGCACACGATGTCGCTGGCGACGGTGGATGCCGAGGGACACCCCGACGTACGCACCCTGATGCTGCACGACGCCGATGCCGACGGCTGGCACTTCGCCTCGCACTCCACCAGCGCGAAGGGGCGCCAACTGGCCGCCCACCCGGCCGCCGCGCTGGGCTTCTACTGGCCCGCGGTGGGCCGCCAGGTCCGGGTGCGCGGAACCGTCACCCCGGCCGGCGATGCGGCATCGCAGGCGGACCTGCACGCACGGTCCACGGGGGCGCTGGCGGCGGCGCTGGTGGGCCGGATGAGTGAAGTACTGCCGGAGTACGGGGAGTTGGAGCGGGCGTCGGAGTCGGCGTGGGCACGGGCCGCAGCGGACCCGGCGACGCCCGTACCGTCCTGGACGCGGTACGTCCTCGCCCCGGAATCGGTGGAGTTCTTCCAGGGCGAGACCCGGCGCAGGCATGTGCGGCTTCGGTATCGCAGGGTCGAGTCCGGGGGGTGGGGGCGCGAGCTTCTTTGGCCTTAGGCGACCTGGCGGGGGCGCTGCCGCTGGTGCAAGCACTCCCGGGCGCGGCAGGATCAGGCCCCATGACGACCTCTGTTCTGGTGATGGGTGGCTCACACTTCCTGGGACGTGCGGCAGCGACCGAAGCGCTTGGGCGTGGCTGGGCCGTGTCCGTGTTCAACCGCGGCAAGACCGGGAGGAACCCGGAGGGTGTCCGCGCCATTCAAGGCGACCGTACGAATCCCGAAGACCTGGCCCGGCTGGCCGACATGGGTCCGTGGGACGCGATCATCGACACGTCCGGCATGTCGGCCGATGTGGTGGACCTGGCAACGCGCGCACTGGCCGACGCCACGTCGAGGTACGTGTACACGTCCACGGTTTCGGTGTATGCCGGATGGCCTCTCCTCCCCCTCACAGAGGACTTGCCGACCTTGACCGAAGCGGGACCGATGACCGACGTTCCATCCGATGTGAACGTGGCCTACGGCATGGACAAGGCCGCGGCGGAGAAGGCCGCGCGTACGAACCTGGGAGAAGGCCTGACCATCCTGCGTCCCGGCGTGATCCTGGGACCGGAGGAGTACGTGGGCCGCCTGCCGTGGTGGCTGCGCCGGATCGAGCGCGGAGGGCGCGTTCTCGCCCCCGGGAACTCTGAGCAGCCCATCAGCCCGGTGGATGCCCGCGATGTCGCGGCCTTCGCCTGCGACCGGGCGGCGAGCGCCCGGACAGGCGAGATCTTCAACATCACGGCCCCGTCGAACCACGCCACCATGGACGGCTTCCTGCGGACCTGCGTCGAGGTGGTGGGGGCCGACGCCACCCTGGAGTGGGTGGACGGCGACTTCCTCCTTCGTAACAGTGCGAAGCAGTGGACCGAGCTCCCGCTCTGGCGCACCTACCCCGGCACGTGGGCGGTGTCAGGAGTGCGGGCCCAGAAGGCCGGCCTCCGGTGCCGGCCGCTGTCGGAAACGGTCGCTGACACCTGGGCCTGGCTGTCCGGCGGGGAGACGGCTGTGGACCACGAACGGGCGGACCTCCACGGGCTGGCCGAGGAGAAGGAGGCCGCTCTGCTGGGGGCCTGGGACGCTCGCTAGTGTCCGATCTCGTAGCGCGGGGCTCCGGGCAGGGTGGAACTGGCGGAGTCGCGGCTGAATCCTTCAATGGACCGGCCCAACTCCCCGGCTTCACGGTTCCGTTGGAAGGCTGGTGCAGTGAGCTGGCTGCGGACGCCGGTGAGGCGGGAGAGCAGTCCGTCGACGCGTTGCTCGGGCGGCAGCTCGAACACTGGGGCCAGCGTCACCACCGCGGAATCGAGATCGCCGCTCAGGAGCTGCGCGAGGGCGAGATCCACCGTCGCCTCCATCTCAACCTTGATCGACCGTTCCGCCTTCGGCCTGCGCGCTCTCGGCCGTGAAGATCGGGCAGAAGCGTCCCCTGCACGCAGCCCTCCACGCGGCGGCCGTCGCGGTCCCACTCATGTTCATGGAGCACCAGCAGGGCGAGTACGTCTTGGTGGACCAGTACACCGCCTCGCTGCGGGACGCGTGCAAGGACATGCAGACCAAGCGTGATCTGTTCACCGACTACGGCCGGATGCTCCTGGACGAGATGGCCGAGTGGGCCGAGACCGATCCGCTCGACTTCGACCGGATCGGGCACGGCCCCACGAGTCCCAAGTTCGCGGGGTACGACCCCGCCCTCGCGGTCTGACGGCTACTCGAAGACGATCCCGGTCTCCCGTGCCAGGCTCAGGGCCAGCTCCATCGCCCCTGGGCCTGCCACGGTCGTTCCCTTCAGGCTCACGACCCCGCCGACATCCAGCAGCGTGCAATTGTCGAACCGCATGGAGCCGATCTGGGCATTCGCGAATTGCGCTCCACTGAGGTCACAGTTCACGAACTTCACGTTGTGCATCTCAGCGAACTGAAAGTCCGCTCCAGTCAGTCGACAGTCCTCGAACTCGACGGCGTACAGCTTCATGCGCCTGAACATTCCGGGTGCGGAAACACATCCGGAAATCCTGACGTCGCGGAAAGTTCCAGACTTCCACGAAGATCCCGTGAAGCGACTTCCGTTGACCGTACAGCGAATGAACGAGACATCGTTCGCAGAAACCTGCGAGAAGTCACAGGTGTCGAACTGACAGTCGCTGAACTGACTTTGACGCAGGCGGGCGCCAGTGAATCGCGTGTTGGCGAACTGGCACGTCTCGGCTTCCGCGGCATCGACTTCAACCCCCACGAAGGGAGCCCCATCGAACCTGACCCCTTTGAGAATGGCGTCGTCTTCAAGCACATCACGCTCGATGTCAGCGGCTCGGAGAGCACTTGGAATTCTGGGCACTGCGGGCGCCCTGACCCTTCCGCCTTGCCGGGTGATCTGAACCACGTGAGATCAATCCATTCTCTGGGGAAGCGGACACCAGAGTCTATCCCTAAACCGCCTAAAAATAAGGGCGATTGACCTCGCCCAGAAGAGCGAAAGCAATCAATGCCCCCACCCGCACGGGGTGTTGCGGAGTCCCCCCTCGGGGAGGGAGCTAGTCCGTGGAGAGCCTCGCGTGGAGGTGCAGGTCGCGGAAGGCGTCTCTGCGTTGCGCCTCGAACGTCGCGCCTCGCAGCGTGCCCTCCGCCGCGTAGCCGCCTCGCTCTGCGACGCGGCAGGACACCTCGTGGCCCACCGCGTGACCCAGCTCGATGCGGTGCAGGCCGACCTCCTTGAAGGCCCAGTCGGTGATCAGGGACAGCGCGTGACCGGCCACGCCGCGGCCCCGTACTTCGGGGAGCGTCCAGTAGCCGACCCGGGCGCAACGCATGGCCCATTGAATGGAGCTGAGGCCCACGTGGCCGAGGATCGCACCGCTGCTCTCGTCCGTGACGCAGTACGTGGCGAACTCGCCCCGCGCCCACCCCAGCGCCCGCAGCCTCAGCAGTTCCGCAGCGGCCGCCTCGTCCTCGACGGGGGACGTGTGGGTGTTCCAGCGCTGGTATTCGGGGTCGGTCACCGCTCGCAGGAGGGTGTGGACGTCGTCGTCGCGCCAGGTGCGCAGCCGCAGGCCGTGGCCCCGCAGGTCGGCCGGTATGAGCTGGAGATCCATGCCGCCATTCAAACCCCTCGGCGGCGGGGAGCAGGAGTGAATATCGGGATCGCGTGGCCCTCGCCTCCCGGCTCCGGGCGGAACGCCACGTACAGCTCCATCCCCACCCGCAGGTCCGCCTCCTCGCACCCCGCCACCTCGCTCATCATGCGCGGGCCCTCGGCCAGTTCGACCACGGCGGCGACGTACGGCACGCGCTCGCCGAACGGCGGGAGGTCGTTGCGGTGGACGACCGACCAGGTGTAGAGCGTGGCGCGGCCGCTCGCCTCGCGCCATCGCACGTCCTCGCTCCAGCACTGCGGGCAGAATTCGCGCGGGTAGTGGTGCGGGCGGTCGCAGGCGTCGCAGTGCCGGATCAGGAGGCGGCCCTCGGCGGCCGCTTCCCAGTACGTGCGGGTGAAGGCATCCGCTTCGGGGGTGGCTGCGGTCATGAGAAGTCCCTCTCGTGAGCACGTTTCTGACGGTACGCCAGTTCAGCGGATGCCCCGCCCGCGCGCAAGGGGTGCGTGCGCGTGATCAGATCGCAATCGATTCCGGTCTTGACCGAGACCCATCAAGTGTTCGCGCCGTTACGCTCAGCAGTCATGGCCGACATCACCACCCCCGCCAGCCCCGTCTACGTGATCGGCGCCGGGCCCGGCGGCCTCGCCGTCGCCGCCGCGCTGCGCGCGCGGGGCGTACGGGCCGTCGTACTGGAACGGTCCGACGACGTCGGTGCCTCCTGGCGGCGGCACTACGACCGGCTGCATCTGCACACCACGCGCCGCCTCTCCGCGCTGCCCGGACTGAAGATCCCGCGCAGGTTCGGGCGCTGGGTGTCCCGCGACGACCTCGTGCGGTATCTGGAGAAGTACGCCGCCGTCCACGAACTGGAGATCGTCACCGGCGTCGAGGCCGACCGCATCGAGCGGGGGCCGCAGGGGCAGGGCTGGATGCTGCACGCGAGCGGCGGGCGGCGGCTGTCCGCGCGGGCGGTGGTGGTGGCCACCGGGTACAACCACACGCCGTACGTTCCCGAGTGGGCCGGGGTCGAGGAGTACACCGGTGAGCTCGTCCACGCGAGCGGCTACCGCAACCCGGCTCCGTACGCCGGGCGGGACGTGCTGGTCGTCGGGGTCGGCAACACCGGTGCCGAGATCGCCGTGGACCTCGTGGAGGGCGCGGCCGCGCGGGTGCGGCTCGCGGTGCGCGGCGCGCCGCACATCCTGCGCCGCTCCACGGCGGGGTGGCCCTCGCAGGCCACCGGCATCCTGGTGCGGCGGCTGCCGGTCCGGCTGGTGGACCGGGCGGCGGCGGTGACCGAGCGGCTCTCCGTGCCCGACCTCTCGGCGTACGGGCTGCCCCGGCCGACCAGCGGGCTGTACTCACGGGCGCGGCAAGGGGCCATCCCCGTCCAGGATGTGGGGCTGATCGACGCGGTGCGGAACGGTCGGGTCGAGCCGGTCGCGGCGGTCGACTCCTTCGACGGGGGCAAGGTCGTCCTCGCAGACGGGACGCGGATCTCGCCGGAGGCGGTCATCGCGGCGACGGGGTACGCGCGGGGGCTTGAGGGGCTGGTCGGGCATCTCGGGGTGCTGGATGAGCGGGGGCGGCCGATCGCGCGGAGTGCTCGTACGGTGCCGGGGCTTGAGGGGCTGTACTTCACGGGGTTCAGTACGCCGCTCAGCGGGACGCTGCGCGAGCTGGGGATCGAGGCGCGCGCGATCGCGAGGGGGCTTGCGGGTTGATGCGGGGCGGGTTGGCGGGGCCGGCCGCACCACTGGGGCTCCGCCCCAGCCCCCGGGGAGTTTCCCACCCACCCGCCCGTTGCTCGGGGTTGGGAGGACTGAGCCCTGGGGCTGCGCCCCAGACCCCCCCGGGGGCTTCGCCCCCTAGACCCCCACGAGGGGCTCCGCCCCTCGAACCCCGGCGGGGGCTTCGCCCTCTGACCGACGGCGCCTGCCACCAGCTCAAGTTGATCCAGACCGAAGCCGACGTCGTCGGCCACCTCACCACGATCCTCCGCGGCCAAGCCGCACGCGTCGCGACCCGGGATCGCCACCCAGGCAGATCGGACCGGGCTGCGCGGGACCCGGCGCGAAGGAGCCGACGCCTGCGTCCGCTCCCTCAGCGGCCACCTCACCGGCCGCGTCGCCCGCCTCCGCCACGACACCGCGCTCACCTCGGGCCGGCCGATCGCCGGCGGCCCGATCGACGGCGCCTGCCGCCACTTGACCGGCGACCGCCTCGACATCACCGGCAGCCGCTGGGGACTGGACGGCGCCGAAGCCGTACTCAAGCTCCGCGCTCTCATCGAAACCAGCGATTCGACAGCTGTCGAGACCTATCGACATCGACACCTACTGGGCGTTGCACCTCGCCCAGGAGCACCAGTGCCTCTACCTCACCCCCGACCGGCACAACTACCAACTCACCGCCTGATCACCAACGTCCCCACAGAGGAGCTGCGCCTCTCGCCGATCGCGCCTCAGAATTTGAAGTGAGGCACCTTGACGCCCTCGGGCAGCTTCACGTTGTTGGAGCAGTCCACAACCGGCCCGACGTTCTTGGTCCCCGTCTTCATGTTGTCTGCGGGGATCACCAAGCGCGGCCGGTCGGTCGTCGAGCATGCCTGCGTCTGATTGACGACGTAGCTGCCGTTCTTGTCGGTGCGGACGGTCTCGGTCTTGTGGATGCAGGTGGTTTCGCCCGCGGAGGAGGTCTTGCACTCGCCCTTGGGCTGATCGGCGTGCGCCTGCGCGGCGCCGACGCAGATCACGGCGAGACTTCCGAGGAGCCCCGAGACGGTTGCGATCTTCTGCCGACTGAACATGTGCTGCGTTCCTTTGCAATCGAGGCCCGGACGCCTGCGCCGTTGATCGGCGTGCGCCCGAGCCTTGGAGAAATTCGAAATTCGGGGACCCTGCGCCTGACGCGTCTTCAGCCGCGTCCGGCGACGGGAGCGTTGCAGCCCGGACGCGCACCCTGATGGGTTTGTTGCGCGTCCGGGCTGCCCTTGCCATTGAGGGTGTTGTCCAGCACACCGTTGAGCAGCCCGAGCTGATCCAGCACATGGACTTTCAGGTCGTGCGACTCGCACACGGTGTTTTGACGGATGTCGATGCGCCTGCTGCAGCGCTCCGAAGCGATGTGCGGCCCCATGGTCCGCGAGGCGACCGGTTGCTGAGCCGACCAGGGTGCGGGCTGCGGCGCGGCCACCTGCGAAACGGTCTATGGGGCCCACCGCGGCGTGGAGTACGGAGTCACTCGACCCGCGACCGCCGCGGCTGCGACCACAGCACGCCGGAACTTGCGCATCGAGCTTTCGGCAGTTCCTTACTGACCGTCCTCGTTGTCCGGGCCCTGCTCCGGGCCGTGCTCCGGGCCGTGGTCCCCGCCCTTCTCCCCGCCGTGCTCCCCGTAGCTGACGCCAGCACCGTTCTCCGGCGCGAACACCGGACCGCCCTCGCCGTGGCGCTCCCGACCGTCCGAGCCGCCGCCGCCGTAGTTGGCCACGGCGTTGGCCTGCGAGGAAGCCACCGCGGTGACCCCGCCGCCGTCGTGGGCGAAGCTGACGCCGGCACCGAGGGTGGACAGCCCCGCAATCGCTGCAGCTACGACGGCAGCCCGCTGAAACTTGCGCATAATTCGACTCTTCCTTGTCTAGGTGTGAAGCCCTGACCGGACTTAATGTGAGCATATACATACGGAGTGTAGTCATTTGGGATCTTTGGCCTTCCTGTGCGTCGTGTCGGCTTATGGCGAGGCACCCTTCGTCCGCCATGGACTTGAAGGGGATGAGGGAGCCGGTGACGCGGCTGCTCGCGCGCTCACCGCTCTCTCCTGAAACGACACTTCCCGGGGGGCAAGTCACGGGCAGTCAGGGGCGGTCACTCATTTGCCCGTCGGCACGGAAACACCCACTGACACGGAAACAGCGGATGGCCGGACCAGTCGCCCGGTCCGGCCATCCGCTGCTTGAAAAGGTGGGGTGTCGGAAGGTTCCGCCCCGGACTCAGCTCAGCAGGCCAAGGGGGTTCAGACCCCCCTCCTCACCCCTTTCGGGCGCCGGGTTGTTGGGGGAACAGGTCACCTGGGGTCCGATCTGCATGTTCCCACGGTTCAGCAGGCCCGCGACGGGCAACGTCAGGGGCTGCGTCGGCACACAGCCCTCCGACTGGCGGACGATGTACGCGTCACCCTCGGGAGTGCTGCCGACGACCCGGTTGACGCAGGTGACGCTGCCGTGCTTGTCGTTGGTGCACGTGCCCCCTGCCGCGGCATACACCTGGGTGACGCCGGCACAGGCCACGGCGAGGCCGCCAAGAAGCCCCGAGACGACCGCGATCTTCTTCCTACTGAGCATGTGATGCGTTTCCTTTGTGAGGGGCGCCCGAGCACCGTGCGCCGCGAGCCGGCCGCGCCGGGCCCTGGGGATTCCGGAGAGCCCGGCTCCAGCGTCCGACCCACGTCCGGGACGTCCGGGTCCATTTCGCTTACGAAGTGAAGGGCTTGCCTATGGAAGGCACTGTTACTGCAGTCAGCGGCCTCGCGCTCCGGGCGGCCGCACATGAACGGGCCCCTTCGGGGAGTGACCCCGAAGGGGCCCGCGGAAAGCGTCGGGCAGGATTACGCCGCCGACCTCACCGAGTGAATGCGTTGTTGAACTGGCCGCAGGTGGTGTCGTAGGACTGGGAGAGACCGAGAACGCCGATCGGGATGTCGTTCTCGGCCACCGTCTGCGGGCTGCACTCCTGGTAGGGGCGGTAATGGTCGGTCTGCTGCACGCCTTCACTGGCGTTGGCGGTACCGGCGCCGGCGCCGACGGCGGCCAGACCGCCGGCCGCCGCCACTGCTGCGATCATGGCCTGCTGAAACTTACGCATGGAACCCTCGGTCCTCCATTGCCTGTACATCAAGGCTGGTTGCCTACCGTTACTGGTCGAACACCAACTGTAACGATGCGGTCCCTCAGAAGTCGCGCCCACTCCTCCGACAATGACCCTCCTGGGCTCGAAGGACTCTGCGCCCTCAAGCTCGGTCCCCTCGTGGGCCAAGACGTGTGGGCTGACGCCGCCGGATGCCCGGTGGACCGATTGGCTCACATCCGCCGATCACTCAATCCACTCAAAAGTGGGAACACATCATGTTCCGGGTGTCTCCGTTCGCGCTCGCGGCATTCCCTTGAACCGGTCCGCCCGATCCGGGCTCCAACTGCGAACGGAGACGCCCGTGCGAATCACCGACATCCAGCGTTGCGAGGTCCGGCCCGGACGGCTCGTCGAGTGGGCGCTCAGTCCGGCGACCGTCACGGCGGCGGCGGGCCTTCCGGAGGACCCCCGGCCGCCGGCTTACGTCCAGGAGTCGCACATCAGGACCGCCCGATCCGTGCACGAGGACGGCCTGTTCGTGCCGACCTGGGTCGGTACGGCATTCGACATCCCGGGCAGGGTCGACCTCGACGCACTGCAGGACGCGCTGCACAGCTGGACGCTCCGGCACGAGACGCTCCGCAGCGGATTCCGCTGGGACGGCGACGAGATGCGCCGTTTCACGCTCGACACCGAGGACGTGTCCCTCCACCGCGAGGTGGTCGGCGACTTCCCCGACGCGGCACAGCTCGTCCAGCACCTCCAGGACCGCTTCGACACCGCCGCGAGCGCGCTGAGCTGGCCCAACTTCCTCTACGCGGCGGTCATCAGGGACGACGGCACCAGCGTGTACATGGCCTTCGACCACAGCAACGTCGACGCCTACTCCGTCCAGCGCATGCCCGCCGAGATCCACGAGCTCTACGCGGCAGCCGCCGAGGGCCGCCCCGTGGAGGAGTCGCCGGTCGGCAGTTACGTCGACTTCTGCGAGATCGAGCGGGCGGACGCGGACCGGATCGACGGCAGCCACGCGATCGTCGGCCGCTGGCGGGAGTTCATCCGGCGGTGCAACGGGAAGCTGCCCAACTTCCCCGTCGAACTCGGTCTGGAGCCCGGCGGCCCCCTGCCCACGCAGAAGCTCATGCGCGAGATGCTCGTCGACGCGGACGCCGCCGCGGCGTTCGAGTCGTACTGCCGGCCCTTCGGTGGCAGCCTCGTCGGCATCCTGGCCGCCACCAGCCTCATCGTCCACGAGATCAGCGGACAGCCCGTGTACCGCACCGTCCTGCCGTTCCACACCCGGGTGAAGTCCAAGTGGTCCGACTCCGTGGGCTGGTACGTCGGCGGCGCGCCCATCGAGGTCCCCATGGACCAGGCACCCGATTTCCGCGGCGCCCTGACAGCCGTGCGCGCCGAGCTCCAGGCCAACAGGTCGCTGGCCCGCATGCCCCTTGCCCGAGTACTGCGCCTGCTCGGCTCGGACTTCCGCCCGACCTCGCCCGACCTGTACTCGATCGTCTCGTACGTCGACGCGCGAGGCATCCCCGGGTCGGAGCGCTGGGACGAGCTGGCGGCCTATGCACTCATCAGGGTGTCCTACGGCGACCAGGTGTGCGTCTGGCTCACCCGACTCCACGAGGGTCTGTGGTTCACCTGCCGCTACCCCGACACCGACGTCGCGTACAAGAACATGCGGCTGTACGCCGAGCGGTTGGGGGACATCATCCTCTCAGTGGCCAGCGAGCAACGCGCCCACGAACTCGCCGGGTAAACGATCCGCCACACCCCGCTTGCCACTTGCCGGCCACAGCCGACACGAACAGCAGACCCCGCCCCAACTCGCCCCCGACCACACCGTCGGGGGCACCACGCCGACCGCGCTCGCCGCGTCGTCGCCCGGGGAGACCTCGGCGCGCGGATGCCGACCCGGTGCTGTCCTCGCTGGAGTACGCCACCCTGGCCCAGCCGCGAAGTCGAGCCCGGCACGCTGGTTCATCACGCGGCCCACGGGTGTCGACGCACGTCCGTCAAGCTCACAACACGTCTATTACAGACGGGACTTGGGACGCCCATGGGCAGTCAGGGCTGAATCGCGAGGCTGCGAAAGGTAGCCGTTTGGGACGGTCCGTGGCCGATGATGCGGGCGGCCCGGCGAGGCCCGTGCGCCAGCAGACCAGCTTCTCCAGGGCCCCGGTATCGCGGGCGGCGCGCCGCTCCTTCACGCACAGGGCTTTCCGGCGACATAAAAGCCTCGGTGCCCCGGCCTGTGGCCGGGGCACCGAGGAAGGCTGTGCCTTTTACTTGCCGAAGGCGGTGTTGCTGCAGCCCATGCTCGAACCCATGGAGGTCTGCTGCGAGCCCGCGTTGCCCTCGCCGTTCAGCAGGTTGCCGCCCAGGCCGTTGAGGATGCCGACCTGACCGAGGATGTCGACGTTGGCGTCATGCGACGTGCAGGTGCTGCTCTGCGTGACGTTGAAAAGATTGCGGTCTTCGCCCGAACCCTGGCCGCCATGACCCCCGCCGTGCGCCTGAGCGGTGCCGGCGGCCAGCATTCCGAGGCTGCCGAGGGCAGCGACCAGGACGGCGGCCTTGCGAAGCTTGTGCATGTCATCTCCGTTGGAGTGAAGTGGACTCGATCTGCGACAGATCGACTTCGTGTAGTTACAGAGGTAATACGAAGTATCCCTAAATCACCTGACGGCGCGCCGAATTCGGGGAATCCCTCACCGCCTTGGTCGATTGCGGGAAATAACCCGCCCCGTGAGTGCTGAGGTTGAACTGGCAGGGGCGGGTGGGTCGATCAGTTTTCATTGAGGGTCAGGCCGGTCCGGGCGAGGCGGCCGTCGATGAGGTCGGGCCGGTACTGGACCCGCTTCGGGCCGCATCGCATCACCTGGATCAGTTGATCGAGTCCCGCGGCGGCCAGATTGGCAGGCACGGCGCGACGGATCGCGGACCAGATGCCTTCCACGCAGTTCAACTCCCTTGCATATGCGGGCAGCTGGTAGAGATGGTGAGCCGGCCGGAGCGTCCGATGAACTCCTGCATTCTGTGGTGCAGATGCACACTCAAATTGTCCCGGACGAGAACAACGGGGCTACCGGGGCATGGCGTGAACGCGCCTCACCATGTCCCGGCAGTCCCGCCAGATGAAGCTCTTCGTCTCACCTTTGCGGCGCAATTAGACGTGCAGGTTATGGAAATGGAAGAAGCGGGAGCGATGACCGGACTGGTAATAGCAAAAGCCCACAATGGTGGCCTCGCCCTTGCCGCGCCCACAGGGCCCCCACACCACCGGCCTGCTGGCGCACCTGCCCCCGGTCCTGGCCTCAGGCGGCCGCGTCAACTGTCCCACCCCCGCCCTCGAAGACGATCAGCGCACCGAGGGCCGCCGCGGTGCTTCCACCCGCGGACGTATCCCCTTCGCCCGGGTCTCGTCTCCACCACCGCATCGTCACGCTCAAGGGCCCGCCGCCGCGCGGGCACCTGGCACGACCACCCGTTACGCACCAGCAGCTCGCGCACGCCCTGGATCGGGTAGCCGACGTGGAACATCCGGCTGATCAGAGTCTCGATCCGCGCCAGCGTCCAACGCTGATCAGCGAAGCCGTGCGCCAGCGGGCACCGCCCCAACCCCCGCTCCGACCCCCCGCTCCCGCCTCGTGAACCGGGTCTCGCTCAGACGGGGCAGCGATGCCGGCCCCTGCCACTTCGGGGCGCGGCACCTCCCACGCGCCACCGCTGCCGCCACTTCTCGATCGTCCTCACGCGGATCCGTAGATCAGCGGCGATCTCCCCGAACTTCTCACCCCGCCCGAACCGCTCAGCCACCTCAAGGCCCACCGGCTCCCGCCGCCCCCTCGGCTCGGTTGCCGTCGACGATGCCGATCGATGGCTACGTCGACACAAAAGGGGTCCCGGCACCGGGCCTTGCGCTCGGTGCCGGGACCTGTTTCCCGCTTTCGGCCGCCTATGTGACCGGACAGGTGCTTAGAAGGCGCTGTTGTTGCAGCCCATGCTCGAACCGATGTGGGTGTTCTGAGCACCCGGGTTGCCCTCGCCGTTGAGCGCGTTGCCCAGCAGGCCGTTGAGGATGCCGACCTGGCCGAGGACGTCGAGGTTCAGGTCGTGCGACTTGCAGTTGCTGCTCTGTCCGATGTTGAAGCGGTCGCCGCCCTTCTCGCCCCCGCCATGCGCCTGGGCGGTGCCGGTGGCCAGCATTCCGAGGCTGCCGAGGGCAGCGACCAGGACGGCAGCCTTGCGAAGCTTGTTCATGTGATCTCCGTTGGAGTGAAGTGGATGCGATCCGTGGCAGATCGATTCCTTACGGTCACGGAAATTAATACGAAATACCCCCAAACCGCCCGATGACGCGCCGAACGCCGCGATGTTGTTGTGGAAGCACTCTGAAGTCGTATCGCCTACGAGCGGGCCTTTCGGCGTCATCCACCTCCCACACCCGCGGGCGCACCGCGGCGACCGCCCGGCGGGCCAACCGCTGCCGCACCGCGGTGACCGGCCAGGTCGAGGAGGTCACGAACTGCTGCAACCTCCGGTGATCCACCCACCGAACTACGGAAACCGCCCCGTCCACAGCCGGGGAGACCATCGAGGACACCGAGATGGGCATTCGGGCCGTACGCCACGCCCGAAGCCTGTTCGAGAGCGTGCACACCCTGACCGACACCGGCCGGAACCACAGTTCCGTGGCCCGGGAACTCGGCCTGGACCGCCGCACGATCCGCAAGTACGCCCGGCCCTCACCTGACAGCAGGAGGTCGTGTGCCGCCCGCCTCGTCGGCCCTCCGCCTGGAGCGCGAGGCCGCACGCTGGATCACCACCCGCCCGGACCGCCGCAGCCCAAACTCCACCGACCGCCTGCACCGGTTCCTCGGCCGTCGCCCGGAACTCAGGCGCACCCACGGGCTGGTCCGCGTTCGCCGCCATGCTCGACAACCGCGACGCCACACCCCCGCCGACCCGGCTCGAAGAGCTCTCCAGCAGTGGCCCGATGCCCCGCGCCGGTATCGCCGGAGCCCCTTCGCGAAGACCGGCACGCGGCCGCCCGGAGGATCACCACCCGCTCCAACTCGGGTGTCAACGAAGGCCGCAGCACCGAGGCCAAGCTCCAGAAGCGCCTGACGGCCGGACGCGTCGACGTCTCGATCGCCCACCTCCTCCGCCGCCGCCGATGCGCGGACCGGCCGCAAGTACCGACTGTCGCGGCTCTTCCCGGTTGAACCGCCGCACGAACCGCCCGTGCACCGCGCTCAGTTCCCCAACCCGCAACCCGACAGTCCTCAATCCGACGTCAGCGAGGTCCCCACCCACAACCAGGTCAGCGACGAAGCCGGCCACCAGTCACGGCAAGCACCGTTGCAGCACCAGAGCGCCTCTGACGGCTCTTGGTCAGACGTCATCCGGCAAAGAGCCATCACGCAAGATGGCTCGTGAGGCTTTCCTCGCCTCAACAGGCCCATCCATGACCGTCGCGAGACGGCTTCAAGAACCATCGGAAGCGGCCTGGTGACAAAGCCCTAGTGGTGGGAGGTGGCGACGGCGTTCGCCTGATTGTTGTCCTGGGCGCAGCTGACGCCCTTGGTCTCGGCGCCGGCGAGTACGGCGATGGGGAGATTCGCGTTGAGCAGGTTCTCCGGGCTGCACTCCTGGTACGGACGGAAGAGGTTGTTCTGGCTCGTCGGAGCGCCCTGCGCCGGGCCGACCGGGGCTGTCTGCGGGGAGATCTGCGGGCTCAGCTGCGGGCTCAGCGTCGGGTTGACCTGCGGGCTGACCTCAGAGGGCTGCGGCAGGGACATCCGCTGCGGGGCGGGCGAGCCGGAACTGTGCGCGGTGGCCTGTGAGGCGGACCACGAGCCGGCCTGGGCGTCCGGCTGCGGAACAGGGGTCGGAGTAGCGCCGCCGTACCCGGCGGGCGCGGCGGCCAGGCTGGGGCCGACGCCGATGGCGGACAGGCCGCCGGCTGCTGCGAAGAGGAGCGCGGCCTTATGAAGCTTTCGCATGGAACCCTCGGCCCTTCATTGACCTGTGCGTGGAACGTATCGGGATGCAGATGAGCCAGTGCAGTCGCTGCTGTTTTCGCTGCCCTGTGCGGCTGCGACGGACCATCGTCCTGGCCCAGTGCGGAACGAGATGAGTGCCGATCCCGTTACGGGAGCTGGGGCGTGGTCACCCATTTGCCGAGCGGTGCGAATCATCATGTAAATCGTCAACAGAGGAGTGCGGGCGCCGCACTTGTTCTTGACAGGTCGACACGTCCTCACTCATCCGTGGTGCGACGAGCGATGGCAAACGGGTGACGGAATTTTGGATCCCGTGACCGGGCCGGAGGAAATGTCGTTGCCAGCTGGGAGAACGCAGCGACCACGAATCGGAGAGGGGCAACGGGATCCGCTGTCGACTCCGGCGTGAAGTCCACATGACAGCCCCATTCCCCTGTCAGGGCGCAGTGTGAACATCAGACTGAACGCACGCAAGGCTGCACTGAATGCAACGGATTTCCCGTGTACAGGTATTGAAGGGCCGAGAGTTCCATGCGAAAGCTTCATAAGGCCGCGCTCGTCGTAGCAGCGGCCGGCGGTCTGTCCGCCATCGGCGTCGGCGTCAGCCATGCCGACTCTCCCGTCGGGTACGGAGGTGCCCCTCCGGCGCCTGGTCCCCAGTACTCGGCACCCGAGGCCGTAGCCCCTGCTCCGCAGTACGCGCCTGCGCCGCAGTACGCGCCCCCTCCGCAGTACGCACCCGCTCCGCAGTACGCACCGGCACCGCAGTACGCGCCCCCTCCGCAGTACGCACCGGCACCGCAGTACGCGCCCCCTCCGCAGTACGCGCCCGCACCGCAGTACGCGCCTCCCCCGCAGTACGCGCCCGCACCGCAGTACCAGGCACCGCAACAGAATGGTTCGCAGGCCACGGCAATGTCCAGCGCGGCGGGCACGTCACAGTCCCCCGCTCCGCAGCTGTACGCCCAGCCGATGATGCAGGCCCCTCCCCCGGCGCCTGCCCCGCAGCAGGCCGCCGCCTTCGCCTCGTCGGCGGGTGTCGCGCAGGCCGGACCTCAGCAGCCGGCGCAGATCGTGCCGCAGTTCACCCCGCAGGCTGCGCCGCAGGTCACTCCGCAGGTCGCCCCGCAGGTCGCCGTACCGCAGGTCTTCAACCCGGAGCCCGCGCCGCGTGTCGCCCCTCAGGTGAACCCTCAGGTGAACCCGCAGGTGAACCCGCTGATCAACCCGCTGGTCGCGCCGATCAGCGCCCCGCAGGTACCCGGGCTCGGCCTCGGACAGCTCGCGGCGCCCCCCGTGGGCCAGCTGGGTCTGCCCCGACTCGGCTGACGGCCTCCCCGCGACTGTCCACCGTCGCAACTCCAGCTGTTGCACATCACATCCGCAAGACCAACGGAGAAGAAATGCGCAAGATCCAGAAGGTCGCCCTCGTCGGCGCCGTCCTCGGCAGCATCGGCGCCCTCGGCGGCACGGCCTTCGCACACGGCGAGCAGGGCGCGCACGACACCGACATCATGCAGAACTCCGAGTGCCGCTCGCACGACATGAACATCGACGTCCTCGGCAGCGTCGGCGTCCTCAACGCCCTGGCGGCCAACGCGCTCAACGGCGAAGGGGCCCCGGGCGCGCAGTCCAACCACCTCGGTGCGGACATGGGCTGCAACAGCAAGGTGGGCTGAACAGCCGCGCTGCACGCATTCCCCCAAGACCCCGCCCTCGTCATGTTCTTCGCGGTCCTGCACGAGGGCCACTGGCCTCCCGGGCCCGGCATGACTCCCCCGGCGATCGGATGGACCTGGGGTGATGTCACCGGGCCGGGAGGCGCCGTGGGGTCGTGATGAGAGGTGGGCGTCTTCCTGGGTCTGGGCGTCGGCAAGACTGCACATCACGGCCACGGTCCGCCCCCGGCGCGCCCATTCGGCGTCCTAACCGTGCCCCTCGGCGACAGCACCGGCGTGTCCCCCAGTAGCACCCATCTCGCCTCGACGCACTGAACTCGCCACGGCCACCGGGGCCTTGGCCAAGGGCTCCCGTCCCATCGTCGGCCGCCGGCCGCTGAACCCAGCGCCACGGCGCCACAGCGCTGTCAAATTATCTGTGGGGCGCGGGAGATCTCGGTCTCGATCGCGGGGTCACCGTGTCCTTACGAGACCATCCAGGCCTGGTGTGCCGCCAGCAGCGCCGACCGGGTGACAAGTGGCATCTCAATGAACCTCTTTCATCCTGAATAGCTGCAGGTGAGGAGGGTGTGAACGGCCGCGACGATCTGTCCAACGCGGTTGGTGGAGCATCTGGTCCGGCGC
>NZ_JBIWHT010000027.1:0-91016 GCF_044764265.1 Streptomyces sp. NPDC094147 | reverse complement strand
GGTGTTGCGGATGGATGTGTCGGGTGATCCGTCGTTCCGGGTGTTGGTGGGTCGGGCTCGGGAGACGGCGTTGTCGGCGTTCGCGCATCAGGATGCGCCGTTCGAGCGGTTGGTGGAGGTGCTGGATCCGGAGCGGTCGATGGGTCGTAATCCGTTGTTCCAGGTGATGCTGATCCTCCAGAACAACGAACGCGCCGAACTCCGGATGCCCGGACTGCACGCCGTGCCGGTGGACGTCCCCGCCGACGCCGCCAAGCTCGACCTGACCTTCAACGTCGCCGAGACGGACGCCGCCGACGGTGCCCCCGCCGGTCTCGACGGCTTCGTGGAGTACAGCGCGGACGTGTTCGAGGAGTCCACGGTGGCGTCGATGGCGCAGCGTCTTGTGGGGCTGCTTGAGCAGGTGGCGCGGCAACCCGATCTGCCGGTCGGTGGGATCGAGGTGCTGTCCGAGGAGGAGCGCCACCGCGCCCTGGTCGAGTGGAACGACACCGGCAGGCCGCTGCCGGAGACCACGCTGCCGGAGGAGTTCCAGCGCCAGGCCGCTCGGACGCCGGACGCGGTGGCGGTGGTGTCGGGTGGTACGGAGCTGTCGTACCGGGAGGTGAATGAGCGGGCGAACCGGCTGGCGCGGGAGTTGATCGCGCGGGGCGCGGGCCCGGAGCGGCTGGTGGCGCTGGCGTTGCCGCGTTCGGAGTCGATGGTGGTGGCGCTGCTGGCGGTGCTGAAGTCCGGTGCCGCCTATCTGCCGGTCGATCCGGCTCATCCGTCCGAGCGCATCGCGCTGATCCTCGGCGACGCCGCCCCCGCGCTCCTGGTGACCGACACCGCCACCGCCGGTGCGCTCCCCGACCCGGATGTGCCACGGCTGATCCTGGACGACCCAGCGACCGCCACGGCGGTGGCCGCGCACAGCGTGGCCGACCTCGGCGACAGCGACCGGGCCGCCCCGCTCCTGGCCGGGCATCCGGCGTACGTGCTCTACACCTCGGGCTCCACGGGACGGCCCAAGGGCGTCATGATCGAGCACCGCAACCTGATGAACTTCCTGCTGTCGATGCGCGAGCGCTTCCCGATGGGCCGCGCGGACCGGCTGCTCGCCGTCACCACCTGGTCCTTCGACATCGCGGGACTGGAGCTCTACGTCCCGCTGCTGTCCGGGGCCGGCGTCGTGATCGGCGGCGACGGTGTGGTCCTCGATCCGACGGCCCTGACCGCGCTCATCGAACGCGCCGGTGTCACCGTCATGCAGGCGACCCCGGCCCTGTGGCAGGAGCTCGTGCTGCGCGACCCCGAAGCGGTCCGCGGACTGCGCGTCCTGGTCGGCGGCGAGGCGCTCTCGCAGTCCCTCGCCGACACCCTGACGCACCACGCCGCGCAGGTCACCAACCTCTACGGCCCGACCGAGACAACCATCTGGTCGACCGCCGCCGAACTCACCCCGGGCGAACCCGTCACGCTCGGTCGCCCGGTGTGGAACACGGGGGTGCTGGTGCTGGACGCTGGTCTGCGTCCGGTGCCGGTGGGTGTCGCGGGCGAGTTGTATGTGATGGGCGCCGGTCTGGCGCGCGGGTATGTGGGACGGCCGGACCTGACGGCCTCTCGGTTCGTGGCGTGCCCGTTCGGACCGGAAGGTACTCGGATGTACCGGACCGGGGACGTGGTGCGCTGGTCGCCCGACGGACGGCTCGTCTTCACGGGACGTGCGGACGAGCAGGTGAAGGTGCGCGGGTTCCGGGTAGAACCCGGTGAGGTGGAGGCGGTACTGCTCAGGCATCCGTCGGTGGGCCGGGCCGTGGTGGTGGCACGTTCGGACGGTGCCGGTGGTGGTGTGCTGGTGGCCTATGTGGTGGCGGCCGCGGAGTCACCGGGTGTGGATGGGGGAGTGGTGCGGGAGTTCGTGGCGCGTTCGCTGCCGGAGTACATGGTGCCGGTGACGGTGGTGCTGGATGCCCTGCCGCTGACGCCGAGCGGGAAGGTGGACCGGCGGGCGCTGCCGGCTCCGGACTTCGCGGCCGCGGTGTCGTCGCGAGAGCCGCGGGATCCGGTGGAGGAGGCCCTGTGCGGGCTGTTCGCACAGGTCCTTGGACTGGAACGGGTCGGTGTCGACGACAGCTTCTTCGACCTCGGCGGCCACTCCCTCCTCGCCGTCCGCCTCGTCAGCCGGGCCCAGACGGCCGGTCTGCGGATCACCGTCGCCGACGTGGTGCTGCACCGCACCGTGGCCGAACTCGCCACCCGCGCGGAGCAGGCCGGCCCGGCCGCGGACGGCGCGCTCGACCCGTTCGCACCGGTGCTCCCGATCCGGCCGGGCGGTGACGAACCGCCTGTGTTCTTCGTGCACAGCGGACTCGGCTTCAGCCTTCCGTACGTCGGACTCGCCGGGTACCTCGACCGGCGCCACCCGCTCTACGGCCTGCAGTCCACGGCCGTCGGCGGCGGCGCGCCGCTGCCGACCGACATCAGGGCCGTGGCCGCGGAGTACATCGGGCACATCAGGCGGCTGTGGCCGCACGGCCCGTACCGCCTCCTCGGCTGGTCCTACGGAGGCGTGCTCGCCCACGAGATCGCCGTACAGCTCCAACAGGCGGGCGAGGAGGTCGACTTCCTCGCCAACCTGGACGGCTACCCCGGCAGGACCGTACGCGACGAAGGGGAGCAGGACGACCGGGAGCTCGTGCTGCGGGCACTGGAAGGACTGGGCCACAGCCGCGGCGAGTTCGCAGGTCGGCCGGTGACCCCGGCCGAACTCCTCGACGTACTGCGGCAGAACAACCACCCGCTCGCCGAACTCGGCGAAGAAGGGATCCCCCGGCTGCTGCGGCTGGCCCGGACCCATGGCGACCTGATGGACCGGTTCACCGCCGGACGTTTCACCGGCGACATGCACCTGCTGGTCGCCACACAGGAGTGGTCGGCGGACGAAATGGACGAGCTGACCGGCCGATGGGAGGCCCATGTGGACGGAGAACTACGGATCCACGGGATCGACTGCGGTCACGAGTACCTGATGCACCCGGGCCCGCAGGCCGTCGTCGGACGCGTCCTCGATGCCGCTCTCGACCGACTGGCCAAGCAGCCCACCGCCCCCCGGGGCCAGGGCGGAACCGAGGAGGGCGACCGGACATGGTGACGCTGGTTCAGGTGCGCAGGCCCGCACCGCCCCTCGCGCTGACCGTCGAATCCCTGGCCGTGGCGGGCCGGAGGCTGCGCCGCCTGCGCAGGGCCCCCGGCCGTCTGATCGGCATCATCATGAACCCGCTGGTGTCGATGGTCGTGCTCGGCTACCTCTTCCGGGGATCGCTCTCGGTCACCGGAGGGGGCGGCTACCAGGAGTACATCTTCGCGGGAGTGGCGGCCCAGGCCGGGCTGGCCGGAATCGGACCGACCGCCGTGGCCGTGGCCGAGGACCTGCGCGGCGGGCTCGTCGCCCGGTTCCGCAGCCTGCCGATCTCCCGGCCGGCGGTCCTCATCGGCCACACCCTCGGCGACCTGGCCGTCGGCCTGATCGGCCTGGCCGTGGTCACCCTTCTCGGTGTGCTCTTCGGCTGGCGGACCCACGCTGGGCTGCTCGACGTGCTCGGCGGGTTCGCCCTGCTCGCCCTGTTCATGTACGCGATGCTCTGGGTCGGCGTCCTGCTGGGGCTGTTCTCCCGCAACCTGGAGACGATCAATGTCGTCGCCGGGCTGGTGACCGTGCTGTTCTCGTTCCTCTCCAATGCCTTTCAGTCCGTCGACCGCCTGCCGTCGGGGCTTCGCGCGATGGCCGAGTGGAACCCGGTCAGCGCCGTGGTCACCCAGACCCGCACGCTCTGGGGCAACCCCACGGCCACCGGCGGCAGTTTCCCGGCGCAGCACACTTCCCTCGCCCTCGCGGTGTCCGTCGGCGTGGTCTTCGCCCTCAGCGTGCTGGTGAGCCTGCGCCGCTACGGCACGGCGGCCCAATGAGCCAGGGCGACGACGCCCGCCTTCATCCACAACTCGTCCATGACGCACCGGAATTGACCACAGCCAAGGGGAGACATCATGGCGCATGCCATGTCCACGGCGGACGACCTGGACCGCATCGACCTCACCGACCCCCAGACCTTCGCCGACACCGACCTGCGCGCCATGTGGGCCCGGTTCCGCGCCGAGCGGCCCGTGCACCGGCATCCCGCGACCGGGGGCGCACCCCCGTTCTGGGTGCTCTCCCGGCACGCCGACGTCCTGTCCGTGTACCGCGACAACAAGCGGTTCACCTCGGAGCGGGGCAACGTCCTGGCCACCCTGCTCCAGGGCCAGGACTCCGCCTCCGGCAAGATGCTCGCCGTCACCGACGGCCCGCGCCACCGCGACATCCGCAACCTGATGCTCAAATCGTTCTCCCCGCGGGTCCTCGCGCCCGTGGTGGAGGGGGTGCAGCGGCGCACCGACGCGCTCCTCGACGAGGCGCTGGACCGCGGCTCCTTCGACTTCGTCACCGACCTCGCCGACCACATACCGATCAACACCATCGGCGATCTGATGGGCATTCCGGCCGCGGACCGCGAACAGCTGGTCCACTGGAACACCCAGACCCTGTCCCGTACGAGCTCGGAGCACGGTGCCGAGGAGGAGTGGCTGGCCCGCAACGAGATCCTGCTGTACTTCTCCGCCCTCGCGGCCGAACGGCGCCGCCGGCCCGGCGACGACGTGCTCAGTGCCCTGGCGACCGGCACGGTCGACGGCCGGCCGCTGACCGAGGACGAGATCGTCTTCAACTGCTACAGCCTGATCCTCGGCGGCGACGAGTCCAGCCGCATGTCGTCGGTCGGCGCCGTGCTCGCGCTCGCCGGCCACCCCGAGCAGTGGAAGGCGCTGCGGGAGGGCGCCGACCTGGAGACCGCCACCGAGGAGGTGCTGCGCTGGACGACCCCCGCGATGCACTTCGGCCGCCGCGCGCTGACCGATGTGGAGCTGGGCGGCCGGACCATCGCCACCGGTGACGTGGTGACCCTGTGGAACAGCTCCGCCAACTTCGACGAGGACGTCTTCACCGACCCGGAGCGCTTCGATTTGGCCCGCACCCCCAACAAGCACGTGGCCTTCGGGCACGGACCGCACTTCTGCCTGGGGGCGTTCCTGGGGCGTACCCACGTCGCGGCGATGCTCCGAGCGCTCCGTGAAAAGGTCGGGGACATCGAGATCCTCGGCAGCCCGAAGACGCTCTATTCGAACTTCGTGTACGGATACACGAGCCTGCCGGTCCGGCTCGGCCGGGCCCCGCGCGGGTGAAGGGGTGCCCGGGGCACCCAGGGCGTCAGCCCGCCGTCAGCGGAGTGCGCCACAGTCGATCAGGCCGACGAGACCGCGAGAGAACGGAAGCGACGACATGCCGAACCCCTTCGACGACCCGGACGGCACCTTCTGCGTCCTGGTGAACGACGAGGCCCAGTACAGCATTTGGCCGGTGTTCGCGCCGACGCCCCCCGGCTGGACGGTCGTGCTGGAAGAGAGCCCGCACGACACCGCGCTGGCCTATGTGGAGGAGCACTGGACGGACATGCGCCCGCGCAGCCTGCGGGAGCGCACCGAAGACCCGGTGGGCTGAGGAGAGCGGGGCGGCGGACGTGGAGACAGCCATCCGGGCGGAGGGCATCCGCAAGAGCTACCGGGGCGTCGAGGCGCTCGCGGGGATCGACCTGAGAGTCCGGGCCGGCACGGTGCTCGGCCTGCTCGGCCCCAACGGAGCTGGCAAGACGACCACGGTGCAGGTGCTCACCACACTCGTGCCGCCGGACGGCGGCCACGCCGAGGTGGCCGGTTTCGACGTGGTGCGCCGGCCGGCCGAGGTGCGACGGCGGATCGGCCTGGCCGGTCAGTACGCCGCCGTGGACGAGGTGCTCACCGGGCACGAGAACCTGGTCCTGCTCGGCCGGCTGCTGCACCTCGGCCGCCGGGCCGCACGGCGGCGGGCGGACGAGCTCCTGGAGCGCTTCGACCTCGCGAACGCGGCGCACCGGCCCGCGCACACCTACTCCGGCGGCATGCGGCGCCGCCTCGACCTCGCGAGCTGCCTCATCACCTCGCCGCCCGTCCTGTTCCTGGACGAGCCGACCACGGGCCTCGATCCGGTGAGCCGGATGGCACTGTGGAGCCTGGTCAGGGAGCTGGTGGACGGCGGCGTGACGCTGCTGCTCACGACGCAGTACCTGGAGGAGGCCGACGTCCTGGCCGACCAGATCGTGGTCGTGGACTCCGGCCGGGTGATCGCCGACGGCACCCCCGACGAACTGAAGCGCAAAGTGGGCCGCGAATGGCTGGAGTTGACGGTGCCCGCGCCGTCGGACGTCGCCGCGGTGCTCGCCGCGCTGGGGCCGGCGCTCACCACGGCACCGGCGGTGGACATGGAGAAGGGACGCGTGGCCGTCCAGCTGGACGACGGGCTCGGCGACGTCGCCGACGTGGCGCTCGCGCTGCGGAACGCGGGCATCACGGTCTCCGACTTCGCCCTGCGCCGTCCGACCCTGGACGACGTCTTCGCGCAGCTGACGGGCGATGCGCCGGGCTGACCGGTCGAAAACGGCGGAGTGTCACTCGGGCGGAGCGTCACCTCCGCAGGTCACTTCCGTAGCGAATCGGTGAACCGTGCCTCGTACGCCGTCGCGAGGTCGCTCAGCGCCTCACCGCAGTCGCCCGTATAGGACGGGCCGTGCATCAGCCCCAGCGCGGTGGGGCCGAGGGCGGCCAGTCGGCGCATGGCCGGTGCCGTGTCAGCCGTGAGGCACGACGCTCCGAACACGTCCTCGGCCGCGAGGGCCGGACCGACGATCTCGCTCTCCGTCAGGGCCGGGGCGTTGCCGATGGCGGTGAAGAGGTCGCCGCACAGGAGGGTCCCCGTCGTCTCCTCGTACATCAGCCCGGCGTCCCAGCCGTGCGGCACATGCGGCGTCTCCAGGCGTCGTACCCGCTTTCCCCCGAGGTCCAGCACTTCTCCGTCGCGGAGCGGGCGCGGCGGCCGGTCGGCCAGGTCGTTCACCGACACCACACAGCCCATCGCGCCGTGCGCGACCTCGGCCCGAGGGGCGGCGGCCAGCCAGGAGTTCATGGAACCGCACTCGTCGGCCTCGACATGACCGAAGGTGATCCAGCGCAGCCCCTCCACCGGTGTCACCCGGGCGACGGCGTCCGACACGAGGGGGAACAGCGCCCGCAGCCCGCAGTGGAACAGCAGGGGCTCCTCGGCATTGACGAGGAACTGGTTGAAGAGGAAGTCCGCCTCACTGATGTAGGTGGACAGCCGATAGATGTCGGGCGCGATCTCCGTGACAGTCGTTTCCATACTGGGCCGGTCCTCTCTTCCTCCCCGATGGATGCCCAGTATCGGGCAGAGGCCGGAACACCTCAGCGGTGACTGAACCAACTGGCCGACCCTCGGATACCGCCCGTACCTCTAGCTGCTGCCAGCCGCCGGTCGCTGATCCCGTCAGGAGTTCTCGGCGCCGGGAGTGGTCAACCGCGCGAACGAGCGGGAAATCTCGGCCAGTTGGGATGCCTCCGCGTCCGTGCCGGTGCCGGAGGCGGTCGGCAGGGGGAGCGGACCGGGCCTGAAGCCCGTGGTGGGGGCGGGGGCACGCAGGGCCGCCGAGATGCGGGCCGCTGTGGTGGCGGCCGTGTCCGGTTCCGGGTGGGGCGGGGCGTGCAGGTGGGGGCGGAGCAGGAGCAGACCGTCGTGGATCTCGATGACCCGGCGGTAGAGGGCGAACCGGATGCCGGGACGGGGGCGTGGGTGGGGCAGCGCGATGTCCGGGAACGCGCGGTGCAGGGCGGACCACAGCGGGGTCAGCTCCCGGTAGGTGCGGTACGTCCACCACCGGTGACGCAGCCAGGGCCAGGCCGCCGCGCTGCCTCCGCTGACGACCAGGGCCGCGCAGAGCAGACCGAGGGCGATGGAGAGGGGGTCGTCGCCGTCGGACTGGCGGCCGGTGAGCAGGGCGAGCCGGACGTCGTCGAGCCCCCAGGCGGTCCAGGCCACGCCCACGGCGGTGCCGGCGACGAGCAGGCGCATGCCGGTGCGCAGGGTGCCCGGACCGGTCCGCCGGGACCGGCGCAGGAGCGCGCGGCCCAGGGCCGTCAGGTGCCAGGCCGGGTAGAGGATGAGCGTCATGTCGTAGGCGGCCAGAACGGAACGGTCACCGGCGTCGACGAGGAGCTCACCGGCCGAGTGCCGCACATGGGCGGAGGCGAACAGCGTCACCAGGGTGAGGAGGGTCAGCCCGGCGGCCACCGCCTGGCGCCGGACCGAGCGGCAGGCCAGCAGTCCCAGGCAGGACACCGCCAGAGTCCGCAGCACATCGCCGACCAGCATGGGCAGGCCCGGCAGGTCGACGGCCCGTTCGAGAGTCCGGGCCGTGGCCGGGGCGAGTACCAGCAGGGCGGCGCCCAGGCAGAAGGCGAAGCGGTGCGCATGGCGCAGGGCGGTCTCGGACCGCTTGCCGCGGAGCGCGGCCCACCGGAACACGCCGAACGAGATCAGGGCGAGTCCGCTGAGGTAGGGGAGGGCGTCAGCCACGGCCGCCGTACCGGGGCACGGGGCCGAAGAGAGGGTCCGGCGTCCGGTCCGGGGCGGACCAGACGGCGCGCTGAAGAACGAGGGAGGCGAGCAACTCCGCCTCCTGCTCCTGCGGTTGGGAGTAGACCGTGCGGCCCAGGACCCGGCCCACCAGCTCAGGTGACAGGTGCGGCACAAGGCCGGTGGAGAGCGCGCCGTCGTGTTCGCACAGCAGGTGGGACAGTTCGTGCACCAGGATGTGCTGCTGGTGGAGCGGCGAGGTGTCCGCCGCGTAGACGATGTAGTCGGCCACCTCGGCGGTCACCAGCAGGCCGCACGGCACCCCGGGCTGCCAGGCGGCCGGCATCAGGTCGATCGGCCTGCCGCGGCGCCGGGCGACCGTCTCGGCGAGCCGGAACGCGTCGAAGGGAACGGGGAGTTCCAAGGATGCGGCGACGGCACGACAGCGTCGCAGCTGGCGGCGCCGTGTCATCAGCCGGCCGGTCGGCGCCGGTCGGCCTCGCGCCGGGCGATCGCGTCGATCAGGTCGCGTACGGTGCCGAGCCCGTCGGGGGAGAGGCTGACCGCGCGCAGGGCCACATCGCGCACTCCGGCGTCCCGCATCGCGGAGAGCAGCGCCACCTCCTCGGCGATCCGGGCGCTCGCCGCGTCGTCGAAGAAGTAGGCGACCGGCACCTGGAAGAAGGCGGCCAGTGCTTCGAGGTGGCGCTTGGTCGGGTTGTCGCGGCGGCCGGTGCGCAGCTGCCACAGATAGGTGGCCGAAAACGTCTCGCCGCTCGACTCGCGGCACGACCGGGCCACTTCCTCATTGCTGTAAGGGGAGCGGTCAGGGCGGCGGACTGTCCGGAAGAGTGCCTCTATCCGTTCCGCCAGTGACTGGACCTCGGCCTCCGACACGGCCCCACCTCCGTTCGCCTCGGCATGATATCCCGCCCCGTTCCGGCCGCGGCACCTGATGGTGATCTCAGCTGAGATGAATGAACAGGCCAAAGTATCCATGTCAGTTGACAGCGGATCAGTGCTCCAGGAGGCTTCGACGCACATCGAGAGCCCGAGCGATCAGCTCGTGAAGGAAGGGAACGTCACCGTGAGACGCACCACCGCCGCGTTATTGACCGCACTGCTGGCGATCATCGGGGCCATGGTCCTGCCCGCCACCGCCCAGGCCGATGCGCCGGGGTCATGCTCCACCCACTACCAGGGCCCGGTCGCCAGTGCCAGTTGCACCGGGGTGTCCCCGGGCACCATGTGGCAGACCCAGGCCGCCTGCTTCTACCTCATCGGCAACCAGCCGATCGACTACTGGGTGGCGGGCCCCGTCGTCACCGGCGACGGCACCTCGGTCGCCTTCTGCAACCGAGGCCAGTCCTGGGCGACCAGGACGATCCGCCCCACGGTGGTGGGCGTCACCGGCAGCCAGGGCCGGCTGGTCGGCTACGGCGGCAAGTGCGTCGACATACGCAGCGGAAAGACCACGGTGGCCACCCCCGTGCAGATCTACGACTGCAACGGCACCGGCGCCCAGTGGTGGACGCTCGGCACGGACCACACGGTGCGCGCCCTGGGAATGTGCCTGAACGTCGTGTGGGGCGGTCACGACAACGGGACCAAGGTGGAGATCTACGACTGCCAGCCGTGGAGCCAGGGCGAACAGTGGCTTCCGCAGGCGGACGGCTCGCTGAAGAACGTCCTCACCGGCAAGTGCCTCGACGACCTCGGCTTCAACACCAACAACGGGACCCAGCTGGGCATTTGGGACTGCAATGGTCTGCCCAACCAGAAGTGGACACTGACCGCCTGATCCGTAGGCGGGCGCGGCCAGGCCGACGGGGGGGCAACGCGGCGAGTGCACGCCCAGACACGGCCGAGCCCCGTCATCCGGAGGGTGACGGGGCTTCGCCACGTCAGAGCGGGCCCCACAGGGCTGGGTGCGGTGCGGTGAGGCCCAGTACCTCCACGACGGTGCCACCGGCCCTGCACAAGGTCGGCCGCGAAGGGGACACCCCGGCGCTGGTGTGCGCCACGCCATCGCGGGCCGATCTCCACGAGAGCTTCGCCGCTCCGCCGCAACAGCCCAACTCGTGGCCCAAGCAGCCAGGTTGGAGGAAGATCGCGGTGTCGCCCTCGGCCGGGAGAACGGCGTCCTCTTCGAACTCTGCGTATCGCCCGTCGAGTGTGGCGAAGCCGAGGACGCGGTACCGCTTGCATCGACAGGTCCACGGAGCATACTGGTCGGGCCCCGATCACTCACAGAACGACTCCATGGCCAAAAACAGCACCCCCTCGACCACCGTCCCCGACACCGTCTGGCTGGGGCGTGGGCGCCACCTCGGGCCCGAGCCCGAGCTGGATGTCCGGCGCAACCTGATCGCTCTCAAGGCGGCCGGGGTGCTCGACGACTTCCTGGACCTCGACCCCGTCGAGGCGGCCCGCTCCACCGTCCTGCACCCGCGGGACGAGTCCGCCGACCCCGGCCCGTCGGCCCGCCGCCTCTTCGAGGCCCGCTGGCGCGTGGCCGACGACGTCACGGTGCGCGCACAGCTGACCACGTACGACCCCGAGACCCGCCGCAAGGAAGGCGAGGGCGTCACCTGGGTCCTCGCCGCCGAGGCGGAACGGGCGTGGGACATGCACTGGCCCTCGCCCGCCACCATGTTCTGGCCCGACAGCGAACGGATCGCCTGGGACCACGACACGGTGCCGGGAGTACGCCTGCGCACGACGAACCACCTGCCGAAGGACGACGACGAGCTGCGCCACCGGCTGCGCGACTGCACCCGGCAGAGCTGGTACATCCACGTCGTGGTGCACGAGGCGATGACGCCTGACGCGAAGGGGCAGCAGCCGGTCTCGGCGTTCCTGCCGCCGAGCCTGCGGTACCGGGTGGTCGAGCACCGGGGCACGCCGGAGCAGGCACAGATCGCCGACTTCGCGATGAAGCGGGAGCTGAGCGTGCGGATGCCGCGCGGCGGCGCCGTCGTCCTGCCCACGGCGCCGCAGGTCCCGGGTTACGACGCGGAGCGTTTCACGGTGCGCAGTGTCTTCCTGGACGGCTCGGAACCGACCGAACTCCTCGACAGGATCAAGGAGTTCGCCGCGCTGCCCCGGCCGCTGCCGGCCGACGCCGAGCGGGCCCTGACGCGGCTGCGCCAGGGCTGGCATCTGCTCACCCCGGACGAGGAACTGGTCCACGCCCAGGGCATGGCCACCAAGTACGCCGAGGCGCTCGACGCCATGACGAACTCCCGTGACCTGTACCGGGAGGCCGCGGAGGCGGCGCATGCCGCGCTGGCCGAGGCGACCGGTGGCGACGGTGTGCCCCGGCTGCCCGCGCCGCGGCCGGCCAAGACGGACGGCTCGCCGCTGAGCGCCCTCACGAAGGCGTTCGGCCGCTTCAGGGACCCGAACAAGTAGGGCGGCGGTACGGGCGCGCCGAGCCCCCGGAATCCCAGGTGATTCCGGGGGCTTTTTCATGCCCTTTTCCTGCCCTATGGGCCGCGGTGCTCTCGGAATGGACAGCATCCAATGCTTCCATCGCTCCGGCTCTTTCCCTCCGGGCCCGTCGGCCCGTGGCCCGAGCCGAGAATGCGGCGGGACCACGATCACCAGGCCCCGGCCGCCACTGTGCGGCCGGCGCGCGAGCCGAGGACTCCGCAGCCGGGTACTTCAGGTTCGGTCGCCGAGCCGGAGCCTCACCGGTTGGCCAGGGTTCGGTCGAGGAGGGGGAGCAGTCGGTCCCAATGGCGTTGCAGTGCGGAGGGGTTGAAGGCGTCGGTGTCGGACATGGTGAAGCCGTGGAGGGCGCCGGGGTAGACCTCGGAGGTGTGGCCGACACCCGTGGCATCCAGGGCCTGGTCGAGCTCGCGGATGGCCTCGGGCGACATGTCGTTTTCGGCGTGGCCGAGGTGCACTTGGGCGGTGAGCTTGGGGACGAGGCGGTGAGGGCTGTCGGGAGCGTCGGTCACCAAGTTGCCGGGGTGGAATCCGGCGACGGCGGCCACCTGGTCGGGGTGGGCCGCTGCGGTACGCATCGCCAGGACGCCGCCCATGCAGTAGCCGATCACGGCGACCGGTCCGGCGCTGACCTCGGGCTGGGTGGTGAGGAACCTGAGATAGGCGTCGGCGTCGCGCAGGGCACGCTCGGTGGTGTGCGCCTTGACCAAGGGCATCAGCTGGGTGACGAGCGCGGGCCGGGTCTCTTCTCCGATGTGCTCGGGAAGTTCGATCACCGGTGCCGGGCCGTGCCGGTAGAAGAGGTTGGGGACGAGCACGTAGTACCCGTGCTCGGCCAGTTCGCGGGCCTTCTCCTCCAGCTCGGGCCGCACGCCGAAGATGTCCATGTACAGCAGCACACCCGGGTGGCGCTCGCCACGGTCGGGGAAGGCGGCGAAAGCGTCGGCCTGACCGTCCGTGGTGGGAATCTGCAGTGTCTTGATGGGAATGGCGGATCTTCCTTCCTCGGGCTGATGCCGGTGCACAGCCGCTATCAGGGTTGAGGTCAACCAGAGATCAACATGGCGACGACCTACGATCACCGCCCCGGTCCGTGCGGTCAAGCCCACCACCGCCACGGAGCCCACCCCGGCAACACCTTCGAGCCCGGCCTCCTGCTGCGGCTGATCAGCCAACGACGTCGGCGGCCCCAGCGCCGCCGACGTCTCACCTCACGGGTGACGAGCGTCATACGTCAGGGTTCGAACTTCGACCCGGATTTCCGGTGGCGGCCCTTCCCCGCTAGGTCACCAAAGACCGTACCCGTGCACGCGACCCGCACAACCTCGCAGGACCACGTACCCACCACGCAAAGGAGCTGACACATCGTGAGCAGCTCGAAGGCGTCTTCCGCGCCGCGCTCGGCGACCGGGGCTGGGGCAGGAACGGCCTGCCGGACTGGCAGCAGAACCTCGACACCGTCGGGTGCGGCGGCGTCGAGGTTCAGGGGGCGCCGGCCGCGGGCCGGTTACAGCACCCCCGCGTCCCGTGCCGTCCACATCGACGGGACGAGGGGGCGGTAGCCCAGTTCGTGACGGATGCGTGCCGTCGACATCACGCTGTGCCAGGGGTCCGGGGCATCCTTGTCGTACGCCTCCTGAGGCACCGGCAGGCCGTGGAACTGGAAGAGGTCGACCGTGGTGACCGGGGCGTCGTCGGCGATGTTGTAGACGCCGTGCGCGCCGGGCGCGTACAGCAGCCGCTGCAGGCCCTGCGCGACATCCAGGTGGTGGCCCATGTGCAGCCGCTGCATGGCGGGCCAATTCGGCGCCCACTCCATCGCGTTGGCCAGATGTGGGTCCCCGTCGCCGTACACGAACGGCAACCGTCCGATGCGGAGGTCGTCGAGGCCGTCCAGCGCCCCGAGCGCACGCTCCGCCTCCCACTTGGACTCGGGGTAGGCGCCCCAGAAATGACCGCCCGGTACCGTCTCGTCGCCCTCGACCAGCGCCCTGCCCCGCCCCGTGCCGTACACGAGTCCGGTGCTGACCTGCACGAACCGGCGCACGCCGGAGGCCACCGCGGCCCGGCCGAGCTCGACGGCCGCGTCCCGGTTGACCGCCCGCGCCTCCTCGTCCGGTACCCCGCGGAACGCGGCGGCGACGTTCACCACCGCGTCCACGCCGGCCGTCGCCTTGCCGAGCACCTCGATGTCGCGCAGATCTCCGACCAGCACCTGGGCGCCGAGCCCGGCGAACAGCTCGCCGCGCGACGCGTCCCGCACCAGGACCCGCACCTCGTCGCCGGGCGCCGCGCCCTGCAGCAGCCGCGGCACGAACCGCCGCCCGACCTGGCCCGTCGCTCCCGTCACCAATGTCAGCATGGCCGCCTCCTCGTCGTCGTAGCCATGTCTGAAGCGTGCTGGAGAGGCGGTCGCAGCGGGAGAGGCGCGGTTATCCAGGGACGGGCGCTCCCTGGATACGAGTCCGGGTCCGGGGGATCCTGAATCCGTGGACCGAATCGAACTCGCCGACTTCCTGCGCCGCGCCCGCACCCGTCTGGCCCCCTCCGACGTGGGCCTGAGCGCGGGTGCGCGGCGCCGTACCCCGGGCCTGCGCCGCGAGGAGGTGGCGCAGCTCGCCGGGATGTCCACGGACTACTACACGCGGCTCGAACAGCGCCGCGGCTCCCATCCGTCGCGGCAGATGCTCACCGCTCTCGCCCGCGCCCTGCGGCTCACGGACGTCGAGCGCGACCACCTGTTCCACCTGGCGGGCCAGGAGCCGCCCCGGCCCGGCGACTCCTCGGGCCACGTCCGCCCGGGGCTGCTGCTGATCCTGGACCGGCTGCACGACCTCCCGGCGTCGGTGCTGAGCGACTGGGGCGAGGTGCTCGCGCAGAACACGATGTCGATGGCTCTGACCGGTGACCACGCGGGGACGAATGTCATCCGCCGCTGGTTCACGGTGCCGGGCGCACGGGCCCTGTTCCCGCCCGAGAACCACGAGCAGCATGCCCGCGCCCACGTGGCGGGGCTGCGGGCGGTCACCGCGGCCCGCCCCGACGACCCGGGCCCGGCCGCCCTCGTGGCCGAACTCCGCGCCGTGTCAAGGGAGTTCGAGGAGTTCTGGGAGTCGCACGACGTCGTGGTGCGCCGCCCGTCGCCGAAGCGCTTCCTGCACCCCGTGGTCGGCGTCCTCGACCTCGACTGCGAGGTGCTGCTCAGCGACGGCCACGGGCAGCAGCTCGTCGTGCACTCGGCGCGGCCGGGCACGGAGACGTACGAGCGGCTCGAACTCCTGCGGGTCGTCGGCCTCCAGGACCTGACCAACGATCGAGGCTGAGCGCGCGCCTGGCCCAGGGAGCCAGGTGGCTCATGTGTGCCCGAACACTGCTCAGGGCTGCCTGGCGTGCGATGACCGACGTCTTCGGAGAGCGGTGCCTGCTCGCTCGGCTTGACGACCACGGTGTTGCCGACGGCGAGGGCGGGCGCGATCTTTCCGCCTGTGTGGATGGGTGGCCAGTTGAAGGGGATGACCCCGGCGACGACGCCGAGCGGCTCCATGACCACCGACGCGGTCAGGTGGTCAGTTCCGCTCCGGACTCGCACCCTCGGGCCCGGCCGTCGCGAGGTGGCCGCGCAGGAAGGCACCGGCTCGCTCCAAGGCGGCCCCGCCTTCGTCCAGGTGGGCGGCGAAGGCTTGGAACACGTGGGTCACGCCGGGTACCACGTCCAGCGTGACGGCGACGTCGTCGTGCGCGGCCCGGGTGGCCAGGCGGGTGGCATCGTCGAGCAGGACTTCGTGTGAGCCGGCCTGGATCAGCAGGGGCGGCAGCCCGGTCAGGTCGGCATGGATCGGGCTGGCGGGAGCGTCGGTGGGGTCGGCGCCGTCGAGGTAGCCGGCTGCTCGTCGGCGGATCGCGGTCGCCGTGATGATCGGGTCGACATCGGCCTTGCTGGTGATGCTGTCCCCGCTGCCCGCCAGGTCGACCCAGGGTGACAGCAGAACGGCTGCCGCCGGTTGGGGCAGGCCGGCACGCTGGGCGCCGACCAGGGTCGTCACCGCCAGGTTGGCCCCGGCGGATTCCCCGGCGAGCGCCACCCGGGCATGGTCCACGCCGCTGTCGCACAGCGCCCGATAGGTGGTCATCGCGTCCTGCACCGCGGCGGGGTAGGGGTGTTCGGGCGCGAGTCGGTAGTCGACGGTGACCACCCGCATCCGGGCCCGACGGGCGAGGTCGGAGGCGAGACCGACCGAGGCGGCCGCCGAACCGATGGCGAAGAACCCGCCGTGGAAGTAGAGGATGACGCCGTCGGTGGCCGTGGTTCCGGGGATGTCGATCGTGACGACCGGCACCCCGCCCAACTGCCCCGGTGTGGTGACGACATCGTCCGGCACCGGGATCGCGGTGATCATCTGCTCGAACAGCGGCCGTTGCTCCAGCGGATCGCCCGAGGGGTCCATCGGGGACGCCGACAACATCTTTTTGACCGCTTCACGCCGACCTGGCTACGCAGGCCGCGAAGGAACCCGGGCTGCGCGCCGTCGGCGTCCCCGCATCGCACTACGCGCTCCTGATGCACGTGCACATCTATCCCGGCCTCACCGGAGCCGAACTCGGCCGCCGCCTCGGCGTCACCACCCAGGCCGTGGCCCTGCTCGCCACCAAGCTCGAAGCCGCCGGTCTGCTGGAGCGCCGCACCCATCCACGGCACCGCAACGTCCAGGAACTCCACCTCACCGACGCCGGACTCGCGGCGCTGCACAGCGCGGACGCTGTCATCACCGACACCGAGCGACGGATCACCGACGCGCTCGGCCCCGAGCGCAGCGAGCAACTGCGCTCGCTGCTCGATGAGTTGACGGAAGTTCTGGCGTCGGACCGCACACCGTCCGCGGGCAGTCGGCGCAGCGGAGCCGGAAGATCGCGAGCGGATTGACCGGAACCCGGCTACTGGATCGCCCACGCTCCGTCCATTCCCAGATGTTGAGGTGGTCGGCGACGCCGGAGTGCCGGCCGTTGTCGGCGTCGACGCACGTGCCGCCGGCGGCGCTGACCGGACGGTGGGAGGCGAACGTCACCAGGGCACGGTGGTGCCGTCCCAGGACAGGAACGTTCCGGTGGGGCCGTCGTCCGGCAGCAGGGCGAGTCGTACGGCGCCGGCCGCGCCCTCTGCCGGGTCCTCGCCGCTGGCGGCGGCGCGGGCGTTGAGGTCGGTGGCCCGCAGGCCGGGGGCGAGCGCGTTGACCTTGAAGCCGTCGGCGGCGAGCTCTTGGGCGTAGAAGACCGTCAGCGCGTTGAGCGCGGTCTTCGACGAGCGGTAGGCGGCCCCCGCGCCCGCGAAGCGCTGCTCGGAGCCGGTGCTCCAGGCCAACGAACCGGTTCCGCTGGAGACGTTGACGATGCGCGGGTGGGCGGAGCGGCGCAGTGCGGGCAGGAAGGCGTTGGTGACGGCGACGACCGCGAACAGGTTCGTCTCGTAAGTACGGCGGAAGCTGTCCAGGTCGGCGGTGGAGGCGGGCCTGCCGTCGACCATGATGCCCGCGTTGTTGACCAGCACGTCCAACTCCCCGATGTGCCGGGTGGCTTCACGGATGCTGTCGGGATCGGTCACGTCGAGCGGCAGCAGCCGGGCGCCCTCGCCGAGTTCCTCGACCGCCCGCCGCCCCCGCTCGGCGTCCCGTGCGCCGACGTAGACCGTGAGCCCCTCGGCCAGGAGCTGCCGTGCGATCTCTTTGCCGATGCCCTTGTTGGCGCCGGTGACCAGCGCAGTGGAATCCTTCATGGTGTCCACGGTGCGGCCCGTGGACCGGCCGATCCAGGCACAACCCGTGCCTGGAAGAGGGGAGTTGACCCATGCCTCGACAGGAGCTCGCCCGTTTCCTGCGTGCCCGGCGGGAGGACCTGCGCCCTGCTGATGCAGGCCTGCCCGCAGGTCCGCGCCGCAGAACGCCCGGCCTGCGCCGCGAGGAGGTGGCCTCGCTCGCCCACATGTCGGTCGAGTACTACGCCCGCCTCGAACAGGCCCGCGGTCCGCGTCCCTCGCCGCGCGTCCTGGACGGTGTCGCCGGCGCGCTCAGGCTCACCCCGGCCGAACGCACCCACCTGTTCCGGCTGGCCGGTGCCCATCCGGAGTCGCCCGCAGGTCCGATCCGCCAAGTCCGCCCGTACATCGTCGAGTTGATCCACCGGATGCCGGAGGCGGGGGCCGTCGTCACCGATGCCGTCTATGACGTCATCGCCTGGAACCCGCTTGCCGAGGCCATCCTGGGCGACCTGACGGGACAGCCGAATCTGGCCCGCCGCCACTTCCTGGGGCTCGGTCGTCAAGAGACCGTCGGGGCCGAGGAGTTCGGCGAGATCGCGGTGGCCCGGCTGCGGGCCGCCGCGCTCCGGTACCCCCAGGACGAGCGGCTCGCCGTGATGCTTGCCGAACTACGGGAGAAGAGCGGTGAGTTCACCGCGATCTGGGACGACGACCCCGTACGCGTTCCCGGTCACCGGACCAAGACGCTCCAGCACCCGGAGGCGGGGAGCCTGCGCCTGAACTGCGATGTGCTGGCCCTGCCCGAAGACGACCAGCAGGTCGTCTTCCTCACCGCGGACCCGGGATCGCCCGCCGCCCGCGCGCTGCGGCACTTGCGCCTCGCCCGGTGAAAGCCCCCTGGGATGGCGCCGGGCTTCTTGAGCCGAGGTCTGCTCCCGGCTCGGATCAGGGGCTGATCGTGTCGAGGAGGCGGAGGCGGTCCGCCGAGTCGGATCCGGGTGTGGCGCCCTGGAAGATGATCCGCTGGCCGGGGTCGCCGGACACCCTGACGCTCTCCTGCTGGAGCTCCAGCGGCCCGACCAGGGGGTGGTGGTAGCGGCGCGTCGAGTGCCCGCACTCGGCGACGGGCTGGCTGGCCCAGATGCGGGCGAACTCGGGGCTCTTGATGCTGAGTTCGCCGATGAGGTCGGCGAGCGCGGGGTCGTCGGGCATGTCGCCGGTGGCCATACGCAGGTACGCGGCGGCGTGGACCGCCTCCATGTGCCAGTCCGGGAACAGGTCGAGCATGGCCGGGTCGAGGAACATCGTCCGCGCCAGGTTGGGGCGTTGGCCGGGGTTGAGGCCGTAGAGCGCGTAGCCGAGCCGGTTCGCGCCGAGCAGGTCGAAGTAGCGGCCCACGATGATCGCCGCCTGATCGGCGGTGGCCTCAACCAGCGCGAGGACGGACGGGCGCAGATGCTCGGGGCCGTAGGGGCGGCGCGTCTGCCGCGCCTGGGCGGGGCGGGCGAGACGGAGCAGATGAGCCCGCTCGTCCACGGTCAACTGCAGTGCGGTGCCCAGGGCTTGGAGCACGGAGTCCGACATCTGGTGGCTCTCGCCCTGTTCCAGGCGCGTGTAGTAGTTCACGCTGATCCCGGCCAGGTGGGCCACCTCGTCGCGGCGCAGGCCCGGCACTCGGCGCAAGGTCGCGTAGGTCGGCACACCGCTGTCCGCGGGGGTCAGCGCGGCGCGGCGGGCCCGTAGGTACTCGCCCAACTCTTCAGCAGCCATGGGCCCATTGTCGTGCCGGACCCGAAGCGCTGCCATCCCCTGCCGTGGGTACCCAGCGCCGGGGCACGCGCGTCGGATCCGGCGGTGCCAGTGTGGAGGCATGAGCGAACACAAGATCATTGCAGTGGTGGGCGCGACCGGTGCGCAGGGCGGCGGCCTGGTGCGCGCGATCCTCGACGCCCCTGACAGCGGGTTCAGGGTACGGGCCCTCACGCGGGACACGGAGTCCCCGCGGGCGCGGGCGCTGGCCGAACGCGGCGCGGAGGTCGTGCAGGCCGATCTCGACGACGAGGCCGCCGTGCACCGCGCGTTCGCGGACGCGTACGGCGCGTTCGTCGTGACCAACTTCTGGGCGCCGCTCACACCGGAGCAGGAAGCGGCCCGCGACCGCGCCCAGATGGAGATCGACCAGGCCCACGTCGCCGCCCGCGCCGCGAAGGCGAACGGCCTGCGGCACGTGGTGTGGTCCACCCTGGAGGACACCCGGCCGTACTTCGCCCACCTCGGCCGTACGGTCCCCACACCGCTCGGCACGTACGCGGTGCCGCACTTCGACGCCAAGGCGGAGGCCAACGCCGCCTTCACCGCCCTCGGCGTGCCCACGACCTTTCTGCAGACCACCTTCTACTACGAGGCGTTCACCCAGGGGCAGGGCCCGCACCGCGACGCCGACGGCAAGCTCGTCCTGACCCTTCCCCTGGCGGGCAATCCGATGGCGATGATCGCCGCTGACGACATCGGCCGCACCGCGCTGGGCGTGCTCGGCCGGGGTGTTCGGTTCGTCGGCCGCACCGTCAGCATCGCGGGCGAGCACGCCACGGGCGACGAACTGGCGGCCGCGTTCACCGAGCTCCTCGGCGAGCAGGTGACGTATCGGCCGCAGACCTACGAGCAGGCGCGCGCCGCCGGATACCCGAGCGCGGTGGAGGTGGCGAACATGTTCGAGTTCTACTCCGAGGCGTCCGCCTACTTCACGGGCGCACGCGACCTGGACCTGGTACGCCGCCTCAATCCGCGCCTGGAGTCCCTGGACGCCTGGCTGGCGCGTCACCGTGCCGAGATCGTGGAGGCGATCTGAGATGAAGTTCGGCGTGCACAGTCTGATGACGGACGAGGGGATCCGCCCCGACCGCTTGGGCAGGGCGCTGGAAGAACGTGGGTTCAACGCGATGTTCGTCCCCGAGCACACGCACACCCCGGTGCACTCGAAGATCGAATATCCCATGGGCGGCCCGATGCCGCGGCCGTACCTGCGCACCTACGACCCGTTCGTCGCGCTGTCGACGGCCGCGGCGGTCACCGAGAAGCTGCTCCTTGGCACCGGAATCGCGATCCTGCCGCAGCGGGACGTACTCCAGACGGCGAAGGAGGCGGCCAGCCTCGACCGGCTGTCGGGCGGCCGGTTCCTGCTCGGGGTCGGCGCCGGCTGGCACACCGACGAGATGCGCGACCACGGCGTCGATCCCCGCACGCGCGGCGCCCGCCTCGGCGAACAGCTGGCCGCGCTCAAGGAGCTCTGGACCAAGGACGAGGCCGAGTTCCACGGCGAGCACATCGACTTCGACCCGGTCTACTCCTGGCCCAAGCCCGTGCGGACACCCCCGATCCACCACGGCGGCGACGGGCCGCGCGTACTGGCCAGGGTTCGGACGCACGGCGACGTGTGGATGCCCACGGCCGTCGCGGACCCGGCCGACGTCCCGGCGCAGGTGGCCGCCGCCGACGGTCTGCCGGTATCGGTCTACAACGTCCCGGGCGACGACGAGCGCCTCATCGACGCCTACGTGGAAGCCGGCGTCGAACGGCTCACCCTCTTCCTGGAGGAGCTGCCCGAAGACCAGGCGCTCACCAGGCTCGACAGCCTGACGAATCTGATCGAGCGCTACCCCGACTGACGTCTCTCTCGCCCCAGCAAACCCCATCGCCACCTTCCAACACCCCTCGATTTCCACGGAGTTGACCGCCGTGGCGAACAAGGCGGCAGGGTGCTGTCGCCGAACGCCTTGGGCGAATGCCCTATTGGGCCTGCTCGTACTCGGTGAGCGCGGCCTCGATGTCGTCGGGGGTGCGCCGCGAGGGCCTTGCCGAGTTCGGCGCCGTCGAGTATGGCCAGGTTGGCGCCTTCGCCGTTCGGGGCCGGGACGATGCGATGCTGGTGGCCAGTGCCGTTGATGGCCGGCGCCAACCAGCTCCAATGTCCCGGCAGCGACCGACAACTCACCGCCAGATCACGGTCCATCGCCGACAACCGGCTGACATCGGCCCAGGCCCCGGCCCCGGTTGGACCAATGGCACAGTCAGTGCTGCTGCGGCGTACGCGGCATCAGATCAATAGCTGATGGAAAAGCAGGTCCTGCGCGCGGTGACGGAGGTGCAGATGGCTGCGGTCACGACTGCCGCTGTGGGCCGTTGCGCAGGCCGTCTATCAGGACGCCCACCATGCGCGTGCTGTGCTCGGTGTCTTCACAAGGCACGGGCAGGCATAGATGGGCGATGGCGAACAGCAGGTCACGGGCGCTGATGTCGTCGCGGATCGCGCCGCTGGCCGCTGCGGTGTCGAGGAGCGCGGCGAGGGTGGGGGTGAGCTTCTGCATGAAGTAGCCGGGCAGGGCTCCGTAGGCCGGATCGCCCGAGTGCAGTGCTGAGGCAAGTCCCCGCTTGATCCTCAGGAGTTCGGTGTACTGCTGGAGCCACTTCACCAATGCCGCGCCTGGCTCGTGTGCGGCGCTGAGCCGTGGTCCGGCAGCGGCGCAGGCGTCGATGTTGCTCTGTATCACTGCCTTGACGAGGTCGGAGCGCTGAGGGAAGTGGCGGTAGAGCGTCCCCACTCCCAGCCCGGCCAGGTCGGTGATCTCCTTTGCGGGTGCGTCGACCCCCGAGGTGTCGAAGACCGTCTTGGCTGCCTCCAGCAAGGCGGAGATGTTGCGTTGCGCGTCGGCGCGTCGGCGCGGCGCGGCCGGGGAGTCGTCGGGTGGTGACGCGGGCTCAGGCACAGGACTCCTCCTCTTGCGCAACCGGAAAGGCTTTCCGTATGGTGGAGCTAAGCGGAAAAGCTTTCCGCTTAGCTCCAGGGTATGCCATCCCCCTAGGAGACACACATGCAATACCGCACCCTCGGCCGCATCGGCATCAAGGTCAACCCCTACGCGCCCTGGGCACGCTGATGTTCGCCCCGTCCATCGGCAATCCGGGCCACGAGGACTCGATCCGCAGCGGAAAGGTCCGTGCCGTCGGAACATCCACGGCGTCGCGTCCGACATCGTCGAAGCACAGTGGGCAGCCGAGCGGCGCGGCTTGGAGCTCTTCCGCACCGCCAGCCGGTCCCGGGAAGTCGAGACGTCCCGATACCAGGGTCGTCACATCCGGCTGTCGCTGAACTCCGACGATGCCACCGACCAGTTCCACCGTCACCCGCGATGGGAGCTTTGGGGTGCCAGGTGAGCAACGGGCCTGGCGTCGGGGCCAATTGAACGCACCGACCAACGACTCCCTCGAAATCCGGCACAACCAAGCGGGCGAGCCGTAACCGACACAACCAAGCCGGCGATCCGTCATCGCGAACGCGTATCGCCATCATCCGCCAGAGTGAGGACTCACAGCCATGAAGTTAGCTTTCCGCGCCGGACTGGCCGCCGCAGTAGCGGCCGCGGCCCTCGTAGTAGCCGTCCCCTCGGCCGGAGCCGCGAACGCCCAGGCCGAGCAACCGGCGAGGGTGCCTTGTTTTGACCGGCTCGCCACCCGTGTACCGGCAAACCCGAGTCAGATCAGCGCCGGCGCGTACAACCAGGCCCGGAGCATCCTGGCGCACGCCGGCAGCCAGACCGCGGCCAAGTCCCATCCCGTCCACGGCACTGGTTCCGTACCGGTCCGGTACGGAACGAGCCTCCTGGCCTGCTCGCGGGACGAGTTCCGGCACGACGACATCACTGCTCCGATCAAGCAGTCGGGCATGACGCCCTACCACTGGCTGGCCATCCACGACGCGGCGCGGACGATGGGCATCACCCGCTGGTGAGCCCAACCGGCGGCGCACCGGTCGTACCGCGGCCGGTGCGCCGCCGACCTGCTGAGGGCACCGCGCACCAGGCGGTGCCCTCCGGCGGATCCGGTCGGATCAGGCGGTGAGCAGGAACCAGCCGCCGAGGCCGCCGCACATGCTCGCGTTGTAGGTTCCGGCGCGGTAGCCGGCCGGTACGGGCTGGTAGGGGCACATGTACAGGCCGGCGCGGGCCAGTTGCATGAACCACGAGCCGATGTTGCCGCAGCCGGAGTTCATGTGGCCGGTGAGCACGTAACCGGCGGGGATCGGTGAGCCCGCGCAGGTCCACTGGCCGTTGCGGGCCAGCTGGAGGTACCAGGCGTCGATGCCGCTGCAGCCAGTGGCGTTGTGGAGGGTGATCACGTAGCCGGGTGGGATCGGCGAGGTGGCGCAGGTCCAGATCCCGTCCTGCACGGGCCGCATGAACCAGGCGCCGGCACCGTTGCACCCGTTCGGCGCGCGGAGGGTGAGCACGTAACCCGGGGGTATGGGCGTGCCGGGGCAGACCCACCCGGCGGACGCGTTGGTGGTGGCGGCGACCGGGGCTGCCTGGGGCGCCGCACTGGCCGCGCCGGCGGCCGTGCCGGTGAGGACGGCCATCAGCAGCGCGACCACCCCCACCACTGCGGCGAGGCGGCTCCGGATCGCCGCTGCTAATGAACGACCCAGCAGATGACGGTACTTGATGCTCACTTCACACCGGTCCAATCGACGGGTTCACGGAGCGCCGCACGATGGCCGTGCGGCGCCGGGCTGTGGAGCTGAAGTGACCCTAGTGGGAAGCGATGCGGCTGTCCTTGCCGTCTGCGCGGACGAGGCGAGGGACCACATCTTCGCGCCCTTCCAGCGCTACGGCGACGCCCCGCGCGGCGGCCGGAGCCGACGATGAGGGTGCGCATGAGTTCCGTCAAAGGGAGCGGCATTTGACCCGTGCCGTGGCCCGCGTGGCTTAGCGTCCTCTCCGGCACGGATGTTTCGTACAAGTGAACTGGGTTGCTGTTCCTCGCCGTTGACAAGGGGCTTCCCGTGACGACCTCACGCATGTGCATGCAACCGTCTGCGTCGACCTCCCCGTCCGTCGGGTCGGTGGCCGCCGAGGCTGAGGACCTGGTGCGCCAACTCGCGGCCGAGGGACACCTCGCCGCCGATGCTGCGGAGCAGCGGGTCAGGGAGATAGGGGCCGAGCTGGCCGCGACGGGTGCCTACCGGCAGAACGTTCAGGAGCTCGTGGTGGGCACCCGGATCGCCTGGCGGAACAACCCGCAGTGCATCGGCAAGTTCTACTGGCGGGGACTGGAAACCCGGGACTGCCGCGAGGCCGGGGCCGGCCCCGGTGACGAGGGCTCCTTGTTCGAGGCCCTCGTGGAGCATCTCCGGCTGGCCTGGAACGGCGGCAAGGTGCGGATGCTCCTGAGCGTCTTCGCCCCGAGCACGCCCGGCCGGCCGGGACCTTGGGTGTGGAACGGGCAGCTCATCCGCTACGCCGGGTACCGTCAGCACGACGGTTCGGTCATGGGAGATCCCGAGACGGCGGATCTCACCGAGGCCGTCCAGCAACTCGGCTGGCGCGGCCGGGGTACCGAGTACGACGTCCTGCCCCTGGTCATCCAGTGGCCGGGACACGAACCCCGATGGTTTGACCTGCCGCCGGACGCGGTCCCCGAGGTGCGCATCGGCCACCCCGACTATCCGTGGTTCGAACGGCTCGGTCTTCGTTGGCACGCCTTTCCCACCATCTCCAATCAGGTCCTTGAACTGGGCGGCCTGCGCTACCCGTTGGCCCCGTTCAGCGCCTGGTACACCTGCACCGAGATCGGCGCCCGCAATCTGTCCGACACCAACCGCTACGACAAGCTCCCCGAGATCGCCCGGGGTATGGGCCTGGACACCAGCCGCGACCGCACCCTGTGGCGTGACCGTGCGCTGCTGGAACTCACTGCGGCCGTGCTGCACTCCTACGACCGGGCCGGGGTGTCCGTCATCGACCACCACTTCGCCACCAAGCAGTTCGTGCGGCACGAGGAGCGCGAGCACAAGAGCGGCCGCAGCTGCCCGGCCGACTGGTCCGCCATCGTGCCGGCCACCAGCGGATCGACCACTCCGATTTGGCAGCGCCGGTACGAGCCGACCAGGGCGCACCCCAACTTCTCACCCCACCCGGCACCTTGGCCGTCCGACAGCGCCGGGGGATGAGCGGACTCGTACCTCCCAGCGGGTCGTGTCCCTCGACCTGACCGGAACTCCGGGCCTGGGAGGCGTAGCCGTGGCAAGCGAGTGTCGGGGGCCACGGAGCAGGGCCTCGGCCAGGGAGGGTGTCTGTCGGCGACAGAGCGCCGCGGTGTTCTCCCCGGGCGCCGAGGAGGCGGAGGGGAAACCGGGCACGTCGACACCGGACAAGTGGGCAAGCACGGGAAGTCTCTGGTGCACAGACACGGGTTCTCTCGGTCGAAGACCCATCCATCAGAGGCTTGAGCCGTTCGGCAGGGCAACTGCCCAGTAGGTACGCCCGGTTGTAGAGGGCTCGTCGGCCAACCGCCGCATGACGCAGCGGGCCGCGTCGTCCGGCAGGACGAAACACCGTGCCCCCGGGCGGCGCACCCGCCGTCTGTTCGGGCACCCGATGCTGCCCCCGAGGCTCTCGCGGCGATTCGACGGCCGCAAATAGCATCGCACCATTCGAACACGAATTGGCTTGGAGCTGGTTCTCGCCCGCTCCGAATCGGCCCGCCCTGGATTTGGGCGGCCGCGTAGCTGTGACTGTCCTTGAAGAGATCGAGGAGCTTCATGTCAGAGGGCTTTCAGACGCCAGTCCTTTTCGCCGCCTATCACCGCACGGACCTGACTCCAGTCCTGATGGACCGGATCCGGGAGGTTCGGCCGACCAAACTGTTCATCGCCGTGGACGGACCGAAGTCCGATGTTCCGGGCGATGATCTCGCGGTCGCCGAAGTGCGTCGAATCATCGAGGAAAAGATCGACTGGCCTTGCGAAGTCCAGCGCAGGTACGCGGATCAGAACCAAGGCTGCAAGATAAACGTGGCAGGTGCGATCGACTGGTTCTTCGAGCACGTCGAAGCCGGCATCATCATCGAGGACGACACTCTCGCAGACGTGTCCTTCTTCTCCTTCGCCGAGGAGCTGTTGAACCGCTACGCGGACGACAGTGAGGTGATGCACATCGGCGGCACCCACTACCTTGAGCCTCATCTCCGGCCCGAGTCCTACTACTTCTCGAAGTACAACACCATTTGGGGTTGGGCCACTTGGCGGCGTGCTTGGCAGCACTACGACATGTGGCTCTCCGACTGGCCCGAGGTCGTGAAGAGCGGAGTGCTCGCAGAGCACTTCCCCGATCCCACGGAACGTGAACTGTGGGAAGGGCGTTGGGGCCGCATCCATGAGGGCAAGGGGCAGGACGACTGGGACTATCAGTGGTTCCTCTGCTGCCTCCTGCGCGGCAAGGCGATCATCCCGACGGCGAACCTGGTCACCAACCTCGGCTTCCGGTCGGACGCGACGCACACCTCGGACCCGGGCCATGAGTTCGCGGCGCTGCCCTGCCATGAGCTGACGTGGCCGCTGACCCATCCCGCGACCAAGGACAGGGACCGGGAGCTCGACGAACGGATCTTTGAGCAGTTGGTGGCCAGGGCGCCGTTCGTCCAGGAGATGCGCCGCCGCCACCAGGCCGCCGGTCGTTGATGTCCAGCCATCCGCCGCAGGCCCGCCACGCCGCTCGCACCGGGGGAACCATGTCGTCCGAGAGAACCTTCCAGCGCGCGGTCGTCACCGGGGGAGCGGGGTTCCTCGGATCGCACCTGAGTGATGCCCTTCTCGCCTCGGGGTGCGAGGTGGTCTGTGTGGACAACCTCTGTACCGGGTCCCGGGAGAACATCGGCCACCTGCTCGGCCACCCGCGGTTCACCTTCGTCCAGTCGGACGTCAGTGCCGCACTCCACGTGGACGGTCCCGTCGACCTCGTACTGCACCTGGCCTCACCGGCCTCACCCGTCGCTTACACCCGGTTGGCGATCGAGACACTCCGGGTCGGCAGTCAGGGGACGTCCAACGCCTTGGAGCTGGCGGGCGAGAAGGGCGCCCGCTTCATCCTCGCCTCCACGTCCGAGGTCTATGGAGATCCGCTCCAACATCCACAGGTCGAGAGCTACTGGGGCAACGTCAACCCCGTGGGTGAGCGTTCGATGTACGACGAGGCCAAGCGGTTCTCCGAGGCGCTCACCATCGCCCACGCCACGCGCCGCGGCGTGGATGCCGGAATCGTGCGGATCTTCAACACCTATGGTCCGCGCCTGCAGTCGGGAGACGGGCGCGTCATTCCGAACTTCATCCGGCAGGCGCTCGCGGACGACCCCATGACGGTCCACGGGGACGGTAGCCAGACCCGGTCGCTGTGCTACGTCGACGACACCGTGGACGGAATCCTCCGCCTCGCGGCAAGCCCGCACCTCGGCCCCGTCAACATCGGCAACCCCGAGGAACTCACCGTTGCGGAACTGGCCCACCGGATACGCGGGCTGATCGGGTCCGCCTCGCCGCTGCGCCACCTGGGCATGCCGGCGGACGACCCGAAGGTGCGATGCCCTGACATTTCCCTGGCCGACGCGCTGCTCGGCTGGAAACCGTCCGTCATGTTGGACGACGGACTCCTCCGGACGATCGCCTGGTTCTCGAACCATCAGGAAGTGCCGGACTTCGAACCGGCGGTCACGAGCTTTCCCCGGGGGCCGAAACAGAGAAGCGGCCAATCATGACCGAGAGCCGGAGAGAACGCCGGGCACGCCAGCTCCAAGAGTTCAGCACGTTCGACGAAGACGCTCTGGCCTCTGACCCGGGGCTGCCTCGTGACCCGGTTTCCATATCGTGCGAAGGCCCGGGTCCTGCCGTGGTCGAGCCCGCGGTCGACGATGTCGACCTGGCCGGTTGGTGTGCGACGGAAACCGAATCCATCAGATCCTTTCTCCATACACACGGGGGAATCCTGTTCCGGGGGTTCCGTCCGCCCGGAAGGGAACTCTTCCAACGGTTCTTCGCCGCCGTGTGCCCGGACTCCATGGATTACCAGGACCGCTCCTCGCCCCGGTCCGTCGTCGGTGACCGGCTCTATACATCGACCGATCATCCGGCGGACCAGACCATCGTGATGCACAGCGAACTGTCGTACTCCGCAAGTTGGCCCACCTTGCTGGCCTTCTACTCCGACAAGGCTGCTGACACCGGCGGTGAAACGCCGATCGCCGACACCCGGGTCGTGTTGCGGAACCTGTCCGCCCCGACGCGCGAGCGCTTCATGCGACTGGGCGTCCGCTATCGGCGCGAGTTGCGCACCGGTGTCGGCCTTTCCTGGCAGGAAGTGCTCGGAACACAGTCGAGGGACGAGGCCGAACGGACCTGCCGCGAACTCGGAATGCGTTACGAGTGGATCGAGGACGGCCTTCGTGTGGAATGGACCCGGCCCGCCGTGCGGCAGCATCACATCACCGGAGAACAGGTGTGGTTCAACCACGCCGCCTTCTTCCACGCGGAGTCGATGGAACCGGGCCTCGCCGACGCTCTCCAGGCGGCTGAGATGTCGCCGTTCACCACCGCCTTCGGCGATGGCTCGCCCATCACGGGAGAGGTGGCGACGGAGATCCGGAGCGCCTACGAGCGGGCGCTCGTGGTCCGGCCGTGGGTCACCGGCGACATCCTCCTGCTCGACAACATGCTGATGGCGCATGGCCGCCTTCCCTACCAGGGGGCTCGCAGGCTGCTCGTGATGATGGGCGGACCGGCCTCGTCGTAGCCCCGCACTTCACCTGGCCCCGTTGATCGCAGACATCACAACCCCCCGAAGATGGAGACCGAGGTGCAGCTACACGGGCTCTCCGCCCAGCAACGCCGGAGCTGGCTCCGCGATCCGGAGACGCTCCGGATGAGCGAGTGCGTCATATCGCTTCCGCGTGCCGTCGGCATCGACGAGGTGCGCCGGGCCCTCACCACGCCTGCCGTGCGTGCGGGCGCCGCTCGGCGATTCGCCCGGCAGCCGGACCGGATGGTCCCGGTCCGGCTGACCGGGGAGCCGCAAGTCCCCACGGTGACCACCGAGGAGGACGGGCACCGGCGGGCGGCCGTCGAAGGCGCGGACAGCCCTGCGGGATCCCGGGTTCCGGTCGAAGAGTGGAGCATCGCCGTCCGGATATCCGGCGGCGGGCATCGGCTCGCCGTGTCCGCACCCACCCTGACCCACGACGCCACATCGCTCCTGCTGTGGGCGCGCGACCTCACGGCAGCGCTGGCCGGCCCGGACGGCGACGGCATCGCCGGCTCCCCGGCCGCACCCGACTACCAGCACTACACGCGCTGGCAGGACGCGGTGCTTTCGGACATGGACCCGGACGAGCGCGCGTACTGGCAGGCGAAGCGGGACGATCTGACACGGTGCGCGTCGCCCCTGAGCACGACCGCACGCCCGGAGCCCGGCGGCGCATGGGAGACGCTCCCGGTCGAGACCGCGGACCCGGACCCGGACGATCTCCTGCGCACCGCCGAGAAGCTGGACGCGGAGCCGGAAGACCTGCTGCTGGCCTGCTGGGGCTTTCTCGTGGCGCAGAACGCGGGCGTCACCGACATCTGCCTGGGCGTCACCTTCACCGGTCGGGACGCCGAGAGCTTCCACACGCTCCGCGGCCCGCTGGCCAGGACACTGCCGATGGGGTTCACCAGCACCCCGAGCCTGCGTGAGGCGACACGTGCCGTACGGGAGTCGCGTGCCGAACTGGCCGAGTGGCAGGAGTGCTTCGACTGGGGCCTCGTGCCCGACGACCCGGTCGTCTTCCCCGCCGGCTTCCGCGCTCTCACGGTGCCCACCGGGCCGTCGTCCGGTCTCCCCGGCGGCGCTCATGTGGCAGGCCTCGTGGACGCGGACAACGCGGCCACGCTGTTCTGCTCCGTGCTGCGCTCCGGCAGCCGGCTCCAGCTCCAGCTGGACTTCGACCCGGGGGTCCACGACCCGGCGGCCGTACGGTCCCTGGCCGGTCAGTTCCAGGTCCTGCTGCGGCATGCCGCCCAGGAGCCGGACGCCCCGCTGCCCGAACGACTGCTGCCCGAGGGCGACTTGGACCGAACCGGGCCCGCCTTCGGAGGACCGACCCGGGCCCGTCCGGACAACGGTGCCGCCGAACTGTTCCGGAGGCACGCCCTGCGCGCGCCCGGTCATCCCGCGCTCGTCGACGGGGCAGGGACCGTCACGTACGCCCAACTCGACGCCTGGGCGGGCAGGATCGCCGGACGCCTCGCCGGCCACGACGCGGATTTCGTGGGTCTTCTCCTCGGCCCGGGTGCCCCGCTCATCGCCGCGATGCTCGGCTGCCTCTACTCCGGGAAGACCATGGTCCTGATGGATCCCGGCCATCCGGACAGGGTGCTGAAGCACATCCGCGATGACAGCGGCATGGGCGTGCTGATCACTGGACCTCCGTACGCCGAGCGCGTCGGCGACTGGGGCGTGGCGGCATTCTCCGCGGAAGAGGAACGCTTCGGGGAAGGAACGGTCGCCGCTCCGGTGCCCGCCGGACAGACCGGCCCCGCCTACGTCATCTACACGTCCGGCACGACCGGCCGGCCCAAAGGGGTCGTCGTCCCCCAGCGGGCACTGGTCAACTACGCCCTGTGGCTGGGCGAGGACCTGGGGTTCGGTGACCGCGACCGCCCGGCGCTCCTCACCTCCGCCGCATTCGATCTGGGCCATACGGCACTGTGGGGCGCGCTGCTGCACGGTGGCACGCTCGTCCTGCCCTCGCAGGACACGCTCGGCGACCCGCACCGCCTCCTGGACGAACTGGTACGGGAGCGTGTCACCGCGCTCAAGCTGACCCCGTCCCTCCTGCGGCTGCTCCTGGACACGGACACCGGACAGCTCTCCCGGCTCGCGCCGCGTCTGCTGGTCGTCGGCGGGGAGGCCGTGCGCCCGGCCGACCTCGAACGGCTGCACAGGGCCAGCCCCGCGACGGTGATCGTCAACCACTACGGTCCGACCGAGACGACGGTGGGCTGCGTCGCGGAGCGTGTCGCGCCGACCGAGCTCGCGGACTTCCTGCGGCGGCCCGTGCTCGGAACGCCGATCGCGAACACCACCGTGCACATCCTCGACGAGAAGCTGCGCCCCGTGGCCCCCGGTGTCATCGGCGAGATCTGCGTCGCCGGTGACGGACTCAGCGACGGGTATCTGGGCGATCCGGACCTGACCGCCGTGCGCTTCGTCGACACACCCCGGACGGGTCGTGTGCACCGCACCGGCGACCTGGGCCTGCGCTTCCCCGACGGGCGTATCGCCTTTTCGGGACGTGCCGACAGCCGGCACAAGGTACGCGGTCACCGCGTCGAACTCGACGGAGTCGCGCAGATCCTGCGTGAGCACCCCGGTGTCGAGGACGCGGCCGTCGTCGTCGACACCGACCCGGCCGGAGCGAACCGGCTCCTCGCCTACTGTGTGCCGTCCACGGACCGAACCGGTCCGGTCGCCCGCCTGTGCGCCCTCCTCGACAGTGCGCCCGAAGTCGCCCGCGGATGGACGGAGTTGCCCGACGGGCGTCCGGTTCTCTCGCTCAACCCGGCCGAGACGTCATTCGCCTACCAGGAACTGTTCGTCGAACGCGCCTACTTGCGAGAAGGGATCCGGGTCACACCCGGCAGCGTCGTCATCGACGTAGGCGCCAACGTCGGCATGTTCAGCCTCCAGGTGGCAACCGAAGCGCCGGGGTCGCGCATCGTCGCGATCGAACCCGCGCCGGCGGCCTTCGCCCGGCTGCGGGCCAACAGCGCCCTGTACGGCGACGCCTGGACACCGGTGGCCGCCGCGCTCTCGGCCGCCGCGGGCCGCGGCACCCTGACGTCCTACGCCGATCACAGCATGCTCGCCACGCTGCACCCCGCGGCGGACGAGGACCGGCACCTGCTCAAGGCACTCGCGGAGCAGCGTCTGGGGCGCGGCCTCGACCGGACCGAGAGCGACCACTTGGACGAGCTGCTCGACGAACAGCTCGCCCCGACCGCCGTCGACTGCGAACTCACCACCCTCTCCCAGGTGATCCGCGACCACGGCCTCGCGCGGGTGGACCTCCTGAAGATCGATGCGCAGCGGGCGGAGTGGGACATCCTGCGGGGCATCGACGACGAGCACTGGCCGCTCATCGGGCAGATCGTCCTGGAGGCCCAGGGCGACGCCTCGCATCTCGGACGGATCCGCGACGCTCTCGTGGATCGCGGGTTCCGGGTGAAGGCCGAAGGGCAGGACCACACCGGCGCCGTCGGCCATGTCCTGATGTACGCGACACGCCCTGGTGCGAACCCACTGGCCGAAGCGGCGACGCAGCCACCGGCGAGCTGGAGCTCTCCCCGCCGCTTCGTCGCGGACCTGCGGGAACACCTCGCCACGGAACTCCCGGAGCACGCGGTCCCCGCCCGCGTCGTCCTGGTTCCCGGCATCCCCCTGACCCGCAACCGCAAGGCCGACCACGCGGCCCTGCGCGCGACGGCGCACCCGCTGGACATCGAACGCCGCCCCACCGAGCCCACCACAGCCATGGGACAACGACTGGCCGCGCTGTGGCGGACCGCGCTGGGTGTCGACGAGATCGGGATGGAGAGCCACTTCATCGAAGAGGGCGGGGACAGCCTGCGTTCCGCTCGGCTCGCCACCCGCATCCGGGACGAGCTCGGTACGCACGTGACCATGACGGAGATCCTGCGGACCCCCCGCTTCGAGGACTTTCTGAAGCTCCTGATGAGCAAGTCCACCGCGGCCGACTCGATCGCCACCTCTTCCTGGGGCGACACCCATCCGCTGTCACATCTCCAGGAACGCATCTGGCTGCTGAGCCGCCTGGAGGGCGGGAACGAGGCGTTCAACCTCACCCGGGCCTTCCACCTGACCGGCGAGGTACGACCGGACCTCCTTGAACAGGCACTCGCCGCCGTCGTCGACCGGCACGAATCGCTGCGCACTGTCATGCGGCAGTCGGAGTTCGGCCAGCAGGTACGGGCCCCCGGTGAGTGCCGTCCACCGCTGACCGTCGACAGCGCCGACGGCCCGTGGAGCCCGGCGGCGGCCGTCGAGCGGGCGAGAGGACAGGCGGGGCGCCCCTTCGACCTCGCGCGGGACGTCCTGCTCCGCGGTGCGGTGACGACGTTCGCGCACGGCGGGCACCTGCTGATCCTGACCACCCATCACATCGTCGCCGACGGATGGTCCGTCGAGGTCCTGGTGGCCGATTTCTTCGAGGCGTACGGGCGTCTGCGGGCCGGCCAGGCCCCCTTCCCCGCGCCGCTGCCCAGACGGCACCGCGACTATGTCCACGCCCTGGACGACCTGGCCCGCCGGGCCAGGGAGGAAGCCGCCGACTACCTGGAGCGCTGGGCCGACCCCTCGGTGTCGATCAGACCGTTGCCCACCGACGCCCCACGGCCGCCCGTACCGTCCTTCCAGGCCCGCAGCCTCCATCTGGAGTGCGCGCCCGATGTGTACGAAGGACTACGGGACCTGGCCCGGACCCATGGCGTGACGCCGTTCGCCGTGTGCGTCGCGGCGATCCACGCGGTGCTCGCCCAGTGGACGGGGGAGCGCCAACAGGTTCTCGCCGCCAGCCTCGCCGGTCGCGATCTGCCCGGCATACGCGACCAGGTCGGCCTCTTCGCCAACACGGTGCTGCTGCGCGGCGAAGTGGCCCCGGGCGACCACTTCGCACAGGTGGTGCGGAGCACCGGCGCCGAGGTGGAAGAGGCGCTGCGTCATCAGTACCTCGCCCTGTCCGATGTGGTCGCCCGCATCGGGACACAGCGCCACGGCGGACTGTCGAGCGCTCCTTCCGTGGGCATCACCTGGCACAGCATCGACAGGGACGCCGAGGTGGCGGGCGTCGCCGAGCGGTGTGGATTCAGCTGCGAACCCGTCGAGATGGATGAACCCGCGTCCCGCGCGGACCTGTGGTTCTTCGCCCTTCCCGGAGACGCGCTGCGGTGGCAGATCATCTACGACGCCGCACTGTTCCGCGAGGAGACGGTGGCCGCGGTCGCCCAGGACCTGTCGGAGCTGCTGCGGCAGGCGGCCCGCGACCCCGGTCTGCGGGTCGGTACCGCCGGACCGGACTTCGAGGTGTACCTGTAGCGCCCGGCACCCGCGCGCCGGTCCCGTCGCGCCGTCACCTCCCCATTCACCTCCGCACACTGCCGTTCCCCACGTCACCACTCGCTCCCCGCCGGAGGGCACGTTGATCCACAGCGCACTGTCCCAACTCCGACCGTCCCAACCGGACTTCGCCGACCAGCCAATACGGGAGGCGGAAGTCCGCCTGGAATCAGAGGCGTTGGCCGCCTTCGACCGCGCCGCACGGCACGATCGGTGGAGTGAACTGACACTCCTGCTCTCGGCTCTGACCTGGTACACGGCGGGCACGGGCGAAGACCGGCCCGTGCGTGTCACGGTGCCGGGACCGGACGGCGCGGCGCGGTCGTTCCGCGTGCCGGTGGACCGCACCGCCTCGCTCCGCGCCCACGTGGGCGCGGTCAAGGAGCAACTGACGGCCGCACTGCGCGGGCGCCGCGGGACGCCGGAGGCGGACGGGTGCGACGTGTACGCCGATGTGTCGGGCTCCGAGGAACCGCCGGAGCAGGCCGGGGTGGCCGTGCGCTACTCGGGTGAGGGCCGGATGCGCGTATGGATGCCGGCAGGCCCGGGAAGCCCGGAGGCGGTCGCCTCGGCGATCGGCCGGTTCCTGCTCGGTCTCGACGAACCCGAAACGTCCCTGGCGCGGATCGCCCTGCTCAGTGACGATGAGCGCGCGCAGGTCCTTGGCTTCGGGACCGGACGGCCGATGCCCGAGTGGACGCAGACGTCACTGGTCGAGCTGTTCCGCGCGAGCGCCCTCGCCTTCCCGCACCGGACCGCCGTGATCGACGGCGAGCGCGACATCGAGTACGCGGAACTCGACGCCGACAGCGACCGGATCGCGCACGACCTGCTCACCCGGCACGCGCTGGAACCCGGACAGGTCGTGGCCGTCGCCCTGGACAACGGGATCGACGGCATCCGGGCCATGCTCGGCGTCCTGAAGGCCCGCGGAGTGCTCCTGTGGCTCGACCCGACCTGGCCCGAGGAGCGGCTCCGCGCCCTGTGCGCGGACGCCGACGCCCGTGTCGTGGTCACCGACGCGGGTCCGCCACCGGCATCGCTGGCCCCGATCCCCTGCCTCGCGATCGGCGCCCCGTCCGCCGGTCCGGCCGTGAATCTGCCGCGGGTGTGTCCCGATGACACCGCATATCTGCTGTACACCTCCGGGTCGACCGGCCGTCCCAAGGGCGTACTCGTCGGCCACGGAAGTCTCGCCAACATGCTGCGGGACCAGAGCGCGTACGTCGGTGTGACTCAGGACGACAGGGTGCTTCAGCCGTTCTCACCCTCCTTCGACGTCACCATGCTCGCCACCGGAGCGGCACTGGTGACCGGAGCCGCCGTCGTACCGGGGCGCATGCGGCACTCCACGGACGATTTCGCGGCGGACATGCGCGGGAGCGGAGTCACGGTCGCATTTCTCGTACCCACGCTGCTCCGCTCACTGACGCCCGAGGACCTGCCCGACGCCGGCACGGTCATCAGCGGCGGTGAGCCCTTGCAGGAGCCGGACGTGCGGCGGTGGTGCGGGGCGGGCCGACGGCTGATCAACTCCTACGGCGCCACGGAGACGACCTGCTGCACCAGCGCCAGTGACGTGGTGCTCGGCGGGGAGATCACGATTGGCACACCGATCGCCAACACCTGGATCCGCGTGCTGGGCACCAGGGGCGAGCTGATGCCGATCGGGGCCGTCGGAGAGATCTGCGTGGAGGGCGCGGCCGTGGCGCAGGACTACCTGCACGCCGACGCCCCGCCGCTGGCGCAGCCCGTGCCGGGGCTCTCCGGTGTACGCCGCTACCGCACGGGCGATCTCGGGCGATGGTGTGCCGACGGGCGCCTGGAGCTGATCGGGCGCCGTGACCGTCAGGTGCAGATCGGCGGCCACCGCGTCGAACCCGCCGAGGTCGAGGCCGCGTTGCTGAACCATCCCGGCGTCGACGCCGCGGGTGTCGTCGTCTCGCAGGGGCGCCTGTGCGCGTTCGTGGCCGGGGACGGCGTCCCGGACCCGCGTGTGCTGTCGGCCGAGCTGTCCAAGGTTCTGCCCGCCCACGCACTGCCGGACCGCACGGTACTGCTGGCGCGGCTGCCGGAAACCCCCGGTGGCAAGACCGATCTGGAGGCCCTCACCCGGCTGGCGGCCGAGGAGGACGACGGCGAGTCCGCGGGCCCCCAAGGACCGTGGGAGGAGCGCCTGTTCCACCTGTGGCAGGAACTCCTGGAGCAGGCTCCCGCCGGAGTGACCGACAACTTCTTCGGCCTGGGGGGCACCAGTCTGACGGCGTTGCGGATGCTGTCCCGGCTGGAGCTGGAGACGGGCGTATCCGTGGCTGTCTCCACCTTCTTCGAGGCTCCGACGGTACGGGCCCTGGCGGCCCGCTGCGCCGAGGTCCTCGCGGCGCCCGCAGCAGCCCCGGAAACCGGGGCCACCCCGGAATCCGGCCGCCGGGAGGACCACGACCAGCCGCTTCCGCTGTCGCCTGGGCAACTCGGTGTGTGGCTGGCGTGCGCTCGCGGCGAGGCAGGTGCCACGTACAACGTTCCCCGGTGCTTCGAGCTGACGGGTGCGCTCGATGTCGACGCCCTCCGCGCCGCGGTGTCCGACCTCGGGCGCCGGCACGGGGCTCTGCGGACGACCTTCACCTCCCTGCGGGGCACGCCGGTGCAACGCGTCCATGCGGAGCCCTTGACGTCCCTGGAGATCCTCCCGGCGCCCCCGGGCCCCGAGGAGCGTACGGCGCTGATCGACATGCTCTGCACCACCCCGCTCTCGCTGGAGACGGGGCCGCTGCTGCGCGTCGTCCTCGTCGAAGGGGAACAGTCCAGGACACTCGTCGTCATCGCTCACCACATCGTGTGCGAGGGGTGGTCGATGGGACTGCTGCTCGGTGACCTCGCGGCGCTGTACGAAGCCCGCACTCGGGGAACCGCGCTTCCGCGCCCGCCCGCCCTGCCCTACCAGGCCGTCGCCGAGCGGCAGAGCACGCAGGCGCACTCCGAGCGGGCGGTGCGGCAACGGGCCGAGTGGCGAGAGCACTTGTCCGGTGCCCGCGGGGTGACGTTCCCCGCCGCTCCCGGCCCCACCGCCGTCAGCCCCGCGTCCGGCCCGGCGGTCGGCGGCTGCGTCACCCGCCGCTTCACCTCGCTGGACCGCGACAGGCTGCACGAGTTCGCCCGCAGCCGGCAGACGAGCGCGTTCGCGGTGGTCCTCGCTGTCGTGTCCTTCGCGTTGCGCGAGGCATCCGGTCAGGAGGACGTCGTCGTCGTCTCACCCGTGTCCCTGCGGGGCGAGCCGGACCTGGACGACCAGATCGGCGTGCACCTCAACATGCTGCCGCACCGGGTCGCCACACAGGGCGCGCACACCATGGCCGACATCGTCGCCCGGGTGCGGGAAACCGTTCACTGGGGCCTGGACCGGCGAACCTGCCCGTACACCGACATGCTCGCCGACCTCGGGATTCCGGGCGCGGCCTTCCCCGTCGAACTCGACTACCGTGCCGCCGATGTGAGGGCGGATCCCGCCGAGTGGGCCCTGGGAGACGTCATCGGCCGACGGCTGCCCCGGCGGACGGCGGTGGCGCGCAAATTCGGCTGGGACCTGCTGTTCACGGAGGACGAGCAGGGTCTGCGCCTCGAAGCGCTGTACGACACCGCGGCCCATACGGAGAGCTCGGCCGAGGGCATCGTCACGCGCATCGCGCGGCTGCTGACCGACACCGTCGACGGACGTGACCCGGCGCTGCGGGCGGCGCCCGCCGCCGCGAGTGACGCCAGTGACGCGGCGACCGCTCTGGCCGCCCGCCGCGCCCGGCTCAAGCGCCGCATGTCCGGAGGTTCCGGGGCCGACGCCCCGGCCGACGTACCGGCGCGCCTGCCCGAGCCCGGCCAGTCCATCGCGGAACGTCTCGACAGCGACCGGGAGTTGCTCGACGGCCTGGCCGACCACGGCGGCTTCGTGCTCTACCGTGACACCGGCGCCGACTCGCCCGAGCGGTTCCGTGAGGTGCTCGACCTGCTCGGCTCCGCTCCGTTGCCCTACGAAGAGCGCTCCTCCGACCGCCGTGAAGTGGCGCCGTCGCTCTACACCTCGACGGAACACCCCGCGGACCAGCCCATCAAGCTGCACACCGAGCACTCGTACGCGCAGAGCTGGCCCCTGCGCCTGACGTTCTGCTGCATCCGCCCGGCCGACTCCGGCGGCGAGACCACCGTGGCCGACCTGTCCGCGATCACCCAACGGCTGCGCCCCGAGACCGTTGCGAGGTTCCGTGACGAAGGCGTCCGTTACGTCCGCAACTTCGGCGGTGGCCTCGGACTGGAGTGGCCCACGGTCTTCGGCACCCACGACCGCGAGGAGGTCGAGGACTACTGCCGCCGCCATGACATCGCGTACGAATGGCGGGGCGAGGACCGGCTGCGGACGACCTTCTGGCGTCCCGCGCTGCGGACCCATCCGCACACCGGACGGGAAGTCTGGTTCAACCACGCCTACTTCTTCAGTCCCAGCAGCCTCGACCCCGCCCTGCGTGACGAACTGCTCGACCACTGCGACGCGGACGACCTGCCGTTCAGGACGCTGTACGGCGGCGGGCAGGAGATCGAGGACCCGGTGATCGAGGAGCTCGGGCGCGCGTACTCCGCGACGCTGCGCAAAGTGCGCTGGCAAAGGGGAGACGTGCTGATCGTGGACAACATGTCAGCCGCCCACGGCCGCATGCCCTACCAGGGGCGCCGCGAGGTACTGGTGGCCATGTCGCACGGCCACACGCCCGACCCGACCACGTGAACCCGTCGTCCGGCAGGCCGGTGCGCAGTACGCCCCGGCGATAGCCGCGGGAGACGACTCGACGGCGTACCAGCCGCCCACCACTCGAAGACCGGCCGGACACGGTCTGCCGGCGGCCCCACCGCCCACCTCCCTGCGAACGGCCCCACCACCAGGGGAGAAGGAGCCAGAGCCTTCCATGCACGCCTCGCCCACCCAGCAGCGATTCACCGACGTCTGGGGTGCCCGTACGCCCGAGACCCGGATCGTCGTCGCCCACGACGCGGGAATCACCCAGGCCGACATCCGCGAGCGGCTGCGGTCCGCCGTCGACCGTCACGAAGTCCTGCAAGCCGACGGTGCACACCCCGAACCGTCCCCCGCCACGACGGACCCGGCGGACCCGGCGACCCTCACCTGGAGGGAGGGCGTCGTGACCTGCGCGCTTGGATCCGGTCCCGAGGGGGAACACCGGATCGAGCTCCGCGCCCCTGCCGACCGGCTCGACGCCACCGCCGCGGCGCGCCTCGCCGCGACCCTGATCGGGGACGCCGCGTACGAAGGACCGGGCCAAGCGGACCTCGCGGCCTGGGCCTGGGAGACACTGGCCGCCCGTGAAGCGGACGGGGTGACCCACTGGGACGGCGCCGAGCAGAGCTGCGCCGCCGTGCCGCCGCTTCCGTGGGGCCGCAACTCGGCCCCCGCGGAGCTGCGCCCCGCCGCCACGCCCATCGCGTGGGGCGACCGCGAGCACGAGGCCCTGCACCGGTGCGCGGCCGCACTGGGGGCCTCTGCCGCGGACGTCCTGTGCGCCGCGTGGACAGCGCTCCTCGCCCGCTGGTTCGACCTCGACACACTGCTGCTCGGCGACACCGTCGACGGCCGGGATCTGGACGAACTCGGCGCCGTACCAGGGCTGTTGGAGCGCACCCTGCCGTTGTCCCTCACATGTGACCACGACCGCGACTTCGCGGCACTGGCCCGTGAGGTCGCCGAGGAACGCCGCAAAGCGGCCGCCTTCCAGGACTACTTCGTGCTGCCGTCGGGGACGGACACATCTCGTTGTCTGCCGCTTGCCTTCGTCTGGCGTGACCCGGACTTGGTGGACGGGACCGCACCGCGGAGCCGTGTGGTGTCGCTCGACTCCCTCGTGGAACCCTTCTCCCTCCGCCTGGACGCGAGGACCTCACCCGACGGCGTCGACCTGCACCTCGCGTACGACAGCACCCTGGTCGCGCCCCCGCTCGCCGAGGAACTGCGCGATTGCCTGCCGCACTTCGTGCTCGCGGCGTGCGAACGGCCCGAGACCCCGCTCGGTGACCTTCCGCTCACCGCCGGGCCCGCGCCCCGGACCCCGTGGGAGGAGAACCCGCCCCCGGCACTCGTGGACCCCGGCCCCGGCATCCGCCGACGCCTGGCGGACGTCGTGGCCTCGGCCCCGGAGCGGCCCGCGCTGCGCCACCACGGCGTCGTGCGGACCTACGCCGAACTCGTGGCAGGCGCCGATGAGATAGCCGGTCGCCTGACCCGGCTCGGCGCCATGCCGGGAGACCGGGTGGCCGTGCGCATGCCCACGACACCGCAGGCCATCACGACACTGCTGGGAGTGCTCCACGCCGGTGCCGCGTACGTACCCATCGATCCGGATCTGCCCGAGGACCGGGCACAGCACATCCTGAGCGACAGCGGCGCGCGGTTCCTCGCCCACCCGGACGGCGAGGGCGCCACGCGCATCGACCTGCTCGAAGGACCGTTCCCCGACCGCTCCACGCACGACGCCTCCCACGCCGGCCGGGAACCGCTCGCCTACGTGCTGTACACCTCCGGATCGACCGGCCGGCCCAAAGGCGTGCAGGTCCCCGAGCGCGCGGTGACAAGCCTCGTCGACGCGCTGGCCGCCCCGGTCTACGACGGCCTCGGCGACGGTCTGCGCGTGGCGCTCCTCGCCTCCCTGGCCTTCGACGCCTCGGTTCAGCAGATCTTCGGCGCGCTGCTGCGCGGGCACACGCTCGTGCTGATCGATCCCGAAGTGAAGCGCGACCCGGTGCGGCTGTGCCACGAACTCGTCGAGCACGGTGTCGACGTCGCCGACTGCACGCCCAGCCTGCTCCAACTGCTCACCGCCCACGCGGCACCGTCGCTGCGCCGCCTGCCGCTGCGCCGCCTGCTCGTCGGGGGCGAACGGCTCCCGGCCGGTACGGTTGCCCGCTTCCACGAGCTGGGTGCTCCCGAGTCCGCCGTCGTCGTCAACGTGTACGGACTGACCGAGAGCGGCGTCGACTCCGTCGCGCAGGTCGTGCGCGGCGCGGGCGGGTTCCACCCCGCGCGCGAGGACGTGCCCATCGGCAAGTCCCTGACGAACAGCGAGGTCCGGGTCACGGATCGCTCGGGTCGGCCCGTACCCCGAGGGGCCGTGGGGGAGATCCGCATCGCCGGGCCCTGTGTCGCCCTGGGATACACCAACGACGAAGCGCTCACCGAGGAGCGCTTCTGCCCGCGTCCAGGGCGCCCGGCGGAGCGCGTCCTGCGCACCGGTGACCGCGGGTGGATGGATGAATCGGACGCGCTGCACTTCGCCGGACGGCGCGACGGGCAGGTCAAGATCAGGGGCCACCGGGTGGAGCTCGGCGAGATCGAACGCGTCCTCGGCGCTCACCCCGACGTCGAGTCCGCGGCCGTCATCGCCTACCGGACGCCGGGCGGTGACATCGAGCCCGCCGCGTTCGTGGCGGGCCCGGCCGTGCCGAGGCGGGCCGAAATCCGCGCCCACCTCAAGCAGTCGCTGCCCGCCGTGATGGTGCCCCGCCTGATCACTTCGGTGCCCGAGATCCCCCTCTCCTCCAGCGGAAAGCTGGACGCCCAGACCCTGCTCGCCCTGCTGCACCGAGGGGGGTCGGGCGGCGAGGGACCGGACCGCGGGCTCGCCGACCTGGTCCTCGACACGCTGCGCGGGGTCCTCGACGACCCGCTGCTCGGGCCCGACGAGGACTTCTTCGAAGCGGGTGGGCACAGCATCCTCGCGCTCCGGGCGGTCTCCGCACTGTCGCGCGCGCTCGACCGGGACGTCTCGTTGCGGTCCCTCCACGACCATCCGACCGCCGACGCGCTCACCCGGCACCTCCATGACAGCCGCTCCGGCAGCGCCACCCGCGTCGTACCGCTGCGACCCTCGCGTCACGACGCCCTGCCCGTCTTCTTCCTGCCGCCCGCCGCGGGCATCCCCTACATCTTCACGGACTTGGTAGGCGAGCTGCCCACCTCGTACGCCCCGTGGGGAGTCGACTACCTGACGCCGGACGGATCGGTGGAAGCCACGCTCCACGAGCTGGCCGAAGCCCTCGCCGAGGAACTGCTGCTCCACACCGACCACACAGTGGTGCCCCTCGTCGGCTACTCGCTGGGAGCCGCCGTCGCGTTCGACCTCGCGCGTCTGCTGGAGCGGCGCGGACGCCGGCCCGCACTGGTCCTGATCGACCGGATGCTCAACCCGCCGGCTCCCTCGGCGGAGCGCACGACGCTCATCGAAGGGGCGGAACACACCGATGTCGCCGCCCGTCTGGATGTGCTGCTTCCCCTCGCCGCGGGACACACCACGCACGGCGTCGTCGAGAGCCCCATGGTGACCCTGGAGGCAGCCGGAAACCCCGTCCCCGCAGGCATGACGTCATGGCGGGCGCACACCACAGGCTCCTTCCACCACACGGTGATCCCCGGCTCGCACCACACGCTGCTCGCGCCGGAACATCTGCCCGCCCTTCGCGAACACCTCCAGCACAGCCTCAGCCTCACGACCGGAAGGTGACACCCCCATGAACGCGGACACCGACACCCTCATCGCATCCCGACGACAGCCGAACCGGCCCACGGGCGTGGCCATCCTCGGCTGCGGCTCGGTCAGCGCGCGGTACCTGCGCATGCTGCGCCACTTCAGCATCCTGGAAGTTCTCCACTGCGCCGATCTGGACCCGGAACGGGCCCAGCGGCGCGTCGAGGAGTTCGGCCTCGGCAAGCCGTCCACGTGGCAGGAGGTCCTCGACGACCCCGACGTGTCGATCGTCGTCAACCTGACGCCTCCCTCCGAGCACTTCGCGACCACGGAAGCGGCCCTGCGCGCGGGCAAGTCCGTCTATGTGGAGAAGCCGCTGGCCACGGATCCCGAGGACGCCCGGCGGCTGCTCGCGCTCGCCCGTGAGTCCGGGCTGCTCCTGGCCTGTGCGCCCGACACCGTGCTCGGACGCGGTCCGCAGACCGCGATCGCCGCCGTCGCCGCCGGTGAGATCGGCACCCCGGTCCACGCCTCTGCGTCCATGCTCAGGTCCGGGCCCGAAATATGGCACCACGACGCGGACTTCTTCTACCGGCCGGGCGCCGGGCCCCTGCACGACATGGGTCCGTACTACCTGTCCATGCTCGTCCACCTCCTGGGTCCGGTGACCGCGGTCAGCGCCCAGAACCGGATCAGCGACCGCGAGCGTGTCATCGCCCGCGGCCCCCGCGCAGGTGAACGCATCGAGGTCGCCACACCCACCGTCACCGTCGCCTCCCTGGACTTCGCTTCGGGCGCGATCGCCACCCTGGTCTGCTCCTTCGACGCCTGGGCGGCGACCTCGCCGCACATCGAGCTGCACGGCACGGCGGGGTCGCTCGTCCTGCCGGACCCGAACCTCTTCGACGGCCCGGTCCGGATCGCCCGTCCCGGCGGGGGCGGCCTGCAGGACCTCCCGGCGCTGCCGGGCTACGTGTACGACCGCGGGATCGGCGTCGCCGACCTCGCCCTGGCGCTGCGCACCGGCGGTGTCCCGAAGGCCGATCCGGCCCTGGCCCTCCACGTCCTTGACGTGATGCACGCGGCGTTCCTGGCCGCCGAGCGACGCACCACGGTCGAGGTGCACAGCACCACGACACGCACCGAGCCGATGCCCACCGACCTTTCGGTCTACGGGTGGACCGGCATCGCCGACCCCGACGAGGACGCCCGCCTCGCGAAGATCCGCTGACCCACCCGTACCGAAAGGCACCTCCATGCGACTGTGCATCCTGACCGAACCGCAATCCGGCGCGAGCTATGACGACGTGCTGCGCGTCGCGCGGGCGGCCGAAGACCTCGGATTCGAGGGCTTCTTCCGCGCGGACCACTACGTGCCCATAGGCGGCGGGGACGGCAGGCCGGGGCCCACCGACACCTGGATCACCCTGGCCGGTCTGGCCCGGGAGACCTCCACCATCCGGCTCGGCTCGCTGATGACCTCCGCCACGTTCCGGGCGCCGGGACCGCTCGCGATCAGCGTCGCGCAAGCCGACCACATGAGCGGCGGGCGCATCGAATTCGGGCTCGGCGCCGGCTGGTACGAGCCGGAACACACCGCCTACGGCATTCCCTTCCCGGACGTGGTCGAACGGTTCGACCGGTTCGAGGAGCAACTCGCCATCATCACTGGCCTGTGGGAGACGCCCGAAGGCGAGACCTTCGACCACGTCGGCAAGTACTACACGCTGACCGACTCACCGGGGCTGCCCAAGCCCCTGCAACGCCCCCGCCCGCCCCTGCTCATCGGTGGGTACGGCACCCGCCGCACCCCTCGCCTCGCCGCGCGGTACGCCGATGAATTCAACCTGGCCTATCCGGGCTTCGGGCAGGTCGCGGAGGCATTCGACCGCGTCCGCCGGGTCTGTGCCGAGGTGGGCCGCAGTGAGAGTTCCCTGGCGTTCTCCGTGTCGCAGGCCGTGTGCTGCGGGCGGGACTCGGCGGAGATCGCCCGGCGCGCGCCCGCGGGACGTGCGCCGGAATCGCTGCGGGAGAAGTGGCTCGTGGGCACTCCGGACGAAGTCGTGGACAAGATCGGGAAGCTCGGCGAGCTGGGCGCGAGCCGGGTCTATCTCAGAACTCACACCCTCGGCGACATCGACCAGTTGGAGCTGCTCGCCCACGAAGTACTCCGCCAGGTCGGCACGGGGAGCTGAGGATGGTGCGCGCCCTGGCGGAATGGCGCTCCGACGGAGATCCGGGCGTCTTTCCCTACGCCTCCGTCGTCGACGCGTACCAGCTGGTGGGGAAACACTTCGTGGAGGGGGAGTTGCTCGCATCACTCGCCGAGGTCCGTGACGCCCTGCCCACACTGCGCGGGGCAGCCCGGGACCGAGAGCTGCTGGCGAGCTTCCTGGACACGGCGCTCGACAAGCGGGACGGGCGCTACGACTACCAGACCTATCTCGCGCTCGGTCTGCTCCTCGGTCCTGCGGACCCGTCGGACCGGAAGGAACACGCCTGCCCACAGCAGCGGGACCGACTGACCGTCCAACTCATCGCCGACATAGTGGAGTTCGAGCTGGACGCCTTGGAGGGCAGGACCGATCTGCTCCCGCTGATGCGTCCCGACGCGCGCACGGTGGACAAGCGCTGCCGCCTGGGCATGCGGGCGGCGGGTCCGGCGCTCGCCCGCCTCGGCCTGGCGGATCCGGCCGCCCCTCTCGCGCGGACCGTCCAGGACGGTCTGAGCGAACAGGCCCGCGACTTCTGCCGCACCGTCCGAGGGGAGACCCGGCCCGAAGAACGGCGCCGCCTCATGCTCAGCATGCTGCCCGCCTACACCGTCCACGACGAGCACCTGTTCATTCGTGTGCTCCAGTGCTTCGAGTCGACCTTCGCGACGCTCGCCGAGCACTTGGCCGCAGCGGTGGAAGGCCTTGACGGTCACCAGCCCCTCGTCGCGGCCGAGCGCCTTGATGCTGCGACCGCGGGACTTCGCGAGGCGGCCCCGCTGTTCTCCCTGCTTGCGACGATGAGCGTCGAGGCGTTTCAGACCTTCCGTTGTTACACCGAGGGCGCCAGCGCCATCCAGTCCCGCGGCTACAAAACCGTGGAATCGCTGTGCCGGAGGCCGGACCCGGACCGCGTGGAGTCCGCCGCCTTCCACTCCGTGCCAGAGGTTCGCGCACGTGTGCTCAACGGCATGCCCACCCTCGACAGCGCGTTCCGGGGCGCCGACGAGGCCGGCCGGCTGTCCCCGCAGACGCGCGGGATCGTCGGACAGGCGATGGAGGGGTTCTCCACCGCACTGGTCCAGTGGCGACAGACCCACTACCGGCTGGCGGTGCGCATGCTCGGCGAGGAGCGCTCGGGAACCGGCTACACGGAAGGTGTGCCGTATCTGCGGGAGGCGCGCTCCGTTCCGGTATTCCGGGAGGCGCCGAGCGAGTCCGGCCGACCTTGCCCGGTGACCGTGCCCTTGGCGCCGCCGCTGCACGGCGATTGAGGAGGAGCCGGTACGTGAGCCGCCGACCCCACGGTCTCGGAGGTCGGCCGCACACGGCCCGGCACACTCCCGTCAGGGCCGGGCCTCGGCCCCCGACGGGTCGAGGGCCGAGCGGCAGGCCATCCGCTCGGCCCGGTGGCGGCGACGGGCGAAGTCACCGCGCCGTGCCTCCAGTTCGGCGAAGAGGGCCTCCCAGCGCTCGGTCACCCGCTCCGCGGAGAACCGCTGGGCCCCGGCGATCGTGTGGGTGCCCAGGGCATGCAGAGCCCCTCTGTCGCCCATCAGCCCGGCGAGCACGGCCGCGATGGCGTCCACGTCACCATTGGGCACCAGCCGTCCGTCCACACCGTCCCGGATGATCTCGGAAGGACCGTTCGGGCAGTCGTAGGACACCACGGGGACCCCCGCCGCGAGGGCCTCCAGGATGACGAGGCCGAATGATTCCGCGCGCGAGGTCAGCAGGGCGAGATCGGCCTTGGCCCACTCCTGGGCCATATGAGGGCTGCTGCCGTGGAACCGCACACTGCCCGATACTCCGAGTTCCCGGGCCAGCGCCTGCAATCCACTGCGCTCGGGGCCGTCGCCGAAGACGCTGAGCACCCACTCGGGGTGCTCCGAAGACGCCTTCGCGAACGCCCGGATCGCATGGTCGACCCGCTTCTCCGCAACGAGCCGTCCCGCGATCACCACGGTCCTGCCGGTGAGCGTCGAACGCGGACGGAGCGCTACGGGCAGCGAGTTGGGGATCGTCGCCAGCAACGGCGCGGCATCGCCCAGCGCCTCCTTGAACTGGGCCCGGCTGCGCTCGTTGACCGTCACCAGCGCGTCGAGCAGAGGCGCGGACGGCAGCGGCGGAACCCCGGCCATGCGGTGCTCATGATGCACCGTCAGAACTTCGGGCCTCGTCAGATGTACCGCGGCCGATGTGAGCGCGGGCGTCGTAGTGACCAGCACATCGCAATCGATGGCCGGCAGCAGGAGCCCGAGCTCCATGTCGGAGAGCCGGGTGAAGATCTTCCTCTCCCAGGCCGGGGCACTGAACTCGGTGGGCAATCCGGCCAGCGCCGCGCATTCGGCCACGCTGAGACCCGTCGGGGACACCGGGCGTTCGGCGCCGCGGCTCCGGTCCACCAGATAGCGCACGGTGATCTGCGGGCCGATGGTGAAGAAGGGCCTTTCCGCGGTCTTGAAAACGCTGACGATCCCGACGTCATGCGCGGCGGCGAGTTGTGCGGCCTGGGTGAACACCGCCCGCTCCGTGCCTCCCATCACATCCGCCCAGGTGAGCAGAAAAGTGATCTTCAAAGAACATCCCTTCGTGGCGGCGCACCCGGGGCAGGAGACCGCGGGGTTTCCTGCCCCGGACGCTCGGTCGTGGTCCGGCGCTCGAAGACCCGTGATCCGGTCTCCGTCTCGGTGAAGGCGAGCAACGAGCCGTCGATGCCGAGCCCGGCCAGGACGAATCGGCCGGAGCCGTCCATGGCCGCCGAGGGGGTACCGACGGTGAACACATCCGGCACGGTGCACCGCACGGCCCCCCTGTCGCGCGACACATCCATCGCCCACGCCTGCAACGCGCCCTGATCGGTCCGCTGTACGAGCAGCACCTGGTGCCCTTCGCCCGCGGCGAGCGCCACCGGTCCCAGACCTCCCTCGGCCGGCGCCGGGAACGCGACAAGCCGCCAGCCGCCGTCGTCCAGCCGTCGGTACGCGCATGGAATGCCGTCGGCACAACGGAACGCCAGCACCAGGGCGCCTTCCGCGGTGACCACGGCGGCGGGGGGACTCACCGGGACGGGCAGTGCGGAGGTGTCCTGCCCGATGGGGAGAGCTCCGGGCGCGGACTGCGCCCAGTGCCGAAGTCCGTGCCGTCCGGAACCGAAGAGGTGGACCATGCCCCGGACATCGGTGACCGCGGCGAGCGATTCCCTGACGTCCGAGTCGGCGAGCTTGATCCAGCGCTTCGGTTGTCCACTCGTACCCGTTCGCACGGCTACCGACAGATCCCCCTGCCGGGCGAAGACGAACCGGTTGCCCCCACCGTCGACGGCCACCGCGGGCACACCGAGCCGGTCCAGTCCGCAACGGGGGTCGTCGGGCGTCCACAGACCGCGCCATGCGTGGAACTCTCCTTGGGGTGACTGCTCGATGAGCCCGGTCTCCAGGACGTCCTCACCGACCCCGACCGACGGCTCCGCAACCCGCGACGCATGGATCCGGCGGCTTCCGCCAGGGCCGGTGGTCACCGCGAGGACCGGCAGCAGTCCGTGCCCGCCCACCTGCCGGAGGCCGGTCCAAGCCCGCTCACCCGCCTCCTGTTGCCGAGACATCACCACACTGCCGCCCAGGACCCAGAACGCGGTGACCCTGCCGTGAGCGTCCGTCGTCAGAGCCGGACCGGCGCCGTCCCACCGAGGGGTGACACTGTGGGCCCACCCCGTCATCCGGGACCGGCCCTGCCCCACCGAGTAGTCGCCGCAGCCCCCTGGGTTGCCGCAGTCCGAGGTGGCAAGACCCCCGTAGACGTCCAGCGCCTCGACCTTGTGATCCAGTTGCACCGCGCTCAGATTGGCGGGCCAGCGCGCGTTGTAGTAGCCGCGGTACGCCTGGACGAAGGAACGGCCCCGGGCCCAGGCGTCGTCCCGGGAAAGCGCGGCCAGGACGAACTTCGCGGCGACGGTGTGGTCCCGGTGGTCGGAGAAGCCGGGCTGGTCGAAATGGCGCCGGTGCGGGGCATCGTGGCTCTGATGATCGGGGAGCGGATCCAGATAGTGGACGACTCCGGGCCGGTAGCGCTCAAGGAGCCACGCGATGGCGTCGATCAGCCCGCCCCGGGTGTAGCCGGACTCCTCCGCCACGGGGCTGCCCGGTGTGCGGAGCGTCGTCGCTGTGCCACCCGGTCCGTGCCACAGCTCGGCGAGGCCCACGTACGGCGTGTCCGGGAGCGCCTCTTCCCGTAGGCCCAGGTGCACCAGCGTGACCTGCGCGCCGAGTTGTGCCGTCTCAGCCGACGCCCCGTTCGGCATCGCCAGGGCCGAACGCGACCAGCGGGCTCCTGTCACCCCGGCCGACATCCAGCTGTACGCCTGGCGCAGTCCCTGCATTCGGGCGCTCGCGTACGCCGGCTGATCGGGTTCGGCGGGTGCGTCGGCGCCGGGTATGTTGTTGCGGCCGTCGGACTCTCCGGCCGTGATGTACACCGTCACCACTCGGTGGCCCGCGCGGAGTGTGGCCACTACCTCGGGATTCATGAAGTACAGGTCGTCGTCCGGGTGAGCGACCACCTGCAACAGTGTTCTGGAAGCCTTCATCCGTCCCTCCGCCGTCGGCCGACCCGGGCTGTCCGCTGTCGTCCGCACGCAGCGCTCAGGCCAACGCACGGGCCCGGTTGCGCAGTTGGAGACGAGAGGTCCGATTGCGCAGGACGTTCTGCACTGTCCGTTCGGAATGCGCGAGCTGGACTGTGATCTCCCCGGTACCAAGATCCTCCGCCATCAACCGCAGGATGTCCACCTCCCGCGGCTCCGTCGCGTGCTGCTACCTCGGTGGGCCGCGAAAATGGCCCGCGGCAGCCGCGCCGGTGTGGCCTCTCGCTGTCATACCAGGCCCCCCGGGGGCGCCACCGGCAGGGACGAGCTTGCGCAGGCTCAGTGCCGCACGGCTCAAGTACCCCGGGCTGGCGTCCCGTCAGTCCCGCCTGAAGAACTCGACCTCTGCCAGGGCGATATGGCGCCCCGGGCCCGTCCCCGCCGCCGATCGCACGACGAGTTGGACCGTGACGACGTCGCTGATGCCCGTCGGGACGGTCTGCGGACCGGGCTTGTCGTTGAGGGTGATCGACTTGTGGGTCACCTGCCCCTTCGACGTGGTCGTGACGAGGTCGAGGGCGATGGGCCGCGCCTCGCTGCGGTACACCTGGGGATCCGTCGAGGCTCCACTGGTCACGACGAGGTCCACCAGGCGGAACGGCGCCCGGAAGGTGAACGTCAGCGAGTCGCCGACCGCCGGGGCGCCCCAGTACCTGTTGTTGAGGCCGTCCGTGGCGCTTCCCGCCGGGTGACCGGGCACCTCGGCGCTCGCGGTGACCCTGGACGGGCTGACGGCCGTCGCTCCGCTGAGCTTGTCCCGGGTGTCCTCGAACAGGGAGCGCCCCGCGGGCAGCAGGAACAGGGCCCCGATGGCGAGGGCGGCCAGGACGGCCAGCGTCACCAGCGCGCGGAACAGACGCCCCGAGCCGCCGCGCACCCGGCGACGGAACGGCCAGCGGGTGCGCCACCACGGCAGCGGAGCCACCGGCTCCGGCGCATCGAGCGGTGCGGCGCAGCGCCGGCAGAACTTGCGGCCGGGCCGGTTCGGCGTGCCGCACGCCGGGCAGGGCGGACCGTCCGTCTCGCGCACTTCGGCGGGCCGCACGACGGGCCGCGCCGCCACCGGCTTCGCGGGCTGGACGGCGGTGATGGGGGCGGCATCGGCGGCGTCCGACCGCGGCGGAACCGAAGGCTCTGGTCGCGTGGGTGCCGTGGAGGTCGGCCGCGCCGGTGGCACGACGGGCCGGGTGGGGCCGGCGGACGCGGTGCGAGGGGGCGTGGGAGCGGGGGCGGCAGGACCGGCGGACTGAGGCGCGGCAGCCGCAGAGGTGCCCTGTGCGCCGTTGGTCCCCCGCGTGCTGCCCGGTGCGGCCGCGTCGCTTCCCGCGAGCGTCGCCGTGTCGGCCCCTGTGGCAGGCGGGTTCGTGGTGGCTGCTGCCCCGGCAGCGCGCTGCGGTGCCGCGGCGCCCGGTGCCGACTCCCCGCTCTCCTGGGACCACCCCAGGTACGAGCCGCAGTTGCCGCAGAAGTCGTCCGTATCCCCGTTCGCGGCGCCGCACTCAGGACAAGAGCGCATGGCCTCAACTCCCCTCGTGCGCGGGCGGTCCGGGCAGGACCTCGACCCGGCAGGTGACGTGGACGGGGCAGGACGCCCGGACGACGTCGAGCACCTTTGCCTCGTCCACGGTGCCGGTCCGTCCCGGCCGCACACGGACCACGACCTCCTCGACTGCCTTTGCGGGCAACTCCGAACCAGCGGTCACCGACCAGGTCGCGCCACCGCCGTCCACGACCTCCGCCTCCACGCCGAGGCACAGCTGGAGCCGTTCGACCAGCCCGCGCCGGGTGCCGCGCCTGCGGTGCAGCTCCATGGCGCGGACGACGACGTCACGGCGCAGCTCGCCTGGCCCTCCCGGGGCGATGTCGATGCCCACCCAGGAGGACAGCCACTCCACGAAGTCCGACGGCGCGAGACGCGGATCGAGGTAGGCGGGGAGGTTGTCGAGGGTCGACAGGACGGGAGCGAGGACCGTGTCGAGCCCGGCGGTGAGCCGCTGCGCCAGATCGTCGTCCGCGTACAGCGAGGGCAGCAGACCACCCATCGGATGGCGGCTCGCCAGCCCCGGAATCGCGGCTCTGGTCATCGGTCGGCACCGTCCAAGTCGGCCTCGTTGACGACGACTTGGTGCTGGTACGAGAACACGAGCGCGTTCGCCCCGACGTCGACCCGCTCGGCCGGGGCGCCGCGGCGCCCCGTGATCGGGTCGGCGGGGAAGAGCTTGACCTCCTCCACCAGGCCGCGCCCGGCGACCCGCTGGAGCACGCCGAAGACCTCTCCGTACTGCACCGGCCTGCCGAATGCCCAGCCCTCCCCGTCGGCCCCGCCGCGCAGCGGGTTGAGGTGGCCGAACAGCGCCGCGAGCGCGGTCTCGCGCACCCGGTCGGCCTGACCGGCGGGCACCACGAGCCGGGCGACGACCGTGACGCCCTGGTAGGCGGGCGGCTCCACGACGAGCCGCGTTCCGACCAGGCGCCGCTCGTCCAGCGCCGTTGCGATGGCCCGCAACACCTGCTCGGACGGGATCAGTTGCTCGAAGCGCAGCCGGTCGCCCTCGCCCTCGTCCGCGACCGCGTCGGGCACCACGAGCACCCGCACCGCGCCGCCCTCGCCGGCAGTCGCGGGCACGCAGCGCACCCGGCGTATCGACGGCGCGGCCTGCCGGGCCACGATCTCGTAGTCCTCGGCAGTGACGGCCCGCTCCTGCATGCGCAGTGCGTTCGGCGCCCGCAGCTTCGCGTTGTCGACGCTCTCGCCGTCGACGCCGCCGCGCGCCGCCTCCCGGTTCTCGACCCGGGCGATGTACGGAACGGAGCTGCGCAGCACGGAGATCGCGCCGCGCGCGACGTTCCCGCCCGCCCCGCCGCCCGTCCGGTAGCGGAGCACCCGCACGTGCGCGCCCTTCTCGGGCACCGCGCCGTACGTACGCAGCGATCCGTCGGGCTCGCGTACGGCGGGCGGGAACGCGAACGTGCCCGAGGTCGCGTCGATCACCACGTGCCGGTCCTCCGGCGAGGAGTCGCCGAAGTGCTCGACGGCCCGCCACGTCTGCCAGCCCTGGTTCGAGGACACCTCGACGACGGGCGGTTCCCCGTCGAGCAGGATGGGCGGCCGGGCCACGGAGAACTGCTGGCCCGCGACCCCCTCGGACATCCCTAAGGGCACGTCGGTGACGGTCTCCGCGTGTTCCACGGGCGCGGTGCCGCCGACGGTGAACACCTCGGCCTCGCGGACCGTCGGCGACTCGGAGTAGAACGGCTGACCGGGCCCCGGCTCCGTGACCCGGCAGCGCAGCCAGCCCCCGCGGGTGCCCGCGACCACCGAAGCGGTGTGCCCGGCAGGGACGTACACGATCACTTCGCCCGGCCGGTTGAGCCCGCCGGTCGTGTCGGATCCGGTCTCACAGGGCAGCCAGCGCGCGCCGTCCCACGCCTCCCACGCCAGCGGCGGCTGACGCGGGTCCACGCCGACGCCCTCGACGCGGCTGTCGAGGTGCACCGAGACGATGCACCGGGGCACCGCCGCGGGCAGCCCGAACAGCATCGCGTCACCTGGCGCGGGGGCGGCCTGGAAGCAGCGGATGTCACGGCCCTCGGCGAGCACCGTCGTACGGTCCGTCTGCTCCCCGCCGACCGGAGCCGTCACCAGACGGGTCAACTCACTGGGCACGATGGGCAGTTCCTCGGTGGTCGCGAACACCACCGCTTCCTCGTTCTCGCCGCGCGCCGTCGCAACCTCGGCGCCGGCCCGCAGCGTCACCGTCTCGGGCTGCGGCGCCGAGAGCCAGAAGTCGACCTCCGCGGTGGCCGCCGCCGGCGGGAACAGCCGGATGCCGAGCAGGTCGAGGAACGCCGAATAGTTCTTCTCCGGCACCCGGTTGAGGCGGTACAGGAGCTGGTCGACCATGTACGCGAACGTCTCGATCAGCGTCACGCCCGGATCCGAGACGTTGTGGTCGGTCCATTCGGGCGCGCGCTGCTGCACGTACCGCTTGGCCTCGTCCACGAGCTGCTGGAAGCGGCGGTCGTCCAGATTCGGCGAGGGCAGGGCCATCAGCTCGCCTCTCCGTACGAGGTGCCGTCCCCGGCGCCCTCGTGGGACGGGATCGTGTAGAAGGGGAAGACGAGGTTGCGGCGGTCGTTGGTGGACCGCACCGTGTACCGCACGTCGATGTAGAGGACGCCGTCGTCCATGGCGTCGAACGCGATGGCCACGTCGTTCACCTCGATGCGCGGCTCCCAGCGCTCCAGGGCCACGTGCACCTCCTGGGCGATGAGCCCGGCGGTGGCGCCGTCGCCCGGGGCGAAGACGTAGTCGTGGATGCCGCACCCGAACTCGGGCCGCATCGGCCGCTCGCCCGGCGCGGTGCCGAGCACGAGCCGGATGGCCTCCTCGATCTCCCGGTCCCGCTCGACCATGCCGATGCCGCCGGTGGTGCCCACGCGCAGCGGAAAACCCCAGCCGCGCCCGATGAACTTCTCGCTCACATCGGCCCCCCGATGAGGACGTCGAACGCGCCGCTCACGATCTGTGCTCCGCAGGTCGTCTGGTCCCGCATGCGTGCGGCGGGCAGCCCGCCGATGAGTACTTCGCCGGACAGCAGCCCGGCCGGATTGGGCAGAACCAGGTTCGCCGGACCCAGCGCCAGGTGCGGGGGGACGACGCACTCGTGGAGGCTGCCGGTGACGGCGGCCGGACGGCCCCCGATGAGCACGGTGGCGACCGCGAGCGCCCCCGGGGGCGGGGTGGCGATGACGCCGCCGTGGTTGGTGGCGTCGCCCGTACGGGCTGCGGGGGGCATGGTTTTCTCTCCTTGCCGATGCTGATGGCCGTCCGCCGACGGAAGCTGTCGGAGCGTCAATTACTGTTGTCATCAGGTCAGTTGATGCGGATGAGTGCTGCCTTCAGGACGGCGAGCAGGCCGCCGTCCACGTTGACCGCGGTCTTGCCGTTGATGTTCACCGAGGTGCCGCCCACGGAGACGTCGCTCGTGGCGTTGATGTCGACCGAGGCGCCCTTCACGGTCACCTTGCCCGTCCCCGCGTCGAGGGTGATCCCGGACGGGGACAGGGTCACGGAGCTCATCGGACGCGAGCCGCCCGTGCCGTACACGGTCAGGGAGATGCGGTTGCGGCGCTCGTCGAGCCGTACTTCGAGCCGGTCGTCACCGCTGGCGAGCCGCACCCCGGACGGTCCCCTGCCCGGGGTGTCGAGCAGCTCGACGCGGTTGCCCGAACGGGACACCAGGGAACGGCGGTTGACCGTGCCGCGCGATCCGTCGACCAGCGGCCCCCGGTGCGGCGAGGGCTTGTCCACGCCGTTGTACAGGCCGCCGATGACGTACGGAGCGTCGAGGAGCCCCTGCTCGAAACCGACGAGCACCTCGTCGTTGACCTCGGGGCTGAACACGCCGCCACCGCCCTGGCCGCCCCACTGCACGGTGCGTACCCAGTCCGTCTCGTAGTCCGCGTCGAGCCACGGGAACTTGAGGCGCACCCAGCCCCGCCCGCCGCCGCCCGGCTCGCGGATGTTGGACACCACACCGATCGCGAGGCCCGGCATGCGCGGCCCCCGGGAGGGCGCGTTGGCGCCGGTGGCCAGGCCCGCGAGGGAGCGGTCGGGGGAGGTGCTGACGAGCACCGTCGTCCGGTAGCCCCCGTGCGGCTCCAGGACGTGGTGCGCGGCGGTCGCGGTGTAGCGCCCGGAGAACGCGGGGCCGACGTTGCCGAGGGCCACGGGCACCCCGGCCCGCAGCATGGGGTTGCCCTCGACCACCGCCTCCAGCTCCGCGAACCCCGAACTCACCGAAGCCGCAACGGATGTGGCGACCGCCTCGGTCTCCGCCTGGGTGCGGTACGGCATGTCGGTGACGGTCAGCCGGGAGGAGCCGCCGAACGCGCTGCTGACCACGGACGGCTTCATCCCCGGAGTCACCGTCCGGCTGAGCACGGACGGCTGCCGGGTGACCAGCGGAGTCTTCGTGTTGACGTCCCAGCCCCGCACCTCGACGTTCCCCGCGCCGTCGGCGCCGGTCAGCACCGCCCGTAGGGCCAGGAGGTTGCGCGGGTGCTCAAGGACCATCGGGTTCTGCGTGGCCGACGTCGAGGGGGCGGGCGCCGACGCGGCGGGCTTCGGCTTCGCGAACTGGAGCAGCCCCTTGTCGTCGACGCGTACCTGCGCACCGCTCTCACCGGCCAGGAACTGCAGGAAGTCCCAGTCCGAGACGTTGGCCTGGGACAGCTGCTGGTACGTGATCGGGGCGGCCTCGACGCGCCCGCAGGCGAGCCCCGCCCCGGCCGCGACCTTGCGCACGATGGCCGAGGCCGTCATGTTGCGATACGCCACCACCTTGCGGCCGCGCTGCAACCGGTGCGCCTTGGAGTACGCGCGCACCACGGTGAACGATCCGGTGGTGTCACTGTCCAGTTCGAGGGCCGTCACCTCTCCGGTGAACAGCAGCTCCCGCGCCTGTCCCTGCACGGTGACGACCGAGATGCGCAGGGCGGTGCCGATGGTGATGCCCGTCGCCTTGAGCAGTTCGTGGTCCGGGTCGCGGTAGGTGAGGACTGCCGCGTCGGGCAGTCCGACGTTCTCGTCCACCACGCAGCTCACCAACTGCGTGATCCACTCGGCCGGCAGCTCCGCGGGAGCCTCCACGATCGGGTCGGCGGCGAAGGACCGGCCGCCCTGCGCCTCGGGCGTCGTCATGGTGTCTCCTCCCGTACGGCGCTCTGCGCGCCCGGCACGAGCAGTTCGGTGCCGGGCACGAGCACCATCGGATCGTCGATGCCGTTGGCCTCCGCGATCACCCGCCAGGCGGTGGCGTCCCCGTACTCCCGCCAGGCGAGCAGCGGCAGGCTGTCACCCGGCACGATCCGGTGGGTGCTGCGCGCCTCGCGCGCACCCGAGGTGGGGTTCTGGCCCGGCGGATCGACGCTGGCCTCCTCGATGGAAAGGCTGCACTTCGCGCGCAGGGGCTTTCCGTCGGCGTCGAACAGCGTGTACGTGACCGAGAGTTGGGACATCACGCCGTTGAACGCCGTGCTCTTGGTGGAACCCCAGTTGAAGCGCACCCAGGGACTCGCGGGCTTCTTCCGAGCGAGACTGCTCCGCGTCGGCACGCACGCCTTCATCAGCTTCTCCACGGCCTGCTCCACCGAGTTGTCGTGCTTCGCCGTCCCGTCGAGGAACACCTCCAGGCTCAGCGAACGCGGCCCGCTGCCCACGAACTCGGGAAGTGCGGACTGCCCCGCCATCCGGGAGGGAGTGCGCCGCCACTCGGTGTTCTTGCTCAGCGACAGGGACGACGGATTGAACTGGAGCTCGACCAGCTCAAGGACGCCGCCGGGCTTCGCACCGACCCGCGCGGGCGGCTCCATGATGGTGAGCTTGGCGCGGGCACGGCTGGTGCGGACTGCGGGTGACATGCCGGTTCCTCCTTCCGTCTGCGATCACGGTGACGGGACGATGAGTTCACAACTCCCTTCAAACACAAGATGATTGATGAAGCATCAGGACACCTTCAGCCCCTCGTGTGCGATCTCCAGGGCTTCCACGGCGGCCTGCGAGTCGGCGGGATCGAACGACGGACCCTGCCAGCGGACCGGCACGATGCCGAGGACCTGCCAGCTGATGATGGGAGTGCGATCCGGCTTCAGCGCGACGATCTCGCCGTCCTTGGGCTCGACCTGCTTGACGATCTCGTCGAACCAGCGCGCGATCTTGGCGGTGTCCTTGGTGACCGGGCGGGTCAGCGTGATGTTCGACCAGGTGACACGCCCCGGCAGTTGCCAGTCGAAGCCGTTGTTGCCGCCCTCGGCGTACGTCTCGACCTCGACCTGGGCGCCGAGCCCCGAACAGGTCTGGAAGGTACCGAGGTCGTTGCCGCCGATGGCGAGCCGGAAGAACGGCGTCGTCGCGAAGATGTCGTCGGTGGTCATGTCATGGGTCCCTACTTCTCAGCGGCGGCCGTCGTACAGCCGTCCGGCACGTTCTCGTCCACGGCGCACATCGGTGCGCAACAATCTGGCCACCGGGTCGATGAGCCGCCGCGCGAGATCCTCCACATCGATCCCGTCGCCGCGCTCCGGCGGCGCCGTGCTCGTATCGGCCGACGCCGAGGCCTTCTTGACCGGTACGGGGATGCGCGAGCGGGCTGCGGAGGTCGGCGGCACGTCGGTGGGTTCGGTGTCCTCGGGAACGCGCTGGACCGCCGCACCCGCCGCCGCAGTGGTGCGAACGGCCGCTTTGAGCGGCGCGTCGGGACCGCCGGGCGCATCGGGGGCCGTCGCATCCGGGGGCAGGGGGACTGCCGTGGGCGGCGCCGTCGCGACCGGCAGACGCTGCACGGATTCCGCCGTGGCGGGCGGTGCGGGCCGGACGACCGGGGTACGGCGCGGCCCCCTCACCCCGGGGACGGTGTCCGGGGTGGGGGAGCGGGCGGCGTCCTGCGCAGTGGGTCCGGACTGCACCGTTGGGAGCGCGGGTTGCACTTGAGGGGGCGCGCCGTGCGAGGTCCGAACCGCCTCCTCATGTGAGGGCTCGTCCCGGCGTTGGGACGCCTTCGGCGAGCGAGGCGAGCCGGGTGGCATCGAGGCCTGCTGGCGGGAGGGCGCCTGCTGGACGGTGGGCGTCGGTTCCCGGCTCCATCGTGCGGGGGCGACCGGGCGGCTGGTGGCGGGAGAAGGCGTGGGCGACGTCGCCGAAAAGCCGGAACTGGTCACGGTGTTCACGCTCAGCGACCGCTCGGGGAGCAGCGCGCGCGACCGCTGAAGCACTGGCAACGCGGCGGCTCGCGCGGCGCCGTACAGGGACCGGCCCGTGGCACGCGCCCTGGCCAAGGGGGCTCTGCCGCCCGTGGCTTTGCCGGCGCGCGACGCTCCCGCGCGCTGCACGGGGGCGCGAACGGCCGTGCCTCGTACGGACAGCGCCGCATGCCCGGCCTGCGGCGCGGGTGAACTGGCAGGCCTGATGGGGGAGTTCGGATTGCCGGGTGTGACGGTCCGTCGTGCAGGGCCTGGGTTCCTGCCCAGGAGAGGGGCACCCGGAGCGGTGGCCGTCGGCGGCAAGGAGTGGAGCGGTGTGCCGATGCCGCTGCGGGGCCGGGGGCCAGTCTGGTTCGAAGGGGCGTCGGGGCGCGGCAGTTGGGCCGCGCCGCCCGCAGATGCGGGCGCCTGGCCTGATGCATGGGCCGGACTCGACGATGGATGTCCGGCCGGTTCGGGAACGACCTGACGCTGTGCGAGGGGCAGGGGTGGGGACGGGGTCGTTGACCGGGTGCCGGGGGTGGCGGTCGAGCGGGACTCGGTGGAGCTCAACAGTCTCGCACTGGCGGGCAGTTCATGCAGCGGTGCACCCAGTGGGGGCCGTACGGGGGCGAACGGTCCCGGGGCGGGGGAGGGTGCGGTGCTGCGCTGGACGGGAGCGGGTTCGGGGGAGGGGGCGCTCGTCGTGGGTGTCGTGGGTGCGGAGTCGGCCCGGTGTTGTGCGAGGGGCATGGGTGCGGGTGGAGTCGTCGGCCCGGTGCCGGGAGTGACGGTCGAGCTGGACTCGGTGGAGGTCAACGGGGCGGCGATGGTGGGCAGTTCATGTCTTGACGCACCGAGTGGGGGCCGGGCAGGTATGTCCGGCTCAGGGGCAGGGGCGGCTTCGGGGGCCGGGCGGCGCTGGATGTCCCGCGCTGGGAGAGTGGACGCGTCGGATGGGCTGCCCAACGTGGGTGTTGTGGGGGTGGGGTCGGCCCGGTGTTGTGCGAGGGGCATGGGTGCAGGGGGCGTGGTTGGCCCGGTTTCGGGGGTGACGGTGGCCGGGCTGGACTGGGGCGGGGTCAACTGGCCGCTGTCAGTGGATAGTTCAGGCACCGGTTCGCCTAGTACGGGCCGCGCCGGCGGGGCGAGCGAAGGGGCCGGGGAGGGCGCTGGGCTTAGCTGGATGTCCGCCTTCGCGGGAGCCGTACCGGGCGTTGGCCCCGGGGCGTCGGATGACGCGGGGCCGCTCGAAAGTGGTTCCGCGCCGTTGCCGTCGCCGGGGTGTGCCGTGACACCTGGCGTACCTCCGCCGGGCGTCGACGCGGGAGCCTGCGGCGGGAAGGCGGGCACCCTGCGGAGCCGCATGGCCGGGCGCAGCGCGAGGGTCAGATCGGGACCGGCCGGCCGGGGTCGGGCGGGCACACCCTCGCCTCCGGGGGCTGAGAGCGAGGGTGCGACGGATGCGGCGACGGGAGGCGTGGGTGCGGCGCCGTCACGTCGAACTGCGGCTCGCTGAACGGGAGGTGAGATGACCGTACGGAGCTGCCGCCGGGGGAGTACGAGGGCGTCGGGGCCGGGTTGCCGCGGCCGAGTGACCTGCGAGTCCGCGCCGCTCGGCATGTCGCTCTGGCGCGAGTGCCCGGCGCCCGTCGCCCCTTCTCCGCCCGCGAGTGCGGCATCTGTGCCGACCTGCTGCCGCGCGGGTGAGGGGCTCGCGCTGGCGCCTCGTCCCGGAGTCGCCGTGTTCCTGGAGTCCCCGGGGTTCCTGGTGCTCCCACTGCTCCCAGGTTCCCCCGCTCGGGCGGAACGGCGTACAGGCGTGGCGGCGGATCCTCCGGCGTCCGGTCCGCCGCCGGAAGGCTCGGGTGCGGTGTCGGGCCGGGGCTGCCGCCGCACCGCGCGCAGGAGCAGAGGTCCGCCATCGGTCGCCGTGGCGAGGGCGGTCGACGGGCGGGTGACCCCGTGGATCAGGCCCACGGGGGCGTCCGGCACGACCGCGTGCCCGAGGTCCGTGCCGAAGGAGGGGTTCTGCCACGCGGCGAGGTGCGAGCGGAACCGCAGCCCGTCGCTGACGCCGCGCGCCGAGCGTGCGACCGTGACCGTCGGCGGGTCGAGCTGCCGCCAGCCGCCGTCCCAGTCGCCGGGCCGACGAGACCGGGCCGGGCCGGACTCCGAGGACGGCCCAGGGTCCTGGGCAGATGTCCGAGCAGGCCGGTCCGGGATGGGCCCCTGAACCGGCCGGTCCGGGGCGCGACGGAACCTGTCCCAGAACCCCATCCGATCAACCGCCTTCGTTCGCACGGGTGTTGATCCGCGCAATCTCTCGTACCCACTGCTGACGTTCGGCGTGGGTGAGGTCGAGGATGTCCTCACGCCGCCAGTGGAAGTGATAGGCCACGTACGCGAGTTCCTCCCGCAGGCGGGGGAGCGCGTACGTCACGATTCCCCCAGGCGCCCACCCGAGAAGTCCACCTCGAACGAGCCACTGCACAGCGGGCAGGTCACCGCGGCGTGCGTGTGGCCCTCGCTGTTGATGCGCCGGTAGAAGTCCTGGAGGAAGGCGACGTCCGTGGCGTACATCCGCTCCACGATCCCGGCGTGCACGTCCTTGATGTCGCCGAGCCGGGTGATGACCTGGCTCAGCAGCACCACGCTCAGATACGCCGGGTTCTCCTTGACCCGCAAGTCGATCTGCGGGCGGAGCTCGTCACGCGCGGTGGCGAGGCGCATAGAGCCGTGCCGATGCTCGTTGCCGTCCTCGTCCACGTAGCCGCGCGGCAGCTCGAACTCGAATTCCGTGCCGAGGTTCTGACGCCTCGACGCGGGAACGTGTGGTGCCTCCTGCCCGGGGTCCGACGTGTCCAGGAACTCCTCCGGGTTGCCCGGCGAGACGGTGCGACGCCTCATTCGACCTCGATCTCCTCGAACTGGATCGTCACGGTCTCGGTGGCCGCCGTGGATTCACCGGACTTGAGGGACGGGCCCTCCCACTTGCTCACCCAGCCGTTCTTGAGGTTGACGCGGCGGACGGTCTGCTTCTCGGTGTCCTTGTACTCGATGGTGATGTTCTGGCGTGCGGAGTTGATCGCGCCCTTGTTCAGGGTCTCCTTGATCCACTTGGTGAACTCGCTGCTCTTGTCGAGTCCCCGGGTGATCGTGACCTCGCCGGCCTTCCTCGCGCCGGGCTGCTTGCGGATGACGCTCTCGCCCCGGTTGGTGTTCTGCTTGATCTCGACGACGTCTTCCTCGACGGAGACTCCGCTGACCTCCTGGATCATCTCGACTAGATATCCGCCCAGTTGCACGCCGAAGACGTGGGTAGTGAGAGCGTCACCATCTGCCATGGCTGTGGATCACCTTTCGTGGGGTGGGGCCGGTCGGGTGCGGGGGCTGCCGCCCCGCGGCTCACTCGTCGACGAGACTGGTGCTGTCGGAGTACTGCGAGAGTCGGAAGATCACGAACTCGGCGGGCTTGACGGGGGCGACCCCGATCTCGCAGATGACCTGGCCGAGGTCGATCGACTCCTGCGGGTTGTTGTTCCGGTCGCACCTGACGTAGAAGGCCTCGTCCGGGTTCTGGCCGAAGAGCGAGCCGCGCCGCCACTCCTCGGTGAGGAAGGCGCCGATGTTGCGCCGGATGCTCGCCCAGAGGCGGTCGTCGTTGGGCTCGAAGACGACCCACTGGGTGCCCAACAGGATCGACTCCTCAAGGTAGTTGAAGAGTCTGCGGACGTTCAGGTAGCGCCAGGCCGGGTCCGAGGAGAGGGTGCGCGCACCCCAGATCCGGATGCCGCGCCCGGGGAAGGCCCGGATGCAGTTGACGCCGATCGGGTTGAGGAGGTCCTGTTCGCCCTTGCTGAGCCGGAGGTCGAGGTCGACGGCGCCGCGGATGACCTCGTTGGCGGGCGCCTTGTGCACGCCGCGCTCGGCGTCGCTGCGTGCCCACACGCCGGCCACGTGACCGCTCGGCGGCACCGTGGTGTTCCGGCCGGTCGCCGGGTCGAACACGCTGATCCAGGGGTAGTACAGGGCGGCATAGCGGGAGTCGTACCCCGCCTCGTCGTTGCGCCAGGTGCGTACCTGCTGGGCGTTGAGGTCGGGCGGGGTGTCCAGGACGGCCACCCGGTCACCCATCTGCTCGCAGTGCGAGATCACCGCGAGCTGCACGGTCCTGAGGCCCTCCGCGTCGATGTCTCCGCGCTGATGGGCGCTCATCAGGTCCGGGACGACGACCATCGTGATCTCGTCGATGGCTTCGAGGCCGGAGAACCCGGTGCGGGCCGTCGCGTCACCGACGTACTCGGTGGCATCGAGGCGGGCGACGCCGTTGGACGAGGCGGTCGTGGCGGGTGCCGGAGCCGGGGCGGCGGGGAGCGCGACGGTCTGGCTCTGCGGGCGGTTCTGCGTCGCGCCCCGCTGCTCGGTGGCAGTGATGAGCTTCGACTCGCGCAACTGCGTGAGGACGTAGCCCTTGACGCTCTTGCGGATGGAGAGGTCGTAGCTCTCGGCGACCCTGTCGCCCTGGCGCACCAGCAGCTTGAAGCGGTCCTCGGGCGGGTTCTCCCCGTCGGGCTCGGCGATCTCCAGGGACAGACCGGAACCGGCCCCGGGCAGCGCGGCGAAGAGGAAGCCGCCGAGCGCGACGGGCTCGGGCGCCGCCTCGACGGCGACCGGGGGGCGGTTCGATGCGTCGGCCGCGGACGCGCCGACGCGGACGACGTAGGCGGTGCCGCCGCCGTTGGCGAAGTAGCCGTAGACCGAGTGGGCGAGGTAGGTGTCCGGGGTGAAACCGCCGAACGTCTGCACGTACTGGTCCCAGTTGGTCACCAGGGTCGGCTGGTGGAACGGTCCCGTCTCCGCGAAGCCGACGAAGGCAGCGACCGCGGTGCCGACTCCTTCGATCGGCCTCGCACCGGACTGCACCTCTTCCACGTACACGCCCGGGGTGAGGTACGAAGGCATGCTCGCTCCCTAATACGTCGGCGGTCAGTTCAGTCACTTGCGAGTCTGGGAGGTGGCGCTGCCGCACGACAGGCCTCGGCGTCTCAGGCCGGGGGCAGAGTCACTGCCTTTTGCGGGTACGTCCTCCGGCCGCTCCGAAGGTGTCGGGCGCGATCTCACCCCCGCGGCCCGGCATCCCGCGGCCTTGTACGGCCTGACGGGGCAGCCACGACTGTCCCCGAGGTGCAGCGGCGTGTTGACGTGGGGCAGAGCCGACAGCCCTAGGGACGGATCGGCTTCTGGTGGGCCGCGTCGAGCCAGGGCCCGAACTCGGTCTCCAGGACGAGCCGTCCGAGCTTGCGGTACTCCTGCAGAACGGCGGTGACGACCTGCGCCATGCCGAGCGGGCGGCCCGCCTCCGCCGCGAGATACGCGGCGGTCACCGTGCAGGCGCGGATCGACCCGCCGGCCAGCTCGAAGCGCTCGGCGCAGAAGTCGAGGTCGAGCTCCTCGTCGCGCGGCAGCTCGGTGCCGAGGCACTGGTCCCACAGGGCGCGGCGCTGGCGCACATCGGGCATCGGGAACTCCGCGACCACGTCCAGGCGACGCGTGAACGCCTCGTCCAGGTTGGCGCGCAGATTCGTGGTGAGCACGGCGATGCCGTCGAACGACTCCATGCGCTGGAGCAGATACGCCGACCCCATGTTGGCGTGCCGGTCGTGCGCGTCCTTGACCTGCGAGCGCTTGCCGAAGATCGCGTCCGCCTCGTCGAAGAGCAGCACCCCGTTGGCCTCCGACGCCTCGACGAAGATCCGCTCCAGGTTCTTCTCGGTCTCACCGATGTACTTGTCCACGATGGTCGACAGGTCGACGACGTACAGCTCCATGCCGAGGTCGGCGGCGATGACCTCGGCCGACATGGTCTTGCCCGTGCCCGACTCGCCGGCGAACAGGGCGATCACCCCGCGGCCGCGCCCGCCGCCCGGCCGCATCCGCCACTGCCCGAGCACCTGCTCCCGGTGCCGGGCGCGCAGCGCGAGCTCTGCGAGCTGGTGGCGCGTGGCCGGAGGGAGTACGAGATCGTCCCAGCCCACCGAGGGCTCGGTCCGTCGGGTCAGGCGCTCAAGACCGGCGCCGTTCTGTGCCCGCACGGCGTCGCGCAGGTCGGCCGCCGTCACGGGGCGCCCGGCGAGGGCGGCGACCCGGGTGGCGACGGTGGCGGCCCTGCGCACCTGGCCGGAGTCGAGGCGGTAGGCGGCGAGCGCGCCGACGAGTTCGTCTACCGGCGCGGGGTGCGCGGCCCCGATGGTCTCGGCCGCCTGACTCAGTGCCCGCCGCCACTGCCGGGCGAGCTGCTCCGGTGACGGCGGAGCCACGGTGATGCGCACGGGGCTCTCCGTCGCCCACAGCGGGTCCCAGCCCTTCCTGCCGTACGTGATGAGCGGGATGCCGTCGGCCGCCGCGCACAACTCCCTTAACAGGACGGCCCGTTCGGGCTGTTCCGGTTCGAGGGCTTCGAGCGGCCCGAGCACGATGCCGCCACCGCTCAGCCTGGCCTCGGTGGCCACGACGCGCGGCAGATGGCCGGTCGGGACGTGGGCGGCGGCCGCGGCGGCGCTCTCCGCGACGAGGGCGGGGACGTCGAGGACCAGCGGACGGCGCCCCGCGGCCAGCAGCGAGGCGACCGCGAGACGCCCGGCGTCGCCGCCCCGGTCCAGCAGATGGACCAGGCCGCTGCCGGTGCGGGCGGCGGCCGCCACGCGGTGACTGTCGCCGTCGGGCGGCTCGGCAGGGTACGCCGTGCGACCGTGCTGGACGCAGAGCACGCCGAGCAGCCGTGCGTCTGGCTCCTCGTCCCCGAGCAGATGCGCCGTCACCCGGTCCGGCACCCTCAACACCCGGGAGAGCTGCGGGCGTTGGGGCTCGGTGATCTCGACGAGACCTCCCGCGACGAGCGGCGCGGACGGAGTGAGACGGAAGCGCCCCGCGCCGGCGGCCGGCAGACCGCACAGCTCAAGGGCCAGGCCCACAGTGGGCCTGCGCCGGCTGAGGTCGTCGTTGAGGTAGCCGTAGAGCCGCTCGAAGCGCGCGTCGAGATCGGGCGCCACGGCGACGAGCAGCAGCTCCACATCGAGGGGGGACAGGCCGAACGCGGTGGCCAGTTGGTGCAGGACCGACCCGGGCGGGGGCGCGGGGGAGCCACCGGTGACGGAGGCGGACGCGGGGGGCTCGTCGAGGATCCGCTGGACCGCCTCGGGTGTGAGGTACTGGCCCAGGTACGGGTCGTCCGGGTCGGGGTCGACGGCGCGGCGGGCGGCCACCGCCTCGCGCACCCGCTGCTCGACGAGCCGCAGCCGCACCCAGAGGTGGTCGTCGGACCCGCCGGGCTCCGCGCCGGACAGCACATGGACGGCCTGGCTCATTCCTGGCGCCCTCCGCGACGGCGCCGCGCGGGCGTGGGCCGGCGTTCGCGCGGCGACGAGAACCCGTCGGGTCCCGGGTCGCGGATGCCCTCGTAGCGCAACTGACGCCCCGGTACGTCGCCGTCGGCGATCGTGGACGAGGCGACGGACTTGACGATCAGACCCTCGGTGACCGGCGGCCCCGCCGGTGTGGTCTCGCCGGACAGCGGCGCGATGACCGTCAGGCTGATCGAGGCCTTGAGCTCGCCCCCGAGCGCCGACCACACGTCGTGGGCCGACGGACCGTCCGGGCCGCCCGCCGCGAACAGGGGGACGGCGAGGCCGAGTTCGGCGAGAGAGCCGGTGAGCACCCGCTTGGGCAGCATCTCCTGAGCGATCAGGCGCCGCAACACCTGGGAAAGCAGCCGGTGTTCGTCCTGCGGGCGATTGGTCCACGCCGTGACCAGGTAGGTCAGCTCGAACCAGCGCGGCGGTGTGCGCCACGCGACGACCAGGCCGTCGGTGTCGTACTCCTCGGCCGTGCCGGAGCGCCGCCGCGCGGCGTCCTCCCGGATGCCGTACAGGAACACGCTGACCGTCGGGGCGTTGCGGCGCGCCGACCAGTCCCGGGTCGGGGCGTCGAAGACGAGGTCCACCCCCGCGTCCTCCAGACCCGCCTCGGCGAGCAGCAGGCGCAGCCCCTCGTCGACTTCGTGGATCATCGGCGCTCCACCTCGTCCGGCGGCTGCACGCTGCCCGTCACGACGAGGAAGTCCGTCGTGACCGGGCTGAAACCCGGACCTGCGGCGGTGATGACGCGGGGTCCGGTCTGGTCTTTGGTGAGGATCAGGAGCTGGCCGATGAACGTCCCGTCCGGGCCGGGGAGCGTCGGCGCGGCGGCCGCCGTGATGCCCGGCCGCCAGGTGAAGGCGACGGGCGCGCCGGGCGGGAAGTCCTTGCCGCGCACCGAGGTCACGAATCCGGGTTTGCCGATGGGCGGCACGGCGACGATGCGCGGCTGCAGGATGCGCAGCGTCGCACGGGCGAAGTTGTCGTTCGGGTTCGCGTCCGTGCCCGTCGTGGTGAGCGTTCCGGTGACCTGGGTGCGCTCGGCCTGCTTCGGGCTCAGGACGACGCGTACGACGGCCGAGGCGCCCTCGGGCAGATCGGGCAGGGCACACTGGAGGGATGCGTCGCAGCCGGCCGGCGGTGCTCCGCGGGGGATGTCCGGGGGCAGTCCGAGCTGGAGGCGCAGCCCGGTGGCCAGGGCGTTGCGGCCGTTGCTGACCGTGTACGTGACGACGACGTGGCCGCCGACGTAGCCGGGGTTCGGTTGCGCGGTGACGGTCACGCCGGGGCCCGCCGCGGGCGGGGGCGGCGCCGGAGGTGTGGGTGGCGTCGTCGGTGGTGTGGTCGGTGGTGTCGCCGGCGGTGTCGTCGGGGGCTGCGTCACGGGGGCGACGGGCACGACGGTCTCGGAGGCGTTGTCCGTCGGGTTGGGGTCGAGGACGGCGCCGTTGACGGACCAGCCGATGCGCTGGTCACCGGTGCTCACGCCGGTCACCCGCACGGTGACGGGCACGCTCGCGCCGGGCGCGACGACACCCAGGTCGCACTGGAGCGAATCGGCGGGACACGTCCCGGCGGGGCTGGTCAGCCCGCCGATGCGCAGGCCCGGGGGCGGCGCCGCGGTGAACACCGTGCCGGGGGAGGCCGCAGGGCCGTTGTTGACGACGGTGACGGTGATCGAGGCGGACGAACCGACCGTGAGGGAGGGCAGCCTGGCGGGTGCGTGCACGGCCAGGTCGACGGACTGCTGGACGCTCGGCTCCTTCTGCCGTCCGGGCAGCGTCTTGGTGAGCCATCCGACGCCCCCGGTCGCCAGGTCCAGGGAGTTGAGCGCCTCCGGCTCGTTCGGGGCCGGCCCCCTGCGGGAGCTGAACACCAGCGTCTTGCCGTCGGCGCACCAGGCCACGTCGCGCGGCTGGAACGGCCCGGTCGCGGAGGTGTCGGGCAGCGGCCGACGGCACGCGTCCGGGTTGCCGCCGAGCCCCGCGGGGGCCACGACCTTGCAGTCCGCGCCCGTGACGGATGCGACGAGGAGGCCGTCGCGCTCGTTGACGCGGCCGCCGCCGTCCTTGCGGTTGAACACGAGGGTGCGGCCGTCGGGTGAGAACGCCGGGCTGTCGTCGATCACGTCGCAGGCGCCGGGGCAGATCGTGGCGCTGAAGTCCCTCTGCTGGTCGAGGGAGTTCGCCGGCACCATCCAGATGTGTTTGTTGCCGCCGCCTCCGTTGATCACCGCATTGCGGGTGAACGCGATGGTGGTGCCGTCCGAGGACCAGGTGGGCTGTGCGTCACCGCCCGCCGCCTGACCTGCGGGCGGCGTGATCTCGTGGACGATCGCGCCGGTCGCCGTGTCGGCGATCAGGATGCGGCCGGGCCCCGAGGCACTGCCGGTCCCGCCGGGCGACGTCCTGGTGAAGGCGAGGAACTTGCCGTCCGGCGAGAAGGTCGGGTCGGTGTCCCAGTCCTTCGGGCCGCGCCCGGCGAGCGGCATCGGCGCGGCGTGCGATCCGTCGGCGTCGGCGAGCCAGATCCGCTCGATCCTGCCGTTCTGCGAGTCCTCGAAACGCGTCAGGACGATCCGCCGCCCGTCCGGCGTGTAGTTCTGCCGTTCGTCCCAAGGGTCGTACCCGGCCGCGGGGTTGAAGAGCGGATCGGCCGCCGGATCGGTGTTCGTGTCGGCCGCCGGGTCCTCCTTCAGGATGGTCAGCCCGAGGTCGCGGGGGTCCGAGCCGTCCTGCCGCGCGTCCTGGAGCGTCGCGACGTGCACCGCGGGCGCGGAGGTGCGCGCCACGATCACCTTGCCGCCGTTGAGAGGGCCGAGCCAGGCCGGCGAGTCGACCGCGCGGTTCTCGCTGAGGACCAGCGTCGGCGCGTCCGGCGCATGCGCCTGGGTCCGGTAGACGTGGTCCCAGTCGCCCTCGCAGCCACAGGTGCGGTCGGGACTGAGGAAGAGCAGACCGTTGCCATCGGGCAGCCAACTCGCCTCCCTCGTACGCCAGTTGGCAGCCTCACCGGCGAGGAGCGGGCCATCCGTGCCCCTGCCGTCAGTGACGCGCAGGCTCAGGTTCCGCTGTCCGCTCGCGGTGAACGTATAGGCGACGAGGTCACGGTGGGCGGAGTCGCCCACCGGGTTCCACACCGGCTCGCTCGCCTGCCCGGCCTGGGTGCCGGTGAGGAGGGTCGCCGTCCCGCCGTCCAGTGCCCGCGTGTAGATCTGCCAGCCGCGCAGCGGATCGGAGTCGCTCGCGTACGCGATGCGGGTGCCGTCGGGCGACACGGTGGGTGAGACCTCGTCGGCGGGGGAGTCGGTGAGTCTGCGCAGGCCGGATCCGTCGGTGCGGACCAGCCACAGGTCCCGCTGGGTCTGTCCGGCGGCGCTGCCGGGCTCCGCCGAGTCGAACACCACCGACGCCCCGTCCGGGGTGAGGCGCGGATGCGCGGCGTCCCGCCCGGTCGTCAGCTTGCGCACGGCGCCGGTCGCGTCGCGCAGGTAGACCTGCGGCCTCACGTCGTCCCGCAGGCTGGTGAAGACCGCCACGTCGCCGTGCGCGGCGGGCTGTTGGTCGAAGTGGGCGGGTCCGGCGCCGAAGAGCGGCGTGCTCGACGTGGTCGTGCCGACCTCGCCGAGGCTGCGGTGCTCCGTACCGGCGTACGCGATCCGCCCGGCGCTCGGCGCGGCCGCGTCCGCCGCGTCGGCCTCGGCCCGGCCGCCGAGGCCCTGCCCGGCCGCGGCGCCCACCACGAGCAGGGGCACGAGCAGCAGAAGGGCGGCACCGATGCCGCGCGGCTGGTGCCGCCCGTTGGGGCCAGCGGTGCCGATCACGGTCCACCTCGCAGTCTGGGAACGGTCTTCGCGCACCACCCTCACGGCCGGGCCGGGTCCCAGGACAGGCCGCAGGGGCCTGTCCTGGGGGAAGAGCTCCTGCGCTTTAGGGCAGAGCGGGCGCCCCGCCCGGCACCCAGCCGCTAGATGAGTCCGTGCCGCATCGCGTATCCGACCGCGTGGGCACGGTTGCGCAACTGGAGCCGGGTGGTGACCTCGTGCAGGACGTTCTTCACCGTGCGCTCCGAGTACGACGTCTTCTGCGCGATCTCGGCGGTGTCGAGGCCCTCCGCGACGAGTCTGAGCATGTCCGCCTCTCTCGCCGTGAGGGTGGACTGGCTGAACCCGCGCGGGTCGAGCACGGAGCCCTGCACGCCGCCCAGGTGGTCGAGGAGCCTGCCGAGCAGGTCACCGGGGAGCATGCCCTCCCTGTTCGCGAGGGCCGTGATCAGCTGCACGAGCCGGTCCTGGTCGGCCTCGGCGCGCCGCAGTATGGCCGCGACCCCGGACTCCACGACGGTCTGCAGCGCCTTGGGGCCGAAGGCGCCGACGACGAGCCCGGTCCTGGTGGCGGTGTTGCGGCGCAGCCGGTGGAGCAATGTGACGGTGCCGTCGTCCACGGTGTCCACCACGACGAGCGATGCCTGTGCGCGCTCCGCCTCGGAGTCCGCGAGCAGTTCCACCTCGGGCCGCTGGCGCAGCTGTTGGACGACGCCGGTGTGCAGGATCAGGTCCTCCGCGTAGACGGACACGGAGACACGGCGGGGTTTGGTGTGGGGGGCGGAGGGCAGCGTCGCCCTCAGCTCGGGCGACATGTGGGGCCGCACCGGGATCGTGACCGTGCTCTGCTCGTCCTGTGATGGCATTGATGCGTACTCGATTCTTGAGATTCCGTCCAGACCTGTGTGGGGGGTGTCTGTGCCGGGGCCGGCATGGGCTTTCGTGTGGTGGCGGGTGGTGAGTGCCGTGCCGCGGGCGTCCGCGGCAGGGCCAGTGGGGGCAGTGCCGGGGTGCGCGGCGGGGGCACCATGACTGCCCGGCCACTGCCCTCCGGCCTCTCGTGCAACGGACGCCACCGCGTTTAGGTTCACCGCGTGACCGCATCTGCCGCATCTGCCGAAATTGAAATCCCGCCGGTGACGGTGACGCCCGGCGGTGAGGCGACCACGACCCTGACCGTCCGCAACGACGGCGACATCGTCGAGGCCTACACGCTGGAGACCGTCGGCGACTGCGCCGCGTGGAGCACCGTCGAACCGGCCCGGGTCTCGCTGTACCCCGGCACGTCCGAAACGGTGACCGTGCGCCTCGCCCCGCCCCGCTCGCCCGAAGTCCGAGCCGGTGACATCCCGCTCGGCGTGCGCGTACTGCCCGCGGAGCACCCGGAGTTGGTACGGGTCCCGGAGACGACCGTCCACGTCGAGGCGTTCCGGGAGCTGCGGCGGGAACTCCAGCCGCGGCGCAGGCGCGGCTGGCTCGGCGCGCGCTACCGGGTCGCCGTGCGCAACCAGGGCAACACCGCCGCGGACGTCGCCTTCACCGGCCGGCAGGCCGGTGAAGAACTCCGGTTCGGCTTCACCCCGAGCCGGCCCCGCCTGGAGCCGGGGGAGTCCACCGAGGTACGCCTGCGGGTGCGGACCGGCAAGGTGATCTGGTTCGGCAAGCCGGTCACCTGGCCGTTCCAGGTCGATGTGGCGCACGCCGAGGAGACCGCCTCCGGCGAGGCGGGAGAGGGGCAGGTCCGGCCGCCGAGTGAGCAGCTGGGTACCGGTCAACACCCGTCTCTGGAAGGGGAGTTCGTCCAGCTCTCGGTCTTCCCGAAGTGGCTGCTCGCAGTATTGGCCGCGCTCCTGGCACTGCTGATCGCGTGGTTCGCGCTGGTGCGCCCCGCCGTGCAGAGCACCGCCAAGCAGGCCGCCAACGACGCCGTCAGCAAACCGAGCCCCAACCCGAGCGCCCAGCAGGGCGGCACGCCCGGCACGGGAGCCGGCAGTCAGGGCAAGCCCTCGGGTGGCGGTGCGGCGGGATCGGGCGGCGGCAGCGGATCGAGCCCGGAGCCGGGCACGGTCGGCGGCGGCCAGCAGAGCTCGGCCACCGTCGACGTCCAGACGGACGGCGGCGCGACGAATACGGGGGTCTACAAGGTCCCGGCCGGGAAGGTCTTCGGCATCACCGACATCGTCGTGGCCAACTTCCAGGGCGACGAAGGGGTTCTGACCATCACCTTCGGAGACCGCAAGATCACCACGATCGCTCTGGAGACCTTCCGCAACCAGGACTACCACTGGGTGACTCCTATCGAAATCCCCGAGAATGCCACGGTGACCGCGAAGGTGACGTGCGCGAAGCCCGGCACACCCGCCACCGGGAAGCAGGCATCCGGGTGCGATGAGGTGTTGAACGTGAGTGGGGTGCTGAGCGATGTCAAACGATGAGGCGGACTCCGGACGGTCGTAGTGCCAACGCGTGTGCGTCCAGGGGCATTTGGAGCTCAACCCCGTCGCCCAGGTCCCCGAGCCGGCGTGCCCGTTTGGCATGCGGCCACCTCGTCGTTCGTGGCACCGCCGGCGTGCGCTAAACGGAACGAGGCCCGGTGCGCAGGCACCGGGCCTCGTGAAACAGTCCCGCATCAGGATGCACGGGGCCTCGTGATCAGCCCTGCATCAGGATCGTCAGGACGAGGCGGTTCTGTCCGCTCTGCGGGGTGAAGCGGTTCGCCCAGCCCCACTGCTCGTGGAAGCTCTGCATGTTCTCCACGGGCCCGTACATCTGGAAGTACCACTGGGGGTCCCCGGAGCTCAGGGTGTGCTCTTCCTCGTGCCGCGCGTAGTTCTCCATCGTGATGTGGTCGCGTCCGCTCTTGGCCACGACGGAGGCGAAATGGAAGTCCAGGCCGCCGGAGGTCGAGTCGGGGCGCAGCCCCTTGATCATGAAGATGTCGCCGACGCCGGCCTTCGCGGTGAACTCGTTGACCTTGAACTTCTCGTACGCGGCCTGGAGCCGGGGCAGTTGTGCCGGGTCGTCGCGGAACGCCATGACCCCCTGGATCATCTCGCTGATGACGGCCGCAAGGCCCGGCAGCCTGCTCTGGTCCCTGATGGCAGCGTTCCTGGCGGCCCCGTACCGGGTCCGGAGGTCGTTGACCGCGGCTGAGCCCGCCAGCTCGCCGATGACCTTGAAGATGGCTTCGAAGTAGAGGTCCTCACCGGTGAACTGCGGTGCGGGCCGTGCGGTGACCTCAGTGGCGATCTCGTTGCAGCGCTGCGCGAGCCGCACATCCAGACCGCGCTGCGGCGCCTGGCCGTGCCCGGGGTTGCGCACCACGGGTTCGACCTGCCACAGCGTCAAGTTCTGGTCCATGATCTTGATGTTGAGGAACCGCTTGGTCCGCCGCAGTGTCAGATAGCCCTGACCCTGGTCGAGCCGCACCTTGCCGTGCAGTTGGGCGTTGGCCTTGTCGATGCGATCGGCTGTGGCGAAGAACGTCTTGGCCTGGCGGCCGTCGGTGATGTGCTCCACCGCCAGGTCCATCTTCTCGGCCAGCCGCAGCGGTACCTGGCCGTTGTACACGACGTTGAGGCTGCCGTCGGCCGCCACGAAGCTGTCCGCCTGCCGGGGCCCGGTGCGCGGGTCCTGGACGATGCGGGGCCGCTCCTCCTGGCTGGGGAAGAAGTCCGGTGCGGCGGGCCCGGGTTGGCCCTGGGCGTCGAGCGTGCCCATGTTCGGGTAGTCGGCGTCGCCGGGGTGGACGACGACGAAGCGCTGAACGGGGTTCGCGGCCGCCCTCTGCGCCGGCGCGCTGTGGTGGGCGGCACGGCCGGGTGCCTCGTGCGAGGCGTCGGCAGCGGCCTGGAGGGGCCGGGCCAGGACGCGGCGGGCGTTGTCCTCGGCGGCCCGCTCGAAGCGGTCCGAGGGGTCGCTGACCCGCAGCCCGTTGCCGTGTTCGGTGCCCGCGACCGGTCCTTGACGCTGCTGGATCACATGGGTCAACTCGTGGGCGAGGGTGTGCCGGTCGCCGCCTCCGTCGCCGATGACCACGTGGTTGCCCGAGGTGTACGCGCGCGCCCCCAGCTCCAGCGCCGAACGCTGGGCGTCGGCACCGGTGTGCACCCGTACATCGGAGAAGTCCGCGCCGAGGCGGCTCTCCATCTCCGTGCGTACGGCCCCGGCGAGCGGCTTTCCCGACGCCCCGAGAACCTTGGGGACCATGGAGGGTTCCACCGGCTCGCCGGCCGAGGCGTTGTGGTCCTGCGGGGGCCGGGCCCGTCGTTGCAGCGCGCGCACCGCCGCGGTGTTCCCGGCGGTGCGCTGGAGGTCGAGCAAGGCGGCCGGGGACAGGAGACCGGCCGGAGGCCGCTCCGTCTCGCGGTCCGCCGGCTCGGCGCGCGGCTCCCGCCGCAGCGCCTTGGAAGTTGGGCCCTGCTTCTGTTGTACGACGCGCACGGGGCGCCTCCCTGCGTGATCCCGTCGACGGTGAACCGATCTCTTCATGCTGCCGGTGCGCGTGGGGCCGGGAACAGAGTCATAAGGGGTAGTCCCGGGTGCCCTGGCGGGGCAGCTCACCTTCCTGTTCGGACCTGCTGGCCCTCTGAGGGGGTGGGGCGTGACGAAGCGTCAAACAGCCGTGAGGCCACGGTTGTTGAGGCCGTCCCGCAGGGCGCGCATCGCGTAGTGGGTGCGGGACTTGACCGTCCCGGGCGGTACGCCGAGGACGCGTGCCGTCTGGTTGACACTGTGACCGAGGAAGTAGACGTGCAGCAGGACCTCGCGCTGGAACGGCGCGAGGTCGCGCATCGCGTCCACCACCACGTGCGCCGTGAGCGCGTGGTCGACCCCGTCGGCCACCGGCAGGTGCGTGACGTCGGGCACTTGCTCCTCCGGCGGGCGCGCCCGCCGCCCCCGGTACCCGTCGATGACCAGGTTGCGCACGACGTGGAAGAGCCACGGGCGCAGCGCCGCGGTCGCGGGGTCGAGTTCGGCGGCGTGCTGCCAGGCGCGGATCGCCGCCTCCTGGAGGACGTCCTCGGCGCGGTGCCAGTCGCCGTCGAGGAGCCGGGTGGCGAAGCGGAGCAGTACGGACCCGTGCCGCTCGTACAGGGCCCGCAGGAACTCCTCGTCGGGTTCGATGTAACGGGCGTCGGGGCGGATCGCTAACTCGGGCATGATCATTGCCTCCGGGCACTCCAGCAGTCGGACATCGCTCGGAACCGACAGGGCCCACCTGTCACACGGAGCGATGGGAGAAGTTGTAAGCCCAAACGGGCAGACCGGACGGGCCCGTTCTGCTGCGCATCACGACCGAATCTGGCCGTTTCCCTGGAGGTCGACGGCCCCCCGACTTGCCCGGCCGCTGGACGCGGGCCGGGTTCCGGTGTCCGAACGGTCGGTGCGCGGGCCCGTTTCGCACCCGGTTTCCTCCCGATCACTGCCCGAACGGGGCCCGGAGCGGTACGCCGCGGCGACGGCACCGGGTGCTCAGCGAGTACCTCGCGGGTGGCCGACACGGTACGGCGTCTCCAGGGGGTTCCGATTCATGGGCGCCCGCGTTCGGCTGACGGACCGGGTCAGGAACTGGGCTGTCCAGCCACCCCGAACCGCCCGATTCGGCACCCGATTCGCCGCCGACGGGCACCCGCGCGGTCTCCGATCACCAACTCGGGCCGCGTGGCCTGCGACGGGGCGGCTGGGCAAACGGTCAGATCCGGGCGCGCTATGGCCTGGAACGGGCCGGTCCCCTTGAACGCCGCGGCGGTATAAATTCTGGCGGGCCCACTCGGGCGTCCGATGCCCGAACGGGCCATGAGGGGTAGGTAGTTGGGATGCGGTCGGAGGAGCGGCACCACAGGCTGCTGACCCTGGCGCGCCGGGACGGCCGGGTGGAGGTCGCGGTGGTGGCCGCGGACTTCGGGGTGGCACCGGAGACCATACGGCGGGACCTGAGCGAGCTGGAGCGCCGCGGCCTCGTGCGGCGCACCCACGGTGGCGCCTATCCGGTGGAGAGCGCGGGATTCGAGACCAACCTCGCCCAGCGGGTGACCCTGCACGTCGAGGACAAGCGCCGGATCGCCGCCGAGGCGGTGAAGTGGCTCGCCGGCGCGGAAACCGTGTTCGTCGACGAGGGCTACACGCCCCAGATCCTCGCTTCCCTCCTGCCCACCGACCGCCCGCTGACCGTGATCACCGCCTCCCTGTCGACGGCCGTCGCCGTCGCCGAGTCGGCGCACATCACGGTGCTGCTGCTCGGCGGCCGGGTCCGCGCCCGCACTCTGGCCACCGTCGGCTCCTGGGCCAGTTCGATGCTGTCCGGCTTCGTCATCGACCTCGCCTACCTCGGATCCAACGGCATCTCCCGCGAGTTCGGGCTCACCACGCCCGACCCGGCCGTCGCCGACGTCAAGGCCAAGGCCTTGGAGGTCTCCCGCCGACGCATCTTCATGGGACACCACGGCAAGTTCGGCGCCAGCAGCTTCTGCCGGTTCGCCGAGATCTCCGACTTCGAAACGATCATCACCGACACCGGCCTGTCCACCGCCGAGGCTCACCGGTACTCCCTGCTCGGCCCCCAGGTCATCCGGGTCTGACGCGGACACCGCGTTCCGGCGCACCGGAGCACGAGAGCCGCCCCGGGCCGTCCTTGGCATGCCCGCAGCATGACGGAAGGAATGATCCACGTGAGGACAAGCAGGCACAGCGCCCGAGCCGGGACCGCGGCCCTCTGCGGCGCGCTGCTCGCCGCGTGCTCCGGCGCCGGCGGGGCGGGCGGAGGCTCCGGCGCCCACTCCATCAACGTACTGATGGTCAACAACCCGCAGATGGCGGACCTCCAGAAGCTGACCGCCGAGTACTTCACCAAGTCCACCGGAATCACCGTCAACTTCACGGTGCTGCCCGAGAACGACGTGCGCGACAAGATCAGCCAGGACTTCGCGAGCCAGGCCGGGCAGTACGACATCGCCACCATCAGCAACTACGAGACCCCGATCTACGCCAAGAACGGCTGGCTCGCCCCGCTCACCGACCGGGCGAAGGCCGACAGCGCCTTCGACCAGAGCGACGTCCTGCCCGCCATCCAGGAGTCCCTGACGGCGTCGGGCCAGATCTACGCCGAGCCCTTCTACGGCGAGTCCTCGTTCCTCATGTACCGCAAGGACGTCCTCGCCGAGCAGAAGCTCACCATGCCGGAGCACCCCACGTGGCAGCAGGTCGCCGGCCTCGCGGCGAAGGCCGACGGGGCACGGCCCGGGATGAAGGGCATCTGCCTGCGGGGCCAGCCCGGCTGGGGCGAGGTGATGGCGCCGGTCACCACCGTCGTCAACACCATGGGCGGCACCTGGTTCGACAAGGACTGGACCGCCAAGGTCGACAGCCCCGAGTTCACCAAGGCCGTCAACTTCTATGTGGACCTGGTCCGTTCGCACGGCGAGGCCGGAGCCCCGCAGGCCGGCTTCACCGAATGCCTCAACGACATGACCCAGGGCAAGGTCGCCATGTGGTACGACGCCACCTCCGCGGCCGGCGCTCTCGAAGCATCCGGATCACCGGTCGCGGGCAAACTGGGCTACGCGCCCGCGCCGGTGGAGAGGACGAAGAGTTCGGGCTGGCTCTACACCTGGGCCTGGGGCGTGCAGAAGGCGAGCAAGAACCAGGACGACGCCTGGAAGTTCATCTCCTGGGCCTCCGGCAAGCAGTACGAGAACCTGGTCGGCGAGCAGCTCGGATGGTCCAGACTCCCGGCAGGCAAACGCACGTCGACGTACGCCAACCCCAAGTACGTGGCCGCCGCCTCGGCGTTCGCCTCCGCCACCAAGGACGCCCTCACCTCCGTAGACCCCCGCAACCCGGGAGTGCAGCCCAGGCCCGCGCCCGGCGTCCAGTTCGTGGGGATCCCCGAGTTCACCGACCTCGCCACCCAGGTCTCGCAGCGGATCAGCGCCGCCATCGCCGGGAAAACCAGCGTCGCCGACGCGCTGAAGGCCGGACAGGACCGGGCCGAGACGGTCGCCGACAAGCACAAGGGCCAGTGACATGGGCGTGCACACGGCCACCCGAGTGGCGCGCGGCGGACGGCTCGATGCCTCCCGGCCGGTCCGCCGGACGCGGGGCGGCGGCGCCTGGTCGCGCCGCGCCCCCCTGCTCCCGGCGCTGGTCTTCCTCATCGCGGTCACCCAACTCCCCTTCGTGGGAACCGTGGTGATCTCCTTCATGCGGTGGAACGCGCTCGCCCCCGACGACCGGGGCTTCGGCGGTCTCGCCAACTACAGGGCGGCGGTGACCGACCCGGACCTGCGCTCCTCGCTGGTCACCACGGTCGTCCTGACCGCCGTCGTGGTGCTGGTGAGCCTGCTCGTCGGACTCGGGCTCGCCCTGCTCCTCGACCGGAGGTTCCCCGGCCGGGGCATCGTGCGCACCCTCCTCATCGCCCCCTTCCTCGTCGTCCCCGTCGCCTCCGCGCTGCTGTGGAAACACGCCCTCTACAACGCCTCGTACGGTTTCATCAACGGCTCGCTGACCTGGCTGTGGCAGCTGTTCGGCAGCCACAGCGCCCCCCAGCCCGACTGGATGTCATCGATCCCTCTCATCGCCGTCGAGGTGTCGCTGATCTGGCAGTGGACCCCGTTCATGATGCTGATCCTGCTCGCCGGGCTGCAGAGCCGCCCGCCGGACATCGTCGAGGCGGCCCGCGTCGACGGCGCCGGCGCCTGGCAGATCTTCCGCCACCTCACCTTCCCGCACCTGCGCCGCTACCTGGAGCTCGCCGCCCTGCTCGGCAGCATCTACGTCGTCCAGAACTTCGACGCCGTCTTCACCCTGACCTCCGGCGGCCTCGGCACCGCCAACCTTCCCTACACCGTCTACGAGACCTTCTACCAGGCGCACGACTACGGCCAGGCATCGGCCGAAGGCGTCATCGTCGTCGCCTGCACCATGCTCATCGCCACCTTCGCGCTGCGCACGGTCTCGTCCCTGTTCAAGGAGGAGGCACTGTGACGGCCCGAGGCGGACGCGCTGCGACCGGCCTGCTGCGCCGCGGCATCTGGGGCTTCCTCGCCTGGTTCTGCGGCCTGTTCTTCTTCCTGCCGTTCGCCTGGATGGTGCTCACCTCGTTCCACGGCGAGTCCGACGCGGCGACCAACCCGCCCAGCATCGGCGCGGCACTGACCCTCCAGGGCTACCGCGAGTTCTTCGGCGCGAGCACCGGCGTCAGTCCGTGGCCGCCGCTCCTCAACTCCCTTACCGCAAGCGTCGTTTCGACCCTGCTCGTGCTCGCACTGGCCATCCCCGCCGCCTACGCCCTGTCCATCAGGCCGGTCCGCAAATGGACCGACGTCCTGTTCTTCTTCCTGTCGACGAAGATGCTGCCGGCCGTCGCGGGCCTGCTCCCCGTCTACCTGATCGCCAAGAACGCCGGAATGCTCGACAACGTCTGGCTCCTGGTCATCCTCTACACCTCGATGAACCTCCCGATCGCGGTGTGGATGATGCGCTCCTTCCTGGCCGAGGTACCCGTCGAGATGCTGGAGGCCGCCTCCATCGACGGCGCCGGGCTGCCCACCGTCCTGGTACGCATCGTGGCCCCGGTGGCCGCCCCCGGCATCGCCGCGACCGCTCTGATCTCCTTCATCTTCAGCTGGAACGAGCTGCTGTTCGCCCGGGTGCTGACCGGCGTCGTGGCCGGTACCGCGCCCGTGTTCCTCACCGGCTTCGTCACCAGCCAGGGGCTGTTCCTGGCGAAGGTGTGCGCCGCCGCCGTCTGTGTCTCGCTGCCGGTCCTCGTCGCCGGCTTCGCCGCCCAGGACAAGCTCGTCCAGGGCCTGTCCCTAGGAGCAGTCAAGTGACCTCCGGGTCGGCCAAGTGACCCCCGGAGCAGCCGAGTTCCCTTTGGATCAGCTAAGCGACCTTTGGAGCAGCCAGTGAAAGCAGCCGTCATCAGCTCCCCCGGAGCCGTGTCGATCGAGACGGTCGACGATCCGGCCCCGGGCCCCCGGGAGGTGGTGGTGCGGGTCGCCGCGTGCGGCCTGTGCGGCACCGACCTCCACATACTCCAGGGCGAGTTCGCCCCCAGCCTGCCCATCGTCCCGGGCCACGAATTCGCCGGAGAGGTCGTCGCCGTCGGCGTGGGCGTGGACGGCCTCGCGGTCGGCGACCGGGTCGCCGTCGACCCCTCCCTGTACTGCAACGAGTGCCACTACTGCCGCATCGGCCGGAACAACCTCTGCGAGCGGTACGCGGCGATCGGCGTCACCACCGGGGGAGCGGCCGCCGAGTACGCCCTCGCCCCCGCGGCGAACTGCATCCGCCTGCCCGACCACGTACGGACCGAGGACGCCACCCTGATCGAACCCCTGTCGTGCGCGGTGCGCGGGTACGACGTGCTGCGCTCCCCGATGGCGAGCCACGTCCTGATCTACGGGTCGGGAACCATGGGCTTGATGATGATGGAACTGGCCAAGCGGACCGGTGCGGCCACCGTCGACATCATCGACATCAACCCCCAACGCCTCACCACCGCACGGGAGTTGGGGTGCACCCGCGCCGTCGGCTCCGCCGAGGAGATCGAGCGGCCGCGCGGCTGGGACGTCGTCATCGACGCGACCGGCAGCGAACGCGCGATCCAGGACGCCCTGGGCAGGGTCGCGCGCGGCGGCACCTACCTCCAGTTCGGGGTGGCCGACTACGCGGCGCGGGCCACCATCGAGCCGTACCGCATCTACAACCAGGAGATCACGATTACCGGCTCCATGGCGGTCCTGCACAGCTACGAGAGAGCGGCCGAACTGTTCGCCGCCGGGGTGCTCGACCCGGACGTCTTCATCAGCCACCGGTTCCCGCTGACGGACTACGCCTCCGCGCTCGCGCAGTTCCAGGCGGGGCGCGGCCGGAAGATCCTGGTCACGCCGTGACCCCCGGCCTGCCTCGGCCCGTGCTCGTCATCGGCGAGGCTCTCGTGGACGTCCTCGTCCCGCCCGGCGGCGGCCGAACCGCCCGGCCCGGCGGTAGCCCCGCCAACGTCGCGCTGGGCCTTGGCCGACTGGGACACCGGGTGCGGCTCGCGACGCGCATCGGCGACGACCCCCTCGGCAAGGAGATCCACGCCCGGCTCGCGGGCAGCGGGGTCGCGTTGACGGACGGGTCCGTCACGGACGGCGCGACCTCGACGGCGACCGCCCGGCTGGACGCGGGCGGTTCGGCGACGTACGACTTCGACATCCGCTGGGACCCGGTGCCCGACGCCGTGCTGCCCGCCTTCACGGGCGTGCCGAACCACCTGCACACGGGGTCCGTCGCGGCCACCCTGCGGCCGGGCGCCGACCTGGTGCTCGCCGCCGTCCGGGAGGCGAGGGGCCCGGCGACCGTCTCGTACGACCCGAACCTGCGGCCCGCACTGCTGGGCAGCCCCGCGGCGGAGCGCTCGCGCGTCGAACAACTCGTCTCGCTCAGCGACGTGGTGAAGGCGAGCGATGAGGACCTGGCCTGGCTCTACCCGGGCCGTGCCCCCGCGGACGTCGCGCGTGAGTGGGCGACCGGCGGGCCCGCGCTGGTCGTCCTCACGCTGGGCGGCGACGGCGCGCACGCCTATTGGCGCCGGGGGCACGTCGAGGTACCGGGCCGACGGGTGGATGTCGTGGACACGGTGGGCGCCGGTGACGCGTTCATGGCGGGGCTGCTGAGCGGCCTGATGGTGCGGGGCCTGCTCGGTGCGGGGCACGGTCCAGGCCACGGGGAGCGTGCCCGGCGGACGCTGGACCGGGCGACCGCCGGGCCGCTCCCGGCGCCGGAGCTGACCGCAGCCCTCTCCCTGGCCGCCGGCGTCGCGGCGCTCACCTGCACCCGCGAGGGCGCCGACCCGCCGACCCTCGCCTCGCTCGGGCAGCCGCTGGTCAACCGGGGTGCAGGCGGAGCTTGGTGAGGATGCGCCACCGCTTCCCGCCCGCCCCGGCGGCCTGAGCGACGCGCTCGAACTCGGCGTCCAGCTCCGGACGCTCCGCCCTCCACCGCAGTACTCGGCCCTACTGCGCACCCCCGACGCCACGGCCGAACGCGCGGTGCCCGTTGGATTCCCGCACCGAAGCTGACACTGCCGGGGGCAGGTAAGGACAGCCCGGCAAGCCCATACTCAGGTCCATGGGCAGCAAATCGAAACTCGGAGAGTTCCTGCGGACGCGCCGCGCGCAGCTGCGACCCGCTGACGTCGGGTTGCCGGTGTTCGACGAGCGCCGAAGGGTCTCGGGACTGCGGCGGGACGAACTGGCCCTGGTCGCCGGGGTCAGCGAGTCGTACTCAAGAAGGGGGCGCGCCCGGTCGATGCCGTCGCGGCCCGTCGAGGGGGCTGAGCCGTCCTTTGCGGTGGGCCTACCACCTGCCCCTATTCGGGGGCGTGCACCGTCGCGGCCGTACGTGCACGCGGCCAGGCTGGAGGGTGTCGAAATCATTCGGCGGATCGAGGTCGTCGACGACCGGCCCGGTCCACCCCTTCATCCTCACGGAAGGAATTCCCGTGGCCAACCCCATCGCACGGCGACGGCGGTACGCGGCTCTCGCCTCGGCCGCCGTCGCACTCGCAGCCTGCGGTGCTGCCACGGCGCAGGGTGCGCGCCCCGCCGTGACTGCGTCCCGGGCCACTGCGACGGCATCCCTGTCGGCAACGGCGGTTGCCCAGCCCTCGCTTCACATGGTCACCAACAAGGGACACACGCTGGCGTTCTACGTCACGCCCGGCCGACTGCCGGCCATCGTCCTCGACGCCGGCGGAGGGCTCGACGCGTCGTACTGGAAGAAGATCGCGCCCGTCCTCGCGAAGAGCACCGGCTCCGAGATCATCACCTACGACCGCTCGGGGGAGGGCCGCAGCAGTGACGTACCAGGGCCGTGGAAGGCGCAGGACGCCGTCTCCGACCTCGCGGCCGGACTGGCGCAGCTGGGAGCCACGAAGGACGTGGTCCTGGTCTCCCACTCCCTCGCCGGGGAGATAGCGACCTACTTCGTCCGGCAGCACCCGCACTGGATCACCGGTGCCGTCCTGGTGGACGCCAGCCTCCCCGAGTTCTACACCGACAGCGAGACCGCCAAGCTCGTCGCCGCGAACGAGCAGCAGATCGCGGCGCTCAAGGGGCAGCCGCAGACCCGCGCGATCCGTCAACTCCTGGCCGTGGCCGCCAATTACGGGCCCGTACACCGCGCATACCACAAGCTGGCGTGGCCCCAGGACGTTCCCGCCACCGCGATCGTGTCCTCCGGGACCCCCTTCGTGACGACTTCCGACGCACAGCTCTGGCGGCAGGCCCAGCAGGAGTTCGTCGGCGCCGCACCCAACCGGCGCCTCGTCGTGGCAGAGCACAGCTCACACGACATTCCGGTCGACCGGCCGGACGTGGTCATCAACGCGGTACAGGAGATGGTGAAACGGGTCCGCTGAGGATGCGCCGCCCTCACGACCGGGTGCCTCGGCGACACGGAGCTGTCCGTACGGCCCCTCGCCGCATCCGGGCGGTGACCGACAGCCTGCGGCCGGTGGCCGCGGCGCACGCTGCCTGACCGGCCGGGCCATGTCCGGCGGCTCCGGCGCGGGAGCTTCTGCACACGCTCCGCACCGAGTGGCAGCACCACGATATAAAGCTCGGTTACGGCTACGACGACGGTGCGGTCCTTCCGGACGGCACACCGCCGCGCGAACGCGACCCGCTCGGACTCGACCACGTGCCCGGCGCCCGGCCCGGCGATCGCGCGCCGCACGCGTGGTTCGAGCACGACGGAGCGCGGACGAGTACGCACCAGCTGATCGCGCCGGTCCGGTTCCTGCTCTGACGGAGCAGCCGAATCTGGCCCGCCGTCACTTCCTGGGGCTCGGTCGTCAAGAGAGGGTCGGGGCCGAGGAGTTCTGCGAGATCGCGGTGACCCGGCTGCGCGGAGCCGCGCTCCGCAACTGTGACGTGCTGGCCCTCTGGGGCGGCTCGGGTCCGTTCACCTGAACAGAGCGGCAGGCATAGACAGGGACCGGACGCTGTTATGAATGGGGGAGCTCGACTGCGACGTACATAGACGCACTAAGGGAGCGGATCATGTCGAAGGCTGTGCGGTTCGACGAGTATGGCGGGATCGGCGTCCTGCGGGTGGCGGACGTACCTCTTCCCGAGCCGGCCGAGGGGGAGGTGCTGGTCAAGGTGAAGGCCGCCGGTATCAACCCGGGTGAGGTGAAGATCCGCGAAGGGCTGTTGCACGACCGCTGGCCCGCCACCTTCCCCTCGGGCCAGGGCAGCGACCTGGCGGGGATCGTCACGCAGGTCGGGGCGGGAGTGGAGGGCTTCGCCCCTGGGGACGAGGTCGTCGGCTTCACGAATCGGCGGGCCAGCCATGCCGAGTACGTGATCGCGGAGGCAGGAGAGCTGGCGCCCAAGCCCGCGGGTGTCCCCTGGGAAGTGGCCGGGGCGCTCTTCGTGGCCGGGACGACGGCGTACGCGGCCGTGCACGCGGTGTCGCTGACGCCGGGCGACACGGTGGTGGTGTCCGCGGCGGCCGGCGGTGTGGGGTCCTTGACGGTGCAGCTGGCCCGGCGGGCCGGGGCCGAGGTGATCGGCATCGCGGGCCCGGCCAACCACGCCTGGCTCGCCTCCCACGGGGTCACACCGGTCGCATACGGCTCGGATCTGGCCGATCGGCTGCGCAAGACGGCGGATCGCATCGACGCGTTCATCGACACCCACGGCGACGGCTATGTGAAGCTGGCGCTCGACTTGGGGGTGGACCCGTCGCGGATCGACACGGTCATCGACTTCGCGGCTGTTGAGGAGTACGGCGTGAAGGCCGAGGGCAGCGCGTCGGCGGCGAGCGTCGAGGTCGTCGCGGAGCTGGCGTCGCTCGTCGCGGAGGGTGAGCTGGAGGTGCCGATCGCCGGGGTGTTCCCGCTGGACGAGGTCCGGGCCGCGTTCGAGGAACTGGAGAAGGGGCACACCCGGGGCAAGATCGTGCTACTGCCCTGAGCCTGCTGGATCCGTACGCGGCGGGAACAGCCGCGCTGCGCGAGGGCGTTCACGGCTTGAGGACGCTCTCTTGCCCGCCTGGCTGTCGTCAACCACCCGGGCTTCCGCCTACGAAGTGCGCACCCCCCCCGCTGTCCCAGCGCAACAGCACTTCGTCACCCGCGGCCATCGTCAGGTACGGCCCGACGTGCATGACGATCGGCAGGTGCCCGTCGTCGATGGATACCCTGCCGTCGGCCGCACCGCCCCCTCGACCACCGGCGCTGCCGGCGAAACGCCGCGCACACGATCCGCGCCGGACTGGTGCCGCTGGTTCTGTACGTCATGCTGCGCCGACAACGAAGACGTCCGGTCCGAGAGCCTCGGCGGAGCGGCAGGGCGTACGGGACCGATGTGGTCAGGTGCCCGCCGTCACGGCTTTGAGTTCGGCGAGTGCTTCCCGCAAGAAGTCCGACAGGTCTCGGTGGCCGGTCGAGGCGGTCCAGCGTTCGAAGGCGACCTTGAAGACGGCGATGCCCGCCTCGGCGGCGAGGCTCGCGGCCGGCTCCTTCACACCGCGCGTCCGCAACGCGTCGGCGACGGTCGCGGACAAGGACGCGAGCTTGACCAGCTCACGTTCCCGGAGCTCCGCGTTGGCGGTGATGACGGCCTGGCGCTGGCGCGCGAACGCGTGCCGATCACGGAACTCGGCGGCGACGGCCTCCAGGGTCGTCCCCACCGCGTCCATCGGCGCCGCGGATGCGGGAAGGCCGGCAAGGGTGTTCGCGAAGAGCTCCTGCAGCACGCCCGCCCCCCCGAACAGGACTTCGCGCTTGTCGGCGTAGTGCCGGAAGAACGTCCGCTCCGTCAGGCCCGCCCGCTTGGCGATCTCGTCCACGGTGGTCTGCTCGAACCCCCGCTCGGTGTAGAGCTCCATGGCGGCCTGCTCCAGCCGGCCGCGTGCGTTTGGCTGCCATCTACCCATGTCCGGATTCTACGTGATGACAGTTCCTGACATCGAGTGCTACCGTCGATGTCAGTGACTGACATAGGTTGCCGTTGCCGCGGATCTACCGCAGTGGCGGTCCTCACCAGGAGGTCTTCTCATGCGTGTATTCGTCACCGGCGCTTCCGGCTGGATCGGATCCGCCGTCGTTCCCGAACTCATCGGCGCGGGGCATCAGGTCGTCGGGCTCGCGCGCTCGGACGCCTCGGCCGCCGCCCTCACCGCTGCCGGGGCCGAGGTGCACCGCGGCACCCTCGACGACCTGGACGGCCTGCGGAGCGCGGCCGCCGAGTCGGACGGCGTCATCCATCTCGCGTTCAAGCACGAGCTCGCCTTCTCCGGGGACTTCGGGGGTGCCGTGCAGGCGGACCGTCGTGCGGTCGAGGCGTTCGGTGAGGCGCTCGCCGGGTCCGACCGGCCCTTCGTCCTCGCCTCCGGACTGGCCGGGCTCGCGCCGGGACGCGTGAGCACCGAGCGGGACGGACACGACATCGACCCGCACGACACCACACAGCTCGGCTCCTCGGGGCCGGAGGGGCGGCGGGCCACCGCGGAGCTGACGCTCTCCCTCGCCTCCCGCGGTATCCGTACGTCCGTCCTGCGCCTCCCGCCGACCGTGTACGGCGCGGGGGACCAGGGCTTCATGGCCATGCTGGTCGGCATCGCCCGGGACAAGGGTGTCTCCGGCCACGTCGGCGACGGCGCCGCCCGCTGGCCCGCCGTGCACCGCCTCGACGCCGCCCACCTGTTCCGGCTCGCCCTGGAGGAGGCCCCCGCGGGCTCGACGCTGCACGCGATCGCCGACGAGGGCGTGCAACTGCGCGCGGTCGCCGAGGTGATGGGCCGCCACCTCGACCTGCCCGTCGCGTCCATCGCTCCCGCCGACGCGGCTGAGCACTTCGGCTGGCTGGGCGGCTTCCTGGCGTTCGACTGCCCGGCATCGAGCGTGCTGACCCGCGAACTGCTGGGCTGGCAGCCGACCCGCCCGGGGCTCATCGACGATCTGGAGAAGGGGCACTACTTCACCTCACCCGCCGCGTAACCCGCTTGCCCCCCGCACGGTGCCTGCCCGGCCCGCGGGCAAGCTCCGTGCGGGTCCGGATGGCGGCGTACGACCTGACGGGCCGCCGCCGCAGGTCCGAGCCACCGGCTACCGGAGCTTGCCGTCCACCATCCAACGCCGCTTCCACGGTGGGGAGTTGATGGCCTCGCAGTCCCGACGAGTCGCGATCGGCGGTCGGTCCGGACGCCGGAGTGTATGCGGGTCCACGCGGGTGGGAAGTCGACCCGGCGCGGTTGGGTCGCAGGCCGCCTGGAGTTCATGATCCACCTTGCGGCTTCTCCAGCCTCGGGAACCTCTCCTCCGCCTTCCTGGCGCACATCGGTGTCCGGCCGTCGGAGTACCGCAGGATTTCATCGACGGGTGGGCAATTGGCGCATGTCCCGAGCCGCCCGTGCCGTCTCGTGAGTTCGTGCACGTGGGCGGTGGTACGTCATTGTGCGGTGCCCCCGCGCCCTCGGAGGCCGGGCGGATTCGCCCTGTGCCAGCCGCGTCGGGGCGCGGAACGCGAGCAGGTCTTTGGCGGGAAGGTCGTGAACCGCCACTGGCTGGGGGCCGTCACCCCGATCGCCGTCCTGCGACCGCCTGGTCGCGACCACCGGTAAGCAGCTGGCCCGCCCCGGGCCCCGGCACGGGCTCCGACCGAAGTACCAACACCCACTCCCTCATCCACTCACTCACCCACCGGCCTTCCGGTTGGATGAAAGATGCAGCCATGTCCACAGCCGAGAACACCCTCCTGCTCGCGCACGGGGCCTGGCACGGCTCCTGGTGTTGGGAACGGCTCCTGCCTGCCCTGGCCGAACGCGGTCTGTCCGCCGTGACCGTCGACCTGCCCAGCGCGGCACCGGACGGGAACGGCGAGGCCGGCCTGAAGGAAGACAGCCTGGCCCTGCACACCGCGCTGGACCGCATCGACGGGCCCGCCACCGTCGTGGCTCATTCCCATGCCGGCGTCCCCGCCACCATCGCCGCCGCCGAGAACCGACGCATCACCCGTCTCGTATATCTGGCGGCCCATCAACTCGACGTCGGTGAAAGCCTGTTGGGGGTTCCACGGCAGGCCCCTGCCCGACCCGCCCGGGGTACGGTTCCGCCCCTGGACAACCCCCGGGAGTCCTTCTACTCCGAGCTGCCCGAGAGGGAGGCCGAGCGTGCCGTGCGGTGCCTGACGCCCCAGGACCTGCGGAGCCTCAGCGAACCGGTGACGGCGGCGGGATGGCGCGAGGTTCCCTCCGCATACGCCCTGTGTGAGAACGACCGGGCCTTCGCACCACAGCTCCAGGAGCGTCTGGCGATCCGCGCGGACAGCGTGCGCCGGCTGCCCAGCGGGCACTCCCCGTTCCTCTCCATGCCGGACCGGCTCGCCGATCTCCTGAACGACCTCCACCCCCGTACAGCGGGCGGCGCCGACGAGTGACCAACCGGCCACTCCCGGCGGGGAATTCTGAAGTCGGCGGGCGGGGCGATGTGATCGGGACGGTTCGGCAGGACACTGTGGACGTTCTGCTCGCTGCCGGGTGTCCTGCCACCGCCGGTTGTCCGTGAAGCGGACGGCGGCAGGAAGTCCGCGTGCCGGTGGCTCCGTTGCGCGTTCAGTTCTCCCCGGTCGTGGTCGAGCGGGCGGACTCGGTGGGTGTCCGGCCGTAGTGCTTCTTGAAGGCTCGGACGAAGTGGTTGCTGTCCGCGAACTGCCGGTGGGCGGCGAGTTCCGAGATGTTTCATGAATCGCCGCGCAGTACCCGGCGGGCCAGTGTGAGTGCCGAGTCCTTGTGCTGGACGAGTTCTTCCTCGGTGAAGACGGGGGTACGGAGGGTGGGCGGGATGCCGGGGCCGTCGTAGGTGTGGCCCCGCTGGTCCAGGTACTTCTCGTTGGGGAGTACGGCCGCCCAGTCCTTCGAGAGCGTGCGCACCATGATGTCGGAGAACACCCCCTGGGTGTTCTCGCCGATCCGGGTCACCGCGGGGGTGCGGCCCATCAGTGCCTGGGTGAAGGTCTCCGCCGCGCTCACCGAGCTCCCGCTCGTGAGCAGGGCGACGGGACCGGTCCAGCGGCGGGCGGTGGAGGGCTGCACGGTGATGGGCTGGGGGCGGGTGAAGCGGGTCGGATCGTCGGGGTCGTTGCGCGCGACCTTGGCGTACGCCGTGTAGGCGCGGTCGGTGAGCCTGGAGGCGATCCGCAGGCCGAGCGGGTCGGCGCCGCCCCCGTTGAGCCGGACGTCGATGACCAGACCGTGCAAGGCGGGCCCGTGTGCGGGGAGCAACGCGTCCATGGCGCGGTCGAGTTCGGCCGTCTGCTGCTGGAAGTCGCCGTCCTCCAGGTATCCGTCGAACGAGTCGATCCGCAGATAGCCGATCCCGCCGGGAAGTTCACCCACGCCCAGCCTTCCGCGTGCGAACGTCCGTTCCGGGGCGGCGAGTTGGCGTGCGACGGCCTCTGCCGCGCGCGTGCGCAGGTCCGGGGTGGGGACGCGGGTGCCGGGGCGCAGGCCGAAGTACACCGCCCTGCCCTGGTAAGCCAGACCGGTGTGGGCGTCGTTGAGCGGGCGGATCATGTCGGTGAGGATCTGCTGGAGTCGCGCGTCGGTGGTGTCCGGCGTGACGAGGGGCCGGTAACGGTCCCTGACGGCCCGCCAGTCGATGTGCTTCGCGGCGAAGAACGGGTAATTCTCCGCGAACGTGGCCCAGAACCGGTCGAACACGGCGAGCGGTCCCTCCCCGGCGGGCTGCCCGCACCGCTCGGGCAGGGCGGGCAGGCGCTCAAGGCGGCGTACCCCGGCCGCGTCGTCGGCCGCGAGGACCGCCCGCCGCCTGCCCTGCGGTGTGACGGTCAGCCACCCGACCCCGCCCTGGCCGTACCGCGTCGCTCCGCCCGCGCCTGGGGCGCCCACCTGGTCGGCCGTGACGTAGCCGGGCAGACAGCTGATCCGGGTGGTGTCGTACGTCGTGAGCTTCCCGCCCGAGATCGTCAGCACGGTGCCGTAGCCGTCCATGCGCCACGCCCCGTCCAGCGCCCCGGCCCCCGCCTCGGTCGCGGCCGCCGTCCCCGCCGCGCCGACGGTCAACGCCAGAGCCATCCCGACCGCCGCCAGCCGGGCCACCGTCCGCACTCCACGCACCATGAGCCCCTTTCACGTGCACCGATACGTTCGACGCTAGCGCCGGACGCATCCGAGGGCATCCGCCGCACCGGCCGACGTGGTCCTGCCCGAGTCGGAGGAATTCCGGCGCAAGAGGGAACTCCCGGCGTATCGACACGGCGCGCGGTCCGCCGCTGTCGCTCAGCGCGGCCTGCCCTGAGAGGAACAGGCGCACGGGCAAGCTTCGTTCACCCTCGGTTCGTCGGCCGGCCCAACCTCACGAAGAGGCGGTCGTTGAAGGGCGGATGCGGGCTGGAGGCGCCAAAATGGTCACGGGCCTTCTAGGCCCGGGAGACGCCCGCACGATCCATCAGCATCCCGGCTCCGCCGGCATGCTGATGGATCAAATGCTCAGCTACTGACGCCGCTGGCCAAGAACACAGAACTCGTTGCCTTCGGGGTCTGCCAATACGACCCACGATCGGTCACCCTGGCCAATATCAACACGCTGTGCGCCATGAGCCACCAGGCGAGCCACCTCGGCGTCCTGGTCATCAGGCCTGAAGTCGAGATGCAGTCGGCTCTTGACCTTCTTGCTCTCGTCAAGCCGGACGAAGTCCAACCCCGGCAGGCGATCCGGCTCCGGGCGGATCTCGAACTCCTCATCTGAGGAGTGGACGACAACCCAACCAAGAGCCTCGGCCCACCACTGCCCCAAGGCCACCGGATCTACCGAGTGAACAATTACTGACCCTTTCGGGTTCATGTCGGGTGTGGCGTGAGGACCAGCCCGGTTTCGGTGAGGCAGCCGTCGATGAGTTCGGGGTGGTGCTGGATAT
>NZ_JBIWHT010000026.1:59441-95768 GCF_044764265.1 Streptomyces sp. NPDC094147 | reverse complement strand
TCTGACCCCAGAGCTCAAAGGCTCCGGCAGAGAAAGTGCTCACCTGCTGGCGGCTACAACATCAAGTCTCTACGACCCGATACGTCCCATTAGGCTGAGCCATCCTCGTACCCCTTCGATTCGATCACCGGCCCCCATGCCAGTCTCGCCCCGGCGCCAGCAAAACGCAGAGCACGGCACGGAACCTCTTTCATCCTGAATAGTCGCAGTTCAGGAGGGTGTGGATGGCGGCAACATATCTGCTGATGCGGTTGGTTGAGCAACGTGCCTTGCGGAAGAAGCGCCATGTCTTGAGTCTGGCGAAGGCCCTCTCGCCGGGTGCGCGCAGTCGGGCGTGGTCGCGGTTGTACTGCTGGTAGTGCTCTGGTTGTTCGCGGTGGTGGTAGTAGGGGGTGCGGACGGTGGCGCCGGCGCCTTGGTAGGCCCGGTCGGCCAGGACGAGGATTTCCCTGGTCAGACAGGCTTGGATGATGCCGTGAGCACGGGCCGCGGTCAGGTCGTGGGTCCGGCCCGGCATCGCTCGGGAGAACCACAGCGGTGTGCCGTCCGGACGTGCGATGACCTGCACGTTCATGCCGTGCTTCCCGTGCTTCTGGGAGTAGTACGGCTCGTCAGCTTTGATGCGGTCGGTGGGGATCAGGGTGCCGTCAACGACGACGAAGTCGCCTTCACCCAGTCCGACAAGAGCTTCGCGCAGGCCCGGGGCCCAGGCGGCCAACACATCGAGGGTCTCGTCGACGTACCGCCAGGCGGTTGCTTCAGAGACACCGAATCCAGCGCCCACCTGCGCGAACGTCTCGTTCTTCCGCAGGTGAGCGAGGGCGAGGAGGGCCTGTTTGAAGCAACCCAGCCTGCGCCAGGGAGAGTTGATCTCCCGTCTGCGGGCGTACAGCAACCACGCGACGTGCTCGACGAGCCCGTGCGGGACATCGAGCATGGCAGGATACGGAACCAACGAAGCCCCCGGCGTCGATGTGATGAGTGGAATCACCACACCAACGACGGGGGCTCCGCCATGTCACCAACAACCCACCTGACCTGCACCTTCACTCCTCAGAAGCAGGATGAAAGAGGTTCACGGGCAGACAACCACGACTCCCGGGACTCCGACCGCTTGTCGCGGTCCAGGCCGATGACCTGTACGACGCGAGCTGACCATCTAGCCCAGGCAGGGAAGGCTCTACCAGGGTTCACAGGAATCTCACACGTGAAGTTCCCCCGCAATCTTGGACAGTGGATGTCTATGCTGCGGGGGTGAGGTCTGGTTGCAGCAGGGTCCTCGTTTCGAGTGGGATGACGTACCGGAACTCGGGGTGTTTGCGGAGCCTGGTGCGGTTGTACTCGACCTCGATGAAGCGGAAGATGTCTGCGCGGGCCGTCTCGTGGGATTCCCAGACGGTGGTACCGATCTCCGCTTTGAGCAGGCCGAAGAAGCTCTCCGCTGCGGCGTTATCGCAACATATGCCGGTTCTGCCCATACTCTGCCTCAGGTTCAACTCCCTTATCTGCTGGCGGAATTGGCCACTGGTGTACTCCGATCCGCGATCGGTATGCATGATGCAGCCGGGCTTCAGCTCACCGCGCAGGCCAGCCATCTCCAACGCGTCGACGACGAGCTCGGCGCGATGATAGTCCGCCATCGCGTACCCGATCACCTCGCGGGTCGCCAGATCGATGACCGCGGCGAGGTACCACCAGCCGGCGAGGGTCGGCAGATGGGTGACGTCCCCGACCAGTTTCCGGCCCGGCTCGTGGGCAGTGAAGTCACGTCCGACCAGGTCAGGGGCGGGTGCGGCCTTGGAATCCTGCCGCGTGAGATGGCGGCGCTTGCGGCGCGTGATGTCGCGGATGTCACGCTCACGCATGAGCCGCTCGACCTTCTTCCGGCTGATCCTCCGACCTTGCCGGCGCAGCTTGGCGTGCACCCGCGGGGCACCGTAGGCGCCCCGGGAATCGGCGTGGATCTGCCGTATCTCCGCGGCGAGCTCGTCCTCGGCCGCCTGGCGCACCGCCGCAGCCGGACGCGCGTCCAGCCAGCTATAATAGCGGAGCGGGGCACGTGCAAGGTCCTGCACAGCAAGGCGACGCTGTATCCGCCGGGGTTGGTCTCGGTGGCCTTCTCCGCGTTGATGAAGCGGCACAACTCGCCTACTTCACGATCTCCTTGGCAAAGAAGGCCGCGGCTTTCACCAGGATCTCGTTCGCCTTCTTCGCCTCCGCCAGCTCCCGGCGCAGCCGCTTCAGCTAACCGGAAAATAGATCAAGAACCGGGCAGGCGTGAACGTCCGGGCGGCGGAGCCGTCCGGACGGCTCCGTGACGGATCTTCAGGCGGCGGTGGGGACGAGGGTGACCTGGTGGCCGAGTCGTTCGAGTTGGCGAACGAGGTCGCGGGTCTTGCGGGCTGGGTCGAGATGTCGTTGGTGCCAGTCGGCGCCAAGATCGTGGTAGGCGGCGTCGGGGTCGTCGATCAGGTGCCAGGCGATGACCAGGATCGAGCGGGCGACGGCGACCAAGGCCTTCGCGTGGCCCATGTGCTTGACGAGTCTTCGGTAGCGGGCGCCGAGAAAGGTGTCGGTGCGCGCGGCGGTCATCGCGGCCTCGCCCAGGGCTTTGAGCCAGGGATTGCCCTTGCCGGTGCGGCCGGCGCCGTTCTTAGCCCCGGACTGGACCGTACGCGGACACAGCTTCGCCCAGGACGTGAGGTGGTCGGCGGTGGGGAACGCACGCATGTCCGGGCCGAGTTCGGCCAGGAGGATCTGGGCGGTGTGGGGACCCACGCCGGGGATGGCATCCAGGCACTCGATGATGCCCGGACCCCGAGCAGTGCCGCTGCCTGCGTTGTCGGGGCCGGGCAGCTCGGCGATGGCTGTCTCGATCTCCCGGTCCAGGTCGGCGATCTGCGCGCTGAGATGATCGATGGTGTCCAGGAACACTTTCAGCAGGTAGCCGTGATGGTCGTTGAAGTTCCCCGTCAACGCTTCCACCAGGGCGTCATACTTGGTGGTCATGCGCCCCTTGGCGAGCCGAGCCAGTTCCCGCGGATCACGGCGACCCGCGGTCATGGCGTCCATCATGGCCCGTCCCGGGACGCCGAAGGCGTCAGTGGCCACCGTGGTCAGCTTGATCTGCGCGTCCTCCAGGAGCTTCTCCGCGCGCTGCTTGTGCCGGGACCGTTCCTGGGTGAAGACCGCGCGGGCGCGGGTGAGGTCGCGCAGCCGCCGCACCGGGGCGGGCGGCACGAACGAGGGGGTCATCATGCCCGTTCGGCCAGCTTGCACAGCCACGCCGCGTCCAGCCTGTCGGTCTTCGGCCGGCCGGGGACGTTCTTCACCTGGCGGGCGTTGACCAGCCAACACTCCAGGCCCCGGGCCTCCAGCAGGAAGAAATAGGGCTTCCACTAGCTCGACGTCTCCTCCATCACCACCCGCTGCACGCCCTGGCAGACCAGCCGATCGCCCAGCTCCAGGATCGCGTTGGTCGTCGCGCCGACCGACCACACCTGCTGGATCCGCCGCCCCTCCCGCGTATCGTGCGGAACCCACGAGCACACCACCCCCGACGCCTTGGCGATGTCGATCGCGGCCACGCGCTCCAACAGCACTTCAGTCAGCTCTTCCGATGCCTCATCCATCGCCTGGCCTCCTTCACCAGCGGCACCCCTCTGCGGCGGTGGCTGCCCGGGCAGCCTGGAGGGAACGGAGAATCTAACCGGCGCGCTCGCAGCGGCACTGTGCAACCCCTCGACCGGCCGCCTCTGCAGACTCTCTTGCGGGCGCACGTTCCCAAGCGAGCATCGACGTCGGCGGACAGCCACCGCACCGATTTTCACGCCCGCGCGGGCATCCTGTCAGGGACATCGGGACTCTCTTGAAAATGCCCCGCGCCCAGGTGTGATGCTGCAGGTCATGCGGGCAGTTCGCGTGGGGTGACGGTGACGTCCATGCCGAGGGCTGTGAGTTGGGCGATCAGGCGCCGGGTCTGGCGTTGTTTCCCGAGGCGGTTGGTGAAGTGGTCGGGGCCGAGGTCGTGGTAGGGGACCTGGTTGTGGAGGATGTGCCAGGCGGCGATCAGGATGGAGTGGCCGACCGCGAGGGTCGCGCGTTTCGTGCCGCGGTGCGGGACCAGTCGGCGGTACTGCGCGCCCAGGTAGGTCTTCTTGCTGCGGGCCGCGGCGGCGCCGACCATGAACAGGGCAGTCTTGAGCCAGGTGTCGCCGTGCCGGGTGCGTCCGGACAGCCGTTTGCCGGCCGACTCCTTGTTGCCCGGACACATCCCGGCCCACTACGCCAGGTGCCCGGCGGTGGCGAAGCGGCCCATGTCCACGCCGATCTCGGCGATCAGGACCTGGGCCAGCGTCAGGCTGATCCCGGGAATGGTGATCAGCAGGTCGACCTGCTGCTGCAGCGGCCTCAGCTGCCGGCCGATCTCCTCGCTCAGGCGGGCGATCCGGTCGTCGGCCTCGTCGATCGCGCGCAGCATCGAGGCCACCATGAACGCGTGGTGTTCGCTGAAGCTGCCGGTCAGGGCACGGGTCAGTAGCGGGACCTTGCCCTGCAGGCTGCCCAGGGCGAGACCGGCCAGTACCCGCGGGTCGCGTTCGCCGGCCACCAGGGCGTCCAGCATGGCCCGGGCGGAGCGGCCGGTGATGTCGCTGACCACGAAGGAGAGCTTGAACCCGGCGTCTTCCAGGAACATCGCGAGCCGGTTCACGTCGCGGGTCCGGTCGCGGACGGTTTCGGTGCGGTACCGGGTCAGGTCCCGCAGCTGGCGGCTGTCACGCGGCGGCACGAAGGAAGGAAGGACGGACTAGGCCGTGTTCGACCAGTTTGCAGATCCACTGGCAGTCCTTCATATCGGTCTTGCGGCCCGGCACGGTCTTGATGTGCCGGGCGTTCGGCAACCACGGCTCGATCCCCTCGGCCGCTTCCAGCAGGTAGAACAGCGGCTTCCAGTACGACGCCGTGGCTTCCATCCCGATCCAGGTGATCTTGTTCTCCACCAGCCAGTCCCGCAGTTCCAGCAGGCCGTCGTTCATCGTGGAGAACGTACGGACCTCGTAACGGGCCCGCTTGCCGGTGCCCGGCACCCGGATGCACACCTTGGCATCCGCCTTGCTCAGATCGGCGCCACCGCACCGCTTTTCCACCACATCCATGGCCTGTCCTGTCCCTCGCTCCGCCAGCCGGTGGCGGTGCTCGCCCGTCCGGGGCCACAGGATTCAAAGAGTCTCTCTTGCGTGCTCGCGGCGACACCACTGGACTCCTGCGCTCGGCCCCCGCGTCCGACTATTCAACGGGCTCAACGTGCAGCACCAAGGATCATCGACGTCATCCGGACGGGCAACCGCCCCGAATTTTCCCGGCCGCGGGGCGGGCCCGACAGGGCACGGGATGACTATTCAGGACTTTCGCCCTCTCGGACGCATCGGAATACCGTGCCACACTTCTGACGACCAGTTAGATATATCGACGGTGCGGTGGTGACCGATGCCCGGATCCGTATGCAGTACCAAATTCGAGCGCAACCTTCGAAACCGGCAAGCATTCCGCTCCCCAGCCCCCGCGCCCACGGCGACCCCGCCGGTCCCCGCCCGCCCATTGCCCCTCAGCAGCCAGGTCCTGAACCTGCACGTCGATACCGAGCTCTTCACGAAGGTGTACGAAAGGCTCCCCGAGGCGCTGCGGACCCCGCAGTCCTACGCGCTCCTGGAACAGGCATTGTCGGGCCAGCGGCTCATCGCCCTCGGGACGAGCTTCATCGGGCGCAGCGCGAAGCTGGTGGCGCAGCTGACGGGCAGCAACCACACATGGTCCTACCATTGCCGGGTGTGGATCTCCCTGCTGCCGGACGAGCATCCCGCCGGACCGGTCTCCCTGACGAAAGCCAGCATGGGCACGGCTCACAAGGCGGCTGGCTCACTGGCCGACAGCACCACACTGGCCACCGGGCCGACCTTCTCGGCGACCGGTACCGCGGGCACCCTGATGGGTCTCCAGCAGATCGGCGGGAGCGCGACGGTCGGAGTCACGTACAAACGGGAGAAGGCCAGCAATCACACCAGCAACCTGGGGCACGAGCGGTCGGACAACCTGTCGTACGGCGAAGGGGCGCTTCACTACGGGAACCACGCGACGGTCCGGATCCGGGTCGAATGGAACAAGCAGCGCAACCCCCTGGCGGTGTGGGCCCGGGGGAAGCCGCACAAGGAACACACCATCAGTCCGCAGGGCACCGGCCATAGCGTCGCCGCGGCCGAGCTGGAGTACGTCATCCCCCGTGCGCTCGTACCGCCGAAGGGCATCGATGTCGGTACGAGCACCAGTCCCTGGACCGTGAGCCGCGTGTGGGAGGTCTGACGACCGCGTCGGGTCAGACCTCGTCAGACCCCGTCTCTTGGGTTCGACTCCCCGATCCCATCAGCAGACGGTCGTCTTCGGCATGGACGTGGACGGTGTCGCCGTCCTTGATCTCGCCCGCCAGGATCTCCTTGGCGAGCCGGTCGCCGATGGCGGTCTGGATCAGGCGGCGCAGCGGGCGCGCTCCGTACGCCGGGTCGTTGCCCTCGTCGGCGAGCCACTCCAGGGCGGCCGGGGTGACCTCCAGGGCGAGCCTGCGGTCGGCCAGTCGCTTGGCCAGTCGGCCGATCTGGAGCTCGGCGATGTGGGACAGCTCGTCCTTGGTCAGCGCCGAGAAGACCACCAGGTCGTCCAGGCGGTTGAGGAACTCGGGCTTGAAGGACGCCCGCACCACTTCCAGGACCTGCTGCTTCTTCTCGGCCTCCGAGGTCAGCGGCTCGACCAGGTACTGGCTGCCCAGGTTGGAGGTGAGGATCAGGATCGTGTTGCGGAAGTCGACCGTGCGGCCCTGCCCGTCGGTGAGGCGGCCGTCGTCCAGGACCTGGAGCAGGATGTCGAAGACCTCGGGGTGGGCCTTCTCCACCTCGTCCAGGAGGACCACGGAGTACGGGCGGCGGCGCACGGCCTCGGTGAGCTGGCCGCCCTCCTCGTAACCGATGTAACCGGGAGGCGCGCCGACGAGCCGCGCCACGGAGTGCTTCTCGCCGTACTCGCTCATGTCGATGCGGACCATGGCCCGCTCGTCGTCGAAGAGGAAGTCGGCGAGCGCCTTGGCCAGCTCGGTCTTGCCCACGCCCGTCGGGCCGAGGAAGAGGAAGGAGCCGGTGGGGCGGTCGGGGTCGGCGATGCCGGCCCGGGTGCGGCGCACCGCGTCGGAGACGGCCTGGACGGCCTCCATCTGGCCGATGAGGCGCCGGCCCAGCTCGGCCTCCATGCGCAGCAGCTTCTGCGTCTCGCCCTCCAGCAGGCGCCCGGCGGGAATGCCGGTCCAGGCACCCACCACATCCGCGATGTCGTCCGGACCGACCTCCTCCTTGACCATCTGCTCGTCGGGGCCGAGGAAGCGGGCGGCTTCTCGTTCGGCCTCGGCCGCCTTCTCCAACTCCTCCTCGAGGGCCGGGATTTCGCCGTAGAGAAGTTTGGAGGCGGTGTCGAAGTCACCGTCGCGCTGGGCGCGTTCGGCCTGGCCGCGCAGGTCGTCGAGCCTTTCCTTGAGTTCGCCGACCCGGTTGAGGGACTGCTTCTCCTTCTCCCAGCGGACGGTGAGCCCGCGCAGCTCCTCCTCCTTGTCGGCGAGGTCCTTGCGGAGCTTGTCCAGGCGCTGGAGCGAACCGGCGTCGGTCTCGTTCTTGAGGGCCAGCTCCTCCATCCTCAACCGGTCGACGGCGCGCTGGAGTTCGTCGATCTCGACGGGCGAGGAGTCGATCTCCATGCGCAGCCGGGACGCGGCCTCGTCCACCAGGTCGATGGCCTTGTCGGGCAGGAAGCGGGAGGTGATGTACCGGTCGGAGAGGGTGGCGGCCGCCACCAGCGCGCCGTCCGCGATCTGCACCTTGTGGTGGGCCTCGTAGCGGCCCTTGAGCCCGCGCAGGATCGCGATGGTGTCCTCGACGCTCGGCTCGGCCACCAGGACCTGCTGGAAGCGGCGCTCAAGCGCCGGGTCCTTCTCGATGCGCTCGCGGTACTCGTCCAGCGTGGTCGCGCCGACCATCCGCAGCTCACCGCGGGCCAGCATCGGCTTCAGCATGTTGCCCGCATCCATCGCGGAATCCCCGATGGCGCCAGCGCCGACCACCGTGTGGAGCTCGTCGATGAACGTAACGACCTCCCCGTCGCTCTCCTTGATCTCCGACAGGACTGCCTTCAACCGTTCCTCGAACTCGCCGCGAAACTTCGCGCCGGCGACCATCGCGCCCAGATCCAGCGAGACGAGCCGCTTGTTCTTCAGCGACTGCGGTACGTCGCCCATCACGATGCGCTGGGCCAGGCCCTCGACCACCGCGGTCTTGCCGACACCCGGCTCGCCGATCAGCACCGGGTTGTTCTTCGTACGCCGCGACAGGACCTGCACCACCCGGCGGATCTCCTGGTCCCGGCCGATCACCGGATCGAGCTTGCCCTCGCGGGCGGCCGCCGTGAAGTCCGTACCGAACTTCTCCAATGCCTCGCACTGGCCGTCCGCATCGGAAGTGGTCACCCGGCGCCTCCTCGTCTCGTTCCCGTCGCGCAGTGTGGCCCGCGCGCACGCATACAAGGCCTCAGTCTCCGTCTCACGCTCCGGACGAACCGGGAGAGAAAGTTGACTCCTGTATCCAGAGGTTGATCATCTATGGTTCAACTGAAATCGGCGGTGAGTAACAGCCCGTCGTAGGCCAAAGGTTGATCCGCGCAGGACCATGGAAGACAAAACGCCGTCAGGCTTCCAGAATGCTTGATCTCGTTTGACACGGCGTCGAATCCCCGACGATGCTCATGGACAGAATCCACGGTCCGAAGCTGGCAATGAACAGCCAGTCGTGCGGCAAGAGAACCGTCTCCAGCCCCGGCGAATGGGTAGCAGTTTCCTTTCCTCGTGGTTTCCCGCGAGGAAAGCGCAGCCCGCTAACTGGATTCATCCTCGGGATAACTCATCAAGAAGGAGTGCTGGATGGCCACCTACCTGTCCCCCGGCGTATTTGTGGAAGAGAGCACGGGCGGCTCCCGCCCCGTGGAGGGCGTCGGCACCGCAGTAGCCGCCTTCGTCGGCTTCGCCGAGCAGGGGCCGCTCAACGAGCCGGTCCGGGTCACCAACTGGGCCCAGTTCACCAACACGTTCGGTGAATTCGTCGAGGGCTCCTACCTCGCGCACTCCGTCTACGGCTACTTCGCCAACGGCGGCGGCAACTGTTACGTCGTCCGCGTCGGCGGGCAGTCGGCAAACGGCGACGCCGTCGACAGCGCCCAGACCGTCGGCTCCGCCCCGGCGCAGGTGCTCGGTGGCTTCCGGGTGGCGGCCCTGCCGGCCGCGACGGGCCGCAACATCTCGGTCGACGTACAGAAGAAGCCCACCGACCCGAAGACCAAGCGGGCCACGGGCGCCGCGGCCGACAAGGCGAAGGCCGCCGACGGCGGTTCGGACGACGTCTTCACCTTCACCGTCAAGGTGGACGGCTCGGCCACCGAAACGTTCGACGTCTCCGCCGACAGGGCCTCGGCCGCGTATGTGGTGACGCAGGTCAAGGAGCGCTCCAAGTTCGTCATGGTGGAAGAGGCGCCCACCGCCGGCACCGCGCTCGCGCTGCCCGACTCCTCCTCGCTGGCCCTGCCGGCCACCCCGAAGGGCAACGCCTCGGGCGGCGAGGTCGTGGCCAAGGACGTCGTCGGCAAGTACGTCGGCAAGGTCAACGACCGCTCCGGCCTGTCCGGCCTGGAGGCCATCGACGACATCACCATGGTGATGGCCCCGGACCTGATGGCCGCCTACCAGGCGGGCAACGTCAGCCGCGAGCAGGTCATGGCCATCCAGATGGCCATGATCAACCACTGCGAGAACATGGCCAACCGCATGGCCATCCTCGACCCGCTGCCGGACATGGACCCCACCGAGGTCCACGAGTGGCGCCAGAACGAGGCGGGCTACGACTCGAAGTACGCCACGCTCTACTACCCATGGATCCAGGTCGCCGACCCGTCCAGTGGCAAGGGCTTCCTGATGCCGCCGTCCGGCCACGTCGCCGGCTTGTGGGCCCGCAACGACGAGGCGCGCGGCGTGCACAAGGCCCCCGCCAACGAGGTCCTGCGCGGCGCCCTCGACCTCGGCATCCAGGTCACCAAGGGCGAGCAGGAGCAGCTCAACCCGGCAGGCGTCAACTGCATCCGCAGCTTCCCCGGCCGTGGCATCCGCGTGTGGGGCGCCCGCACCCTCTCCAGCGACCCGTCGTGGCGCTACCTGAACGTCCGACGCCTCTTCAACTACCTGGAGGAGTCGGTCTACCTGGGCTCGCAGTGGGCGGTGTTCGAGCCCAACGACGAGCGGCTGTGGGCCACCATCCGCCGCAACATCGCCGCGTTCCTCACGAACGAATGGCGCAACGGCGCCCTCTTCGGCGGCACGCCGGAGGAGGCGTTCTACGTCAAGTGTGACGCGGAGACCAACCCGCCCGAGGTCATCGACGCGGGTCAGGTCATCTGCGAGATCGGTGTGGCGCCCGTCAAGCCTGCTGAGTTCGTCGTGTTCCGAATCGCACAAGAGTCGCCGAGCGCGGAATAGACCGCAACAGACTCCTGTCGCCCGAAAAATAATCACCAGCTCAAGGAGAAACAGTGGCCGATAGCTTCTCGATTCAGTGTGACGGCATCCAGATTGCCGCACTCACTCAGGTCAACTGGCCGGAGGAGGGGTTCAATCACAGCACCGTGACCTTCGTCAACAATGAAGGCCACCTGGTGACCAATGCCTTTGCCACCGAGGCTGTGCATGGGGAAATCACCGTTACGTTCCTCGCGGGAGACCCCTCGAAGCAGGGTGACGATGCCAACATCAAGGCCATGAAGCAATGGCTGAAGGACGCCGGCGCTACCGGCAACGACGAGAAGGCATTCAAGAACATCTCCATCATCACGAAGGATGAGGCCGGGAAGGACAAGGCTGAAGAAAAGCGCAGCTTCCTGCAGGCCCGGTGCGTGAAGATCAGCCCTCCTAGCCTTTCGGCGGGGCCGAACTCGGGTACTGAGACGTATTCGGCCACGGTCATCCACAACGGCGAGAACAAGACCAAGTGAAACGGGGGCGTGTGACCGAGGGGTCCACCAGCACGGCTACTGTGGCACCACCGGCCGCGCCCCTCGATTCCCGGTCGGCCGCAGGCCTGTGCAGCAGGCCTGCGGCCCTCCAGACAGAATTCTCGTTCACCCTTCCGCGCGGGTATGTGGATTCGCAAGGGGTCGTGCACCGCGGGGGAATCATGCGCCTCGCCACGGCACGGGACGAGCTCCTTCCGCTGAGCGATCAGAGGGTACGCGAAAATCCAGCCTACCTATCCGTCGTCCTCATCAGTCGACTGATCACCAAATTGGGTGACCTGACGGATATTCACGCCGGGATCGTCGAGGATCTCTTCGCCGCCGATCTCGCATTTCTGCAAAAGTTCTACGAGAAGATCAATCTGGACGGCACGTCGATCGCTTCGACCGTGTGCCCCGATTGTCGGCACGAATTCGACATCGACTTGGGGAGCCGCCTGGGGGAATGACGGTGTACGCGGCCGAGAACCTGCGTTCTGAGATCGCGTACATCGCCTACCACTTCCACTGGTCGCACAACGAACTGCTTGACATGGACCACATCCAGCGTCGTGCCTACATCCGTCAGGTTACGCAGATCAATCAGCGTCTCGACGACCAACTTGACCGGCCTTACGGAACTTAGGGAATCAGCTCATGCACCGGACCACCGAGGCCGACCGCGCTGCGGCGGCAGCCGGGCGTGTTCCGGTGGTGCTGCCGGAGACAGTACGGGCGATCGCGGCCGGGGTGCACCCGGTCACCGATTCCCGCCGGGTGACGGACCGGCTCCCCTCGTTCCAGGACCACCGGCTTTCCGGGGAACTCAGGACTCTCATCAACCCTGAGCCGCCGCAGGTGTTCAGGCCTGGGGCGACCTGGAGCTCCGGAAACCCGGCCCACCGGGCGCCCGCACGTCTGTACTGGCGTCCCGCCGTTCCCCGTGGGGCCAGGGCGGCCAAAGGGATGGATGCCGTGCTGGGGAGCGCGGGTGACCCGGCCGTCCCGTCCGTTGCCCCGGCCGAACCATCGGCAGACGTACGCGAGGTCGAGGTGGCGCCCGCACCGGTGCGTCTGCCGGGCCAGAGCCCGGAGCCGGTCCAGGGTTCGGCTCCACAACGCCGGTTGCTGCTCCGGCGCGGTACCCGGCACGAGGAGGCCGCCTCGGGCATGCGCCGGTTCCGCCAAAACTGGCGCCGCAAGCCCGACACCCCGGCGACGCAGGCCGACGCAGCCTCGCGACTCGCTCCCGAGGCCGGAGGCGTATCCCCGCACCAGCAGGGGTCTGCGGCGCCCAACCCCGAGCCCGACTCGCAAAAGACTCCGTACGGAATGGTCGCGGACACCACAGTCACCCCGACACAGGGTGTCGATTCCGCGACGACCACGACTGCTGCCCGCAAGCCTGCGCCCGTGTCTGGTGGCGGGACGGCGCTGATGGCCACCCGTGAACCTGCGGCGGTACGGAGTCCCGAGCCCATGCTGGTGGCCGATCGTGGGCCCGCAGCCGCAGCTAGTGGTGTGTCTGCGCCAATGCCGAGTTCCGAGTCTGCGCCGCCGGGTGTTGGCGAGGCTGTAGTGGTGCCGGGCGATGCGGCTGCGCCGGCGCCTGGCCGTGGGGCTGCGCCGGCGCCAGAGACTGCGGATGTGCCAGGGTGCGAGCCTTCCCCGTCGGCTGATCGTGGCGAGTCCGAGCCGCTGATTGATCTTGGGGTCGCGCCCGTACCGAACACTGAGTTTGTGACGGTCGCTGAACCCACATCAATAGGCGACGCCGAGCCCACTTCGACAACTGAGCCCGCGCCGGTACGTCTTGAGTCCGCCTTGGCGGCCGAACCCGTGCCAGTACTCGCTCCTGAGCCCGCCTCGGTACGCAGCACCACCCCTGCTTCCCTGCCTGTCGGCGAACCTGCTGCGGTATGCGCCCCTGCGCCCACGTCCGCGCCGAGCCATGAGCCCGTAATGATTTCCGACTCGGCGTCGGAGCAGGGGCGGGTCTCCCTGCGAAACGGTGGCGATCCGCGCGCCGAGTACGGCTCGGCCCTGCCCCCGACCTTCGAGCAGTCGGCCGCGCCTCTTGCCGTACGTCGTCTTCCCCGGTGGATCACGGCCGCGCGGGCGGCGGCGCGACGCCGCTTCGGCGCTGATCAGCGCCTCGACGACCACGGCCGGGCCGAGACCCCGGAAAAACCCGCAGGAGTCGACGGAGACGGATTCGACGGAGGCACGCACGCCCGGACGGCATCGGACCGGTCGCCGCGCCAGAACCCCGAGCAAGATCCCGTGACGGCCGTACGAGCGGAAACCGCACCGGCCGCCCCTGTTCCGCTCCTCCTGGGCGGGGCCGCACCCACGACGATGCGCCCCGCGCGCACGTCGTCGCGCCGCACAGCCTCTACGCATGAGGCCAACCTCGACGAAGGCGTCGACAGCAGCTCCGTTCCGGCGACGGTCGATGTACCCGCACATGCCAGCGAGGTCCTTGAGGTGGTTGCGCAGCAGGAACCGGCCGCTGGCCCCACACGCGGGGGCGGCGTGGACAAGGCTGCCCAGAGCCCTCCGGCTCCGGTCGACGCCGGTGAGGGCTGTACGGAGCTCCCGCACAAGGCACCCGCACAGCGGGAGTTCGCCGCTGCCCCCTCACACGCCGCCGGCCTGCGCAAAGGTACCCAGAGCACGCCAACCCCGGCGACAGACAAGGCTCCCACGGGTTCCAGCGACATCGCCGCGTTGCCGCTGCACGAGGCGCCTGCGCAGCAGGAAGCCACCGCTGCCCTCTCCACCGATGCCTCTCACACGGCTGCCGAAGGCAGCCGTGCCGCCACCGCCCGCACGCCTTCCCGTTCGCATGGGTGCGAGGCGGACGCGTACGAAGCGCACGAGCATGTACAGGACTCCGCGCCCGGGACGGCCGCCCCGTCGGACGGTAAGGACCCGGTCGGCACTGTGCCGACGGAAGCCGCCCCCAAAGCCGAGCAGGCTGGTTCTTCTTCGACCGGGCTGGACGGGGCCCGGTATCCGACGGACCGGACCGCCAAGACCAGTGTCGGCCCCGATGCGTCGGATGTTACGGCCGGCCCCCTCGTCGAGAACGGCACAACTTCAGCACCGGACCCCGCGTCACCGCAGCTCCCCCATGACGACCAGGGGACGGACGGTTCCCGCCGGACCGTCTCCTCCCCCGCCGCGCAGCTCCGAGTCGATCAGCCCGCTTCCCCGGCCATGCGGCCCCGACGCAACCGGAAGCGGAGCGAGCGCCCGAACCACAACACCGCCGCTGAGGACGACACCATCTCTCCGGCGACAGCCCGGGCCATCCCGCTCCCGGACGCGGCCGACCAGCCCGCACCCAGCGCGGCAGCCACCTTGCAAGAACCGTCGGAGACCTACGACCAGGCTCCGGACGCTACGCCGTCGACCGCTCCCCAGGGGGTTGCCTCGTCCACGCGGCCAGGCATGGCCAACTCCGCTACGGGCGAGCCGACCGAAGCCGATACCGCCCGTCAGGCGTCGGGCTCCGCCGGCATGCGCTCCGCCCCGAGGACCCCCAACGTGTCCGCGCCCGACTCCACGCCGCGGGAGAGCCAGCCGCAACACGGCACCACTCGGGAAGCCCCTCGAGCACGTATACGGCTCGATAAGTCGGACACCCCCGATCTCGGAACCGCCGCCCCGCCCCGGGTCGAGCCCACGACGAACGTGAGCACCCCGGCGGCGGCCCCGGTGTCCACATCCTGCTCGGGAGCCGCACCAGGCGCATCAACTGCCGCTAATGAAAGCCCTGTTGATGACAGCACCCCTGCCGCCAATTCTGTGGCACAGGGGCGGATCCTGCATGATGCCCCTCGCCGCGAACAGGAGCAGGGCAGCGCTGCCCCCAAGCGGGTCCCGTCTCCCGCCGTCCCGCTACAGTTCGGCGAGCCCACACCACCGGCCATGCGGCCCGTACCTCGCGCCCGCCGCAAGCAGAACCCGCAGGACCGGGACCAGAACACCGCTGCCCACCCCGAGCAGCTCACAAGGCCCGAGGCAAACCACTCCACCGCCACGGCGCGCTCTCAGCACGCCCCGACCCAGCCCTCGGACCTCGCCGCCCAGCCCGCCCCGCGCACCTCGGCATCCGGACGGAGCGACCTGGCCACCCCGGCGGACCACTCCACACCCGGCACCCAGCACCAGCCGACTGCCACCGCCCTGGCCGCGCCCACCGATTCCTCGCCGCAGCCGTCGCACAAAGAGCGCGCCTGTGACCTGATCACCCCGGTCGGGCCGGCATCGCCGGATCACGAGGCAGCCCGTGCCTATCTGCACCGCAGCGCTTCCACCGCCGATGGTGCGGTGGACACCGTCGTTCCAGTCCCTGGGCAGCAGGCACCGCGTGACGTGCCGAGCCCCGTGCACGGCCAGGACGCCCCCCGCGAGAGCCTTTCCTCCTCCCCCGCCGTCCCGTTCCAACTCGGCGAGCCCACACCGCCGGTCATGCGGCCCACACCTCTCGTACGCCGCAGCCCTAAGCAGCAGCGAGACCGGAGCCAGGCCCACCAATCCGACACCGAGGACCCCACTGCACCAGCCGGCGAGGCCAGGGCGCCCGAGCCCTCCCTGCCCGGCGGGTCCAAGGTTCCGCCAACCCGCTCTGTTCGGCGGACTGTTGAAGAGAGCCCCTCCGATGACGCCGAGCCCCGTCCGGACCTTCCTCCGCTCGTACCCGGAGCTCCGACTGACGAACAGATCCCGGTTCCGCGCACCGTGCGGAGCGATGTACGCAGTGCCGAGACCCGCCAGGTCGCACCCCTGCATCTCGATGGCGGCTTCGACAGCGGACCGGTCGAAGACTTCGTGGATTTCTCCGCGAGCAGCCTCCCTCTGCGTCGCCAGGGCGTCACCCAACGCGCCGCAGCGCAAGCGCACGGTGCCGCTCAGCACCAAGAGGGCACCAGCCGCTCCGAGCGACGGACGGCCGACGGCGCTCAGCGGCATGCAGAGGAGGCGCAGACGCACGCAGCCGTTGAGCACCCGGTTGCAGCCGGTTCCGGGCCGGGGCCCCGGCCCGGCCCGGAAGAGCCTCATCTGTGGACGGCCGCAGCGCCGAACGGTCGCCCCCAAATCCGTTCGGTCCATGCCGAACCTGACCGCCACCCCGCCCTCTTCGCGCACCTCGGTATCTCTCCTTCAGGCGTTTCTGGCGCAGAGCCCGCGCGAAGCAAGACGCCGGCCGACGGTACCCAGCACCGTGTCGAGGCCGTCACCCCAGGCCGGCAGCCCTCCGCCACCGCGAACACAACCGTCATAAGGACAGCGAATTCGACGCCTGGCCCGGTGACGGTCACCACGTCCCCGCCCTCCTGGGGCACCGACGTGCCAAGCGGTTTCGAGTCGACGCCGGTCACGAGGCCGGAGGCTCCCTCCTACACCCGATCCCTCGCGTCGCTCGCTCCGGCCGTCCGGGGCGAAGGTGTCACGGCTTCGGTCACAGATGCGTTCGGCAACGGACATCCGGTCTTCCACCAGATCGTCGAACAAGCAGTGCAGGATCGCGCCGTCGACTCCCACGACGCAAAGCACGACATAGCACGACGATCGACAGATGAAGCCACCCCCAGCCCCGAGTGGGGCATACCCATGGGATTTCTCTCGCCCGAAGCGGAGGCACAACGTTGAGCACAGAATCCCTGCCCCTACCCACCCATCGGTTCCAGTTGTCCTTTCACGGGCCAAGCGGAGAGATATGCGACGACTTCACCGGGTGCACAGGGCTCGCCATGTCCATGGAGGTCGACGAGGTCATCGAGGGAGGGCACAACACTTCACCCACCTACCTCAACACCCGCATCAAGTACACCCCTTTGACCGTGTCGCGACTCGTGTCGAAGCACACGCTGCAGATGTGCAAGTGGGTCCAGGACAACTTGTCCAAGCCGGTTCCCAAACCGGGGTACGTCGCGATTCTCGGACCCAACAACAGGAAGGTGGCCTCGTGGGAACTCCTGGACCTGCGGCCAGTCGCCTGGCGGGGTCCAACCTTGAACACCTCTACCACCACGTGTGCCATTGAAGAGATCGACTTCGTCCACGGTGGCTTCTACTTCGGCGATACGCCCAAGTAATCGCCGCGGACACGCCGAAGAAAGGAGGCGAGAAGACAATGGAAAAGGTAGAGAAGGCGGTTCTCGAAATCTACAAGCCGCCGATCGGCGGCCAGAAGCAGCTCGGGAAGCCGGCCGAAGTGGTGAAGTTCCAGTTCAACCCGGCACAGCTCTCCCTGGTCAAGGAGACGTCCTGGGCGCGGCACACCACCCGCCTCGCACCGCAGGCTTCCGTACCCGAGTTCCTCGGCAGCCAGCCGACGGTGCTCACCCTGACCGTCGTCCTGGATGCCCTCAAGCCGGACGACGACTCCGTCGACACACGGGTGCGGACGCTGCTCAAGTGCTGCCGGCCGGAGGAAAAGAGCCTCAGCAACAACCAGTCGTCCCCGCCGTGGGTGATGTTCCGCTGGGGGCACTGCGAGGCAGCCCAGTTCCACTCGGTTGTACGACACCTCGCGGTCCGGTTCACTCGCTTCTCCAGCGACGGCCATCCGCTGCGCGCAGTGTGCGATCTCGCCCTGGAGGAGGTCGGCATATGAGTGCGCAGGGTCTGGGTCACCTGCCGGGGTCGCCTTCGTCGCGCCAGTTCAGCGTGGTGGTGCGGGGGGATTCCCTCCAGTCCATCGCGGTGCGCAGCACGGGCCGTGCGGCCGACTGGCGGCTGATCGCCGAGCTGAACGACATCGACGACCCGTCGAAGGTACGGCCGGGCACGGTGCTGGTCCTGCCGAACGCCACCGACCGCTGAAGTCCATCCCTTCCACCATCACCTCACGTAAGGACATGTACAGATGACAGGGCGTCATACCGCCGGGCTGATCGTCGAGGCCGCGGGCCGCCGGATGATGCCCGCGGACTTCGGCGCCGCCCTGGCATGGGCCGTCGTACACGAGAACGGGCGTTCGTCGGCCACGGCCGAGGTCGGCATCCGGGACCCGCACAACGCGTCGCTGCTCGCCGAGTGGGGCGTCACCCTGGGCAGCACGCTCAAGCTGACCTCGGTGACCCCGGACGGCAAGCACGCCCTCTTCGAGGGTGAGGTCACCGACTGTGAGGCGCGGGCGAGTTCGGACGCGGGCGCCGCGAGCACAGTCGGCGGCGTATTCACCGTCATCCGCGCCAAGGACCGCTCCCACCGGCTGCGCCGGGGCTACCGGGTCGCGTCGTATCCGAAGATGACGGCCGGGGACATCGTGCGCGAGGTGGCCAAGCAGGCCGGTGTCGAGACGGGGACGGTCGACGACGCGCGGCCGACGTACGAGTTCCTCACCCAGCCCGCCATGTCGGACTGGGACTTCCTCTCCCACCTGGCCCGGGAGAACGGGCGGGACCTTTTCTTCCGGGACGGCAAGCTGCACTTCTGCAAGCCCGCACGGGCCTCCAGCGCTCCGGCGAAGGGCATGTCGGCCCAGGGCAACCCGTTCGCCCTGCAGTTCGGCGCGAACCTGCTGAAGGTCGGCTCGGTGGCGTCCCTCGATGACCAGGTGACCGGGGTCACCGTGCGGGGCTGGGACCCCGAGCGCAAGGAGCCGTTCGTCGCCATGGGCAACCCCGCCACGACACGGCACAGCACCGCCTGGACCGCGCCGTCCGGTGCGGTGTCGGGGCCATCGGTGCTGCTGGCTGGGCTGCCGCGCGGCACCCAGGGCGAGGCCGAGACGCTGGCGGCCAGCATGGCGCAGGAGGTCGCGGCGGGCCTGCCCCGGCTGCGCGCGGTGGTGCGCGGGGAGCCGCGGCTGCGGTTGCGCTCCGGGGTGTCGCTGACCGGTCTGGGCAAGCAGTTCGAGGGCCAGTACACGGTCACGTCCGTACGCCATGAGTACCACCCGGATTCGGGCTACCTGACGGAGCTGACGGTCAACGAGGGGGCGGACCGGACGGCGGCCGGGCGGCCCGGTGACGCCGAGGAAGGGCTGCGGCGCTTCTACGGGCTGATGCCGGCCAAGGTCGTCAACATCAAGGACGACAAGAAGCAGGGCCGGGTCAAGGTCCAACTCCCTTGGCTGGACGCCAAGTACGAGAGCAATTGGGCGCGGACGGTGCAGCTGGGTGGCAGCCGCGGCCACGGTGTGGTGGTGCCGGAGGTCGGTGACGAGGTCCTGGTCGGGTTCGAGCACGGCTGTCTCGACCGCCCCTATGTCCTGGGCGGGCTATACAACGGGGTGGACAAGCTCGCCCCGCACAAGCTCGACCTGGTGGACAGCGGCAAGGGCCAGGCCAACCGGCGTTCCTTCGCCTCAAAGAAGGGCCACCGCCTCGAACTGCTCGACGCCGACAGCTCCGGCATGGGTGCCACGCTGATCACCGGTGACGGCAAGCTCCAGATCAAGATGGACCAGAACGACACGGTCATCACCGTGCAGAGCGACGGCAAGGTCAAGATCGCGGCCAAGAGCGGCATCACCGTGGACGCGGGCAACGCTCCTCTGGAGCTGAAGGGCCAGAGCGTCAGTGTGAACGCCCAGCAGAGCCTCAAGCTCTCCGGCACCCAGGTCCAGATGTCCGGCACGAAGGTCGAGGTCACCGCGGACACCACGGCGAAGTTCTCGGGCAGCGCCGTCGCCGAGATCTCCGGCGCCCTCGTCAGGATCAACTAACTCACGCCAACCGCTCGTTCCGAGCAGCCCCTCCGGAAAGGAGAACGCGATATGCCTCCCGCCGCACGTATCGGCGATCCCACCATCCACGGCGCCGCCGCCGGTGTGGTGACCGGCCCCCCGATGGCTGCCACGGTCCTGATCGGCGGGCAGCCGGCCGCCGTCGCCGGGTCGCTCGCCACCTGTGTGGGCCCCCTGCACATTCCGCCGGTCCCGCCAGTGCCGGTGGTGGCCGTACGCAAGGTGCTCATCAACGGCATGCCGGCGGCCGCGATGGGCGACACCATCGCCTGTGGCGGCGGCATGATCGCCATGGGCTGCCCGACCGTCATGATCGGGAGCTGAGTGCCGTGTCCGACTTCTTCATCGGCCGCGGCTGGTCCGCCCCCCTCGGCGTGAGCCCCTCCGGCGGCATCGCGATGACCGAGGGCACCGCCGAAGTCGAGCAGGCCATCCGGCTGGTCCTGGGCACCGAGCCCGGGGAGCGGCCGATGCGGCCGGAGTTTGGCTGTGCGATCCGGGACCGCGTCTTCGGCTCGTTCGACGCGGCCACCTGCGGCGCCATCGCGTACGAGGTGCGCCGGTCCCTGGAGCGCTGGGAGCCGCGGATCGTCGTGGACGACGTCACCGTGGTCCAGGCCGCGGGGCAGCAGGAGGTCCTCGACATCCAGATCGCCTACCAGCTGTCCGGCACCAACAGCCGCCGCAACCTTGTCTACCCGTTCTATGTGATACCCGCCCGCGACGGCGAGGGACCGCACCCGCAGCAGAGGAGGGACACCGATGTCGCTGCCTAGCCCCCATCTGGACGACCGCCGGTTCCAGGATCTCGTCGACGACGCCAAGCGGTTCATCCAGCGCCGCTGCCCGGAGTGGACCGACCACAACGTCTCCGACCCCGGGGTGGCGCTGATCGAGGCGTTCGCGCAGATGGTCGACCAGCTCTCCTACCGGCTCAACCGGATCCCGGAGAAGGTCCACCTGGAGTTCCTCGACCTACTGGGCGTGCAGCTCACCGCCCCGCAGGCCGCACGTACGGAGCTGACCTTCCGGCTCTCGGCCCCGCAGGAGGCGGAGGTGGCGGTGCCGGCCGGCACCGAGGTCGCCACCCCGCGCTCGGGCAGCGCGCCCGCGCGGATCTTCACCGTGAACCGGGAGCTGGCGATCGTGCCGACCTCGCTGGGCCACATCGGCTCGGCGACGGCCAGACACGCCCCCGAGCTCGTCACCGAGCGCTTCCTGTCCGGCGAGCCGGTGACCTGCTTCGCCCAGCAACCCACGCCTGGCGACGCCCTGTTGGTGGGCCTGTCGCAGACCGCACCGCGGTGCGCGGTGGCGCTGCGCGTGGAGTGTGCGATGGACGGCGTCGGCGTGGACCCGCGGCGCCCGCCGCGGGTGTGGGAGGCGTGGTGCGGGGACGGCTGGGTGGAGTGCGAGGTCGAGAGCGACGGCACGGGCGGTCTGAACCGGCCCGGTGAGATCGTGCTGCACCTGCCCGACGGGCACGCCGCCTCGCTCATCGGGCGCCGCCGGGCGGGCTGGCTGCGCTGCCGCATCACGGAGGCGGGCCCGGGCCAGTCGCCGTACTCCTCCTCTCCCAGGATCAGTGCCCTGGAGGCGTACACGGTGGGCGGGAGCACGACCGCGCTGGAGGGCGAGACCATCCCGCACGACGAGATGGGCGTCTCGGACGGCACCCCCGGCCAGTCCTTCACCGTGCACCGCACCCCCGTCGTCGCCGGGTCGCTGCGCGCGGTGGCGGTAGAAACCAAGGCGGGCCGCCAGGTGTGGAAGGCAGTGCCGTCCTTCACCGACTCCTCCCCCACCGACCGGCACATCACCGTGGACGAGGCCAGCGGAACGGTCAGGTTCGGCCCGTCCGTGCGCCAGCCCGACGGAGAGATGCGACAGTACGGCGCGGTGCCCGAGATCGGCGCCAGGATCACGGCGGGCGCCTACCGCCGCGGCGGCGGCCGCGAGGGCAATGTGGCCGCGAACACCCTGACGGTGCTGCGGACCCCGCTCGCCCTGGTGTCGCGGGTCGACAACCGCACGCCCGCCACGGGCGGCGTGGACGCCGAGTCGGTGGACAGCGTGCGGCGCCGTGCCGGGCACTGGCTGCGCACCCAGGACCGGGCGGTGACCGCGAAGGACTACGAGTCGATCGCGGCCGCGGCCTGCCGGGACGCGGGGCGCATCGAGTGCGTGGCGGAGCCGGACGACTCCGAACGGGCTGGCCTGATAAGGGTTCTGATCATCCCTCAAGTACGGGACGTACGCGAAGAGGACAGCTGGCGCGAGCTGGTTCCCTCGGAGGGCATGCTCGCGTCCGCCGCCCGCGCAGTGGAGGCGGCCCGGCCCATGGGCGTGGTGGTCTCCGTCAGCGGGCCCGCCTACCAGGGCGTGACGGTGGTCGCCGAGATCGAGGCGGCCAAGGGCGCGGACCGCGCCGAGGTCAAGGAGCGGGTGCTGCGGGCGCTGTACGAGTGCCTGAGCCCGCTGCCGTCCGGCCACGGCGGACACAACCGCTCGGGCTGGCCGCTGGGGCGGGCACTGCGCCTGAGCGACCTGTACGCGGTGGCCGCGCGCTGCGCGGACGTCGAGTCGGTAACCAAGCTGGAGATGTACCCCGCGGACATCGGCACCGGCGAGCGGCAGTCCGCGACCGACCGGATCGACGTCGGTCCCGCGACGCTGTTCCTCTCCTTCCGCCACCAGGTCGCTGTGAAGAGCGCGCGCTGAAGGCCTGGATGACGGACAGACGGATAGGACGAGAGATGGAATCACCGCCGCGGGCCGTTGCGGCACCCCCGCTGGTGCCCGGGAGCCGGTCACTGCGCGCCATCCTGCCGGAGAGCTACCGGCAGGGTGACTTCGCCGACCGGTTCATCGCCGGGTTCGACGACGCCCTGGCGCCCCTGATCACCACGCTGGACTGCCTGGACGCGTACTTCAGCCCGCGCACCGCCCCCGAGCACTTCGTCACGTGGATGCTGAGCTGGTCCAACACGGCGCTGCCCGCGTGCGTGGGCGCCACGGGGCGGCGCAACGCTCTGCTGCTCGGGCACCAGTTGCACGGCCTACGCGGCACCGCGGCGGGCCTGGACCTGCTGGTGCGGTACGTCCTCGGCGGCCGCCTGGAGCTGACCGAGTCGGGGGGCACGCACTGCGCGGCCGGTCCGGACGACCCCACGATCCAGGGGCCGGGGACGGGCGGGGCCCGTGCTCGGGTGCGCGTACTGCTGCCGTACGGGACGGCCGCGGGCCGGCCGGGAGTCGTGGACGACCTGGAGGAACTGGTCAGGGAGTGGATCCCGGCGCACGTCCGCACCGAGGTGACGATCGAGGACGACGAGGACCCGCTGCTCGTGCGGGGTGCGGCGGGGGGTGCGTACTGATGGGAGCGGCTTCGTCCGGCCACCAGGGCTGGCACGTGCCGGGCGAGCAGGACATGTGCCACGGCTGCGGGGTGGTGGCCTACCCCGGCGAGATGTTCTGCGTCTCGTGCGGGGCATACCTGGGGTGGGACCGGACCGGAAGCAATCCGGTCGTGCCGTCGCAGCCGGGGGCCGGTGCCGGAGGCTCGGACTTCGACCGTCCGGGAGCAGGGGGCACTGGCTCCGGCCGCCCGGGAGCGGGGAGTGCGGACTTCGGCCGCTCGGCGGGTGCGGGTGGTGCTGGGCGGGGCGGTGGCCCGGGGTACGGAGGTGCGGACGCCGGACGGACCTCAACTGCGGGCGGTTCCGGGCCGATTGGTGGCTCCGGGTTCGACACCGGAGCGTCATCGGCTGGCGGGGCCGGGTACGGCGTCACCGGAACGTCACCGACGAGCGGGCCGGGATACGGCACCGCCGGCGCGGCGCAGGCCAACGGATCGGGGTACGGCGGCACCGGTGACGCGGCGGCCCGGCCGACGTCCGGCGATCGGGCAGGTGCCGAGTACACAGGCGCGCGGGACTGGGACATCCGGGCCCTGTACCCGGAGGCGCAGCAAGACCCTTCCGGACGTACGGGATACGCGGGTACGGGCGCCGATGGCTCGGCATCCGGTCACCTCACTCCCGGCTCCACTGGGGCCGCAAGCAGCGGTACGGGGCCCTGGACGCAGGCCCCCTCTTCCGGCGCCCCCGCGACGGGCGCCTGGGACCCGGCCGGAACTGGAAGCCCCAACTCCGGCCTGTCCAGTGGGAATCAGGACGTCGGCGGGCTGCCCGAGGGGCTCCGGGCCGAGCCCGTGCGGCCGCAGGGTCTCTCCTCGTACCCCGGCCGCCCGGCCCACGACCTCTATGCGGCGCCCCCGTCCGCCGAAGACCCGCCACACCGACCGCAGTTCGCCACCCCGGCCGAGGCCGGTCTGTACGCAGCCGCCGACAGCCCGTACACCGCGCCTGCCCAGGCCGACCCCGCCGCCGCGCAGACCCAGGTCATCGACGGCGAAGTGGTGCTCTGGGCCACGCTGCCCGACGAGCCCGCCGACCCCTCGGCCGCCGATGCGGCGACCCCGTCGGAGGGCATCCCGCACCTGCTGCTGTGCCCGGAGTGCCAGGCCCCCAACGCCGAGAACCGCACGTACTGCCACCCCTGCGGCGCCCTGCTGCGCCCGGAGCCGGAGCCGCCCGAGCCCACGCGCTGGGAGCGGCTGCGCAAGGAGTACCTGGAGCGGCCCAAGGTGTGGCACTGGGACCACCGTTGGTCCATGGCGCTGACTGCGCTGCCCGTCTGTCTGGCGGCCGGAATGTCGATGGGCGGCGTGGCGGCGGCTGCCGAGCGCGCCGTTCCGCTGGTCAAGGACCGCTTCGCGACCCAGTACGCGGTCACCCCGAAATCCATGTCCGCGACCAGTTCGGCCAAGGGCTTCGACGCCCAGTTCGCGCACGACGGCGTCGACAACAAAGCCTGGGCTCCGCAGGGCACGGGGGACGCGGCGGTGGGCCAAGCGTGGACGGCCACGTTCCAGAGCCCGTTCCGGCTGACCGCCCTGTCTCTCATCAACGGCGCGTCCAAGACGCCCGAGCAGTTCTTCGAGAGCGGCCGGCCCACCAAGATCACGGTGACGGCAACCACGACCGATCAGGGGCCGGTCGAGAAACAGATCACCCTGGGCGGCCAGCCCGGCCCGCAGCGCTTCGACCTGGGTATCGACAACGTGATCTCGGTACAGGTCCGGATCGACGCGGTGGCCCCCGCCCTGAAGCCGAACATGCCCGTGGCGATGGCCGAGATCCAGTTCTTCAGCCGGCAGACGTCATGACCGTACGCGCCGAACTGACCGTCCCCGACCAGGTGATCACACCAGGTGATTCACTCACCGCGCATCTGCGAGTCTGGAACGAGAGCCGTATCGTCGACGCCTACCGGCTCACACTGATCGGGCCGCCCGCCGACTGGCCGAACGCCGAGGAGGGCCTCGGCCAGCTGCCCGTCTACCCGGGCAACCACGAGAAGATCAACATCCCGCTCACCCTGCCCCGCCACAGCGACCTGCCGCCGGGCCCGCTGACCTTCGCGGTCCAGGTCGCGTCCGTGGAGGACCCGTTCGCGGTGGCCGTGCCCGAAGCGACGCTGTGTGTTGGCGAGTTCCACGACCTCGACGTGGAAGCGGTCCGCGCCCGGGTGGGCGGCGCCCTGTGGAGCACCAATCTGATCCTCCTGGAGAACACTGGCAACGCCACCACGACCGTACGGCTGCATCTCGCGCCGCAGGCGCCCGACGCCCCGCTGCGCACCCGGCTGCGCCGGACACGGCTTGCGTTGGAGGCGGGCGAGCAGGCACGGGTCGGCCTCAGTATCCGTGTGACCAGTCCGGTGCCGGTCGGTACCGCGGCCGACTGGAAGATCGGGGTCCGCGGCGGCTGGGGCGACGAGGAGGAACGGACCGCCGAGTTCGTCCACCGTCAGCGTCCGCTCCTGCCCAAGCGGGCCATGAAGGCACTGATCGCGCTGACCGCCGTCGTGGTGGCCGCGGTGGCCCTGTGGCTCTCCCCGGTGGGCGGCAAGAAGCCGACGGTCAAGACCGAGTCCGTCAAGGGCCCCTCCCAGGTGGAGGCGGTGCAGCAGGCGGAGAAGAAGGCCGCCGACGAGAAGAAGAAACAGGAGGAGGACCAGAAGAAGCAGGAGGAGCAGGCGAAGAAGGAGAAGGACGAGGCCGGCGCTCTGAAGAAGAAGCCGCTCGACGGGGTGTCGCTGTCCACCGACTCCAAGGCCAAGAAGCTCAAAGACGAGTACACGGTCCCGAAGGGCTACCGGCTCGTGCTGAAGGCGGTGCAGATCACTGCCGCGGGTCCGACGACCGGCACCCTGGTCCTGAAGGCCGGCACCCAGCAGCTGGTGACCACGCCGGTGGCAGCCCCTCAGAGTCCCTCGGCCATGCCTCCGCCCCTGAGAGAGGGCGAGAGGATCTCCCTGCAACTGAACTGTCTGGCACCGACCAGTGGCGGCGCCTCCTCCCCGTCGGCGCCCCCGGGCCTCCAGCCGACCGACTGCATGGCCACCGCCGTACTCACCGGCGACCTGATCCCCCTCAAGGGGCCGAACGCCGAACCGGAGAACCCTCCCTCCGGCGCCGCCCCCACGCCCACCCCCACCCCCTCGCCGCCCAGGAGCTGACCCGGTGAACATCGTCCAGCGTGTCGACGACACCCTTGAGAAGGAGCTGCGCCAGGGTCCCCTGCGCGGCGTGAACGCTCAGGTCGTCTTCGAGACACCGAACTCCGACTGGGCCGCCCGTCGTTCGGGGCTGTGCGTCAACCTCTTCCTGCACAGTGTCGAGGAGGACGTCGCGCAGCGGCAGTCCGGCGAGACCAGCATCATCGACGAGCACGGCGTCGTGGTGGGCTACACCCCGCCCGCCCGTTTCTTCAAGCTCGGTTACGCGCTCACCGTCTGGGGCCACTCCCCGAGGGACGAACACCTCCTGTTCGGCACCTTGTTGGAGTGGTGCGTCGCCACGGAGCAGCTGACTCCGCAGTCGAGTACGCCGGTCAGCCCGCTGACGCTGAAGCTGCGCGAAACCCCCGAGGGCGCGGAGCCCTTGGCCATGAAGCTCTGGTCGGGCCTGGGCACCCCGGCCCGGCCGGTCCTCGACCTGCTGGTGACCATCCCCGTCGCCAAGCCGAGCACGACGGTGGAGACCGAGCCGATCCGCGGCCTGACCCTCAGGGCCCGCAACGTGGCGCCGCCCGCCCCGGAGGACAAGCCCTTCCGCCCGCCCCGCCCCCGCGGCACCGCCCGGCCCCGCCGCCGGGTCGAGGAGATCGCCTGACCTTCGGGCCGGGCTCGAGATGTGAGAGTGACTGATGCTGGAGTTCGACTACAAGGGCGTTCACCTTCGGTACGCCGGAAAACAGAGCGAGGCCAAGGCGAGGGCCAAGGCCGCGAAGGTGGACGAGCAGGTACGCAAGTTCCTGAAGACGAAGGGCGGTGGCCCCTTCGACCTCCTGGGCCAGTTCTGCTCCGCCCACAACATCACGAGGGGCGGCGGACGCGAGAACCTCGCCAAGCAGCTCCTTGCGCACACTCAGGGCGAGCAGAAGAAGATGCAGCAGGTGAAGGCGAACGGCGCCGCCAGCGCGGCGCGGCTTCAGCAGGAGCACGAGGACAACGTGAAGGCCAGGGCGTTCGCCTGGTTCTACGGGACTGAGCTCGGCTGCGCGTACCTCGCCCAGGTCTTCCGCCTGCAGAACCGGGACCCCAGCCAGGGGACCCCCGCCAAACCCACGGCCAAGCAAGTCGCGCAGGAGCTGTCGAAGACGCTCGACGGAGCGGACATGGTCTCCGACATCAAGATCATGGAGGGGGTGTTCGAGGAGATTCTGAAACTGCCCAGGAAGAAGGTAGTCGACCTCTTCCGCTCCACGCTCCAGCCGCCCAAAGGGCAAACGCTGGAGGGGAGGTACTACCGCGCCGAGGTGCTGAACGGACCTTCCTTCCGCCCGGGTGCGGTGCTGCGCACGCAGGCGCCCACGTCGATCTCGGGGAGGCGTGAGAAGGCCGAGGAATTCTTCGAGCACAGGGCAGGGTTCGGCGGCGCCAACATCCTCTACGTGTTCGACAATCCTCCGGCGCGGCGGCTGCAGACGGCGCTGGACAAGTCGAGCACCGGCGAGTCCGAGGGCATCGTCCCCGACCGCACCTTCTTCAGCGTCGCCCATGTGGCGAAGAAGGGCGACTGCACCGAGGTCCACCTCGCCCACGCGGGCGAGGAGGCCCAGAACAAACAGTGGAGGTGGATGGGGCACGACGCCGGGCTGCGGCTTCCGCCTCCCCAGCACGCCTGACGCCGGGCTCCGCTCAGAGAACCGCCCCGGCATCGCCGTCACCTCCCGGGACCGCGCGCACCGGTCCACCGCGAAGCCCCATGTGCGGCGGGAACTCGATGCCGCCCAGTCCGGGCGGCCCCGCAGCATCATCAGAAGGTGCGCGGCGTCCGGCAAGGCGGCCACGTGGAGCGCGTGAGCTACGCGGCACTGCTGCCGGATCAGTCGGCCGGCGCGAAGAACCGCCCCAGCTTTCCGTACTCCGTCTCGACGCCCTGCAAGAGGTCCTCACGGGACAGCGGGCGCTGGGCGGCGGCCGCGGTGAACGCAGCGCTCTCGACGCATGCGCGGATGCTGCCGCCCGCGAGGTCGTAGCTCTCGGCCAGGGCGTCGAGGCACAGGCCTTCGGGGGCCGATGCGCCGAGCAGGGAGCGCCACAGGCGGACGCGGACCTCGGGGCCGGGGCTTTCGAAGTGGACGACCTCGTCGAAGCGGCGGGTGAACGCGGCGTCGATGTTGGAGCGGAGGTTGGTGGTCAGGACGGCCAGGCCGTTGAACGCTTCGAGGCGTTGCAGGAGGTAGCCGCTCTGCATGTTGGCGTGGCGGTCGTTGGAGCTCTTGACCTCGCCACGCTTGGAGAACATCGAGTCGGCCTCGTCGAACAGGACGACCGCATCGAGCATCTCGGCTGCGGAGAAGACCCGTTCGAGGTTCTTCTCGGTCTCGCCGATGTACTTCGACACGATGGACGGGAGGCTGATGACGTAGAGGTCGAGGTCCAGTTCGCGGGCCACGGCCTCGGCGGCCATGGTCTTGCCGGTGCCGGACTCCCCGGCGAACAGGGCGGCGGTTCCCTTGCCGCGGCCGCCTCCTCTGCGCAGTCCCCAGCTGTCGAACACCGTCTCGCGGTGGCGGACACGGGCCACCAGCATGTCCAGGCGGGTGCGGACTCCGTCCGGCAGCACCAGGTCCTGCCATCCGACCTCGGGGGCGATGTGCCGGGCCAGGCCGCCGAGGTCACCGGCGGCGCGCTGCCGGGCGGCTTCCCGTACGGTCTGAAGGGCGGGGGTGATCGCGTGCAGGGCCGAGGCGCGGTGGATCCGTTCGACGGAGACCGAGGCGGCGGCGCCGAGCTGGTCGCCGGGACGCCGGGCGTCGGGGGCGCGCAGGTCCGTCTCGACGGGCTGGGGGGTGTCCCACCCGTACGCCGCCCACCCCTGGCTGCCGTAGAGCAGCAGGGGGACCGGTTCGTCGGCTAGCCGGGTCACCAGTCGCCGCAGCTGGTCGGCCGGGTCCGGTTCGGTGGCGGCGGGGGCCGTGAGGGGCAGCAGAACGGCCGCGCCGAGCAACCGCGCCTCCAACGTGGCCTCGGCGGCCAGCTGTTGGGGGGAGGTCTCGCCGCTGGTGAGGGCGTCGGGGTCCAGTAGGAGGGGGACGAGACCGGTCGCCGCGAGCGCGGCGCGGCTCGCCGGGAGTGCCTCGCCGTGGATGCCCTGGCGCAGGTACCGGGTCCGGTGGGGGTCGGCGGCGAGCGCCGTGTCGAGGCCCTTGGCGTGCTGCGGATCGTCGTCGTCGGGGTGGTACGGCAGGACGCACAGCCAGCGGTTCCTGGCTCCGCCCGGGGCGCGGCCAACCAGGAAGTCCAGGACGCGGTCGGGGACGTCGAGCACCCGTTCCGGGAAGACCGCCTCGGGGTTCTGACAGGCCATCAGGCCGGTGTCAAACAGCGGGGAGCCCTGCCGCAGCAGACCGCCGGCGATGGCGTCCGGCAGGGGGATGCCCTGTACGGAGAGCGCGACCGAGACGGAGGGGCGGGAGGTGGGCAGCCCGCTCAGGAACTGGAAGGCGGCGCCGCAGACGGGCTTGAGCTCGGGCAGCAGGCAGGTGACGAGCAGGTCGGTCTCCCGCTCCGAGAGGTGGAACTCTCCGACCAGGTGGGCGAGCCGGTCGCCCTCGGCCTTGCGCAGCGCCAGCCGTTCCTCGCCGGGCCAGCTGTGGCTGTCGTCGGGCGGGGCCGCGGCGTCCTCCGACGGGCCGCCTTCCTCGCGCTCCATGTAGAGGCGGCGCAGCCGTTCTTCCGCCACCTCGAGTCGTTCCTCGAACAGGCTTTGACTCATAGGTCTGAGAAGTCCTCCACAGGGATGGGGGCACACAGCAGCGGTGCTTCCCGGCCGACCCTAGGAGGCCGCCATGCCCGACGGCCGTCGGCCGGGGTGGATTCGTACCGGTAAAAGTTGATCGTTCGGGGCCGTCGGCGGCGGGCAACCCGGGGTACCGCCGACGCACGGCGACGTCCGTGGTCGGTCAGCGGCGGGGGGCGCGGCGGCTGATCACCGCGTACGCCGTGCAGGCGCCGACGACGAGGAGGGTGGCAACGGCGCTCGTCACGAACAGCGGGTCGACGCCGCAGCCGGTCACGGCGAGGCGTCCCTGCTCGTCGGCGGCAGGCGTGGACTTGGGCGAGGTGGACGGCGAGGCCGACGACGACGGCTTCTTCCCGCTCGTTCCGGAGGAGTTCGGGGTGGCCAGCGGGGGCAGCGCGGTCCCGGTCGGTGCGGGGTTGGCGGCGGGCGGTAGGGGATTGGCGGGGCGGTCACCGCTGGGAAGGCAGCCGGCGAAGGCCATCTGGTGCGTTTCCGCGCCCGGGGCCGAGGTCAGCTTCTTGGCGAAGACCGCCCCGTTGACGTGCCCGGGCCCGGTCTTGCTCGTGCCCATCTGAACGGCGGCGTCGGGGGCGAGGATCGTGCCGGGCCACGAGGCGCTGTTCTTGACCAGCGAGGTGGCCTGCGGGAAGTTCCACAGCAGCTTCGACCGGAGCACCTTGAACTGGCCCAACCCCGCGGCGTAGTCGTCGAGGACGAATACCTTACTCGCCGGATCCCAGATCTCCACGCCGCTCAGCGAGGCCGCCGACATGTCGTCCGAGCCGCCGAGCACATTGACCAGGGTGGTGGCTCCCGCGGGGACCTTGAGCGAGATACGGTCGGCCTGCTGAAGGTCGGCGGCGTCGACGGTGAAGACGTTCCGCTGTGCGTCGTCCCCGGTCAGGAGCAGGGCCTTGCTGTTGGTGGGGCGTGCGACCGTGCCGTTGCCCTTCAGGGCCGCCCAGGCGGCCGAGTTGGAGCGCAGCGTGGCGAACTCCCGCTTGAAGTCGACGGGCGAGGAGCCCTTCGCGTGCTTGCCGTCGATGGCAAACCCGCCGGGGCGCCTCGTGTCGCGGAGGTTCCGTAGACCCGGAGCCCCTGGCTATGACGACCTGGTTGACGCTCAACATGCCGCCGACGACGAGGGAGTTGTGGTTGGGGAGGGTGCCGAGGTCCGCGCCGCTGAGCTTGTCCCCGACCGAGAAGCCCTGTCACGTCTTGCCATCGCCCAGGGCGTGCGTCCCCTCCGTCGGCCACGGCTCCCTCCGAGTCGAAGTACCGCGTGGCGTCGCCCTCGACGAACTCGGCGTACTTCCCGTCGGTCCCGAGCGGATTGGCTCCGCACTAGAGTGCCGCCACTGCGGAGGTGGCGGGCGCCAAGGCTGGGGAAGCGACGACACCGGCGGTGGCGAATGCTGCGGACGTGCGGATGCGAGATCTCCTGGTGGAACAGGGCGAGTTGGGAGGCAGGAGGGGTGACGGGGTCCCGACTCTTCACCAGGCTTGACATAGCGTTAATTCTACTTATTCAGTGATAAATCAGGCATTGGTTCCATAACCTCCCTAAGGGGACCTAAAAGGTGAGGTAGGTCACGTGACTTCCGGCCTGCCGGAACGGCCGGGCCAGGGAGGGGCGTTGGGGCACACCAATGCAACATGAGAGGGTTAATCCAAGAATATCACCGTCTGCCGGGCCCGCTTGGCACGGTGGGCATTGCCGCGCGCGACTTCCCGGAGAGTGATGCCCATGCCGTTCACCGCACCAGGGGACCCCTTGCTGAGCCTTAACGTCGTTAACGCTCAGCAAGGTTGGCGTTGTCCGTCGGTGGACGGCCCGGCATGTCCGTCGAACCAGTGACCTGCGAGGACGGCGGCCCCGCAGACATACGCGTCCTCGTCGTCGACGATCAGGCGATCACCCGCTCCGGCCTCACCTGCCTGGTCGACTCCGTCCCCGGCTTCACCGTCACGGCCGTGGCCGAGGACGGCCCCCAGGCGGTGTCGCAGGCGCGGGAACGCGACGTGGACCTAGTCCTGATGGACCTCCACATGCCGCGCATCGACGGGGTCGAGACGACGCGCCGGCTGACGCGACTGAGCCCCGCGCCCCGGGTCATCGTGCTGACGGCGTTCGCCGTCGACCACCGCGCGCTGGACGCGCTGGAGGCGGGGGCCAACGGATTCCTGACCCAGGACATCAGGCCGGAGGGGCTCCGAGGCGCGATGGAGAGCGTCATGAACGGCGTCAGCCCCCTCTCGGCAGAGGCCCTGGGCCTCATCGTGAGCAAGGCGTCGCACGGCACGGTCCGCGGCCGGGTGCACCGCGCCGAACTCCTCAGCCGGCTCACCGAGCAGGAGCGGCGCGTGCTGAAGCTCCTCGGGTCCGGAATGAGCAACGTACAGATCGCCGGGACGGTTTACCTGTCCGTCTCCGGCGTCAAGGCCCACGTCTCACGCATCCTGCGCAAGATGGGTCTGCACAACCGCACCCAGGCCGCGGTACTGGCATACGAACTCAACCTGCTGCACGGGTAGTTCGCCCGCTGCCCGGCCGGTTCGGGCGCGTGCCCGGGCGACGAAACGCCCCGGCTGGTTCGAGCGCGCACGCCTGGCTAACGGATGGCCCGGCCAGTTCGGGTGCGTGTGCCCGGAGGACGGAACGACCCGGCCGGCTCCGGCGCGCATGCCCGAGGCGCGGAACGGCCCGCCCAATTCGGGCGCGCGTGCCGGGGGGCGGGATTCCCCTCCCGTCGAACGCTGGCAGGCCCGGCTATCCCGTCCGCCTCCACAGGTGGGCCTCAGGCCTGAACCAGTCGGGGTTGTCGACGCTCGTGTGGGCCGGGTCTGGGCCAGCGCCGACGACTGGCTGAGCCTGCACGTCTACATCGGCCGGAGCCCCCTGTTGCCGTGCGCGGGCCATCGGGGCGTTCTCACGCCCCGATGGCCCGCGCACCCCGGTGGATCAGCTGGATCCTGCGGTCTTGCGGCGCAGCCCGAGGCGCAGCGTCTTCCGCGTCGTGCTCGTGAAGACCTCACGGGGCTTAGCCATGCTCTGGCCGGTGACGGTCCGCACGCGCTCCCGACCTTCGTACACATCGAGCTCGTAACCAGGCGCAACCCCGATCGTGTACTCGACCTCCCCGGACGCCACACTCTTCGGCCTGACATCGATGTGGAACTGCCGCGGCGCGTTCCACGCGAGCCGTTCCCTGCCCGCGATGGTGGACACCAGGTCGGCTTCCTGGGGATTTTGACCCTCGTTGATCTGCAACTGCCCCTCGACGGAGTCGTCGGGCTTGATCGTAAGGCAGGACAGCGGGGCTTCCCTGCCCTTCCATACCTGCTGCCACGACGCCGAGGAACCCGTCCCGAAGTCGACGACCGAGGTGAGTTCGTCGGTGTCGAACTCGACCGTCCACGCCCTGCGGTGCCACATCGGCCCGGAACTGCCGGACCCCGGCTGAACCGGAACCTGGGGTTGGGTGTGCGCGGCGGGGCCGGCGGCGACGAGGCGCCGCCGTTCCACCTCAGTCGAGTTCCACAGGTTGTTGGCGACCCTCACGGCGACGTCGCGGAGGCCGAACTCGTACTTGTAGCTCGACAGCCGGATCTTGGATTCGGAGACCTGAATAAGCTTGTCCTTCTCCTTCTGCGTCTTCGCCGTCAGGTAACTCCACCGAGTGCCGGCCAGGCCGACGAAGCCCTCCAGCAGGTCGTCCATGGTTTTGAATTTGCCCCTCTTGTAAGCCTCGCTGGCCCATGCCGCGGGAAGAGCGGCCAGCATAGCGACGATGTGCCCCTGGTTCGTCTTCCGCAGGTATTTCTGCATCATGCGATGGCGCGCTTCGGGGAAGTACCTCATGGCAGCGACGGCGACCAGCTGCTCGTTGAGGACCCTCTCGTAGTAGACGGGGTTCGCGATGGGGGTGATGTCCTGAAATTCCCCGCCGGTCAGGGTCCTGAACTTGCCCAGGAACCATTCACGGGTGTTCTGCGCACCTTCCTCCGCGGAACCGAGCACTGGCGTCTGCCCGGCTCGTTGCATCCGGTCGTTCTTCGCGTCCTCGTTCTGCTGCTGAGCTCGTTCCACCTTGTTCGTGAGCTTCTTCATCTCCTCGACCAGGCTCCTGATCTCCTTTCCTTCCACCGAAGCCGGATCGGACATCGCTATCAGGTCGTCGTACGCTCCGGGCACTTGGTAGAGAGAGATCATGAATTTGAGGAAGATGCGATAGGTGGCCGCGCGCCCATCGGGCCTTCTGCTGTTCAGGGTCGAGTCGAACCACTCCCGAATCTGCAGGCATCCGTAGGCTATGGGCTCGGCCATTAGCTCGACGGCCTCGTAGACCGAACCTGAAACCCTGTTCAGCGCGTAGGTGAGGAGCGGGAGCCCAGGTACGTCCTCCAGCAGGGACTGCAGGGAACTGAGCTGGTCCTTCTTGATGTAGCCGAGGGCCTGCAATTCCTTGTAGCTCTTCCCTCCCACCAAGTTGTAGAAGTCTTCGGGGGAGAAATTGTCACACTTGCCGGTCTCCTTCTGCAGCTTCTCCACCAGCTTGGTGTTGGCGTCGAAGGCCGGATCGAGGGTCAGAGCGGCCAGGTAGATGAAGAAGTCGGGCCCCGGCTTCAGGGCCTTGGCGGTCTTGCCCAGCTGCCCTTGAGCCTTGGGGTGCTTCACCAGGTCGAGGATCGCCTTGCCCTTGTCCTTCAGGTCCTGCACGGACTTGGGTGCGTCATGCGCCCCGGTCTCAGTGCTCGGATAGCTCAGGTAGGCGGCGACCGGCCCGCTCCAGGGCGGCGCGTCTGCAGGCAGGGACGGGCCGTAGTAGCTCGCGATATCGCTCATGAGCATCTGTCCGGCTCGCATCGTGCCGGCCTCTCCGCGGGGACGCTCACCGAGAGCCTGCCCGTAGGGCACCTGCCAGAACTTCGCAGGGACGCGGCTGACCTGGAGATGGCTCTGCAGCCCCTCCATCATCTGCGAGGCGTATTCGAACGCCTTGTCGCCGTTGCCCGTCACGACGAGCGTGGACATGATGTACCGCTTCTGTCGGCTCCGTGCCGTTCCCAAGGGCGGCTCCGGAACGGGGTCCGGCGTTTTTTTGGTGAGGTTCGCAGGGCTCCATCGGTGGCCTGCGACAAAGCTGGTAGTGCGCGGCCCCACCTGGGACACGTCCTCCGTTCTGTCGACCACGACACGGGAAAGGTTGGCCAGGGATTCGGTGCCCGGTTTGTAGTAGCTCTGGTGAGATGTGAACGGGTTGATGAGATCCTTCGCCGGGGTCCAGTGGTATTTGACCTTCATTCGCGTGACCCGATGTTTCTCGGCGTAGTTCTTATGCGCGGGGTCGATGCTGAAATGGTTGAGCCAGCTGACCGGGTCGCTAGCGGTGGCGGCTGTGTAGATGTTGGAGCCGCCGAGGTGTCCGGCGCGAAGTCCGGTTCCGGGGCTGCCGAGAAAGGCCAGGTTGTCCACGACGGGCTTGCCCCAGTCATCGTTCCCGGCAGCCGTGGCGGCATGGCCGGTGACCACACTTCCGTAGCTCATCCCGCTGACGGTCAGCGAAGGACAGTCCGCCAGTTTCCGCTCCCTCCGGGCGGCACTCTTGCACCAGTGCCCACGCCACGTGTCCAAATCCCGCAGGAGCAGTTCACTGCCCTTTGCTGCCGGCTTCTCGAATCCCATCTTCCAGAATCCCGGAGCCTTGTACCCAACCCAGGCAACGACGGCGACACTGCTATTGGGTCGGGTCTGCAGGCACTGCTCGCGAAGATTGCGTGCGTGGCCGACCAGCTCACCGAGGGACTTGAGCGAACTGCCCATGCCTGGCACCAGAACCGCCACATACTCAGCGGTCTCCATATTTCCCACAGCCACTGCCGCGCGCCCATGCCCCTTCTTGAACTGCGCGTCGTAGACCAGTAGCGAACAATTCTTATTAGCAGCCATCACCTTGTTCACCAGGTCGGCATTACGCCGAGACTGTTCGTTCCCGAAAAGCGCATCTCTCTTGCACTCTTGACGGTTCCGATCGGAATCGGCCGTGAACTTGTCCTCCCATGCGTCCTCCGGTACCGGAGAATCGTCCCGGAGGTCGTCCAACGGTGGGGCACTGGGAACCAC
>NZ_JBIWHT010000026.1:0-59342 GCF_044764265.1 Streptomyces sp. NPDC094147 | reverse complement strand
CGACGCCGACAGGGGTGCCAGCGGGAGAGCCGTCCGCGCCCCACCCCGGCACGCCTTGGAAGATGCTCGCACGCCAACCCGGCGGTTCCGGGACGTCCAACGGTGGGGCACTGGGAACCACGACGCCGACAGGGGTGCCAGCGGGAGAGCCGTCCGCGCCCCACCCCGGCACGCCTTGGAAGATGCTCGCACGCCAACCCGGCGGTTCCGGGACGGGACCGCGGATGCTCGCATGGGGAACGGACGGGGTACTCGCTTGGGGCACCGGCATCCGATCCGGGCCAACCATTTCACTCACGGCAAACTCCCTTTCACCACAGCACGTGTCGGCCGCAACCAGCCAACAGCCCGAAGAACAGACGCCCCCGCACCCCACCCCATCACCGCCCGCTTCCCCACCCACGTCGCCCAAAGACAATCCCGGCCCGCGAAAGAAGACACTTGGAACCCACTTCGGTGAACGGCCAGGCGGGCTTCGGCGTCAGCCGACCCGGCCGAAGAGCCGGCCGAGCTTGATGTACTCCGCCTCAATGCCGGCGAGAAGGTCCTCGCCGGTCACCTGTCGGCCCACCGCCACCGCTTCGAAGGCGGCGCTCTCCACGCAGGCCCGGATGCTGCCGCCCCCCAGGTCGTAGGCCTGGGCGAGAACGTCGACCTGGAGGTCCTCGGGGGCGGTCTCGCCGAGAAGGGCGCGCCGCAGACGGGCGCGGACGTCGGGGCCGGGGCTTTCGAAATGGACGACCTCGTCGAACCCTCGGGTGAAGGCGGAGTCGATGTTGGAGCGGAGGTTAGTGGCGAGATCGCCAGCCCGTTGAACGCCTCCAGGCGTTGCAGGAGGTAGCCGCTCTGCATGTTGGCGTGCCGGTCGTTGGAGCCCTTGACCTCACCGCGTTTCGCGAACATCGAGTGGGCCTCGTCAAGGAGGACGACCGCCTCCAGGGTCTCGGCCGCGGAGAAGACCCATTCGAGGTTCTTCTCGTCTCGCCGATGTACTTGGAGACGATCGACGGCAGGCTGACGACGTACAGGTCCAGGTCCAGCTCGTGCGCTACGGCCTCGGCGGCCATGGTCTTGCCGGTACCGGACTCCCCCGCGAACAGTGCGGCGGTGCCCCGGCCCCGGCGCATCCCCCAGTCCCGGAAGACCTCCTCGCGGTGGCGGACCCGGGCGACCAGCGTGTCGAGGCGGTGTCGCACGGCCCCCGGCAGGACCAGGTCCTCCTAGCCCACGGCGGGCTCGATGTGCCGGGCCCAGGGCGCCGAGTTCGTCGGCCGAACGCAGCCGGGCGGCGGCCCATACCTCGGGCATGGCGGGGTGGTGGCGCGCAGCGCGTAGCCGCGATGCAGGCGCTCCACGGCGGCGGAGGCGGCGGCGCCGAGCTGGTCGCGCGGGTGGTGTGCCGCGGCGGAGCGGAGGTCGGTCTCGGCGGGCAGCGGCGCGTCCCACTCGTATGCGGACCAAGGCTGGGCCCCGTAGAACAGCAGGAGCGGCGGGGCTTCGTCGAGCCGGGTGGTTATACTGCGGAACAGGTCGACGCGTTCGGGGGTGCCGGTACCACGGGGGTACGGGCAGCAGGACGACGGCGCCCAGCAAACGCGCCTCCAGCGCGGTCCGTTCGGCCATCTGCGCGGGCGGAGTGTCCGTGGCGGCGGCGAACGCGTCCGGGTCGAGGAGCAGGCACCAGCCCGCCGGGCGGCGAGCGCTTCGCGCGCCGCGGGGAGGGCTTCACCGCGGATGCCCTGGCGCATGTAACGCGTGCGGCAGGGGTCGGTGGCGAGCGCTTCGTGCAGGGCGGCGAGGTGGTGGGGGTCGGTTCCGTGCGCGGCTTCGGGGTGCGGAGGCAGCACCCGCAGCCAGGCGGCGCCGCCCTCTTCGGGGCCGCCGTCGCGGCCGACGAGGAAGTCGACCAGGCGGCCGGGGACGTGGGCAGCCGGTCGGGGAAAGCCTCGGCGGGGTCCTCGTAAGCCAGCAGGCCCGTCGAGCAGGGGCTCGCCGGGCCGTAGCAGGCCGGCCGCGATGGCCTCCGGCACGGTGATGCCGTGCGTGGAGAGGACGACGGTGGGACGGGAGGACGCCCGCCCGCTCAGGAAGCGGAAGGCGGGCCCGCAGATGGGGGTCCCTGACCTGGGATCGCGGCAAGGAGCCTGCCCAGCACGGGAAGTTGGCGAGCGAGACCGGCACCAAGGTCTACTTCGCGGACCCGCACAGCCCCTGGCAGCGCGGCACCAACGAGAACACCAACGGCCTGCTGCGGCAGTACTTCCCCAAGGTCACTGACCTCTCCCCCTGGAGCGAGAGGGAGCTTGAGGCAGTCGCAGCCTCGCTCAACAGCAGGCCACGCAAGACGCTCGGCTGGAGGACTCCGGGAGAAGTCCTCGGGTGAGCACCTACACTTGGATCAACGAACCGATGTTGCGACGACCGGTTGAGTGCGGGCAGTACACGTCGCACCGTCAGGTCAACGCGCAGAGGCGACACCGACTGCCTCATCCGAGACATGCCGCTGGTAGCGGCTGTGCACCCACGCAGAGTTCTGCGCAACACCCCGTGCAGGCTGCCGGGCCGTCCCGGGTCCGCGCCGTGACGACCACAACGCCGTCGACAACAGCGACCGACTCGACGACCACAGGGGCGAGTTGCTGAAGCAAGAGGTAGCGACCTCATTCGCCACATCCCAGCATCCCGCCGCATGCACGTTAGGTCACGCTCTCCGCCCGAGCAATCAACAGCCACAAAAATTCTCGTATGAGCCAAGAGCCACACCCAAGTCGCTTTGATCGCCCACAGCACCGGCCTGACCTGAGGAGAAGTCGTCCGTGCCCGAAGTGACAAAGGTCCCGAGCGTCTGGGGCCCTGACTGCAACTTTGGCAGGGGGTAGAGCCAGCCCAGCGTCCAGTGATTCGGCCGGAGAGCATGCTGCACGATGAGTACTGCCATCATCCTCCAGGTGATTTTCCTCTGGGGCGTTTCGTTACGCCTTCCGGCGGGATTGGGGGATCCTGTGTCTCAGAGAAAAGGAGTTTCATAGTGCGATACGGACGTGCTTGTGCGATTGCGGCAATCCTGGCCGCTACCACTGTTCCTGCGATCGAGGTGTCGGCAGCCCATGCCGCAACTACAGTCTCGCAGGGAAGTGCGACGCTCGCGGTGCCTGCGATTCAGCAGAATTCGCCAATGTTGGTAACTCTCGACACTCCGCCCAAGGTTAATTCTGATCACGAATTTAAGATCGACGTCACCGTAAAGAATGTAAGCGACAGCAACCTCGAGGGCGTACGAGTCGATCTGGGTCTTGGGGGGGATGTTGAGGCACTCAAGGCTGACGACGACGGAGAGGTGAGCACGCAGCGGGGTGACCACCCCATGGCCAAGACCGTCTGGAAGATCGACAGTTTGAACGCGGGGGATAGCCGGACGCTTCACGCCACGTTCAAATTGGGGAAGAACCCCGGTGCCTTCATGCCACTGGATGCCACAGTAATCATGCATGACGACATCGTGACTTCTGAGACCAAGCTCATCCAGGTTGAGAACTGACCTCGAATTAGTTAGCGGCAGACCCACTGAACCTCTTTCATCCTGGCTCGTGAAGGGTGAAAGGGCTGGTCAGCAGGTTTGTTGGTGACATGGCGAAGCCTCCGTCGTTGGTGTGGTGCTCTCACGCATCACGCCGACAACGAAGATCTCCGACGATCAAGGGGACCTCCAAGTCGCCCGAACCGCCGGAGCTTCGATGTGCCGCCAGTCTGCCACGCCCTGCCTGACCAACTCGCCCACCCCGGAACAGCGTTCGCTGCCCGATCTGGCCGCACGGCTGACAGCCCTTCCCGACCCCCGCGACCGCCGCGGCAGGCGCCACCACTTGGTCAGCATTCTGCTCACCGCCTGCGCGGCTGTCCTGGCAGGCTCGAAGTCCTACGCCGTGATCGGCCAGTGGGCCCGGTCCGCTCCGCAGCACACTCTGGCCCGCCTCGGCGCCCGCACCACCACCATCTTCAACCTCCGCATCCCGCCGTCCACCGCCACCCTCCGCCGGGTGATCATCGCGGTGTGCCCCGGTGGACTGGCCGGCCTACTCGGCGCCACCCCGACCGGCACCGTCACCGTGGCCGTCGACGGCAAGACCGCCCGCGGCTCGCGCACCGAGACCGCCGACGCCGTCCACCTGCTCTCCGCGCTGACCGGCGACGGCCAGGTGATCTCCCAACTGCCCGTGCCAGACAAGACCACCGAGGTCACCGCCTTCGCCGCGCTGCTGTCCCCCCTTCGACCCGACAGGCACCGTCGTCACCGCCGATGCCCTGCACACCACCCGCGAACAAGCCCGCCACATCGTCCCCGGCAAACAGGCGCACTACTTCCTGGTGGTCAAGGCCAACCAGCCCACCCTCCACGCAGTGTTGAGGAAGCTGCCGTGGAGCCGGTGCCGCGAGGTGGCCTACGCCCGCAACCGTGGCCACAGACGCCGCGAGACCCGCTCGGCCCGTGCGCTGACCATCACCGACCTCGACCTCGGCTTCCCCTTCGCAGTGCAGGCGGTGAAGATCCGGCGACACCGCACCACACGCAAGACCGGCAAGACCACCCGGCCGACCATCTACGCGATCACCGACCTCAACTCCCGCCAGGCCCATCCGGCGGCACTGGGAAAGACCGCTCAGTCCCAGTGGGGCATCGAGGCCGTCCATCACGTCCGGGACGTGACGTTCAGCGAGGACGCCTCGAAAATCCGCACCGGGCACGGCCCGGCGAACATGGCCACCTTCCGCAACCTGGCAATCAACACCCCGCGGACGGCGGGTTACACAAGCATCGCCGCCGGGCTCCGGGAGATCTCCTACGAGCCGTTCACCCGACCGCTCGACCTGCTGAAACTCCCGTGACCTGCAAAGACACCCGGACCGCCGAACTTTGAATCAGCCCTGGCGGGACGGCCGCGTGTCATGTCCCAAGATTCGGGAATCTCAGCAGGTCACGAGCCCTGCAAGGTTAAGAATCAAGAAGCCGTTGGCCTATCGATCAGGAGGACGGTTGTGTTCGATCGGGCCCCTGGTCGGGTGATTTTGGCCGGGCGGAGGCATGGGAACTGGGCCCCTTGGTGGCTCGGGGTTGCGACGCCATCTCGAACGCCGAGGAGGCCCTGTTGTCCCAGCCTTGCGTGATGTCCCGGGTCATAGCTCCCGTGCCCGTGGCGTATAGGACTGCCCGCATGGTGACCGCCCCCGAGAGGCCCCTCGACACAGGTGCTCGCTGAGGGCTTTCTCGTTCTCGTAAAAAAGGCCCTCATGATCTCGTGATCTCGATCACTGGCGACCCGAGAGGCCTCCCTGTATCTATCGTTATAGTGGCTAGATGGGTCACTTCGCCGCATGGGTAATTTGTGCTGTACTCGTCCTCGTACTGGTTGTGTCCGTCGGCTGTGTCCTTCTGGCGCGCCGTGCCTGGCACCGGATCAGGGCTGATTCATAGTCCTGGCGGCTTTGAGAATCAGCAGGTCACACGGGTGTCACGAACCTTCACCAGAGGGTGCCCCCCACGCAACGAAGCATCTCCGTTGTCGGCGTGATGCGTGAGAACACCACACCAACGACGGAGGCTTCGCCATGTCACCAACAGCCCCGCTGACCAGCCCTTTCACCCTTCAAGAGCCAGGATGAAAGAGGTTCAGTGACAGCACGCGCCAATGTTCACAACCACACCGTACGCGTGGCCGAGCCGCCGCCGGCCGCCAGTCGAATCCGCACGAGGGAGACCGCGATGAGCACCATTCTGCGCGCCCCAACGGCCATCAGGAGCAGCGCGGCGTCGTGTGGACGGGCGGAGACGTGCCGGGCTTACCCGTTGGCTGGCCCCAGGCCCCGTCCCAGTGCCCGGCGTTGGCCCGAGGACCAGCCGACCGGCTGGTAGGGCGAGGCTGCACCGCACCCCGGGACGTGCAGCCGTCGGCAGGAGCTGGAGCAGGTCCGTTCAGTTGGAGGGAACGGCGTCCTTCGGGGCGGTGCGCCAGTTGGTGACGATCGGGTGGTCGACAGTGATGGTGCCGACCGGCAGGGAAACCGAGTTGGAGTCGCCATCACCGACGGCGACGATGATGCTGCTGTCCTGTTCCTTGCCACGGCTGCCCTTGGCGGTCTTCGGCTTCACCCCCGCGTAGGCGGTGATGCCCCCGCTCAGTTTGATCTGCTTGCTGGCGGTCTGCTCCGCGGGACGCGCCTCGGTGCCGCCAGACCCGAACGCCACGGCCCGAAGCCCGGCGGGTAGGCAGCGCGTATCCGTCTCTGGTTCAGGGGAGTTGGCGAGGCCGGTCGACAACCGCCCGCTCCAGGATCGCGTTGGCCCAGACCAGCGTGCCCGCCTTCCCCCATTCGCTGGTCCTGGTGAGAAAGGTCCGTTGGCCGAGGAACGCCAGGGTCGCCCTGTCGAAGATCCATTCGGTGCGCTGGCAGCGCTGGCGGTCCTCACGCGCGATGGCGAGACCATGGCGGCCGTCTGCGTCGGCACCATCCGACGTCTCCACCACACCCGGGATCTTCGCCGCAGCCTTGTAGAGGGCAGCCTGTATCTTGGGCGGCATCACCGTCTCCCCCAGCAGACTGCCGAAAGAGTCGAAGACGGTCTGGTCGAAGTCCTGGCCTTGTACCGGCGAACTCTCCTGTCGTATGCGCTGGTAGAGAGCGTCGGGTTCAGTAGGTAGGGAGGCCAGCCATCCGTAGGTGGGGCGATGGATGCCCGCGGGCGTCGGTTCACTGTGGATGGGTACGAACTCCCCGTCTTGGCGGAAGACCCCGACGTCACCGGTCGGGCGCAGATCCTGCGGCCGCCAGTCCTCCCGGTCTTTGAGCTCGCCCGCCTCGACCGGCTTGATGTGTGCCGTACGGGTCGCCTTGCTGCGCACGTAGACGTACTGATCGTCCCTCACCGGCCCGACGTTGGCCGTCAGGGCCACGGCGGCGAGCCGGTCGAGCAGCGCCGTCGCCCCGTGTGCGGTGCCGGGAGCGGCGGCCTCGATCCGCACCGCGGAGCCGTCCTGGTGCGTCCTGGGCAGGACGGTGACCAGCACGGCCGCCGCTACGGCCGCTGCCGCCAGCGGCAGCGCGATGGGCGGGCGCATCAGCCGGCGGCGCGCCCGGGACCGGTCACCGTCGATGGTGTGCATGAGCAGTTCCTTGTGGTGGCGGTGACGGACAGGAGGCAGGTCTTGATCGGTGGGGGTGGGCAGCAGCCGGGCAAGCTCCTGGTGGTCGGGGGTACTCATCGAGACGCCTCCTGAACGGTCAGGGCCGGTGGAGCGGCCGTGGGTTGTACTGTCGCGCCGGCGGACCGGGTGCGCTCGCATCGACCGCTGAGTTGTTCGTCGGTCAGCTTCCGCAGCTGGGCGCGGGCGCGGGAGAGGCGGGATCGCACGGTGCCCACGGGTATGCCCAGGGCTTGTCCGGCCTCGGCATAGTCCAGGTCGGCCCATACACACAATGCCAGTACCTCCCGCTCGGGGCGGCGCAGCTGCGTCAACGCCTGGCGTACGGCGTCCAGTTCGCGGCTGCCGTCGATACGCGATGCCGATTCGTCCGCGAAGTCGATGACCTCGTCCAGCCCCTGCCGACGGGTCAGGAAGGCGATCCGGCGACGGACCCGCCGATTGGCATTGCGCGCCTTGTTGGTGGCGACGCCCAGCAGCCACGGCCGCAGGGACCCACCCTGCGGCTCGATCTCCTCCCGGGTGCGCCAAGCCTCCAGGAAGGTGTCGGACATCACCTCTTCAGCCGTCGACCAGTTGCCCGTCAGCCGGTAAGCGTGGTTGTAGACCCCTCGCGAATGCTCCTCGTAGAACTCGGCGAACGCCTCCCTGTTACCCGCTCGTATGCGGTCGCGCATGGATACCTCTCAGTCCGTTTCTCCTCACGTCTAGTTCCTCTCCGCGACCACGAGCCAGTTCCGGTGACCCGCGTCACATTCCGGGCCACGCCCGCGAAGGTCCAGACCAAGCTGATCAAGACCACCGGCGTCAAGGACCGTACGACCGCGGACACCGACGACCCGCGAGAGGGCACGCCGGTCCTGCGCAGCTGGCCCAACGACCCAGCCGCCTTCGCGCGGACCGCCCCAAGCCGCGCGTCCAGCGCCCGCAGGGCATCGGCCAGTTGGCCACGCCCGTGCCCCGCGCCGTCAAGCAGGCTCACACGCCACCGCCTGCGGTCTGCGTGCCGACTGTGCCGACCGGCCCGCAACCAACGCAAGTTCTCGACCTGTTGACCAGTCTCGACGCCCGCGTCATCTGGATCAGCGGCAACGCCGACCGCGAACTCCTTGAATACCACCGGGGCAACGCGACACGATCCCCCATCCGATCGCCAAGGCCATGACCCGCCAGATGCAGGCTCAAGGGGCCGAGCACATACACACCCGGCCGGGCCTTGATGCTTTCCGCCGGCTGGATCTACGAATGCACCGGAGCCGACACCTCCACGGACTACTGACGCGCCCACCGAGGAGACCCCCGCAGGCGCCCAGACAGCTTGGCGAAAGACATAGGGACTCCGCCAACCGGACGACCACAAGTGGCAGGCCCGGCTATCCCGTCGGCTTCCACAGGTGGGCCTCAGGCCTGAACCAGTCGGGGTTGTCGACGCTCGTATGGGCCTGGATGCACGTGTAGGCCACGCCGCCGTAGACCACGCGGTTCCCCACCACGTAGTAGTGATGCGACTGCCAGGACGGCGTGATCTCGCCCGAGTGCGAATCCGAGTGCGACGGGGACGGCGAGGTCGGGTGGGACGTCGTGGACGTCGAGTGCGACGCGGAGGGGTCCGTCCCCGTACTCGGGCTGCGCTGCCCGTCGGCTCCGGGACTGGACTGTGCGGAGCGGAAGGGGTCGGAGGGGCTCACGGACCCCGGGGTCGAGCCCTTGGGGGAACCGTGGGGTGAGGCCTGTGTCTCGGCGCGGGCCTGGTCTTCGGCGGTGGACGGTGTCGTGGACGGAACGGTATCGGGGGCTCCGGCGCCATGGCCGGTCGATCCCATCAGCGCGGCGAGGTTGTCGGGTCCGCCTCCACCGAAGGCAAAGATGCCCGCTCCCGCCAGCGCCACGACACTCGCGGAGCCCGCGTATATGCGCCACCGGGCGCTGCGTAGCCTCCGGCGCCTGCTCTGCAGCTGCGCCGCATCGAACACTATCGTCTCGTCGTCGGGGGCCGTCTCGCCATGGGGGCCTTCCCACTGCTCCCCGGCGGACGGCGACTGCTGGTCGGCCACCCTCTACCACCGTCTCATGTCATGAATTGCCTTTATTTGCTCAGGTTATGCGGGGACGGCGACCTGACGGGCAAGGCCCGTCTCGTTGGCCACTAGGGCAGCCTGGGTGCGGTTTTCGAGGTGCAGCTTGCCGAGCAGCCGGGACACGTACGTCTTCACGCTCGCCCGGGACAGGTGGAGTTCCTCGGCGATGCGGGCGTTCTCGAAACCGCAGCCGAGCAGTTGCAGTACGAGGCGCTCGCTGTCGTTGAGCAGGCTGACCCGGGGGTGGGCGCGGGTGAAGCGGGTGCTGGAGCCGGTGGGCTTGTCCATCAGAGGGCCGAAGACCTCCGGCGCGATCGCGCAGCCGTCCGAGAGCACATGACCGAGGACGGAGTCGAGCAGGGCCGCGTCCAGGTCCTTGGTGATGAACCCGCGGGCCCCGGCGTCCAGCGCCTCCTCCAGCCCCTCGAGCCCGGCGCCGCCGGTGAGCAGGACCACTTTGGGGGGCCGGCTGAGCAGACCGCCGAGGCGCTCGGTGCGGAACCCGACGGACCGCGCCAACGGCAGGTCCATGACGACGAGTTCAGGCTCGGTGCTCCGCAGAAGCTTCGTCACTTCCAGGGCGCTCGACGCCTCGGCTACGACGTCGTAACCCAGACCTTCCAGAAGACTGCACAGCCGGGTACGGAATACCTGGTCGCCGTCGGCGACGAGCACGGTGCTCTGAACCGGCTGCCGCCTTACGCCCGTTGGCACGCCGTGAAGTTCCGCTGTCGAGTTCATGAGGACAAGTGTGGCGCATGCAGGCTTAGGTATCGTCTAACGAGTTCTTAAAATGTCTTAACCCGGGTTATCGATCGGGAAACGGCACCCACCGTGCCCGCGCGGTCACAGTTCCCCGCGATGGAATTCCTCGCACGGTGAAGACGGTATGGTTTCGCCAACTGTCAGAATCCACCGCCCGACAGAAGGCCGACGCCATGAACAATCTCGACAGCGGCCCAGGCCGCAGGTGGCCTGCTTCCCATTCCGCGCCGAGCGATACACCCGTCTATGACGCCGTGGTGGCAGATCTCGGGTACCCCTACATGGACGTGATCGTTCCCGGCCGTCTTGAACTGACGTGGGAACGGCATCTCGGTTACCTGCCCGCGCAGGACCCTCAGGGCAATTGAGAAAATCCCGGCGGGACTTTGGTACTTAATTCCTCGGGACTAATGGAAGTTCCTAACCGGGACGTTGGCCTCCCGGAGTTTCTTTTCCGCCGTGCTCTACTTCTGTGCGTGTCCCAACAACCCGGAATGACGCGGGCACCGCACCGCTGGTGGACGGCGGCACCGTGTGGCGTGCGTGGGAACTCGCTCGCCGCGGCGCTCGCCCTCGGCCCGCTGCCCGCCGGGTACGCGATCGGCCGGCACCACGAGCGCCGTGCCGCCGCTCAGCACCGGGTGCGGGACCTGGAGCGCGAGCGGACGGTGCGGGAGGAGCGGGCCGCGGCCCGGGAACGGTCGCGGATCGCCCGGGACATGCACGACACCCTCGCCTACCGCGTGAGCGGCATCGTCGTGACCGCGAACGCCCTCCTGGCCACGTCGGGGAGCCTCCCGGCCGTGTCGGCCCTGGCCGTCGAGCGGATCCGGAAAGAGGGCCACCAGGCACTGGAGGAACTGCGCGAGACACTGTGTCTGCTCGCCTCCCGCGCTGCCGCCGTCAGGACGCCCGCCGCTCACGTGGACCGCATCGTGGCGCTGACCGACCAGCTCCGCATGGACGGCACGACCGTACGCCTGGAGATCGACGGGCATCCCGAAGTGCTCCCGGAGCCAGTGCAGTTGACCGCCTATCGTGTGGTCCAGGAGTCCCTGACGAACGCGGTCCGATACGCGACGGGGGCCGACGTCTCGGTGCTGGTCCGGTGCGAGGCGGACGGACTGCGGGTGGAAGTGGCGGACCCGGGGCACGACGTGCTCCGGCCGCGGCCCTGCCGTCCGGCCACAACGGGCTCGCGGAGCGCGTCGGCCTGCTCGGAGGCGCCTTCCCCGCCGGGCGGTGCGGCGAGGGCTTCGCCGTGCGCGCCTTCCTGCCCCTGGCCCGGCGGCCCGGCGAGGGCGACGTCCCTGCCCCACACCCCGTACGTGTGCCGGCACCTCGTACGCGCGAAGTACCCTCCGCCGCACCTGACGTCACGCAGTCGCCGTCTCCCGGAGCCCGGCCGCCCCGCCCGTGATCGACGAAGGTTGAGTCGGGACGGTCCGTACGTCCGCGGCCGTCACCCCAGGAGGACACCCTCCCGCCGCCCGGCTGCGCCAGCCTGGAGGGACGATGGACGACGCGGCAGAATACCCGACCACGCCCTACCCGGACTTCGAAGGGTACGTACGTGCCAGACGCGGCGTGCTGCTGCGCAGGGCGGAGCGCCTGGTGCCCAACCGGCAGGACGCCCAGGACCTGTTGCAGGTGGCATTGCTGCGCACGTTCCACAGCTGGAACCGCATCCGCAACAAGACCAACCCCGACGCCTATGTCCAGCAGGTCCTCAACAGCGTACGGATCGACCTGTGGCGCGGCGGGGGGCTCCGCGACGTACCGACCGCCGATCCGCTGGACGGCACGGCGCCCGACTTCGTGCCCGACCACGCGGAGCACGACACCCTGCGGGTGCTGGTGAGCAGGCTCCCCCGGCGGCGCCGTCACGTCGTGTTCATGCGGTACTGGCTCGGCATGAGCACCCGTGAGATCGCCACGGTCCTCGGCCTCGCTCCGGGGACCGTCCGGAGTACCCTGTTCCAGACGCTGCTGAGGCTGCGCGCGGATCTGGAGCGGGACGAGGCCGGAGCGGTTCATTCCGGCAGCCCGACCCGGCTGACGAAGCGGGCCAGTTGAACCCGGTTCGCCAGGTCCAGCTCGGTGAGGGACTGCGTGACGTGGTTCTTCACCGCGGCCTCGGGAAGCCCCAGTTCCCGGCCGATGGCGGCGTTGGTCAGTCCGGTCTTGAGCGGCCGCAGGACGGCCCGTTCCCGGTCGGTCAGCGCCGCGACCAGCTCGAGCTCCCGGGGCGAGGGGCGGTCGGCCTGCCGCCGCGAGCCGACCAGTTGGCCCGCGGCCTCGGGGTGCAGCACCGCGTGCCCGGCGTGGGCCGCGTGAATGGCTTCCAGCAGGTCCTCCACCGACATGTCCTTCAGGAGGAATTCCGACACCCCGCTGGTCAGGGCCTCGCGCACCGAGGAGTGGTCGTGGAAGGCCGTCAGGATCAGCACCCGGGGCGGTTCCGGCAGCGCCGGCAGACGCCCGGCGAGCGACGGTCGGCTCTCGTCCGGCAGCCCCAGGTTAACCAGGGCCACGTCCGGGCGGGCGCGGAGCACGGCCCCCACACCTGACGCTCCGTCAGGCGCCGTGCCCGCCACCGCGATGTCCTCGCTGGAGGAAATGATCTGCGCCAGCCCGCTCCTGACGATGACGTTGTCCTCGACAATCACAGCCTCGATCATCAGCGGCAAAACTCCCCATCGCCAGTCGGCATGCCATCGCTGTATGCCACCATCTGTTGCGGTTCGTTCCGATGCCCTCGTCCGGCACCGCCAATCGGAGCAACCCGGATGATCACGGTCCTGCCGGTCAGCGGCGACCGGCACCTGCGCGCGGTCCTGCGCGGGACCTACTGGACGGCCGTGGCATCAACACCGTTGAGGAGGCATGGGACAGCGCCACCGCGAAGGACCGCGTCCGCGTCCCGCTCCCCGACGCCGTCGTCGTTCACGCCGCCCCCGGAACCGACGGACTGTCCATCGGGCAGGAGATCCCACGAGCCGAATGCACAGCACATCCTTCTCGTGGGATCGCCGCAGGACCGGCTCACGGAAGAGGCAATTGGGACCGGCGCCTCGGGACTTCTGTCCGTCAATTCACTGACGAAAGACCTCGTACGCGCAGTACGTGCCGTCGTGGCCGGGAATGCGTCCTTCTCCAGCGAAATGACCAGGGACGTGGTCGAACTCACGTCACGGCCGCGTCTGGACCCAGCGCATTCCAGATGACACTTCCGCTCTCGAAGGCTTGACGGACCGTCAGAACCAGGTCCTCGAACTCCTCGCGACCGGTCTTTCCAACGCCGAGATCGCCGAATCCCTGGGTCTGCTCACCGGAACGGTCAAGACGCACGTGAGTCAGGTACTCGCACGCCTCGGAGCGCAGAACCGTGTGGCGGCGGCCCGAATTTTCTTCGGCCCGTGAATCGCCGCACCCTATCGGACGGCACCAGCCGTTGAGGTCAACTTTCGGCTGATGGGCGTAGCCCATTGGTCACGCAGGTCGCCTTCGGAAGGTACATAGGCTGGGACGGCCCTATTCCACTCCCTCGGAAACAAGGTCTCCCGTGAAAAAAGGTGCTCCTGCGCCGGGCCCCCGGCAAGAGCGGATACCAGGAGCCGGCGGAACGCGGCCGCCCCTTCCCTGGCGCAGGCGAGTGCTCGCCGACCTTCGAGTGCCGACTCGCATGCTGATCGTCGTCCTCGTACCGCTGCTCGCCGCGCTCGGCTTCGCCGGCATGCGCGTCAAGGACGCCTTGGACACCGCCGACCAGTACCGCAGTACGGCGCAGATAGCCAGGACCAGCCGCACCGGGACCTCCCTCATCCGGGCACTGGCCCAGGAGCGCGACCTCGCGGTCGACCCGCAGGCCCGTGAGCGGCTCCACCCCTCCGACGGCGACGGGCGCGCCGAGACCGACGCCAAGGCCAAGCAGTTCCTGCACGAACTCACGGAACTCCCCGCCAGCTCCGGCATGGAGCGCCAGTACAAGGTCACCAGCGCCGGACTCGACGCCCTCCAGACGATCCGCAAACTGGCGGACTCCCACAGCGCCCCCAGCGACGTCGAGAACCAGTACGGCGGTGTGATCGTGCCGATCGCCAGTCTGTATAACCAGGTCGGCGGGATCGGCGAGCAGGCCCGGGGCGCCGGCTGGACCCTGTACACCTTGGCCCTCAACGACGTCATGGTCACGAGCCAGCGTTCGGTGCTGTCCTCCACGATGCCCTCGGGCACCCTCAGCACCGGAGCGCAGGGCAACGTCCTCTCCTCCCAACTCGTGCGCGACATCACCGGCACGGAGTTCGGCCTGTACGCCGAACCCACCGAAGCCGCCGCCTTCCAGAAGATCGTCGGCGCCGCGCCCTCCGCAACCGTGACCGAAGCGGTCCAGAAGCTGGGCACCTCCACCGGCCAGGTCAACCTCAACAAGGTGCTGCCGAAGAGCTGGTACGAGGACCTCACCCGCGTCAGCACCCAGCTGGACCAGCTCCAGGACACGGTGGAGAGCCGCGTGCTCGCCAGCGCGCTCAAGCAGAAGGACCAGGCCCGCCAGAAGGCCGTCATCTCCATCGCGCTCTCCGTCCTCGCCCTGCTGCTGGCCACGGTCCTCGTCATGGCGACTTCCCGGCACCTGGTGCGCGGACTGACGTGGCTGCGCCGCTCGGCCGTCAAGGTGGCCGACGTCCACCTGCCCGACGTGACCCGGCACCTCTCGCAGGGCAGCGAGCTGCCGCGCGCGCTGGAGGGCAAGGTGCTCGCGCCGCGCAGCCGGGACGAGATCGGCGACGTGGCGCGCGCCTTCGACCGCGTCTACCTGGAGGCCGTACGCCTCGCACGCCAGCAGGCCGGCACGCGCGAGGAGGTCAACCTCCTCTTCCAGAACCTCTCCCGGCGCAACCAGTCCCTCATCCAGCGCCAGTTGGCGGTCATCACCGAGTTGGAGAGCCGCGAGCTGGAGCCCGAAGAGCTCTCGCACCTGTTCCATCTCGACCACCTCGCCACGCAGATCCGCCGCAACAGCGAGAACCTGCTGGTGCTGGCCGGAGCGGAGATCACCTCCGAGCGCCGCGAGACGACGGACCTGCTCGCGCTCATCCGCACCGCGGCCTCCGAGATCGAGGACTATCAACGAGTCACCTATCACGCGCTGCCCCCGGTCGGCGTCGTGGGCTACGCCGCCGACGACCTCGTCCACCTCATCGCCGAGCTCCTGGACAACGCCGCGTCCTTCTCCAGCCCCGACACATGGGTCGTGGTAAGCGGCCGGCGGATGCCCGACGGCCGCGTGCTCCTGGAGATCCGCGACGCGGGCATCGGCATGGGCTCCGAACAGCTCGCCCGGGCCGAGCAGGCGCTGCAACAGCCCGCGGGCTGCCGGTCCGACCTCAGCGAGTCCATGGGCTTGTACGTGGTGGGCGCACTCGCCCGCAAGCACCAGGTGGCGGTCCGCCTGTACGAGAACACGCCGACAGGTCTGGTGGCCGCGCTGATCCTGCCGCAGTCCATGCTGGCGCAGGTGGGTGGGACACCGCTGACGACGCAGGGGGCGACGCCGGTCTCGGCGCGGGGCGCGGCAACGGTTGCGGGGCGGGGTGCGGCCCCGGCGGTCTCGCGGTCGACTCCGGGTTCGGGCCTGGCCTCGGCCCCGGTTGCGGGTTCACCGTCGGCTCCAGCTTCGGGCGCGATCTCGGTGCCGCCCTCGTCGTTGGCTCTGGCATCGGCTCCGATGGAGCGGGCGCCGCAGCGCCACCGCCACGGGCACGCCCGTGGGGTGATGCGTACCCGGCCCCAGCCGCCCCAGGCGATCGAGCGCCCCGCCGACCCCGCCCAGGACCAGCCAACCGTATCGATGCGGGCCATCGGCGCAACGACCGGAGCCGAGGCCTCGGCCGTCGACCCCGCGGCCGGTACGGGGCAGGCCTCGCCAGGCGGCCCGACGGCTAGCCCGCAAGCCTCGCCGCAGCCGGGCGGCGGCGCGGCGGAGTCCACCCGCGCCGGTCTGCCGGTGCGTCAGCGGCGCGCCCGCGTCGGCAGCATCAGCCCTCCCGGCCCGGCGGGCGGCGACGCGGCCGCCTTCCCCGATCCCGCCGAGATCCGGCGGCGCATGAGCGGCCTGACCGACGGGATCGCCCAGGCCGAGCCGGAACAGGAGGACCCCCGTGTACGCGATTGAGCCGTCTCCCGCACAGCGCTCGCTCACCCAAGGCACCGACAAGGTGCGCGAGTTCCAGTGGGTGCTGGAGAAGTTCCAGACCGACCTGCCGGGCGTCTTCGACGTCGCCCTGGTCTCGGCGGACGGATTGCTGCTTGCGCGGGCCTCCGCCCCCAAGGCACCGGCCCCCGGCCTCGTGTCGCCGATCACCAGCGGTCTGGCGGCCCTGGCGGGCGCGGCGTCCCAGCTGCACGAGTCGGGTGCGGTGCACCGCACCGTCCTGGAGATGCAACACTCGACCCTGGTCGTGGTCACCGTCTCCGACGGGTCGCTACTCGCGGTGGCCGCCGACTCGGGCACCGACCGGGCGGTGCTGGGCTATCAGATGACCCGGTTGGTGCGCCGGGTCGGCCATGTCCTCACCTCCGAACTGCGGTCCACTCTGAGGGATCATGCCGCGGCAGCCTGCTGAGCCGCCCAGACCCGGGCCCCCGCCACTGGCTCCCCGTCCCTACACCATCACGGCCGGGCGGACGGTGACGCACCTGGAACTGCCCCTGGAGGCCCTGGTCGTGGCCAACCGGCGGAGCCCAGTCACGGCGGGACAGCCCGAGCACAACCTAATTCTGGCCCTGTGCACCGAGCCAGCCTCGATCGCCGAACTGTCCGCGCACCTGCGGGTGCCCGTGGGGGTCGCCCGCATCCTCGTCGCGGACCTGTCCACCACGGGACTCGTCGCGGTCATGGAACCCATCGGCGATCGGCCGACCACCGCACTGTTGGAAAGGGTCCTCAGTGGACTTCACAGCCTCTAAACAGCCGTCTTCCGCCGAGAGAATGTCATCGGCCAAGATCGTGGTCGCCGGGGGCTTCGGCGTCGGCAAGACCACGCTGATCGGCAGCATCTCCGAGATCGTCCCGCTGCGAACGGAGGCGGTCATGACCGTGGCGTCCGAGGGCATCGACAGTCTCAACCACGTGCCGACCAAGCGAACCACCACGGTGGCCATGGACTTCGGCCGGGTGACCCTGGAGGAGTCCCTCGTCCTGTACCTGTTCGGCACGCCGGGACAGGACCGCTTCTGGTTCATGTGGGACGACGTGGTCCAAGGTTCGATCGGCGCGATCGTCCTCGCGGACAGCAGGCGCTTGGCCGACTCCTTTCCCGCGGTCGACTACTTCGAGGAGTGCGGCGTGCCGTTCGTGGTCGCGCTCAACGGGTTCGACGGCCGCCAGCCCTTCGCGCCAGACGAGGTCCGCCGCGCCCTGCAGCTGAGCGAGGACGTGCCCGTCGTACAGACCGACGCCCGGCAACGATCCGCGGTCCAGGACGTCCTGATCCACATGGTGGAGCACGCCCTGGAGCGGCGCCTCGCCGGAGTGGCCGGATCGGCGCGCGCGACCGCGAGCCTGTGAAGCGGGCGCGTGGAACGGGCTTGTGAAACGGCCCTTGGTCCTTCGGAACGGAGAGAAGAATGCAGTCAGTCGACAACCGAGCTCTGGGCATCCGGAACGTCATCCACGAGTCCTGGTCGGCGATACCGGGCGTCCAGCGGGCCGTACTGCTGTCGGCCGGCGGCCTCGTGCTGTGCGCGGACCCGTCCACCGACACGGCCGACGCCGAGCGGCTCGCCGCCTTGTCGTCGAGCCTGGTCTCGCTCACCAGGGCGGCGGCCCAGGCGTACGGCAGCGGCTGGGTGGGGGCCGTGGTGATCAATATGCAGCGGCACCACCTGTGCATGGCGCCCGTCGACTCCCAGACGAGCCTGGTCGTGCTGTGCGACGCAGACACGGATACCGGGCACGTCATGTACGCAACGTCCGTGCTGGCGGGCGACATCGCCACGCTGTTGGACGGCACGACCCGGGAACACCTCGGCCGGTTTTTCCTCCAGCCCGGCTGACGGACCGTCCGGCACAAGCGTCGGAGGCCGGTCAACCTTTGCCCGTGTTCGTCCGCCAATGGCAATGCTCTAAGCTGCAGTTAGTCCGTAATGTGACGAAAGGTTGGGCTGGTTGGGCGCTCATCGGCACCACCGCTCCATGACTTGGGATCACATGAGTACACATTGGCTGCGCCATCGGCGACTTGGCGTACAGGTGACCGCAGTGCTGGCCCTGCCGGTCTCCCTGGCCATCGCTCTGGCCGCACTCCAGATCCGGGAGGCGACCGCTCACTCCGCCCAGAGCGTCACCGCCGAGCGGCGGGCGCTGCTCTCCGTGGCCGCGGCCTCCCTGGCACGCGACCTGCAAAACGAACGGGACGCCCTGTCCGTGGCGGCGGGCCGGGTCGACGACGGCGTCACCCAGCGGCGCGAGCTGACGGACACGGCGCTGAAGGACTTCCGCACGGCGGCCGCCCGCAGCACGGGCGACCAGGAGGTGGCGACCAGGCTCGCGCAGAGCGGGGAGGCCCTGGACCAACTGGTCTCGGTGCGCAAGGGCGAGATGACGAAGCGGACCGCGCTGCTGCCGTCGATCGCGGCCTACACCACCATCGTCGACGCAATGATCGCCCTCGTTCCGGCCGGTGGCCTTGGTGCGCACGCCGTGGCCACGTCCTGGGCTCCGTACACGCTCGCCGCAGGGGCCTCGGCGCTCTCCGCCCAGCGTGCGCTCATCAACTCCCCTACTGTGACAGGCAAGTTGATCAAGGAAGAGCAGGCCCTCCTCACCCGGCAGGACGGGGTGCGCCAGTTCATGTCGCGGGAGTTCGAGGCCGCGGCCCAGCAACTCGGCCGCCCCGCCCCCGAGGTCGCCGTCGACGCGTCCTGCCTCGCCGAGCCGCTCGGCAAGGCCGTGGCCGGAGAGCGCCCCGCGCCCGCGCAGTGGGTCGCCTGCAGCTCGCGCGTCCTGGACCGGATGCACGAGGTCGAAGCTGCTCTGCTCACTCAGTCCCTGCACACCGCGTCCGCGGCCCGGGACCAGGCCCGGCGCACCATGATGTGGCACATCGCCCTGGTCGCGGCCGTCCTCGCCGCCTCGGCCGCCGTCGCCGCCCTGACCGCCCGCAGACTCGTGCGCCGACTGCACCGGCTACGCCGGGCGGCGCTCAAGGCGCAGAACGAACTGCCGGACTTCGTCCACCGGATGTCCCGCTCCCCCGACCCGCAGCGCGTAGCGGTCGACGTGACGCCGGTCGACCTCGGCCACCGGGACGAAGTGGGGGACGTGGCGCGGGCGTTCGACGCGGTCGTCAAGGAGGCCGTCGGCCAGACGGCACAGCAGGCGGTGCTGCGCGCCGCCGTGCGCGGCAAGCTCGCCGCCATGTCGCGGCGCAGCCACCTTCTGGTGCACCAACAGCTCGACCTGCTCAGCCAGTTGCAGATGGCCGAGCAGAACCCGGCCACCCTCGGCTCGCTCTTCCAGCTGGACCACCTCGCCACCCGCATGCGCCGCCACGGCGAGACCACGCTCGTGCTCGCGGGCGAGGACCCCGGGCGCCGCCACCGTGAGGACGCCCCGCTCGTCGACGTCCTTCGGGCCGCGGCGGCCGAGGTCGAGGACTACACCCGGGCCGTCGTAGGCCCGGAGGTGCCCGGCCTGTTCCTCAAGGCGCGGGCCGTGCACGGCATCACGCACATGATGGCCGAATTGATAGAGAATGCCACGAAGTTCTCGCCCGCGCACCGCTCCGTCCTCCTGTCGGCGGAGACGACCGCCACCGCAGGCGCCGTCGTCCGCGTCAGCGATGGCGGGGGCGGGATTCCCCGCGAGCAGCTCGACGCGCTCAACGTGCGGCTCCAGAGCGAACTGCCCGTCGACTGGGTGCAGTCCGAGTGCACCGGTCTGTACGCCGTCAACTGCCTGGCCGCGCTGCACGGCGCGAGCGTGTACATCGACTCGACGCAGCACGGCACCACCGTCGCCGTATCCCTTCCGGCGACCCTCCTGGTGAGTCCGCCGGCACAACCAGGGCCGGAGTGACGCATGCCGGCCCATATATGCACCCTCGCCCACCGCCGCCTGCGCTCCCTGGCCCTCTGCGACACGCCCTCGCCCCGGCGCCGGCACGTCCAGGACGCCGCGCTCGCCGCGCTCGTCACGGCCGCCAGCTGTCTCGCCCTGGCGACGTCGTACCGTACGGGCCTCGTCCACAGCTATCCGGTCAGCTGCCTGTGCGCGCTGATCGCGGCCGCGAGCCTGATGTGGCGGCGGACGCACCCGGAGATCTGCGCCCTGGTCGCCTTCGCCGCGACCCTGACCTCGGACGAGGGGACGTCGCTGGCCGCCGCGGCGTACGCGGTGGGCCGGTACGGCACCCGCTGGCGCGCGCCGATCGTGGGCCTCGCCGCGGCGGCCTATCTGAGCACCCGGTGGCTGACCGGCGAACTGATCGGCAGCTCGCCGTGGCGCGTGTACTTCACGGGTCTCGCCTTCGTCCTGCCCGCCTGCTACGGGCACGTCATACGGCGCCAGCGGGAACTCAAGGAGCAGTTGCGCGCACGGCTCGTCCGGGCCGAGGCGGCCACCGACCAGGTGGCCCGCTTCGCCCTGACGGAGAAGGGGACCCGGCTCGCCTTCGAGATCCACGACAACGTCGGCCACCACATGACGTACTTGGCGCTGCGCGCCGGGGCCGCCCAGCGCCGCAAGGGGCTGCCGCCCGAAGCGGCCCGGGACTTCGAGGAGCTCCAGGAGGGCGCCCTCACTGTCATGCGCGAGCTGCGCGGCGTCATCGACGAGCTGCGCGCCCCGCACGGCACCGACCGGCAGGCGCCGCAGCCGGACTGCCACGAGTTCCTGGCGGAGCTGACGCGGAACATGCGGGCGATCGGCATGGACGCCGCGTACTCGGTCAGCGGCACGCCCCGAACCCTGGCCGCTCAGGCCGAGAACCTGCTGTACCGAGTGGGCCGCGAGTCACTCACGAACGCGGCCAAACACTCCCCCGGCGCCCCGGTCCACATCGGCCTGGCGTTCTCGGCCGACGCGGTCTCCCTCACCATCCGCAACGGCCCCTCCCCGCACCAGCCCCTCCCCGTGAGCTCGGGCGGGCTGGGCCTCGCGGGCCTGCGCGAGGCCATCACGGCGGCAGGCGGCCACTTCCGCGCCGGGCCACTGCCGGACGGCGGTCACCAGGTCCAAGCCGTCATCCCACTTCCGCACCCCGAGAAGAAGGAACCCGCACCGTGACCATTCGAGTGATCATCGTCGACGATCAGGCCATCATCCGGTCGGGCCTGCGGATGATGCTGGAGTCGACGGAGGAGTTCGTCGTGGTGGGCGAGGCCGCCGACGGTGCGGACGCGATCATCCAGGCGAAGCTCCACCAGCCCGACATCGCGCTAATGGACCTGCGCATGCCGAACATGGACGGCGTCTGCGCCACCCGCAAACTGGTCCAGCTCCCAGCTCCCCCGCACGTCCTCGTCCTGAGCACGTACAGCAGCGACAACCACGTCCTGGAGGCCCTCGACGCCGGCGCCAGCGGCTTCCTCCTGAAGGACCTGCGCTGCGAGGAACTCCTCTCCGCCTTGCGCGTCATCGCCTCCGGAGGCCGCGTCTTCGCCCCGGAGCTCCTGCGCAACCTCGTACGCCAGGCGACACTGCGCACCCCGGTGCACGTCAACGACATCGAGGCGCGGGTCGCTGCACTCAGCGAGAGCGAACGCAAGGTGCTGCGCCTGATCGGCATGGGAATGTCCAATGGCCAGATAGCCAAGGAACTGCACCTGGCGGGTGCGAGCGTGAAGACCTATGTGTCACGGACACTTGCGAAACTGGGCCTGAACAACCGCACCCAGGCGGCGGTGGTCGCCTACACGATCGGGCTGGTCAACAATCCGGGGGACGGGCCGGGCGACAGCCCGGCGGCTTAGCAGCGCTTCGCTGGATTGTGGCTCTGCGGCTGCGGATCAGGTGTCGTCGTGCGGGCGTGTCCGAACTCCCTCCCCGCTTCTGCCCCAAGGAGCTTCTTCAGCCCACTGATCAGGTGACAGAGGGAATCCCGTGACAGGCGAGGCCCTCGGGCTGTTGAGCGAGATGTCTCACGTCTCAACTCATCAGCCAGATGGCCTCGTTGGTTACCCATCCTTGCGCACTGGACCTGCCGCATGCACTCGTGGAGTGGGTCACCATGCTCATCGTCACCCAGGAGGGTGACCGCCGCTGCTAGCTCCGCCCGTCGGGACGGGCCCTGGTGGCGCTGGTCTACCTGCGAGAGCACACCACCCTCGCGAAGATCGCCGCAGGTTTCGGGACCAGCGAAGCCACCGCCCCACGCCCACGCTTACGTACACAGCGTGACGGTGCTCCTCGCCCCCAATGCCCCGTCCCTGTCCCGGGCGCTACGGAAAGCCAAGCCCGAGTACGTCCTGGTGGACGGCACCATCGCCGAGTGCGACCGGGTCGGCGAGGGCCAACGCAACTACTCTGGCAAGGCCAGACGCCACGGTGTGAACATCCAGGCCGTCACCGATCCGGCCGGCGAGGTGATCTGGCACTCGCCCGCACTGCCCGGACGGACCGTGGACATCGCGGCAGCGCGGACCCACCACATCATCACGATGTGTGAGCGATTGAAGATCCCGGCCTTGGCGGACAAGGCATACGTAGGGGCCGGCGGGACCTTCTGCACGCCGTTCAAACGCCACGGCGGCCGAGAGCTGACCACCCATCAAAACTGCATCAACCGCGCACACTCCTGGCTTCGGAGTCCTGTTGAACGGGCCTTTGCCCGGCTCAAGTCCTGGCGCATCTTCCGCCGTTCCCGCTGCAGCCCCAACCGACTCACGTCAATGGCCAAGGCCATCCTCACTCTGGAGCAGCACCGCTGAAGAAGCTCAAGGAAGTCCTCGGTCACGCCTACCTCGACGTCACAGCCATCGTCTACGCCAACCCTCGGGAATTGCACCGGACGGGCGAGAAGCTGCAGGTCGCGAGGTCGGAGCACTGTCCGACGCGGTCTCCATCCTCCTGCAACTTGACGGCCTGTCAATCCCAACGCAGCGTGGACGGTTTCGTTATTGCGCCGAGACTGATCATCTGCGGCTACTTCAAGGCCCACCACGTCCGCTACACAGCCGAGTAGGAAACCCACCAGTTTCGGCTCAATAAGTCGCTGAGGCGGCTCTCTCTTCACGCCCCGAATCTCAACATAGACATGCCCACCAGACGACCTGCGCGGCGATCAGTACCACGCTCGAGCGATCACGAACCGAGGAAGATCGGACTTAGACCGTGTCCTACATGGTCAGTTTGAGTAACCGCTTGTAGCAGCAGAGCGCCGCTGCCAGTCCAAGAAAGGCCAGGTAGTTGCCTGGTTGCCGCTCATACCGGTGATTGAGCCGTCGGTAGCCGGTCAGCCAGGACATGGTGCGCTCGACGACCCACCTACGACGGCCAAGCCGCTCGCTGGAGTCGATGCCCTTGCGGGCGATACGGACACCGATGCGCTTGCCCCATAGCCATCGCCGCAGGTGCGGGACGTCATACGCCTTGTCGGCATGCAGGCGTTGCGGCTTCGAATCCGCCGCGTGGAGTTCGTGTCCCATGTGGAAATGGGACAGCATCGGCTTCAAGGCGAGGCTGTCGTGGGTGTTGGCCGCGGAGAGTCCGACGCGTAGGGGCAGTCCGTTCGCATCCGACAGGACGTGCATCTTGGAACCCGGCTTACCCCGGTCCACGGGGCTCGGACCTGTCTGTTCGCCCCCTTTTTAGCCCTCACGTGCGCGGAGTCGAGGACTGCACGGGACAGGTCGACCAAGTCCTGCTCGTCCAGGAGTTGGAGAACCTTCTGATGCAGTCGGCCCCAGACCCCGGCGCGGGACCAGATGGCGAAGCGGCGGTGCACGGTCGACTTCGACGCTCCGAAGCATGGCGGTAACGCCCGCCATGCACAGCCACTGACGAGAACGTAGATGATCGCCGCAAATACAGCCTCATCATCGATGTTCGTGACCCCACCGCCCTGCGGACGTACCCGCGCCGCCGGCAGCAACGGCCTTGCCAGCTCCCACAAGCCGTCGGGAACGATCCATCCCCATTGTCCACTCCCCATACCCAGCACAACCACCAACTGACCATGTAGGACACGGTCTTAACACCCACTTACGGCGAAGGCTACGGAAGGCACTTGGGGACCTGGAGTGAGTACTCAAGAACCTCCCGGCGCAGTGGGGCGTGGAACGGTCGGAAGGCTGTCCTGGGAACTGGAGAGATCCCCCTCGACCCCGGAAGTGCGGTTCGGGAGTGTGGCCCCGCAGAGCCGAACGGGAGGTGAGGGAGGTTCTGTATTCCTAGTTTGCGTAGGATCGTCGTTATGAGTGGTGAGACTGACCTGCAGAAGCTGCTGAGTGGTATGAGTCCCGAGCTGAGGCCGGGCCGCTATGTTTTCACTGTCGTCGAGGCCGGTATCCCGCCAGGTCTCACGCCCGTCGTCACGGTCGCCGAGCAGGAGGGTCTGACTCTGGTCCTGCGGCTTGAGGACGCCGATGCGGCAGGGCTCGCTTATGACTACGTGGCGGCCTGGATCACGCTGCGCGTCCATTCCGCCCTGGATGCCGTCGGACTCACTGCCGCTGTTGCCCAGGAGCTCGCTGCGGCGGGCCTGAGCTGCAACGTCGTGGCCGGTTTCCATCACGACCACCTTTTCATTCCCTACGAGCGCGCGGCCGAGGCAGTCGTGTTGCTGGAAGGCCTCGTGCAACGGTCCGTCTGACCTCCGCAACCGGCCTGGTCACAGCCATTCGTTGATAGCCGCGACGAGAACGGTCGCTTCGTATCGGACGGCGAGTTTCTCGTACCGGATGGCGACCGCCCGGTGTGTCCCTCCCCTGAAGGGCGAACTCGTCGATCCCCAGTACCCGGGGCACCGGCCGCTCGGGCAGGGGGATGCGCAGGAGACAGGTCAGCATGGTGGCCCAGCTGAGCACCTGGTGCAGGTGCAGAAGTAACCGGGCGCCGGCCGTGCCCGCCAGGGCGCGGGCCACCGCCTCAACGACGGCCCGCAGGGCCGGGGTCCGGCGCTGGTAGCGCAGCGTCAGGCCCGCGACTTGCTCGGCGAACGTCGGCTTCGCACAGTCCGGGTTCTCGCAGTACATCCGCCGCACCGACAGGTCGATCATCACCGGACGGCCACCGACGGCCTCGCCCGCGACATGCCGCACATACTGGCTGTGCTCCCAGCTCGACACCCGCCCGCACCCGGACAGGAAACCGGGACGTCGGTATGCGTCCGTGCCGTGATCCATACCAGATTCTCGCCGGCCACAACCGTCTCGACCCGCACCGTGGCCAACTGCGGCAGCAGGTCCTCCAGCTCGATGGCACACGCTGCCAGCGTGCCACCGTCAACACCCCCGCACCACAGGCCAGTTCACGCGATCAACGGCTACGAAAAATGTTGGAAGAGCCTGATTCCTGATAGACCCGCCGAATCTAACGAACTACCGGTAACCCTGTCGGGAGCATGCTGGGGGCACGGAGGTGGTGTCACGCGGCGAGCCTCGCCGTGGGTGATCCTCGTTCACGTGCCGGGTGTCGCTGGGGGGAGTTGGCTACGACGTGCCGGTGGCCAGTCCTGCGTTGTGGGCGAAGATCGCAGCCTGCACCCGGTTGGCGGCACCCAGCTTGGACAGGATGCGGCTGACATGGCCTTTGACGGTTCCCTCGCCCAGGAACATCCGAGCGCCGATCTCCGTATTCGACAGGCCCTGCGCCAGCAGGGTGAGTACCTTCGTCTCGCGTGCGGTCAGCTCGCCGAGCCTGGCCTGTTGGTCGTGGGTGATGGAGGGCACGCGGTCGGCGAATGCGGTGATCAGTCGTCGAGTCACGGCGGGGGACAGCAGGGCGTTGCCGTCCATGACGATGCGCACCGCTTCGAGGAGTTCGGTCGGTGCGCTGTCCTTGAGGAGGAAGCCCACCGCCCCCGAGCGCAGCGCCTCGGCCACATACTCGTCCAAGCCGAACGTGGTCAGCATAACGACCCGCGGCGGGACTGCCACCGGGAGCGCGCAGATCTCCCGGGTCGCGGCCAGCCCGTCCAGGCGCGGCATCCGAATGTCCATGAAGATCACATCCGGCATCAGGCGTCGGGCCTGCTCGACGCCTGCCTGGCCGTCGGCGGCCTCGGCCAGTACCTCGATGTCCGGCGCCGACTCCAGGATGGTCCGCAATCCCCGGCGCACGATCGCATCGTCGTCGACCACCATCACCTTCACCAACGCGACCACCTCGATCCGCTACGCGCTTCGCTCACCAGTACACACCTCAATCGCTCTGGATGGTGGAGCCCAGCCGGTGTCGCGCCATACCTGCCCGCAATGGACGCCGAGCCGCCCCGGAACGACCTGAGTAGGGTCGGAGACTGGCGCGGTGGCCGCGCCTGTGAAGGCTCGCCCTCCAGCCCCGACCTCACTGTGTTCAGGCTGGCGCCTTTGTCCGGTTCAGGTCGGCGGTGACGGCCTGGCACCCGTCCAGGGTCCCGTACGCGAGGATGGCGCACAACGGACCACTTCGTCGGCGGCTGGCCGGCGGAGCGGTCGCGACGCGCTCCCCAGGTACGACTATGCGGTGACAGCCCAGGTGCCTGCCGGGCTCGTGGCTCAGCGGGGCACCCTATCTCCCAGGCTGTGAAAATCCGCCCGACAGAGCCTTGGCGGGCTGCGCTCGTCAGCGCGCCGCTGTCGGGGGCGCCGTCCCAGAGGGCTCGGCTGTTGGCATGGACGCTGCTTGTGGGCGATGGCCGGGGTGGACGTCATGGCTGGTCGGTGGTGGGTAGGAACACGGTGGACTGCGTGCGGTGGACGGGCATGTGGGCCTGGACCAGGAAACCGCCTCCGGGTTGGTCGGATGCGTAGAACGTGCCGCCCATCACGCGCAGGCGTTCAGCCAGGCCCAGCAAGCCGTGTCCGCCCGAGGGCAGGTCGGTGCGCGCGGCGGTGGCGGCCGGCCCGTTGGCAATCTGGACGTGCACGGCCTCTTCCCGGCACTCCACCTCGGCAGTGACCGCAGCGCCCGGTGCGTGTTTCAGTGCGTTGGTCAGGGATTCCTGGACCACCCGGTACACAGTCAACTGGGTCGCGGCCGGCAGGTCCTCGAGCTGGCCGGTCAACGCCAGTCGCACGTCCATCCCCAAGTGGCGGCAGTCAGCGACCATCACGTCCAGGTCTGCGGCAGCGGGCATGGGCTCCAGCGGCCCGTCACTGCCGGATTGGCCAGCCGTCAAAACGCCCAGGACCTCACGCAGTTCCTGCAGTGCCTGAACCCCAGTGCGCCGGATACGCTCGGCCTCCGCACGCACCCAGTGCGGACCACGGTCCGCACTGACCCCAAGGGCGCCGGCGGTCAGCACGACATGGCTGACCCGGTGAGCAACCACATCGTGCAGCTCCCCGGCGATACGGGTGCGCTCGTCCGCACGCACCCGCTCGCCGATCAGGACCTGCTCCCTCTCCAACGCGGCCGCGCGCTCGCGCACACTGGCGTTCAACTGCTGCTGAGTGGCCGCGAACAGGCCGGTCAACAGCGGGGCCGCCACGAACGGCACACCGTGGACCAGATCCAAGCCCCGCCCGCCGGGCGCAGCGGCCCACAACTCCGACACCAGCGCCGCAACGGCGATCACCCCCAGCACCACGGACCGTGAACGCAGGCGCGAGCCGACGGTGTACAGCGCGACGATCAACGCAGCTGGCGCGTAGCACAGCACGTTCCCCACCAGGACAATCCACGTCACCGTCAACGGCCAGCGGCGTCGAGACACCACCACCAACCCCAGCAGCCCCGCAACCGTGGCCGCCCACTGCGAGTGGCCAGTGAGCAAGCCATTGCGGGCCAGCACGAGTGAATCAGCCACCCCATACGCCGCCACAGACGCCGCGACAGCGACATCAACGAGTGACAGGCGCGCACACAGGGAGGGCACCGACCACCGCTTCCCGAAACCAGCAAAGATCACATATGGACAATATGTGATGTAAGCGGCTATTTGATGGCCAAGCATGCACCGCCATGCAGAGCTGCCCCAGTCCTCCGCGTAGTCGGGGTGCCCTTCCTGTGCAGAATGCGGCCCGCCTGGGAGCTTTCGTAACCTTCAGGAAGCACCCTCGGAGCCGGACGCATTCCGGCTCCGAGGACCAGGAAGGTACGGTGAAGCGTCTTGAGGCGGGGCGGGGATGGTAGGCCCTACTCGGCCCGAATGGATCGCTTCCCCAGAAGGGTCTACCGGATGCCGCCGGATAGCACACGATGTGCTTGATGCCAAGGGTCCCGAGGTAGCCGATGCTCGTTTCCTTGGAATTTGGGCACCGTCGATCTTGCACTGCCGCTGCACAGTTCCGGACTGTCTCGACCAACAGCACGGCACCGGCCTGGGAGACCACTCCACGACCGCCGCCCCGACACGCACACACGGAACAGCAGCAATCCGCTACCGGTCCGGTCTCGGCGCTGGTTGGAGCCCCGCGTCGTACACGATCAGAGCGACCTGGACCCGGTTGGTCACATCCAGCTTGGCCAGGATGCTCGACACATGTGCTTTGACGGTCGGCACGCTCATGTAGAGGTTAGCGGCGATCTCGGCGTTGGTACGGCCCTGACCGATGGCGAGCGCGACGTCGTACTCGCGCGTGGCCAGGCGCTGCAGAAGGGTGCGTGCCGCCGCCCGGGAGTCGGTGGGCTCGGGCGGCGGTGCGGCCACCCGAGCGATGAGCTGCTGCGTGACGGCGGGCGACAGGACCGGTTCGCCGGCCGCCACGCGGCGCACAGCGGCCACGATGTCCGCCGGCGGGGTGTCCTTCAACAGGAATCCGGCAGCTCCGGCGTGGAGTGCCCGTACGACGTAGTCATCCGGGTTGAACGTCGTGAGGATCACGATAACGGGAGGACGAGGTGAGGACCGCAAGGCCACGGTGGCGGCCAGTCCGTCCATGACGGGCATCCGGATGTCGAGCAGGACAACATGGGGGGCGTGCTGCCGGACCAGCTCGATGGCCTGTTCGCCGTCGGTGGCCTCCGCCACGATGGTGATGTCGTCAACGCTGCCGAACATCAGCCGCAGCCCCATCCGTACCAGCGGATCGTCGTCGGCGAGGAGAACACGGATCATGGCGACCACGGGAGCCAGGCCTGGACGAGGTAGTCCCCGCCGTTCGGACCGTGCCGCAGCTGCCCGCCGGCCAGCGAGGTGCGTTCGGATAGGCCAATCAGTCCCCGCCCGGAGCCCGGGATGGCCAGCGCGGACTGCACGCGCTGCGCCGGGACCGGATTGCGGACGATGACGTCGACGCCGCTGCCTGGCTCGCCGCTCACTTCGACGCGGACGCCGGATCCCGGAGCGTGCTTGCGGGCATTGGTCAGGGCCTCCTGGACGATCCGGTACGCAGTGCGGCCCGCGAGTGCCGGGACCGCTCCAGGGTTCTCGACCCGCACGTCCAGTTGGAGACGCATGCCGGCGGCGCGGGACTCCCGCGCGAGCCGGCCGAGGTCTGCCAGGACGGGCTGGGGCGCCTCTGCCGGCCGCTCGGTGCGCTCGTCACCGGCGGCTGATTCGTCCGCTGGTGTCTGCAGAACGCCGATGACCATGCGCAGGTCCCCCAGAGCCTGGTGGGCGTTCTCCCGGATCACACCCGCCGCCTGCCCGACGTCAGCCAGGTCGGGCGACTTGTTGAACTCCAGCGCTCCCGCGTGGACGCTCAACAGCGACAGCCGGTGCGCCAGTACATCGTGCATCTCGCGCGCGATGTCCTCGCGGGCCCGCTGCTGGGCCTCCAGCTCCCGCCGGGCCGATTCCGCTTCGGCCTGCCGCGCCCGCTCGGTCAGCGACACGACGAGCAACCTGCGCGAGCGGACGAACAGGCCCCAGCCGATGGCGAGAGCCACCAGGGTCCAGGCGATGAGCAGCCCGCCCAGGATGGAGAGCCCGTCCTGAGGCGACGCGTGGAGCAGCGTGGCGAGCGGTACGGGCAGAGCGGCCCCGGCCGCGACCCATGCAGTGGCACGTACCGAGCGCAGCGACGCAACAGTGAAGAGGGCCACCATCGCCGAGACCGTGACGGCCGACGACAGGAACCCGAGCCCCAGGGTGATCACGACGACAACGAGCGGAAAGCGGCGCCGCCCCCACAGTGCGAGAGCTCCGCACACTCCAAGAACCGGCCCCGGGGCAAGAACCATCGGCCCCGGGCTGGGAGTGACGAACGCGATCAGTTCCTCCACCGGGTACAGCAGCCTTGCACTCACCGGCAACTGCGGAAACATGAGCAGCGGATTGCTGCGCGCCATGGCCAGCGCCACCGACAGGCCGGCGCTGAAGAGCACGACGGCGAGGTCGATGAACCGCTCGCGAGAGATGCGGGAGATTCGGGACATGAGGTCACAGATTACGTGACACAAATTCGATCAAATGCTGCATTCGTTCCTTCGTCACAAGAACACAAACTTTGGTTACCCGGCACCCGCACAAGGTCGGGTCTGCTATCAACCTTGCGCCGATGTCTCCGACCGGATGCCCCTCCTAGCGTCGACGCCATGAAGACCGACCTGAAACTGCCGACCATGCTCCTCGGCGTACTCTCCGTGCTGCTGATCACCCGCGGCGGGATGCCACTGGTCCGCACCGTGCTCGACCGCCTCGCGCTGAACATCTACCTGCCGTACTGGACGCTCAACGTGCTCCTGGTCCTGCTGGGCGCGGGCCTCGCAATGCTCGCCGTACGACGGGCCCGGTACGGGCGATGAGCGGAACGGACCACCCCGACGTCCCCGCGGTGCGCGCCGTCGGCCTTGGCCGCCACTACCGGCGCGGCTGGGCCTTGAAGGACTGCACTTTTCAGATTCCCGCTGGCCGGGTCTGCGCCCTGGTCGGCCCCAACGGCGCCGGCAAGAGCACCCTGCTGTCCCTGGCCGCCGATCTCCTCACCCCCACCGCCGGCTCGATCCAGGTGTTCGGGGCGCCGCCCCGCGACCCCGCAGCCCGCCACTCGACCGCGTTCCTCAGCCAAGACAAACCGCTCTACCGAGGCTTCCGGGTTGCCGAGATCCTGCGCATGGGCCGCGAGATGAACCCCACCTGGGACCAGGCCACCGCCGAGCGCGTCATCTCTACAGGGAACATCCCCATCAGTGCGCGAGTCGGCTCGCTCTCAGGCGGCCAGCGCACCCGGGTCGCCCTCGCCCTCACCTTCGGCAAGCGCCCCCGCCTGCTGATGCTGGACGAGCCCATGGCCGACCTGGACCCGCTGGCACGCTACGAGATGGCACAACTCCTGACCACGGAGGCGGCCGCGCACGGCACCACCGTGCTCCTGTCTTCGCACGTCGTCTCCGAGCTGGAGGACATCTGCAACTTCCTGCTCGTGATCGGTTCCGGCCGGGTCCGCCTCGCTGGCGGAATCGACGAACTCCGCGCCGCCCACCAGGCCGACGGCGCCCAACCCTCCTCGCTGGAACAGCTCCTCATGACCTATCTGCGTGCCCCCGGCCTGCCGACGTTGATCACTACGGCCGCCCGTCCCACCTCGGCGCGGGAGACAGTGTGAGGGGCGTGACCTGGCTGGTCTGGCGCCAGCACCGCACCGCTTTCTGGACCGTCTCGGCCGGGACCGCCGCCCTTGTGGGCTACTGCCTCCTCGGCCGGTACGGCGCGGCGGACGCCATCGCTCAGCAATTGAACGGATGTACTGGCCCGGTCGCTGAGCTGTCCCGGCACTGCGCGGAGGCCGTGCCCGCATTCCAACAGGAGCACCAGAGTCCGCTGCGGACGCCGCTACGAGCCCTGGTCTTGCTCCCGTTGGTCGTCGGCGCGTTCCTCGGCGCGACCCTGTTCGCCCAGGAGTTGGAGTCCGGCACCTATCGCACCGCACTGTCCCAGTCAGTGACACGGACACGCTGGTTCCTGGCGAAGCTCGCCGTTCCCACCGTCATAACGGTGCTGTTCAGCGGCTTGATCACTGCCGCCGCGACCTGGTGGTGGCACACGGTCTCAGTCCCGCTCGGCAGCGCCCTTCCCTGGTACCGCTGGATGCCGTACGACGCCATTGGGCCAGCCCCGGTCGCCAAGACGCTCCTGATGCTGATGATCGGGGTCGCCTGCGGCCTGCTGATCCGGCGCACGGTAGCGGCCATGGGCGCGACGGTGCTGCTCGGAGCCGGTCTTCTGTTCACGCTGGAGAACGTACGTGGCGCGCTGTGGCCGGCCGCCTTCGCCCAGCACCAAGACGCCGCCACGCAGGCCGCGCCGGACGGGGCCTGGGTACTCGGCCAAGGTCTGCTCACGTCCTCCGGGCAGCGCGTCGGGCAGGTTGACGAGTGCTTCGCAGCCGACAACTACCAACAGTGCCTGACGCAGCACGGGGTGACGGGACAGTGGGCGGAGTACCACCCGACGTCCCACCTGTGGCCGCTGCAGTGGATGGAGACGGGCGTCTGTCTGGCGGCCGCCGCAGCGCTGGGGATCTTCTGCTTCTGGTGGACTCGCCGTCGGCTCACCTGAAGATCCAGTGCGGGCACGCCCAGGACACGCTCTCACCGGGCGTCTCGTTTCGTGCTGAGGTGACTGGAGTTGTGCTCGATAGTTCCTTGCCCCTGGACAAGGGTTCGTCCAGCTGAGGGGCGGTGCCGGGGGCGGGTCGTGGTGGTGTCTCCTGCGGGTGGCCTCGCGTCATTGGCTGACGACGGCCATCCGCTGGAGGTTGTAGGCGAAGATCCCGAGTCCGGCCCAGGTTCTGGGCGCCGGTCAGGCGGCGCAGGCGGGTGCGGCGGAAGCCGAAGCTGCGCTTGAGATGGCTGATCCGGGCTTCGATGCCAACTCGCCAGTTACGCATGCGCCGGAAGTGGCGGCTGCTTTCGTACGCACGGCGAGCTCTTCCCAACGTGCCCTTGCGCTGGAGGCCGATCCGCCGGACGCCGAGTTCGGCCAGGGCCCGGTCGTCGGCCGCGGTGCCGAAGCCGCGGTCGGCAACCACGGTTGCCGGCACCCGGCCTGTCCGCGCGGTCACCCGCTCGACCGCGGGGACCAACTGCGGCGCGTCGGCCGGGTTCCCGCGCTGGACCTGGTGGTCGACGACGAAGCCACGTTCGTCCTCGCCACCAGCGCGGTATAGCCGAACTGGGTCGGGTGCTGGGGGCCCTCGCGGATCGGCCGGGCGTCGGGGTCGGCCAACGAGACCAGCCGGTCGGGAATCGTGCGGATGCCCGCCAGCCGCAGTCTGGTCTGCTCCAGCAGACGCCGGGTGCCAGCCACGGTTTCGGCCAGCTCGCCGAGCAGGTGCGTGAGCCGTCCCGACGGCCGGTTGCCCAGCACGCGGCGAGCGTTGCGTTCCACAGCGACCACGTCCCGCAGCGTCGCGCGGGCGATGGCGGCGACCTCACCGGTGAGCCGGTCGATCTCGCCCAGCCACGGCGGTGCATCGGGCCCGGCGCGTAGACACTGGTGAGCAGTACGGCGCCGTCCGCTCCGATCTGTTCGGCGTACTCGGTGCGGGCCTGCTTGCCTTGGGGAGCCGGCAGTCCTCGATCCGGCGCTGGTACCGGGTGGAACCAATCGTCCGGTGCCCACGAGATCAGCCAGTCCGGAGCGGCACCGGCCAGGGCGTTCAGCGCGGCCCGCAGGGTTTCCCCGACCATCTCCAGCCGGTTCAGGGTCCGGAGACGTGGGTGGAGTCGGTCGCTGTCGCGCCGGGCGTTTGAGTAGGTCCTTCTCCCGCAGCCGGTCAAGTACCGCATCCAGAACGCGCTCGTGCCGGTCGTCGGCCACCAGGCGGTCGCGGAACTCGCTGAGCAGCGAGTAGTCGAAGCCCGGATCGGTCAGTTCCAGCCCCAGCAACAGCTTCCAGTCGATCCGGCCACGGACCGACGCCGCTGCCTGGCGGTCCGACAGCCCTTGCAGGAACTGCAGCACCGAGACCACCACGAGCTGGCCGGGCGGCCACGCAGGTTGGCCCCGGGGAAGGGCCGTCGAAAAAGGACCTCACCCAGAGGCACCTCGCCGCGCGGCCTACCCAACTGCCTGGCTGGGCCGCTGCCGAAGGCTCTCCAAGGACTGCGAGTACCTGGCCGCCACCCAGGAGAACGCGATCTACCTGGCTACGGTCATGCTCCTGCTGCACCGCGCCGCCGAAGCCCTGCCCTGACCGGGGGGCCTCAGACGCCCACTGAGGTTTTCTCAGCAAGTGAGTGCATTGGTAGAGGTGTTCGACCTGCGTGACCTCTGAACAGCACGTGAAGCCCCTGGTAGGACGGGACTTGCGACGGTTTCCGCTGTTCCCAGGAGGCTTCACTGGAATCTCATGGTGCCATGCCCGACGTTCCTCGTCCCGTGGCTGAGTTCGTCGCCCGCCTCCTGGCCGCACACCGACAGGCCATCGGGACCCGGCGTGGGACGCGGGTGCTGGGCCCGTTCCGCAAGGCCGTGTTCATACTGCGCTGGTTCCGCGACCACACATGTGTGCACTGTCTCGCCCGGGATGCCGGCATCTCCCAGGCCACCGGCTACCGCTACCTTCACGAAGGCATCGACGTCCTGGCGGCCCGGGCGCCAGACCTTGCCGAGATCCTGGAGCGCTGCCTGCATGAGGGTGTGCCGTTCGTGGTTCTGGACGGCACCCTCGTCCGCTGCGACCGCGTGGCCGGGGAGACCGAACGCGGCACCGATCTCTGGTACCCGATCCGGATCAAGCACTTCGCCGGGAACGTGCAATTCCTCGCCGCCCCCGACGGCACACCCCTATGGGTCTCCGACGTCGAAGCCGGCAGCACCCATGACCTGTCCGCCGCCCGCCTCCACGCGCTTCCCGCCCTCTACCACGCTGCCGTCCACGGCCTGCCCACCCTGGCCGACATCGCCTACCTCGGCGCCGGCGCAGGCATCCACGTTCCCTTCCGCGAACACCGACCTGCCCGGCGGCCTCGGCCCCAACAACCAGACCTACAACAAACTCCCGCGCGGACTCCGCTTCCCCGGCGAACGCCCCATGGCCATATTGAAACAGCGCTGGCGCACACTCCAGCACGTCACACTCAGCCCGAACCGGACCGACGCCATCGCCCAGGCGGCCCTCGTCCACAACAACGCCCGGCAGTGATCCCTGAGAAAACCTCACTAATCACCCTTTGGATACTCCATGTCAGCTCCTGGATAGGACTGTGCATACCGGAGACAGCGATACTGAGGCTTTGTACGACCCGATACAGGGCATGTCCCGATCACAGCGGCAGTTGCTGAGATCCTGTGGTTGTGGTCTGCACACTGTCAGGAGAAGACACTTGCCCCTTCAGGCGAGTGCCACCGCTCATGCCAAGCGGCAGGCACACAGGAAATCCAACCGACAGCACCGACGCAAAGCTGCTCAACAGGTCGCCCAAACCCAAATGGCGACGACACCTGCGCTCAGGAAGTGGGCGGGCCAGCCGTCCCGGAGCCTCAAAGACACGTCTGCGGCATTTGGGCCCGCATACGGTGGCAACCGGAGAGCTCTGATCGGCGACCTGCTTTCCGATGACCTGAAGACCCGCACCAATGCCACGTACGTCCGCAAGGCCCTCAACATCCTCGGACACTCTGGATACGAGGGGCAGTTGTGGGCCTACGACCCCATGGCATTCGGCGGGGGTGGCCGGGCTGCCATCGTCGTCGGCGATCTGGAGAACGCCGCGTATGTCGCCTTCTGCGTCCCTGGCACAGGGCACAGCCTCGCAACACTGCCCTGGTGTGCAGAGGGAGCACGCAGCCTCCACCAAGAGTGCTTGGAGGGCAATCCCGAAGCGAACGTGGCCGTTGTGTACTGGATGGGATACCAGCCCCCTTCCCTTGTCCCCCAGGCCGGTCTGGCATCCTACGCAGAGGAGGGAGAGAAGCTTCTGAGACGCGACCTTGATGAGTTGAAGCAGGGCTGGAACCAGAGCGCCTCACGCCGCCGGCTCAACCTGCCTGCTCCGCGACTGACCGTCAGCGGCCACAGCTATGGCAGCGCGACCGTGGGGCTGGCCGCCACCCGTCAAGAAGGATTCGCCGACTCGCTCATCCTCCTCGGAAGCCCCGGCTCGTACGCCGACCACGCCGCCGATCTCAAGGTTGGCACCAATAACGTCTTCGTCGGCGCATCCAATATGGACGCGGTGACCTACCTCCAGAGGTTCGGAACCGACCCCGCCCACCGCGCATTCGGCGCGACTCGCTTCCGTGCCGACTACACCGGTCCGGATCGCAACATGATTTCCGAACACAGCCACTACTACGACGCCGGTAGCGAGTCCGTTCACAACATCGCACAGATCGTCATGGGCCAGCCGCAAAACCTCATACACCAGAATCACCGAACCCGCCCCTCAGTCGCTTACGCCATGCAGTACGCTATGAACAATCTCACCCACGCCATAGCCCAAGAAGCCCACCACTGGACCGAAACTGCCAGACTCTGGCTATAGACCCGTCCTGAAGAGAAAACGGTAAGCCTGGTCTGGGTAGGTCATTGACGTCGCGTCATATAGCCCAGGTGTAGCCACAACTACGGAACGTTCAACCGGGGCTCGGCCCAGGGCCAGGCAGGGCTTCGGCGTAGTCACGTGACATCCTGTGCGTGACGATCTGTCAGCTCGGTGGTGGGTGCCCCGGAACGTGACAGGCACGGCTTCCAAGATCATGGAGTTCTCAACGCCCCGTGATTTGAGTGGAAGAACGTGCCTGTCGACGCATCATCGCTAATCCCTCCTGCACTTGACCAGCTCCGCGAGCATCCCGAGGCCGTATCCAACGAGGTTCCGCGCCTGCTGGAGCGGCTGGCCGAGGTGCCCGACCCGCGAGACCCACGCGGCGTATGGCACGCTCTGTTTGCCGTGCTCGCGCTGACCGCGTGCGCAGTTCTGGCGGGAGCGACCTCTCTGCTGGCAGTCAGCGAGTGGATCACCGACGCTCCGCCGCGCGTCCTGGAACGCCTCGGCATACGTCTCGACCGCTGTTCCCAAAGCGGCTCCTTGACCCGCACCGCGATCCGTAAACAAGCGGTCATCGCCGACGGGGGCAACGGCACGCCGGACAAAACCGCCGCCCCACGCCTGCTTCACACCCACGGTCATCGTCGGCTGGCCACCGGCGCAGGCCGGAGACCAGCACTTCTGTCCGCCCGCGAGCCCGTGGAGCTTGCTTGAGCCGGTTGCTCGGAAATCGGGCACGGCCGGTTCTGAGGGGGGACCGCAGCAATGCAGTGGTCCTACCCGACGAGCGATGGTTCGGACTCCTCACCGACCAGCGGATACGCCGCGGAGTCCACAAGAGCATCCAGGCACTGGAGAAGGACATCCGCGCCTGGACCAAGAACTGGAACGAGGACCCCAGGCCATTCGTCTGGACGAAGACTGCCGACAAGCTCCTCTAACGACTCGCCGCATATCTTGATCGAATTCCCGGCGCAGGACACTACGGGCGCGCCGCACCGCGTTTGCGGCGCCGGTTGGTGCGTGCCCGTGAGCCCTGCGCCACCGCAGGACGTCCCCGCAGGGCTCGCCGCCCCCGGGGCCGCGTCCCGTCCGCCGGGCGGGACGCGCAGCCTAGCCGGACCCTGATCTGCGCGCCGCCGAGCATGGAGCTGCCGATGCCGACATCCCCTCCGGTCGACTCGGCCAGGCGGCGCACGATGTCGAGCCCGAGGCCGGTCGAACCCTGCTGGGCCCCGTCGTTGCCGCGGAGCAGCGCCCGGTCGGGATCGGGAATGCCCTCGCCCGCGTCCGAGACCAGGAGGATGACCATGCCGTCTCCCCGGTGGACGTCCACCGCGAAGGCGGTGCCCACCGGGGTGTGTCGGAAGATGTTGCCCAGCATCGCGTCCAGCGCGGCCGTCAACTCGGCTCGGGACACAGGTAGATGGATCGGCTCCGACACGCCTGCCAAGTGCGCCTCCCGGCCCTCGTCCTCGGCCAGTGCCGACCAGAAGTCCATCCGCTCGCGGATCACTTCCGCAAGATCACAGCCGCCGCTCTCGCTCCCGGCGCTCTGGGTTGGGGGGCGCTGCTCGCGGGCGGTACGAATGATCGTGTCAACCTCGTGCTCCAGCTGTTCGACGGCGGCGCGGGTCTGCTCGGCGGCTTGTCCTTGCCCCAGGGACGCCGCGTTGAGGCGGAGCACTGTCAGCGGCGTCCGCAGCCGGTGGGACAGGTCGGCCGCCAGCTCCCGCTCGGCGGCAAGCAGTTGTAGGACCTGGTCGGCCATGGAGTTGAACGCCATTGCCGCCGCGCGGAGTTCGGCCGGTCCCGTTTCCGGCACCCGTGTCTCCAGATGCCCCTCCCCCAGTTCATGCGCGGCGCGCGCGAGGCGCTCGGCCGGCCTCACCATGCGGACACCGAGCCGGTCGGCAACGGCCACCGAACCGACCACCAGGGCTGCCGCTACACCGGCGAGCACCAGCCAGGCGGTGCCCACGCCCGCCGTGACCTCCGCCGTCGGGACGAACACTTCGACCACGGCCATCCGGCCGGTTCCCAGGGCCGTTGGTTGGAGCACGACCCAGCCGCCTGGGACGGCGGCCCGTGCCACCTGCCCGTGGGCTTGAGCGGTCTCCACGTCCCCGGCACGTGCCCGGCTGGTTCCCAACTCCCATCCCGTACCGTCCGGCGCGGCCGGATCGCGTGGCATATGGACAGCCATCCACTCCTGTGCGCCGGCCTGGGTGGAGGCGAGGGCCTTGCCGAGTTGTTGCCGGTCCGTGGTGATGGAGAGGGCAGGTCCGATCGTGGCTGCCTGCCGCTCGGCGTTGGTGAAGGCCCGGTCACGGGCCATCTGCTGGACGACGGCGCCGAGGGGCACCGCGAACGCCGCCACCACCATCACGGTCACCGTCAGGCATATCCGGACCAGCGCCCACCTCATGCGCTGTGGGCCATCGTCTCGGGGTCTCTCGCCGTGCCCGGGGACTCGAGTTTGATGCCGACCCCCCGGATGGTGTGCAGGTAGCGCGGCCGCGCGGCCGTTTCACCGAGCTTGCGGCGCAGCCAGGACAAGTGGACATCGATCGTCTGGTCGTCGCCGTAGGACTGCTGCCACACTTCGGAGAGCAGGGTGCGGCGGGATACGACAATGCCGGGCCGTTTGGCGAGGAATGCCAGCAAGTCGAACTCGCGGCGGCTGAGTTCCAGCGGCTGGTCGCCCAGGGCTGCCTTCCGGCGCAACGGGTCAATGCACAGGTCATTTACACGGATGAGGCCCGTGGGATCCCGCTGGTCGGGGGTGCCCATCCGGGCCCTGCGCAGGACGGCCGCCAGGCGGGCGGAGAGCTGCTCCACCGAGAATGGTTTAGTCAAGTAGTCGTCGGCGCCGGTGTTGAGCAGCCGTATGATCTCGACCTCGTCGTCCCGCGCGGTTGCGATGATCACAGGAATGTCGGTGATACCGCGCATCATCTTCAAAACCTCCGACCCGTCGAGGTCGGGAAGCCCCAGGTCGAGAATAACGACGTCCAGGTCTTGCGAGGAGACTTCCCGCAGCGCCTCAAGCGCTGTGCCAACGCTGCGGACCGTGTGATGCGCATCGGACAGATGCCGAATAAGAGCGGAGCGCACCGACGGATCGTCTTCGACTACGAGCACACTTGCCATGGCCAAAAGTGTATGTCATGGCCGACCGGCCCCCTCGGGAACGTCATTCAGTACAGCGGCGCAAGCCACCGGTCAATTTCCCAATTCACCATTTGGGGATCCTCCTTTGGCATCCCAGATGCAGCCCCGATAGCCTGAAGAAATGCAACGAGCGTTCGTGCGAGGAACGGTCTGGCTCCTGGCCATGGGGACCGTCGTGATCCTGCCGTGGTGGGGCATACACGACGTGATGTCCAGCGCCCAAGATCCACCACAGGCTCTGCCCATCACTGCGGAGCAGTCTCCCCCTGGCGCCTCGCCTGCCCCCACTCCTCTGTCAGCCGGATCGACTTCGCCCTCCCCCGCCCGCGACGCACCACCGTCACCGTCCAACAGCCCGTCGGCCCGCGCCCCACAGAGCGGGACACCAGGTCAGCCCGCGCACCAATCCCCCAGGAGCAAAGGCTCCCCCAGCTCCAGCGCATCCGAGCCGAGTACTCCAGCCAGCAGCATCAAGGCCTATACCGTCACCGGAGGCCGCGTCGTCTTCGACTTGGGCGCCACCTCCGCCTCGCTGGTCAGCGCGACGCCGTCGTCCGACTGGCAGATGCAGTCCTGGAACCAGGGCAAGTGGATCCGGGTGACGTTCACCAAAGGAGCTCGGGAGAGCTCGGTCTTTTGCACGTGGCACGACCACGCGCCCACGGTCGAGACCCAGGACAGCTGAGAGGGCTGCGCCCCCTGGCCCGGCTGCCACTCAGGTAATCCGCAGACGTCTGGCCCCGAATATACTCGCGCAGCCCGCACCTACTCACGGATTTGTCCCACCCGCACCACAGGCGTCGTTGGACCGCCAGACCGGCCCGCCTTGCTGGAGCGCAGTGCCGCGAGCGCTCTGCGGTAGCCGGCGGACGGCTCCGGACCGGTGGGTGCGTCGTCGCGGTTGTCCGCCGCCTCAGCGGGCCCCGCAGCGTCGGCGGATCCCGGTACCAGGACACGGATCCTCCGGATCGCCGCTCTGCCCAACTCCGTGTTGATCCGCTCGACTAGCCGATCCGCGGTGAGGCGCACCTGCACCGCATAGGCCTGCGAATCAGGCAGCAGGTCCAGTCGCCCCTCGTCGATGGCGAAGCACACCGCTGCGACGTGCCGGGCGAGTTCAGGGGCGGAGACAGGCCATTGGTCCAGCACGGTGTTCTCGGGCAGCGCGGTGTCCCAGGCCCGCTCAGCCACCACGGCCGCGACGACTGTGCCCAGTGCGTAAGGATCCCGCCCACCCTCTCTTCGCGACGACCGCGCTCTGTTCACCATCCGGGCTCCCTGTTCCCTGCCCCCACGGGCGGCTTCGCGCGCCGCCTGGAGCGCCATGCGCGCCAGGTCGGTCCCACCCTGCCAGGACGGCCCAACATCCTGCCCACCTGTGCCGCGTGGGCGACCGCCGATGTCCCTCACCTCGGCCCCGAACGCTGGCCGCCAAGGAGCATGTGCGTCGTTCCGGTGGAAAGCTGTACGGCACGGTGGACCAGCGCGCTGCCGTACAACTCCTCGGCGGCTTCGTGCCCCCAGGCTTCGACGGCTGAGCGGACCAGTGTGGTCTCCCCCCGCATGAACTCGCCGCGGGCGGTGTCTCTCAGGGCCTTCAGATCCGCGGCGGACAGCGCTGGGCCCTCCGTCGGCATGAGTGCCTGCGAGGGGATCCGGGGCGGTCGCGGTATGAGTGCTGCGGCGACCATCCGCTGCACCGCCCGGTTTCGCGGGCCGCTTGGGACCACGGCCCATTGCCGATGGCGCCGTTCGGCTGCGGTGCGGGAGTCACGCCAGTCCTCCACAGCCGCAGCGCGCTTGGCCGGCGTGTCCAGTATCCGTTCCGCTCCATCGAGGAGTACCGCCAGCAGCCCGGACGGGCGCCGAACTGTGTCCGCCTCACCGCGCGAGTGCAGCCAGGCCCGTACCTCCGCAACAGTCCATCCCGCGTCGGCCACGTGCCGCACAATCCAGGCGATCCGTGGCGCCCGGCTCCGGGCGAGCCAGTCCACCTGCCGGATGAGTTCGCCTGCCAGCTGGTAGCGGCGGCCGACTCTGTTGAGCGTCCGCGGTGCCCTGCGACCAGATCGCTGGGGGGATGCGAAGGTGTCGGGCCCGCTTGCGAGTTCGCTCTCAGGGGGCAGGAGAGAACTATCCGCACGAGACAAACTGCAGATACCAACCCCCATTGGGGTGCAACGGGAGGTGCGCGCGACGGCGGTTTTACGCCGGGCTCGGCGGCCGGAGCCCACTCGGCCAGGGGCCTTGCTCGCGGCCTTGCGGGCCAAGGCCGCTATGAGGGCACGTCCGTGCCCGGCAATGCCGACAATTCGCCGCCTGGTTCCCTCGCCCTCAGTCCGGATCCCGAGAGTGCGATCGAAGCTCGCTGGAATGACTCGGGTGAACTCACTGGCCCGCGCACCCTCGGCGCGGACTCGTGTGCCTCGCTGTACGTATGCCAACAGCCCGGCCTGCCGCAGCAGTTGGAGGTGGTACTGGATGGTTCGCTCGCTCACTCCGAGCCGTCGCTCCAGGTAGGAGACGCCGGGACGACAGGGCGAAAGACGGGTGAGTTCGCGCGCGACCCGGATGGTGGTTGCCCCGAAGGCGGGGCCATGCGATCGCTGCGGTCGGTCCAGGCCGCAGCCGGCGACCCAGTGAACGGCCTGCATCCAGGAGTAGCCGTCCGATGCGATGCGGCCCGTGGTCGTCGACAGCCACTGTCCGGCCTCAGGCACCCAGAGTGTGGTCGGTTCCTCGTGCGCCGACGCGCTCACAGGCTTGCTCCACGGGCGCGGGCAGCTGTGTCGGCAGAAAGATCGAACTGGAAAAAGGCATGGCTGTAGTGCAAGATAAACGAAGCCTTCTAGGATATCGAGGGCATGGCGAAGCCCTCGTGGACGCTCCTCGGGTGCTCGGCAGGAAGCGGAAAGCTGAACCGTCCGAATCCGGTGTGAACCGGTCGGACAATTCCTTCAGAGGGGCTGCGAATCCCTCCGGAGTCATTGGGACATCCCTTGAGGTGACTGCGAATCACTTCAGTCAAGGCATGTCCCCAGCGGCTCAGCCGCCCTATGGCCTATGTCATCTCACACCCCCGAGGGTGTACGGGACGGCATAGGCCATCTGTCTGCGCTGGCGCGCAATTCGGCACATGTCTTACCCCTGCGACCTGGACTGAGTGCCTCGGCGCCGCCGGGCGGCCATGGCATCAGGCAGTTCTGAGATCCAGAGTCCGACCGGGATACGAAAGGCAGACCGCCGACTTAGGTACTTGAGGTCGAATGCCGCGCGCTCCTCCGGTGCCGCGATGAGGTGCACGGAGTCTTCCAAGACCCAGAGCGCGGTCTCTGGGGTTGTAGATGTGTCGGATGCGGCCTGGCGCGCTGCCTCGACGGCCGCTTGCTGCCACAGTTCGAGATCCTGCCGAGCGCTTCGGGGGCGACGGGTCCCTGGCCACACGATCTGCGACACGAAGGCGTAGACGCGGAGCGCGACGATGTCCTCCTCGAAATGAGGCTCGCTCAGCACGCCCTGGTCTCTGGCCTTCCATGCCCAGGACTCGCTGAGCCTGGCAGCGGCGGCAACAGCGCTGATACTGAGCTTCTCACTGAGCAGGAACACGAGGGACTTCTCCCACATAAGTCGACGGAACGTTGCGCGCATCATATTAGCGCAGCAAAAGGACTGGATTCTCGCGTCACTAGACGACAGACCCCTCCCGGGGAATCCTCTCGGAGCCACCCCAGAGTTCTACGGGAGAATCGCTGCAACTGGCACGGATACGGTCTAATGCCACAAGGATAGAAAGGTGGCTGAAGAGATCACATGATGGATCGATAGATTCGTTGCTAGCTGCAATGACGCAGCCATCTGAATATCCATCGTTGCAGCCGCAGTAAAAGCCTGGGAACTTTATTTTCAGCGATGCCGACACTCCGGCCGTGCCAGAGGGCCCTGTGCGTCGAGGGCGTCCAGGAAGGCCTCGACGCCAGCGGAGACTACCCGGGTGCCTCGACGCCCGTAGTCGGCTTCCTGCAATATGACCTTGAGGCTGGAGGCAACCCGATAAGCGGCCTCCCCGACCCGATAGGTGGAGGGCTGGGTCTTCTCGGAATTCCACAGCTGGCCCGCGCCGAAATCCTCGGCCATGCTGATGAGCTCGGACACTTGCCCAGGCATGTGCCGCAGGGCGGCGTCGACGTAGTGACCGAACGCCAAATTCACGTTGCCAGTCTGACGCCGGTCAGCATTCACCCTGCTTTTGAGGCGGGCCAGGACGTCCGGAGCGATGCGGAATCCGTGCGACTTCCACTTCGCTGACGAGAGCTTGGCATCGGCGAAGCTCTCATGCACCGCAGTGTGCGCCCACGCACCCCCACCAGAGAGCTGCCCAGAACCCGCCGGTCCCCCCGCATTTCGCACACCGGGCGGCTCTGAGACTCCGCCATCGTCACTCAATTCTGCGGATCGGAGAAATTCTGGTCCGACCGCCTGGCCCCCCGCGCCAAGGAACGATCGATCGGCCACATCGTCCGCTCCGGCGAGCAGGTCCTGCACCAGAGAGGCGTCAGCCACGCGGAAGTGGGGCGGAATGCGCCGTTTAGCGCCTCGCGCCTGCGAGTGCCGAGCTTCCTCAGCCACCCAGCATCTCCCCATCGATCCGCCTGGGGGTTTCCCACTCCTCCTGCGCCTGCCGCATCCGAGTCAGCACCTGATGCATCAGTTCGCCGTACATTCTACCGGGGGCGTGGCTGGCGAAGCGGACGACAGCCGGGACGCCGAACGCAAAGGAGTCGCTGATGCGGTTGTCCAGGCGTATGTCGGCCCGGAAGGGTGCAAGGTCCGCGTCGAGCATCCCATTGCGCACGTTCACCTCTTGCATCCTCCACCCGGATGGTGGATTCGAGCGATTGACGATTGCGCCCAGGTACCGGGGGTCGCACTCCCCGCCCGTGCGGTCCTTCACATACCGCACGGTGCCTCGGGTCGCTGCCGCACCCTTCAGCGACGGGTACTCGGGCACGCACACCGTGAGCGCGTAGTCGGCGGCCGCCAAGGCCGTCGCCGACATCGAAGAGACCGCGGGCGGCGTGTCGATAACCACGAAGTCGAACTCGGAGGCCCCCTCCACGAGCATGCGGCGCAGGACCGGCGTGGCCTGGTAGCCCCGCTTGTGGATCAGATCCTGGGCTGCCGTCATCGTCGATTCTTCACAAGCCAGCAGGTGGAGAGAGCCCGACCCCTCGAATTCAGCGACCAGTTCACTCCGGTCGAACCAGATGGATGCCAGGCTCATCCTCATCCCCTGGAGCCGGCCTTGAATGACCCAGCCAAGCGAGCGGGGTAGCTGGTCCTCGCTGGAGAGGTTGAGTCCAAGGGCGGTGCCCGCCTGCGCCTGCGGGTCGAGGTCCACAATCAGAACGCGCTGCCCAGCCAGGGCCAGCGCTGCTCCAAGGTTGACGGTGGTGCTGGTCTTGCCGACGCCTCCCTTCTGCGTCGCAACAGCAATGATCTTCATGAGGCGCCCTCGAATGCAATGACGCCGCTCCCCGGCTCTCGTGTCACGAGAGCGATTCCGGAGCAACGGCAGCCGACCACGGCTCGAATCCCGGGGTGCAGCGACAGAAGTTGCACTGACTATCCGCCGTTCTTCAGAGTGGCGCGGGAATGACAGGCAGGACATTAACAACCCGACGAGGAGCACATCAGCCCCGCACGGACGCTCCTCGGATGGGCAATCTCCCTGGCCAGATGGGGGGCGCTGCGCGAAAGCACAACCGAACGATGACAACCGATTCGCCGATGGTCCAGAAAATATCGGCCAAAGGAAATAAATCATGATGTCCGGGAGAGGGCGTTGGGCCCTTGACAGCATCATCCGAGAGACGGCACTCATTCCCCGATGGCCCATCGGCCCAAAGGGCAGGACCAATTACCCGTGCGTCAGTCCATTCCATGGCAGGACACTGTCCTCAACGTCACGCACCTACATGCCACTCGGAGGATGGACATTGTCTACGCGCCACACCGCCGCACCCAGCCGGCGGAGACGGGCGACTGCCGAGGGGGCCGGTCCGCGCTATCAGAGCATCGCCGAAGCCATCCAGGGCACGCGTGCATCCACGCCTCAGGCCACGGAGATTGCGCGCCTGTACGGGGTCTCTCTCACTACCGCCCAATTCGTCCGGCGCGCCCTGCACACCCGTAGGCGCTCCCCGGTCCTCCAAAGCGCTGGCGGACTCAGAGGTACCGAGAACACAAAGTGGCCGCCCTGGCGGCGCGTAGCCGACGACCTCGGCGACCGAATCCGCGCGGGTCTGCCGCAGGACCGTCTACCCAACCGTGCCCAGCTCGCCACCGAGTACGGAGTGAGCGCCACAACGATCAACAAAGCCGTCAATCTTCTAACGGAGCAAGGACTACTCTCACCCCGCCCTGTACGCGGGAGTGCCATGGCACTCCCGCGTACAGGCAGAACACCAACACCATGAGGGGCCCGTCAGCAAACCTCATTCATCCGGTTCCGCTGCGGTGAAAGAGGCTGGTCAGCTGGGGGCACATGGCGTAGAGCACGTCCCATGGCTCATCTACACGCGAAGGCATGAACTGGGCTCGCGCTGACGGAGGTTGGGACGCTTCAAACACTCTCTTCTGGCACTCGCCCATCTTCGCAAGAATGGCTACGCCGGTGGTAACTGGGTCGTCGCAGCCATCGCAAGAACGAGACGCTGGCCTAGGTCGCAGCAGGGTTTGGGGTCTCGCAAGCCACAGCGTGGCGGCATGTGAACGAGACAGTTGAGGTGCTGGCCGAGTGGGCCCCGGGCCTGCGGGAGGCACGTGGGTCTGGGCGAGGGCGGCTTCGTCATCGTCGACGGCACCCTGATCCCCATCGACCGCATCAAGGCGGACGAGCCCCACTACTCTCAAAAGCGCGGAATCGTAGGCGGCAGAGCAACCGGCGACTGCCCAACCACCCCATCCAGATGCCATAGCGACTGTTTGCCAAAGTACCCCCGCGAATCGGGTGCCGCCCGAACCCCTAGAACCACTTCGGTACTTGAGCGGCCGACAACGTAGGGAGTGTTTATGACCAAGCTGTCCGTAGTTGTCCCTTGCTACAACGAAGAGGCTGTGATCGACAGCTTCGACATCGACGTCCGCAGGGTCCTGGACGCCCTGCCCGTCGAGTACGAGGTCTGCTACGTCGACGACGGCAGCCGTGACGGAACTCTCGGAAAGCTCCGCAAGATCGCGGCCGAGCACGGTGCCCAGGCGCGTTTACGTCTCCTTCAGCCGGAACTTCGGCAAGGAGGCGGGCATGCTCGCCGGGCTGCGCGAGGCCACCGGCGACGCCGTGGTGATCATGGAAGCCGACCTCCAACACCCGCCGGAGCTGATCGCCATCATGCTCGACTACTACCGGCAGGGGCATGACCAGGTCATCGCCCGGCGCACGCGCGAGGGCGACAAGAAGCTCCGCTCGGCGCTCAGCCGCCTCTACTACCGGGGCGTCAACCCCCGGGTCGACGTAGAGCTCGCGGACGGCGTCGGCGACTTCCGGCTGCTGTCGCGGCCGGCCGTGGACGCGCTGCTGGCGCTGCCCGAGTACAACCGGTTCTCCAAGGGGCTCTTCTCCTGGATCGGCTTCGACACCGTCCACTTCGACTATCAGAACGCCCAGCGCGAGGCCGGCGAGACGAAGTGGAAGTTCGGGTCCCTGCTGAACTACGGCATGGACGGCCTGATCTCCTTCAACAACCGGCCGCTGCGCATCGGGATCTGGCTCGGGGTCTCGCTCGTCGCGCTGGCCGGGCTGTATGCCCTGTGGATCATCGTCATGGCGATGAGCGGCGGTGCCGACTCGCCGGGTTACGTCACCCTGGTGGCGATCATCGTCGGGCTGGGCGGCGTTCAGATGATCATGCTGGGGCTGATCGGCGAGTACATCGGCCGCATCTACACAGGCAGCACGCCATGAACGTGCAAGTCATCGCCGCGCCGGACGGCACACCCCTGTGGTTCTCGCGGGCCGCACCCGGCCGCACCCACGATCTGACTGCGGCCAGCGCGCACGGCGTCCAGGCCTGCCTCACGAGGCAGATCCTGATCCTGGCCGACCGCGCCTACCAAGGTGGCTGTGACGTTGTGCCTCACAACGTCACGGCCAACCAAGAAGCCGGCGCCACCGTCCGCACCCCCTACAAGGGCCACCGCGAACTGCTCGAGCACTACCAGCACTACATCCGCGACCACGCCCGCCTGCGCGCCCCGGGCGAACACGCCTTCGCCCGCCTCAGGACGTGGCGTCTCTTCCGCAAGACACGTTGCTCAACCAACCGCATCAGCAGATGCGTTGCCGCCATCCGCACCCTCCCACCTGCGAAATCGCAGGAAGAACGAGGTTCAGTGGTGCGCTCCGCATCAAACTGACTCGATCAGCGGGCCACGCGCGCACCGAAGATCGTGCGGGCAGTCGGACCGGCGCCGTGGAAACTGGACGGTAGGAAGGACCAATGGCACGTTTCCGTTCTTGTCGGCAGTGGTCCGTTTGCCTCCGTACCAAGACTCAGTAATGATCATTTAGACGTCATCTCATTTGGCTAGCCTTGGGTAGAGTGCTGGCTGTGGTGGGGATTGTTGAGCGGCTGGTGCCGGATGAGTTGTGGGAGCTGTTCCAGCGGGTGGTGCCGGAGGCGCCGATGCGTCCTCAGGGTGGCGGACGGCGTCGGCACGGCGACCGGGAGGTGCTGGCTGCGATCGTGTTCGTGGCGACGTCCGGCTGTACCTGGCAGCAGTTGCCGTCGGCGTCCTTCGGGCCGTCGGGAGCGACGGCCCATCGGCGGTTTGCCGAGTGGTCGAAGGCCAGGGTGTGGGCGAAGCTGCACCGCCTGGTCCTCGATGAACTCGGCTCCCGTGGGGAGTTGGACTGGTCGCGTTGCGCGATCGACTCGGTGAACATGCGGGCGTTGAAAAGGGGGACCTGACGGGTCCGAATCCTGTGGACCGGGGCAAGTACGGCTCGAAGATCCACTTGATCACGGAGCGGACCGGTCTGCCCCTGTCCGTGGGGATCTCGGGGGCGAACCTGCACGACAGTCAGGCCCTCGAGCCCCTGGTGCGGGGTATCCCGCCCATCCGCTCGCGCCGCGGCCCCCGGCGGCGACGGCCCGGAAAGCTGCATGCCGACAAGGGCTACGACTACGACCACCTGCGGCGATGGTTACGCGGCCGGGGCATCGCCCATCGCATCGCCCGCCGGGGAATCGAGAGCTCCACCCGCCTGGGACGCCACCGCTGGACCATCGAGCGCACCATGTCGTGGCTGGCCGGCTGCCGCCGCCTCCACCGCCGCTACGAACGCAAGGCCGACCACTTCCTCGCCTTCACCAGCATCGCCTGCACCCTCATCTGCTACCGCAGACTCGCCAAATGAGATGACGTCTTAGCAGCCGCCGCTGCAGCATCAGGTCCCCCGCCTTCCAGCGGCGGCTGCTTAATTCACCAGCACCTCGGGCGCGCCAGCCGCGATCCGGTCATAGCAGGGCAAGATCCTGCGTGCCCGCCCAAGGCCCCGCAGTGATGACGGGACAGGACACGCCAGGCCAAGGTCGCCTGCTAGCCAATGTTGGTTGCTGATCGGGAGTTGCTCGGGTACCGCACCGTGCATCCGGCCGCGATCACCCGCAGCCAGCATAGCTCTGTGAAAAATGCCGATTCTTCAGGCTCAACCGTTGTTCTGGCTGGCTGCCCAGGGCGTCGCTGGTCAGTAACACTGGAGCTGGTCCTGCAGGCGACCGTTCCTGACGGAGGGTCAGGTGCAGTCGGCCTCGAGTGGCTCTCCGACCAGGGCCGACGCCGATCGTTTACATGTACGCGCCAGTGTACGCGGCTCAGTGTTGTCCGACTTTGAATCAGCCCTGGCTGGCTGCCCAGGCTGTGATGGCCAGAAGCGCTAGGAGCAGTGTCATCTGCCGTGCATAACTAGGGCGTCGGTGGCAGCCTCGATCGCGCCGCCGCGGTATGCGATGGCGCGTACGGCGGCGGGTGCCGTGAGCCATGACTCCCTCCACATGGGTTGATAGGCATCGCGGCACATCACCGATCTCAATTGGGTGCTGTGAGTGAACCTTTCTCATCCTGTCTCGCAGGGATGATGACGATGCCATGAGCGGTGCGGAGCTCCTCGTGACATCGCTGGTCACAGGCTCGCACGGCTCACGCCGGAGCAAGCTGCTCACCAGCAACAACCCAAGATGAGAAAGGTTCAGTGACGTAGAGCGCCGCCTGGCAGCCTGGGTCGCGGCACACAGACCACCCTCAAAAAATATCAGCACCTCCATTCCGATGGCTGCCGTTGACTCCGGGCAATGCCACACCCTGCACCAATAGTCCCCGATGTATGCATGATTGATTTACCGGTGGGCCATCAGGGACTCGAACCCTGAACCAATAGATTAAAAGTCCACTGCTCTGCCAATTGAGCTAATGGCCCGTGATCGAGGCGCCATTTGCGCCGAATATCACTGGACGGGGAATCGGCGGCTTTCATTTCCTGCCAGCCACAAGACAACACGGCGCTCCGGAACTGCCATCGCTCGGGCCGTGTCAGGGATCGAGGCACCTGACATGATCAAGCCGCGAGCCTGCCGGGCCCTATGCACCTCGGTGGAGGTCAGCGCGGAGCAGTTCTCGGCAGTGCCAAACGTGTCCGGCGCCCTCTCCTCTTCACCCCTGTACAACCACCGCCGTACGGCATGTTCATCGCACCCCACGATCAGCGCGCACAGTTTGATGCCGCAACCTGCCGCGATGAGATTCAATACATGCGCTCGAACCTTGGGGGAAATGTTGACGAGGACTACCTCCATGCGATCAGCTCCTCCCACTGCGCCCGACTTTTAAATCGCACCATCTTCCTCCACGCCTGAAACCGTTCCATGAACTCTTCTCGCACCCCCAATTCAGCAAAACTCCGCCCTGACACCCACTCGGCACCGAGGAACACAGTCGATGCTCAACGAAGGCCCGTATCAGGAATATCATATCCCTAAGCCTAGCGGCACCACATCAACTTTCGGCGGCCTCAAAGAGCCGAACGGTGAATCCGGACCTTAGGAGATATCTAGCAGGACGAGCAATTGAGGCGAACCTGATGGGTTGCCTACTGGATCGTGTAGCGCACGTGTCTGGTGTGGAAGCAGCCGTTCACGATGTGGGGTTGGCGCTGTCGGCGGTGCAGGGAGCGCCGTGTTTCGCGGGCGAGGTCGTCGACCGAGGTGGCGCGGGCGGCGTGGACGTGGTGTTTCAGTGGGTGTTCTGTGATGGTTCGCCTGGCTTTTAGGCTGAGTTGGGGTCTGGGGTAGCCGGTGCGGGCTGTACGGGGGTGAACAGGCCGGGCTCGGATTCGTTGAGAAGTCCGCGGCTGACCAGCCGTTTCAGCTTGGCCCGCATGGTCTCGACGTGGCGGGGTTCGGTACTGGTGTTGAGTATCTGGCAGAGGTCCTTGGCGTGGAGTCCGTCTGCGGCCGTCTCGAAGGCGGCGAGGATTCGTGGTAGCCGGGCGGCAGTGGTTCGGGCGGCTCGGTGTCGTCCTCGGCGGCCAGTTCCAGCAGCATCTCGCGTGTGGTCTGGAGGGGATCAGAACTCAAAGGGTTCTCGTTGAGGGTGTAGCGGACGTGGGGGCCGTGGAAGTAGCCGCGGACGATGTGGGGCTGACGTTGGCGTCTGCGGAGGAACCTGCGGGTCTCGGTGGCGAGTTCGGCCCGGTTCCGGGCCCGGTGGTCCTTCGGGAGGCTGTGCTTGTGGTCGGCGTTGACCAGCTCGTCAGGGTTCAGTTCGGGCGAGTGTTGAGTGCAGCTCGATATCGTCGGTGTGAGCGGCGAGCCAGGTACGGACCGTCTTCGAGCGGTATGCGGAGTGCCCGTCGACCACGAGGTAGATCTTGTGGTCGAAGTGCCCGACGAGCCGTTCCAGGAAGCGGCACCTCACGCCGGCGTCGAAACTGTCGGTGAAGACCATGAAATGCATACGGCCCTTGGTGCTGATCGCCGACATCGCGTTCACCGATAACCGGTTGCCCGTGCGTCGCACGATCGGGCTGTGGCCCTTCTCGCCCCAGGTGCGGCCGGCGACCTGGTCGGCGAAGAGGATCTCCGCGGCCCTCCGCCTTCGCCTCGGCCCGATCGCCGGCCAGGTCTCTTCGTGCCAGCGAGCCACCGCCTCGGGGTCCTGTTCCACTGCCCGTTTGCCGGGGCGCTGGAAGGAAAGCCCCCACCGCTTCCAGTACGTGCCGACCCCGGACTCGGTCAGCCGTACCCGGTACAGCTTCGCCATCAGATCGCCGACCAGCCGTCGGGTCCACAACTGCCCCACCAGACCCACATCACACGGCCGGTGATCGAGCACCGCCTGCCGAACCGCCGCCTGTTCAGCCTCACCCAGCACCTGATGCACTCCCACCGGGCGGCCCTTCGGCCGGGCCAGCAGCGCCTCCCCCACCGGCCTGCCACTTCGCTCACCAGTTGTCCACGGCCTTCAACGACACCCTGAACACCGAGGCAACATCTTCACGCTCTCGCCCCGCCGCAAGCGCGGCCACCGAACGCAACCGCAGGACCTCCTGCACCGACGGCGACAAGTGCCCTGCATCCCCCGCCAGTTCACTCACACACAGCGCAACGACCGAGAATGACAAGCGTTTCGGATCAATAGACGCCGTGCATGGCGACGGTCGCCGTCCAATGGCATGAAATTGGCCGCCGGTTGACCCTCCTGTCCACCGATGTCCAACTCGCGGTCGCCCTGGCTGCTGGCGGTCGCCGTCGTCCAGATCGCAAGCCTGCCGTGGTGAGCGGCGGGCCGACCGGTCCCGTCACGGATGCTGCGGCCGACCCCATGCACCCGGTTGCGGCGGCTGTGCTGTCCGCGGTTCGCGCGCCGCCCCCGACCCGGCAGACCGCTCCTCCTCACAATCCGGCCCAGCCGCCGGGCAACTGAGCCCGAGCCAGCGCACGTCTCGTCGCCCGGCGGCCTTCAGGCCAAAGAATCCGTGCACCCCGCCGTGGATCGCGAGGGACGAAACCCTTCACCAGAAGCACATTCGAAGGGAGTTACCGCTCGTGATCCGATGGATCCACGGAGTGAGTCGGGTGGCGTGAAATGGCTGCGACTCCTAGGAATATCCGGTCGTCGTTGCTACAGATGGGCAGCACCACATCGGAGAAACAGGAAGGTGTCCACCCATGTCGACCTCGACCGAACTCACCGCACGTAGCCTCCCGCCGCCCGCGTGGGAAGTCCAGGCCCTCCCGACCACGCAATGGCAGGCCTTCTACGCCGCCGTACTCGACGCGTTCCACGAGACCGAACCGGGAGAGGCAACAGCCCTGTGGCGCAGCCTCGCGGAGCCCCAGCGGTGCCTGGTCGTCCGCGACGACGGAGCCATCGTGGGCACGGCGGGTGCCTTCTCCTTCCGCATGACCGTCCCGGGCCATCACCTCGTGGAGACCGCCGGGGTGAGCATGGTGAGCGTGCAACCCACCCATCGGCGCCGAGGCGTGCTCTCGGCACTGATGCACCATCAGCTGCACTCGCTACAGCGACAGCGCGAGCCGCTGGCCGTCCTGACCGCCTCCGAGGCACCCATCTACGGGCGCTTCGGCTACGGCGTCGCGGCCCGGCAGCTGTCCCTGGACATACAGTCGCGCCGCGTCTCACTGACGGCGCCCGCTGCCCACGGCGTGACCCTCACCGTTGAGGCCCCGGCCAAGGCCCTGCCCGCCTGCGAGGAGTTCTACGCCAGTCAAGTCCCCCGCCGCCCGGGGATGCTGGCCCGGGCCCCGGGCTGGGAACTGCTCCCGCTGCTCGACACACCGTGCCCTCGCTCCACCGCGTACCCCCTCGAATGCGTCGTGGCACGCCTGGACGGCGAGGTCGCCGGTTACGCCCGCTACTCCGTCGCCATCGACTGGTCACCGCAGAATACCGCTCAGGGCAGCGTGCGGGTGAGGGACATCGAGGCGGCCGACCCGCGCGTCTACGCGGCGCTGTGGCGCTTCCTCCTGGAGACCGACCTCACTTCGCGCGTCATCGCCCCCAACCGGCCGGTCGACGACGCCTTGCTCCACATGGTCTCGGACGTGCGCCACTGCGCGCCGACGGTGCTGGACAGCCTGTACGTACGCGTCGTCGACGCACCCGTCGCTCTGGCCGCCCGGACCTATGCCACCGCGATCGACCTCGTCCTGGAGATCGAGGACGCGCAGGCCCCGTGGAACCGGGGACGCTGGCGGCTGGTGGGTGACCGGGCCGGAGCCGTGTGCACGCGGACGGACGCCGCGCCCGACCTCACCCTGGACGCCTGTGCCCTCGGCTCGGCCTACCTCGGCGGCACCACGCTGACGGAACTGGCCGCAGCCGGCAGGGTCGGCGCGCACCGGCCAGAAGCGCTCGCCACCGCCACCGCCGCGTTCACCTCGCCGGTGGCACCGTGGCTCCCCCACAGCTTCTGCCGATCCCTGCTGTCGCGCCTGTGACTCCCGCTCCCCTGCCCTAACTGTCTGGATGTGCCTGCCACTTGGCCAAGGGGTTGTTCTCGGTTCGCGTCACTGGTCCGGCCCTCGTCGCCCGTGCAACGAGGGCCCAGTGGTCAGCATCCAGTCGACGACGCGCGCGGCCGGGTAGGGCTCATCGTCCGGGCTGATGTCCTCCAGGAAGCCGAGGTCCTACCCAAGGGCCACGTGGGCGGCTCGGCGGCCCCGCCAGGCGTGCGCTGCCCGAGGCCCACGGTCACGAGCAGTGCGTTGCACAGGCACTCGCGTCCGACGGTGTCCACGGCCGTCCCGCCCTTGCGCACGTACGTGGCGATCGGCTCGGCCGCGCAGCGGTAGACGAGCGCTCCGCTCGCCGCGCGGGCCGGTATCGCAGGTATCCGAGGTCGCACACGGGCCGCCGGGCCGCCCGCACTGTCTCGTCGGAGGGCGTGCCGGGCAGTTCGGCGACCTTGAACGGGAAGCCGGTGGGCGAGGCCTGCCGGTCGTTGCGGATCCTCAGCGTCCCGGTCCGGGCGCGTCCTCAACTCCGTGCGCAGATCGGCGCGCAGTCCGGACTCCTCGCACAGCGCGAACGCGCTCCCGATCTGGACGCCGGCTCGCCGGGCCGTCGCGCCTCGGCGAGCCGCTGCGGATGTGCGGCACAGCCAGCCAGCCAGAACGGGATGCCGAACGCGGCCGCCTTGGCGAGGTCGGGCTGATCCCGCGGCCCGTACACCGGCCGGCCCGTACCGTCGAGCAGCGGCTTGCCCCGCGGCGGGGCGCTGTGCCCGCCGGCCCGGTGCGTCTCGATGGCGAGGACGTCGGGCCTCTTCAGTCGGTCCGCACCGCCAGGAAGCGGGCCGAAGAGCCCCGCCCGGGGGCACAGATGGCAATGAACCAAAAAGCAACAGCATTGGAACGGATGACCTGGGGGGTGGTGTCACCGGGCCCGAGGGGTGCCGTCGGAGACGCTGATGAGAGGTCCGGCTACCGTCTGGTCCGGTGCAACGCCGGGCAGTTCGCGGACGGCAGGTCTGCATAACGTGGATGCGCGAGTACGACGCCGACGCCAAGGCCAGCCGCACCAAAGGAGTTGAGAGCACGATGTTCGACACCGGCGACGTGGGCGTGTTCCTCGGCCTGGACGTCGGCAAGAGCGCCCACCATGGCCATGGGCTGACCCCGGCCGGCAAGAAGGTCTTCGACAAGCCCCTGCCCAACAGCGAACCGAAACTGCGGGCCGTCTTCGACAAGCTGGCCGCGAAGTTCGCCACCGTCCTGGTGATCGTGGACCAGCCCGCCTCGATCGGCGCCCTGCCCCTGACAGTCGCGAGGGACGCGGGCTGCAAGGTTGCCTACCTGCCAGGACTCGCGATGCGGAGGATCGCCGATCTCTACCCGGGCGAGGCCAAGACCGACGCGAAAGACGCCGCGGTGATCGCGTACGCCGCCCGCACCATGCCGCACACCCTGCGCTCGCTGGAGCTGACTGACGAGGTCACCGCCGAGCTGATCGTGCTGGTCGGCTTCGTCCAGGACCTGGCTGCCGAGGCCACCAGCAACCGCATACGCGGCCTGCTCACCCAGTTCCACCCCAGCCTCGAACGGGTCCTCGGGCCCCGGCTCGATCACCAGGCCGTGACCTGGCTCCCCGAACGCTACGGCTCCCCGGCCGCCCTGAGAAAAGCCGGACGCCGCAGGCTCGTTGAAGTGATCCGGCCCAAGGCGCCCAGGATGGCCACCCGCCTGATCGACGAGGTCTTCGGCGCGCTCGACGAGCAGACCGTCGGTAACTGTTCAGGGGTGTCGCCTCACGAGGATGTCGCGGGTGGCATCCAGGGGTTGCCGGTGAAGGCGTCGCGGAGGGCGTCAAGGAGGTCGATGCCGTGGTTGCGGGCGGTGTCGAGGTAGGACCGGACGGTGCAGTACCAGTCGGCGGTGGTGACTCGTCGCCAGCAACCGCCCACGGCCATCTGGAGCTTGACCATCCGCAGCGCACGCTCGGCCGGATTATTGGTCCATTCCACATCGAAGCGCGTCGTGAACGGCAGGATTTCGTCGGTGCGCTTCTTCAGCATCTCGGCGGCGATCCAGGCGGGGTGGCGCTTGTTCTGGCTGGTACGTCGGCCGGTGTTCTGGGCGAGACCGACCAGATATGCGTGTCGCCAACGTTGGTGGAGCTCGACGCTGGTCTGCTCGTCGAGCCGGTCCTGACCTGCTGCTTTGGTGGTCTCGACGGCGGTGTGGAAGTCACGCAGGGCGTCCTGTGCTGCCTGCGCCCAGGAGTGATCGTGGGCGGGTTCGCCCTCGATGACGCCGGTCAGGTCCCGCAGCACATGGGCACAGCAGATCTGTCGGCCGGCGGCGGTCTTGGCGTACTTGTCGTAGAGCGCGAGCCGGTCGATGACCAGGACGCCTTCGTACCCTTCGAGGATTCCGAAATGATCGGTGGCGTCGTGGGAGCGGCGTTTGTGGGCGCCGAGCCAGATGAGCTGTCCGGAGCGGGCTACGTGGACGTACATCCAGTCCGGTCCGGGCTGTCTGCGGCCGGGGTCCAGGATCTCCCCTCGCAGGAGGGCCTCGGTCTCCATCTGCCGTATCTCGTCCCCGCTGACCTGGGCCGGGGTCTCGTCCAGGTGCAGTACGGGGCGGCCCTCAACGACGATCAACAGGTCCTCGACCATCCCGGCCAGCTGATCGGCCCGCGCATTCGCCGCTGCCGTCTCGGCCTGCACGGTCGTGAGCAACAGCTCCAGCGCCGCCACCCGGGCAGCCAGAACCTCCGCGGAACCCGGCTCGGACGACGTGATCCACAAGCTACAACTCGATCCGGGACGACATCGCCCCGCTCACCAGCACCCAGGAGCTTCATCGTTGCGCAGGAGTACCCAACTCGCGGTCAGCGCACAAAGGCTGGAAAAGGCACACTGCATCCGGTCCTCGGTCGCATGCCCGGCCCGCTCCGAGAGCGTCCAGCCGTTCTTCCTCGGCAGCTCCGCCAGCAAGCCCTCGACGAACTGCGCGAAGACCACCCGCGGCTCCGGCCGGTTGAAGAGATGCCCCAACGAGCCGGTCAGCCAACCTTCGCCTCGGCATCCCCGTCATCGCTAACCTCGGCTACACCGCGCCCGAGGAACCTTCGCGGGCCCCGCCGGCCGGCGACTGGCAAGTCAGGTCCATGGAAACAGCGGCCCCTGAACCTCGTGCCCGGTTGCGCTGCCTCGTCGAACGGCGGCACGCATCAAGACCTGGCAGATCTTCCGCCACGCCCGCTGCAGCCCCAACTGGATCACACCCGCAGGCAAAGTTTGGTGTCTGTAGTGACGGGTGGAGTCCTCGGAAAGGGCTCCACCCATGGGAGGAGCGGTGTTAGCGGAGGCTGCGGATGCAGTCGATGATGGTGCCGTCTGCTTGTACGAGGGGGATGAGGGGCCAGGTCTCGTACGGCGTCGAGGTGTAGGGCAGGCTAAGACCGATCCAGTCACCGACTTCCAGGTCAGCTGCGTCGGTGAGCTTGAGCTGCGCGTGGTGTTCGCAGACTCTTGCCAGGGTGACACCGGCCGCCAGGTGTGTCTCACCATCCGTGTGGCGTACTACCTGCACTGAGGAGAGATTGAGGTCTTGGATGGTGTCGATCTTGCCCGTGTTGATGAAGGCCTGCCCCGGTTCGGGAAGAGAGACGACCTGGGTCCACAGTCTCAGACCGGTGTTCGGGACACTCTTGTCAAAGTGATCGTCGAATGGGTTCTGCTGGCTGCCCTGGGAGACCGGCGTCCCCGTACGCGCCAGTTTCAGAAGGGGACGGGAGAGCGGGGGAATCTGAGCAAACGCCGCGGTGACCGCATGGAACCATGTGTCGGCGGCCACACTGACGATGATCTCCTTGGTGTCCGTAAAACGGCCAGCCTTGTCAAGGTCGGTGGCGATCTTGATGAGTTGCTGCAGCCACGTGGTGACCTTGGTGTAGTCGGCGCCAGGCACCTCGCCCTCATGCCCGGCGATACCCACCAGACGCAGTGTAGGAACACTGGCTACTGCATCTGCAATCATCATGCACTGGTCAGCGGTCCGGACGCCGGTGCCTGCCCCCTTGCCCGCCCCGAGCTCGATGACCACCTCGACGGGGCGAGGAGCGCCCGCCTTGTGGAGGGCAGCGTCCATCAGCTCAACTCCGCGGACTGAGTCGACGAAGGCGACGAAGCGGAAGTCGACGTCAGCAGCCAGCTCCCGCGCCAGCCAGCCCAGCATGGCCGCGTCAATCAGCTCGCTGGCCAGGAAGACCCGCTGGATTCCGAAGGCGCGGTAGGCGCGTACCTGGTGGGGGGTGGCGGCGGTGATGCCCCAGGCGCCTTTTGCGCGCTGACGGTGGAGGATCTGAGAGGAGGCACAAACCTTGCCATAGGGGGCGAAGTTCAGGTCGTGTGTGGTGGAGTACTGCTCCATTAACACCAGGTCACGGTCAATGGACTCGGCGGAAAGGGCCAGGATGGGAGTGGTGAAGCCCCCGGTGAACAGATTACGGCGCTCAGTAATCAGTTCACCGACGGTCATCCCCTCCGAGTCCGGCAGGAGGCCCAGGAAACCATGACCGATGCGCTCCTCACTGAGCCGCTCAAACATGCTGGTAGCAGACATCTGTCCTCCATATTGCGTAGTTCCCTCGGGGGCTGGTCCCCCTCACAGAACATCAGCACAACCAGCAGAGCCGAAGCCACCAATGCGATGATCTATACCCCATATGGCCCCATTAAGAAGTGTCCTGCGACTGGCGGCTACGGGACACAGGGGCCAGTCCTTCCTGACCGAGATCATCATGTCCCACACCCGATCACGCGGGATGAAATGGGTGAAAAGGCAGATAGACCCACACAATCACGATGCTGAAGGATCGAGGCTGGCGCGGGTGAAGAACGCCGAAAATTTGCTCCACCCAGGCGGAGGCCGAAACGGTGAATACGGAACTCCGTCACAGCTGGAAGGTCATTCAAAAGTGGGTGGATCACCGGTAGTTGATCGCTGGATACAAGATCGGTCCCCTCGGCGTAGCGTGTGAAGTGTCAACCACAGCAGGCTCGTTCGGGGGGCC
>NZ_JBIWHT010000025.1:0-99821 GCF_044764265.1 Streptomyces sp. NPDC094147 | reverse complement strand
GTGACCACCGGTATCCCCGCCTCGACGGCCTTCTTCACGACATCCTTCAGCGCCTCCGGCTTCGCCAGCGTGACCACGAGCCCATCGACCCTCTGGTCAATGGCCGCCTGCACCAACTGCGCCTGCTGCTGCCCCTGATCACTGTGCGAATACAGGAAGTCCACGTTGTCCTTCGCCGCCGCCTGCTTCGCACCGCTCTGCACAATGTCCCAGAACGTGTCGCCCTCACCGGAATGAGTCACCATCGCGATCTTCAGACGCGGCGTCCCCACCGCCTTGCCACCACCCGCCGACCCCGAACCCTTGTCCTCGGAACCCTTACCACCCGAGCTGCTGCAACCGCCGACCATGAGTGCCAGTGCGGCGACGGCCACGACCGCCGTGGTCGCCGTGCGGGGTGTGCGCATGCGTTCCGCCTTCTGTCCCGGCCGCCCGGTTGCGGCACGTGAGTTCTAGCGGCGGTTCGGCCACACGGTCAATACTTTGTCCGAACATTCTTACTCAATGACGCCCTGACCGCCCGGCGACGGACGGCGCACCCCTCAAGGGCGTACGAGCAACTGGAACTCGAAGGAGTACCGCGAGGCCCGGTAGATGTGTGAGCCGAACTCGACCGCCCTGCCCGTGTCGTCGAAGGTGGTGCGCTGCATGGTCAGCAGCGGCGCGCCCGCCACCTCGGTGAGCAGCTCGGCCTCCAGAGCGGTGGCCGCCCGCGCGCCCACGGTCTGCCGGGCGCTGTGCAGCGTGATGCCCGCACCCCGCATCAGCCGGTAGAGCCCCGTGCCCTCCAGATACTCGGTGTCCAGCCGGAGCAGCCCGGCCGGCAGGTGGTTGCGCAGCCGCGCCATGGGCTCGCCGTGCGCGTACCGCAGCCGTTCCACCACGTGTACGTCGCTGCCCTGGGGCACCCCGAGGGCGGCGGCGACCTCGGCGGTGGCCGGCTCGAAGGCGTTGCGCAGCACGGTGGTGGCGGGCTTCTGGCCGGCCGCCTCCAGGTCGTCGTACAGGCTGCTCAGTTCGAGCGGGCGCTTGACCTGGCTGTGCACGACCTGGGTCCCGACCCCGCGGCGGCGGACCAGGAGACCCTTGTCGACCAGTGCCTGGATGGCCTGGCGGACGGTGGGGCGGGACAGGCCGAGCCGGTTGGCCAGGTCGATCTCGTTGCCGAGGAGGCTGCCGGGCGTGAGGACGCCCTTCTCGATGGCCGCCTCCAGCTGCTGCGAGAGCTGGAAGTAGAGCGGGACCGGGCTGGTGCGGTCCACGCTGAGCTGGAGCGGCTTCGGGAAGTCCACCACTGGTCTGGGCTGCTTGGGCACGGAGCGAGCGTAGTGCGCCGGGGATGTTGACGGGAAGTCGTGAAGTTCGATTGTCAGGACAAACTCTTGACATGATGGTGGCCCCCGGCCACGGTGTGCCCATGCGTATCGGACTGATCGGGACGGGACGGATCGGCGCCTTCCACGCGGGAGTGCTCGCCCGCCATCCACAGGTCGAGCAGCTGGTGGTCGCGGACGCCGATGCCGCGCGGGCCGCCGAGGTCGCCGCGCTGACCGGCGCGGCGGCCGCGGCCACGGTGGCGGAGGCCTTCTCCGGGGTCGACGCGGTGGTGATCGCCTCGGCGACCGCCGCGCACGCCGAGCACATCGCGGCCGCCGCCCGCGCCGGACTGCCCGCCTTCTGCGAGAAACCGGTGGCCCTGGACGTGCCGGGCACCCTCGCGGCGCTGCGCGCGGTCGAGGCGGCGGGCACCGAGCTCCAGCTCGGCTTCATGCGCCGCTTCGACGCGGGCTATGCGCGCGCCCGCGAACTCGTGCGTTCGGGGCGGCTCGGCCGACTGCACACCGTGCGGGCCATCACCTCCGACCCCGCGCCGCCACCCGCCGCGTATCTGCCGCTCTCCGGCGGGCTCTACCGCGACTGCCTGGTCCACGACTTCGACATCGTGCGCTGGGTGACCGGCCGCGAGGTGACCGAGGTGTACGCGACGGGCTCCGACGCCGGGCCCGCGATGTTCCGCGCGGCCGGCGACATCGACACGGCGGCCGCGGTCCTCACCCTGGACGACGGCACCCTGGCGACGGCCACGGCCACCCGCTGCAACGGGGCGGGCTACGACGTACGCCTCGAACTGGCCGGGGAGCGCGACCAGTTCGCGGTCGGCCTGGACGACCGCACGCCGCTCACCTCGACCGAGCCGCAGGGCCCGGCCCGCCCCGACAAGCCGTGGACCGGGTTCCTGGAGCGCTTCGCCCCCGCGTACGAGGCCGAGCTCGACGCCTTCGTCAAGCTCGTACGCGGTGAGGCGCCGAACCCGTGCGACGGCCGGGACGCCCTGCACGCACTGCGCATCGCCGAGGCGTGCGAGGTCTCGCGCCGGGAGCGGCGGCCGGTGCTCGTCGCCGAGGTCCCGGCCGGCTGAGGCCCTGGGCTACCAGCGCACGGGCAGGGTCTCCGGACCGCGTACCAGCATGCCGGTGCGCCACTGGATGGCCGCCGGGTGGATGTCGAGCGCCAGGTCCGGGCAGCGGTCGAGCAGGGTGCGGACCGCGATCCGGGCTTCGAGGCGGGCCAGCGGGGCGCCCAGGCAGTAGTGGATGCCGTGGCCGAAGGCGACGTGCCCCCGGGCGTCGCGACGGATGTCGAAGCGGTGCGGGTCGTCGAAGCGCGCCGGGTCGCGGTTGGCGTCGGCCATCGCGACCAGGACCAGCTGGCCGTCGCCGGGGATGACGGTTCCGCCGATCTCGACGGGCTCCTTGGTGAAGCGGTACGTGGGGGTCTCGACCGGGCCGTCGTAGCGCAGCATCTCCTCGACCGCGTTGTCGATGAGCCCGTCGAAGTCGGCGCGCAGGGCGGCCAGTTGCTCGGGGTGGCCGAGCAGCGCGAGCATGCCGTTGGAGATGAGGTTGACCGTGGTCTCGTGGCCCGCGACCAGGAGCAGCCAGGCCATGCCGAGGAGTTCGGCCTCCGAGAGGCGGTCCCCGCCCTCCTCGTCGGCGGCGTGGATCAGCGCGCTGATCAGGTCGTCGCCGGGGGCGCGGCGCTTCTCGGCGAGCAGGTTCGTCAGATACTCGTTGATCGCCTTCGCGGCGGCCAGCCGGTCTTCGAGGGCGGGTGCCGAGACGGAGACGTTGGACCACTGGCGGAAGTTGTCCTGGTCCAGGCTGGGCACGCCGATGAGTTCGCAGATCACGGTGATCGGCAGCGGGAACGAGAGCGCCTCGACCAGATCGGCCCTGCGGCCCGGCGCCGCCAGCATCTCGTCGAGGAAGCCGTCCGTCATCTCCTGGACGCGCGGGGCGAGTTGCTCGACCCGGCGGGGCGTGAACTCCCGGGTGACCAGCTTGCGCAGCCGGGTGTGGACGGGCGCGTCGGAGCTGAGCATGGTGGTGCCGGAGGCGACCTGCTTCACGCCGACGTCGGGAGAGGCGTTGCGCCACTCCTTGGACAGCCGGTCGTCGGCGAGGGCGGCGCGCCCGGCCTCGTACCCGACGACGAGCCAGGCGTCGGAGCCCTCGGGCATCCGGATGCGGTGCACGGGGCCCTGGGCCCGCAGCCCCGCGTAGACCGGATAGGGGTCGCGCGTGAAGTCCTCGCCCAGTGCGACGAGATCGACTATGGCATCGCTGGTCAACTCGGGTCCTCTCAGGACGGTTCGGTGGATACGGCGGACAGTACGGCGCCCCGGGCGACCGCGCGCGGCATTTCCGTGCCGTCCGCGGACACGGCGGACAGGTCCCCATGCCGTCCACCTCGCGTCGCGTGATCGGGCTCCCCCTGACTCTCCAGTAGCTTAAGGGGCTTCTACGCTGGTCACAGCGAGGGGAGGCAAGGTGCTGAAGCGTTGGTGGTTCATGGAGGCGCTGCGCCCCGCCGTGCCCGCTCAGCGGTCGCGGGAGATGTCCAAGGAGGCGCAGCAGCGGATCCTGGACGAGTGGGCGACGGCCCGCGAGCGGCTCGACCGGCTGGTGTCGGCCCGGGTGACGGCGGTCGGCGACGTACTGCGGACGGCCGAACTGCCGCTCGGCGACACCCTCGTGGCACCTTCCGGCACCGACCCCCTCGCCCAGGGTGACTGCACCTGGGCCTTCGACGCCTTCCAGGCGGCGGGCAAGCTCCTTGACGAGGCGGCCGATCTGCCCGATCTCGCGGCCGCGGCGGTCCTGGCCGATCGCGCCCTGGAACGCTTCGCCGCGGTGCACGCGCGGGCGGCCGGGCAGCCGGTGGCCAGGCCCGCCCAGCGGTGTTTCTACAACCCGCTGCACACGGCGGCCGAGGACGGCCACTCCCCCGTGCGCAAGCAGCACCGCCGGCAGGCCAGGCGGCGTACCGGGCCGCGGGAGGCGGCGGCCGACCGGCGACCGGCCTGCCCGTCCTGCCGCAGGGCGATCCTGGCCGGCCAGCCGCCGGACGTACTGCCCGCGTTGGTGCCGGTGAAGCTGTCGCGGCTGCGGACGGCCCGGGTGCTCGTGCCGTACTACTCGGTGCCGCAGCAGTGGTCGCTGTGGTCGGTGTGCGCCTGCGGGGCGTACGGGGACGAATGGCCCTCGCTGGTGCTGCGCGGCGAGCACCGCAGGCGGGCGGCGGCCGCGCGCAAGGCGTGAGTCACGGGCTGTGCGTCACAGGCTCTGCCTCACCAGCGCACCGGCAGGTGGCGCACGCCCCGGATGAGCATGCCGGGCAGCCATTCCAACTGGTCCCTCTTCGTTGCCAGTTGGAGGTCGGGGGCGTGTTCGAGGAGAGTGCGGATCGCGATCCTGCCCTCCATGCGGGCGAGCGGGGCGCCGAGGCAGAAGTGGATGCCGTGGCCGAAGGCGAGATGGCCCTGCCCGGTGCGCCGGATGTCGAAGCGGTCCGGGTCGGGGTAGCGGTCCGGGTCGCGACCGGCCGCGGCGAGGGCGACCAGGACCGGGGCGCCCGCCGGGATGAGGGCGTCGCCGATGAGGACGGGTTCGCGGGCGAAGCGGAAGGTGGCGGTCTCGACGGGGCCCTCGTAGCGGAGCATTTCCTCGATGGCGCCGTCGAGAAGCCCGTCGAAGTCGGCGCGCAGATCGGCCAGTTGCTCGGGGTGGCCGAGCAGGGTCCGTACCCCGTTGGAGATCAGGTTGACGGTCGTCTCGTGGCCCGCGACGAGCAACAGGAAGGCCATGCCGATGAGTTCGTCCTGCGACAGCTGGTCGCCGTCCTCGTGGCGGGCCCGGATCAGGGCGCTCAGCAGGTCGTCGGCGGGGCGGGTGCGGCGTTTGTCCTCGATGAGCTCGACCAGGTACTCGCCGATCTCGCGTACCGCCGTGTTGTCGTTCACGGTCGGCGCGACCGCTTCGTTGGACAGGACCCGGAAGGCCTCCTGGTCGAGGTCGGGTACGCCGAGGAGTTCGCAGATCACGGTCATCGGCAGCGGGAAGGCGAGCGAGTCGACCAGGTCGGCGGTGCGGTCGGGGGCGGCCAGCATGGTCGCGACGAGCCCGTCGGTGATCTCCTGCACGCGGGGGCGCAGCGCCTCGATGCGGCGCGGGGTGAACTCCCGCGCCACCAGTTTGCGCAGCCGGGTGTGCTGCGGCGGGTCGGTCTCCAGCATGTTGGCGCTGACCGGCAGTTCGACGTAGTCCGCCTCGGCGATGGCCCGCCAGTCCTTGGAGAGGCGGGGGTCGGCGAGCGCGGCCCGTGCCTCCTCGTGGCCGACGATCAGCCAGACGTCCACTCCGGCCGGAATGCGGGCAAGATGTGCGGGTCCCGCGGCACGCAGTTTGGCGTAGACCGGGTGCGGATCGGTGTTGAATTCCTCGGCGTGCTCGCTCAGATCGATGACAGGCATGGCCTCACCCTCTGGTCGGTTCGCTTCAGCCTACGTCGCCGCCGCGCTCGTCGAGCAGACCGGCGTCGTGCACCAACAGGGCGATCTGCACACGGTTGTTGAGTCCGAGCTTGGCGAGGACGCGGGACACGTGGGTCTTCACGGTGGGCACGCTCAGATACAGGCTCGCCGAGATCTCGGCGTTCGACTGGCCGCGGCCGACGGCGACGGCCACCTCCCGTTCCCGCCCGGCGAGCAGCGCGATGCGGCTGCGGGCGCGGGCGGCCCGGTCGCCGGGCGTGGCGGGGCCGCCGGACACCTGGGTCATCAACTGCCGGGTGACGGCGGGCGAGAGCACCGGGTCTCCGGCGGCGACCCGGCGTACCGCCGCGACGATCTCGGCGGGCGGGGTGTCCTTCAGGACGAACCCGGCGGCTCCGGCCCGCAGCGCCCGCAGCACCTGTTCGTCGGCGTGGAAGGTGGTCAGCACGATCACCTCGGGCGCGTCGGGGCGGGCCCGCAGCGTCTCGGTGGCGGTGAGGCCGTCGACGTGGGGCATGCGGATGTCCATGAGGACGACGTCCGGCCGCAGTCGCAGGACCAGTTGGCCGACTCCGGAGCCGTCGGGGGCCTCGCCGACGATCTCGATGTCCTCGGCGCCGCCGAGCATGAAGGTGAGTCCCGCGCGGACCAGGGGGTCGTCGTCGACGATGAGCAGCCGGATGGTCATGAGGGCCACGGTAGCCAGGCCACGACCGCGAACCCGCCGTCGGGCGCGGGCCCGTGGTCGAGCCGTCCACCGGCCAGGGTGGCGCGTTCGGTGAGCCCGATGAGGCCCTGCCCCGATCCGGGCACGTCGGGTACGGCGCCGACGGGTGCGGGGTTGCGTACCTCGACGGTGAGCCCGTCGCCCGGCCGGCCGGTCACCGTGACGGTGACCTCGGTGCCGGGCGCGTGCTTGCGGGCGTTGGTGAGGGCCTCCTGGGCGATGCGGTAGGCGTTGCGGCCGGTGGCGACCGGAACGGCGGCGGCGTCCGGGATCCGGCTGTCGAGGACGACCTTCATCCCGGCCGCGCGGGATTCGGCGACCAGTGCGTCGAGGGTGGCGAGGGTCGGCTGGGGCCGGTCCTCGGCGCCCTCGCCGGGGCTGCGCAGCACGCCGATGATCTGCCGCAGGTCCTGGAGCGCCTCGTGCGCGCTGTCCCGGATGACCCCGGCGGCCCTGGCCACTGCGGCAGGCGGCGCGTCGGGGCGGAATTCGAGGGCGCCCGCGTGCACCGAGAGCAGGGTGAGGCGGTGGGCGAGCACGTCGTGCATCTCGCGGGCGATGGCCTCGCGGGCGAGCCGCTGGGCGTTCTCGGCCCGCAGCGCCGCCTCGGCCTCGGCGCGGGTCGCCCGTTCGCGCAGCGCGACGACGAGCTGGCGCCGGGAGCGTACGAGCATGCCCCAGCCGGTGACCAGCAGGACCAGCACCGTGCCCGTGACCGCGTTGGCGAGCAGGCTGATGGTCGGGTCGGGGCGCACCACGGGCTGGAACACCGAGCTCACCACGGCGAGGCCGCTCACCGCGAGCACGACGGGTTTGAAGGGCCGGTGCACGGCGAGGCTGAACAGGGCGACCAGGAGCGCCCCGGAGGCGACCGGGGCGACCAGCGAGACCGCGACGAGCGCCACGGCGAGCCCCGCCGGCCAGCGCCGCCGCAGCCACACCGCACAGCAGGCCGCGGCGCCGACCAGCTGGTCGAGGAACAGGACGGTGTCGGAGTATCCGGGTGTCTTGTCGAGCGCATCGGCGGCGATCATGCCGATCAGGGCGGCGCCGACGAATGCGCAGATGTCCACGACCCAGTCGCGCACGGTGCGCCGCGGCCGGGCCCGGTCGCCGGGCAGCTCGGGGTCGGCCACCGCCGAGGGCAGCAGCCAGCGGAACTCGGGTCCGGCTCGTGTCATGTCGACAAAGTTACGCAGCCGGGGGGCCGGGCGGCGCGCTGCGGACTCGGGACGCTACCAAAGTCGCACGGCCGGGGGCTTTGGACGCGGGCGCGGTGTCCCGAAGGCCGACGCGGCGATCGACCCGCCCGGCGCAGGCTCGGCCCATGAGGAAATTCCTGGAGGTCGCCGGGTTCGTTCTGCTGGTCCAGGGCATCGGCGGGCTGCTGCACGAGTGGACCGGCTGGTTCGACCTGTGGACGGTGGTGCACCGCCCCGACGCGCTGGCAGGCCATGAGATCTTCGCGAGCATCGTGCTCGCGGTGGCGGGCGCGGCGGTGCTGATCGCGGCGGAGCGCGGCGTGAGGAAGTAGTCAGGCCCCGCTCGCCCGGCGCCCCCAGCCCGTGCCCGCCAGGACCAGGACGGCGCCCAACAGGCCCAGTGCACCCAGGCGTTCGCCGCCCAGGGCGATGCCGGCCGCCGCCGCCCAGAGCGGTTCGGTGCCGAGGAGGAGGCTGACGCGGGACGGTGAGGTGCGGCGGACCGCCCACATCTGCACGAAGAACGCGAACAGGGTGCAGAACACCGACAGGAACAGCAGGCCGGTCCACTCGCGGACGCCGAAGCCGGCGGCCACCGTCCAGGGTGCGGGCCCCGCGCCGGGCACGGCGGCGAGCACCGCGAACACCGCGACGGCGCCGCCGAGTTGGACGGTGGTCAGGGGCAGCGAGTCGGCGCTCCGGACCGCCTTGACGCGGGCCATGAACAGGACGTGCGCGGTACGGGCCAGCGCGGCGAGCAGCATCAGGAGGTCGCCCGCCGAGGGCGCGGTGAAGCCGCCGCCCTGGGTCAGCAGGACCACGCCCGCCACCGAGAGCGCCGCCGCGCCGAGGAAGGCGCGCGGCGGCCGGACCCGGGTGACGGCCGCCTCGGCGAGCGGGGTGAAGATCATGGTGAGGCTGATGATGAGCCCGGCGTTGGTCGCCGAGGTGTGCACGACGCCGTACGTCTCCAGCAGGAAGATCCCGCTGAGGACCAGGCCGAGCAGCCCGGCGCCGCGCCACTGGGCGGCGGTCAGCGCCCGCAGCCCGCGCCATCCGGCCGCCGCGAGGACCGGCAGGACGAGCGCGAAGCGCAGCACCAGGACGCCGGTCACGGTGCGGGCGGTGGTGATGTCCTTCGCGGCGAGGTAGCTGGCGCCCCAGAACACGGCCACCAGGAGGACCGGCAGATCGGTGAGCCAGGCGCGGCGCGGGGCGAGTCCTGCGGAGGGTACGGCGATCGACGACACGGGCCCGGTCTCCAAGTGGCGTGGCGGTGTGGAGACTTCGGCGGCTCGCACGGGGAACGATCACCGTACCGGGACGGGACCGGGCCGGGAAGGGCTGTTTCACCGGTCGGGCGGGGGGCGGCTCACTGGTCCAGTTCGAAGCTCCCGTGCCGGGGCCGGCCGGCCGGGCGGTAGCTGTTGACGCTGACCCCGGTGCTGGTCGTGCGGGAGTCGGCCAGCTCGAAGGAGGTGGGCAGACCGCCTTCGGCGAACAGCCGCCGCCCTTGGCCGAGGACGACGGGGAAGGTCCACAGCCGGTACACGTCGATGAGCTCGTGCCGCATCAGGAACTGGGCGAGGGCGCCGCTGCCGTGCACCTGGAGCTCGCCGCCCGGCCGGTCCTTGAGCGCCCGGATCTCCCTGGCCACGCCGTCCTCGTCGCCGCCGATGACGGTGGTGTGCTGCCACTCGGGGTCCTTGAGGGTGTTGGAGACGACGTACTTGGGAAGCCCGTTCAGCGCGCTCGCGACCGGGTCGTCCGGGTCGGTGATGCGCGGCCAGTGCCCCGAGAAGATGTCGTACGTGCGCCGGCCGAGCAGGAAGGCGTCCGCGAGGGAGATCCACTCGGTGACGTACCGCCCCAGGTTCTCGTCCGCGAACGGGACCAGCCAGCCGCCGTGCTCGAAGACGCCGCTGCGGTCCTCGGAGGGGCCGCCGGGTGCCTGGACGACTCCGTCGAGGGTGAGGAACGAGGTGAAGGTGAGTTTCATGGCCTGATCCTTTCGCCGGGTCCGGATCCGGCGTGGTCACACCGCGCCGGTTTCACCTACTGAGACCCGGCGCTCTCCTCGAACTCATCGGCTGCCCTGCGCCTTCTTCCGCCACCCGGCCTCGGTGTCCGATCCCCGCCAGCGCGGGGGTGCGGCGACAGCTTTGCTTGAACCCGCAACCACTACCGGCCCACGGGGAAGGACCCACCATGAACACGCTCAACGGCAAGAAGGCCCTGGTCACCGGCGGCAGCCGGGGCATCGGGGCGGCCACCGCGCTGCGGCTCGCCCAGGAGGGCGCCGATGTCGCCATCACGTACGTCCAGGGCGAGGAAGCGGCCCGGGAGGTCGTCGCGAAGATCGAATCGATGGGGCGGCGCGGCGTCGCGCTGCGCGCGGACCTGGCGCAGGCGGCCGAGGCCGTGGCCTCGGTCGAGCGTGCGGCACAGGCCCTCGGCGGTCTCGACGTCCTCGTCAACAACGCGGGGGTCGGGGTGCTCGGCCCGCTCGGCGACATCTCGGTCACCGATGTCGACCGGGTGCTCGCGGTGAACGTACGCGCCGTCTTCCTCGCCTCCCAGGCCGCGGCGGCCCGCATGCCGCACGGCGGCCGGATCGTCACCATCGGCAGCTGCATGGCCCAGCGGGTGCCGGGGCCCGGCGGCACGCTGTACGCGATGAGCAAGTCGGCGCTCACCGGGCTCACGAAGGCGCTGGCGCGGGAGCTCGGGGGGCGCGGCATCAACGCCACCCTGGTGCACCCGGGCCCCATCGACACCGACATGAACCCGGCGGACGGGCCGTCCGCGCCGGCCCAGAGCGCGATGACCTCGGTCGGGCGGTTCGGGGTGGCGCAGGAGGTCGCGTCGATGGTGGCGTACCTCGCGGGGGCGGAGGCGTCGTATGTGACGGGGGCGGAGCTGGCGGTGGACGGAGGGTACGCGGCATAGCGCCCGCGCCCCGCTGGACCTGGGGCTCCGCCCCGGACCCCGCTCCTCGAACGCCGGAGGGGGCTTGTTCTTGCCCCCCACCCCGGAGGGTCTCGGGAAGGGGCGGGGCGGGGGTGGGGAAGACAACAGAACGCGAGGCACCCCGGTGCTGTCGGGTCGGGGTGCCTCGCGTTGGCGGGCGGGTGTCGTGCCGCCCTGTCTTGAGGGGAATCGGGAGGCTCAGCCGCCCAGTTCCTGGTGGCGGGCGGTCAGCCGCGCCGCGCCCTCGGCCGTGAGCGAGCCGAAGAGCCGCAGGCGCGAGATGCCGCCGTCGGGGAAGATGTCGATCCGGACGTGGCCGCCCACGGCGGGCGCGTCCAGCACGAAGCGGTGGTTCGTGTCGGGCTGGAGCCGGGTACGGGGCAGCACCTCGGTCCAGTCGCCCGACCCGTCGGAGACCGAAAGCGCCGCCCAGCCCGCCGAGTTCCCCTTGAGGTACGCCGTGTCGATCTCGATCGCGCGGATCTCCGACTGGCCCACCAGCTGGTACCGGATCCAGTCGTTGCCCTTGTCGCGGCGGCGCCGGGTCTCCCAGCCGTCGTCCATCTTGCGGGAGCGGCCCGGCTGGATGGTGTTGGTGGCGGGCGAGTAGAAGCGGTCGGAGGCGTCCTCGACCTGGCCGCCGTTCTCCAGGGCCACGAGGTCGAAGGTGCCGAGGACGGCCAGCCACTGCGGGTCGGGCGCCACCTCGCCGTAGACCCGCAGACGGGCCACACCGCCGTCCGGGTGCTGGTTGAGCCGCAGGTGCGTGAAGCGCTGCTCCACGTCCACCGCGAAGCCGTTGGCCGCGTGGCCGCCAACTGCCGTACGGGGTACGAGAGTTACCCACTTCACATCGCCCGCGAGGAGGTCCTCGGGGGACGGGGAGCCCGGCACCGAGGCCGCCTCGACCGACACCGCCTGCGGGTAGTTGCCGCGGAAGTGCGCGGTGTCCACGACGATGCCGCGGATGACACCCGGCGCGCCGAGGCGGATGAGGGCCCAGTCGTGGTCCTCGTCGGTGGGGTGCGGCTGGGCGGCGGAGATACCGCGGCGGCGCCGGGTCTCCCAGCCGTCCATGATCTTGCCCTTGTGCCCGAAGTGCTCGGGGTCGAACTCGGCGGCCTCGGGCTTGAGCAGGTTCTCGCGCTCGGCGAAGAACTCGTCGTTGGCCGCGATCACGCCCGCGCCGAGGCGCCGGTCGGCGAGGTCGGCGTACTGGGTGAAGCCGAAGTCCGCCGTGCGGTAGTCGGCGTACGGGTCGCCGCCGCCGTACGGGCTGGCGTCGCCGGTGAAGGAAGCCGCAGGAGATGAATTCAACGCGCTCACGGTGTCAGTTGTTCCTTTCGAGCAGGCGGCCGGTGGGCTCGGCGATGACGCCGTCGTGCTGGATGCGCTCGCCGCGCAGCCAGGTCGACTTGACGACACCGTGCAGCGTCTTGCCCGCGTAGGCGGTGACGCGGTTGCGGTGCTGGAGCTCGGCCGGGTCCACGGTGAAGGTCTCGTCGGGGGCGAGCACCGCGAAGTCGGCGTCGCGGCCGGCCTCGATGGCGCCCTTCTGGGTCAGCCCGACGAGGTTCGCGGTCGCGGTCGACATCCAGCGGACCACGTCCTCCAGGGTGTGGCCGCGCTTCCTGGCCTCGGTCCAGATCGCGGGCAGGCTGAGCTGGAGTCCGGAGATGCCGCCCCAGGCCGTCGCGAAGTCGGCGGTCTTGAGGTCGGCGGTGGACGGCGAGTGGTCGGTGACGACGCAGTCGATGGTGCCGTCGGCCAGCGCCGCCCACAGCAGGTCCTGGTTGGCGGCCTCACGGATGGGCGGGCAGCACTTGAACTCGCTTGCGCCGTCCGGGACTTCCTCGGCCGTGAGGGTGAGGTAGTGCGGGCAGGTCTCGACGGTAAGCTTGACGCCCTCGCGCTTGGCCGCCGCGATCAGCGGCAGCGCGTCCGAGGACGACAGGTGCAGGATGTGGACGCGGGCGCCGATCCGCTTGGCGGCGGCGATCAGGCCCTCGATCGCGAGGTTCTCCGAGACCCGGGGGCGGGAGGCGAGGAAGTCCGCGTAGTGCGGGCCGGGCTTCTGCGGCGCCGCGGCCAGCTCGTGCGGGTCCTCGGCGTGCACGATCAGCAGGCCGCCGAATCCGGCGATCTCGGCCAGCGCCCGGTCGAGCTGCTCCTGGTCCAGCTCGGGGAACTCCTCCACGCCGGACGGCGAGAGGAACGCCTTGAAGCCGAAGACGCCGGCCTCGTGCAGGGGCTTGAGGTGCTTGACGTTGTCGGGCAGCGCGCCGCCCCAGAAACCGGTGTCGATGTGCGCCTTGCTCGCGGCGACCTCCCGCTTGATCCGCAGGTTGTCGACCGTGGTGGTCGGCGGCAGCGAGTTGAGCGGCATGTCCACGAGGGTGGTGATGCCTCCGGCTGCCGCCGCGCGGGTGGCCGTCCAGAAGCCCTCCCACTCGGTGCGGCCGGGGTCGTTCACGTGCACATGAGTGTCGACGATGCCGGGCAGCAGCACGTCGTCACCGAAGTCCTCCAGGCGTGCGCCGGCCGGGACCTCGGCCTCGTACGGCAGTACGTCCGCGATCTTCCCGTCGGCGACGGCGACCGTCGCCGGGCGCGTCCCCTCGGGGGTGATGACGCGCGTCGAGCGCAGTACCAGGTTGACGTCGGACACCCGAGCCCCTCACTTCCGTACACCGGAATTCAACGATCTGTTGAAGGAGTCTGCGCGCTCGCCGCCGAGGCCGTCAAGAGCGACCGGGGAGTGACCGCGGACACGGGGGCGAGTCTTGGAGGTTTCCACAGAATGGAATTAGAATTTCGCCAAGCAGAATGTAGATACCGCCACGGGGTGCGGTGCGCGAACGGACAAACCCGCTGCGAACAGCCAGGACACCCGACCTGTCCAGGGTAGGACGGACAACCGCCCGATAGGCTGCTCCCTCGCCTGCCAGTACCGAAAGGAACGCGCCGTGCCGACGTCAAGCGCCAGCACCACCGACGCCTCCAAGCCACCCGCCGCCGGCGGAGGCGTCCAGTCCCTTGAGCGCGCCTTCGATCTTCTTGAGCGGATGGCCGACGCCGGGGGCGAGGTCGGCCTCAGCGAGCTCTCCGCGAGCAGCGGCCTTCCCCTGCCGACCATTCACCGACTGATGCGTACGCTCGTGGCCTGCGGCTACGTCCGTCAGCAGGCCAACCGGCGCTACGCGCTCGGCCCCCGGCTCATCCGCCTCGGCGAATCGGCGGCCCGGCTGCTCGGCACCTGGGCGCGGCCGTATCTGGCCCGGCTCGTGGAGGAGACCGGCGAGACCGCGAACATGGCGCTGCTCGACGGCGACGAGATCGTGTACGTGGCGCAGGTGCCCTCGAAGCACTCCATGCGGATGTTCACCGAGGTCGGCCGCCGGGTCCTTCCGCACTCCACGGGCGTGGGCAAGGCGCTGCTCGCGCACACCCCGCCGGAGGAGGTCCGCGCACTGCTCGCCCGCACCGGCATGCCGGCCGCGACCGAGAAGACGATCACCACGGCGGACGGCTTCCTCGACGCGCTGGAGCAGGTGCGGCGCGCGGGGTACGCGGTGGACGACAACGAGCAGGAAATAGGGGTCCGCTGCCTCGCGGTGTCGGTGCCCAACTCCCCCACCGCGGCGGCCATTTCGATCTCGGGCCCGGCCGGCCGGGTCACCGAGGCGGCCACCGAGAAGATCGTCCCCATCCTCCAGGGCATCGCCCAGGAACTGTCGACGGCGCTCGCGAACACGAACGCCCAGGCCTGAGACCGGATACCCGAAACCCCCGGCGGTGCTGAACACCGCCGGGGGTTCGGTGTGCCGGGGCCCGGGTCAGCGGACCGGCAGCACGCGGGTGTGCTCGTGGCGTACGGCCTGGAGGTCCTGCGGGTTCAGGCCGAGCAGGGCCAGGATGGTGGGCGCGATCTGCGTGGTGTGGACGCGGCGCGCGTCGCGCACTCCGGCCGGGGTGCCCGCGCCGGAGACGACCAGCGGGACGTCCAGGTCGTCGGCGTTGGCGCCGCCGTGCTCGGCGATCTTCTTGGTGCCGCCGGTGTAGACGACGCCGTTGCGGGCGATGCCGAACAGGTCGGGGACCCGCGCGTCACCGGCCGGCACGCCGAAGTACCGGGCCGCTTCCTTGCCCGCGTACACCTTGGTCAGACCGCCGGTGGTGAAGGGCTTCGGCTTGGCGTTCATGTCGGTGCCGGTGCCGTTCTGCGCCAGCAGGTACGCCTTCGCGAAGTCGGCGGCGGCCTGCGAGTGGTCGTTCAGCCACAGCACCACGCCGTCGTCGTCCGCGGAGTGCGCGACGAGGTCGCCGGCGCCCGGGTGGGCCTTCTTCCACGCCGCGTTGAGACCGGCGAGCAGCGGTGCGTCGTCGATGCGGGTCAGCGCGGCCGGGTCGGTGGGCGACTGGCCGTGCTTGGCGGACAGCACGACGGTCGTGCTGCCGTCGAGGTGGCGGGCCTTCAACTCGGCGACCAGCGAGCCGACTTCGGCGTCCACGAAGCCGATGCTCCGCTCGACCAGCGGTCCGGGTACGCCCTTGGCCGCGTAGCCGCCCTTGAGGCCGTCGGACGCGGGCAGCTTCTGCGCGGTCGACACCGACTGGAAGTTCAGGCCGAACACCGCCGGGGTGCCGGTGCGGTGGGCGCGGCTGTGGTCGTATCCGTCGATCTCGTTGCGGACGGCCTGGACCTTGTAGTGGTCGTACTGCTGCGTCGCCTTGTTGTCCGTGGTCCAGTCGGCGCCCTTGGCGTAGCCGATGGCGTCGGAGTTGATCTCGGGCGTGAACAGGTCCTGGATGCCGTTCCCCGACGGCCCGTTGAGGATGTCGTACGCGGCGTGCTTGTCCGACCAGGCGGTACGCAGACCTGCCTGGCGGGCCACGTCGAAGACGGTGTTGACGCGCAGGACGGAGTGCGGGGCGACCGGCTTGCAGGTCTTGGGGTCCACCGGCATTGCGGCCGGGTTGAGGAGCGTCTGCGGGCGCCCGGTCATCGCCAGGATGCTGCCGGGCAACCCGGTCAGGCCCTGGCCGGCGTCGAGGGCCGCCTTGTTCTTGTCGAGGTCCTCGGTGAGGTCGAGCTCGGCGCCCGGCTTGGCGTGGGTGCAGTCGGAGGTGCCCGCCGGGAGCAGCGTGCGGTCGTAGGCGTCGTCGTAGTAGACCCCCGTGGTGCCGGGGCCGCCGCCGGTGACCTGGGCGGTCATGCCGGGGAAGGAGTCCGAGGGCGTGGTGGTGCTCGCGTGCGTGTACTGCACGCCGCCGTGCGCGAGGCGGGCGAGCGCGGACTGCGGGTGCTGGGCGGTGTAGCGGTCGAGATCTGCCTGGTGCAGTCCGTCCACGGAGATGAGCAGGACGTGCTGGGCGGCGGCTCGGTGCTGGCGCGCCGGGGTGGCGTCGGCGTGCAGCACGGTCGTTCCGGCGAGCGCGCCGGCCGCGCCGAACGTGGCGGCCAGCCTCAGGAGCGGGCGGTTCACAGGTATCCCCTGACGTAGATGGAACCGGGGTTTGGGGGGTGTGCGCTCATGAGTAGTGGCGGCCCGTGTACCACCGGCGCCCGAGGGGTGAACGTCCGGCGCACGGGCGGTATGGAGCGCCCCATGCACCGGCCAATGTTGTGCCGGGCGGATCCCGGGAGCCGGACACAGGCTCAGCCCGCGACCGCCCGCGCGGCGCTCAGGCGGCCGTCGGCCATGGTCACCACGGCGTCCATCCGCTCCAGGTGGGCGCGGTCGTGGGTCACCAGGACGGTGGCCGTGCCGCGTTCGCGGGTGAGCGTGACGAGCAGGTCGAGTATCGCGGCGCCGCGCTCGTGGTCGAGGGCGCTGGTGGGCTCGTCGACCAGGAGCACGGCGGGCTCGTTCATGAGGGCGCGGGCGATGTTGACGCGCTGGCGCTGGCCGCCGGAGAGCTGGTGGGGGCGGCGGTCGGCCTGGGCGGTGAGGCCGACGGCGGCCAGGAGTTCCAGGGCGCGGGCGCGCGCCTCGCGCGGCCTGCGGCCCGCGAGGTGGGCCATCGCCTGGAGCTGTTCGGCGGCGGTGAGCGAGGGCAGCAGGTTCGGCTGCTGGAAGACGATGCCGATGGAGTCGCGGCGCAGCGCCGCCTTCTCGGCGGGGCCGAGCGCGCCGGTCTCGGTGCCGGCCACGACGACCCGTCCGCTGTCCGGGGTGACGAGGGTCGCGGCGACCGCGAGCAGGCTGGACTTGCCCGATCCGGAGGGGCCGACGCAGGCCGTCACCGTCCCCGCGTCGACGGACACCGAGACCGCGTCGAGGGCGGTGAGGCGGCCTTCGCCGTCGGGGTAGGTCAGGGTGACGGAGTCGAGGAAAATGGTCGAGGGGGTCATCGGGCACTCCCGAGCGCGGTCAGCGGGTCGACGGCGGTGATGCGCCGGATGGACAGGGCGGCGCCGATCACGCCGAGGACGATCAGCACGCCGGCGGGTACCAGCGTGGTCGCGAGGTCGAGCACGAAGGGCACCGCGCCGCCGACCAGCCCTCCGGCCAGCGAGGCGAGCCCGGTGCCGGCGAGCGTGCCCACGACGAGCATCAGCACGGCCTGACCGAGCGCGTCCTTGAGGAGGTACGGAGTCGAGGCGCCGAGCGCCTTCAGTACGGCGATGTCACCGCTGCGCTGGATCGTCCACACGGTGAAGAACGCGCCGACGACCAGTGCCGAGATGACGAAGAGGAAGCCGCGCATCAGCTGGAGCGAGCCGTTCTCGGCCTGGTAGGAGGGCAGTGCCGAGAGCGCGTCGGAGAGCGTCAGGCTCTTGGCGGCGAGGTCCTTGTCGGTGGCGGCGAGGTCCGCGCCGGCGCCGAGGGTGAGCGCGACGACGGTCGCCGGGGCCTCGTCCGCGAGCGCGGTCCACACCACGGGGGTGTGGCTGTAGGAGTCCTCGCCCGCCACCGCCGTCACGGTCAGCGGCCGGCCGCCCAGCGTGACGGTGTCTCCCGCCTTCGCCTCCAGGTCCTTGGCCGCGCCCTGGGAGAGGACGACGGAGCCGCCGCGTACCGCCGAGGGCGCGAGGTGTGATCCGGGCGGGACCGCGAAGGACGACACCGCGGCCGTGCGGTCGCCCGCCTTCGCGTTCAGTGTGGAGATGCCGATCGGCTGGGCGTCCCGCACCCCCGGCGCCTGCCGCCACTTGTGCCAAGTGCCGCTCTGTACAACGGAGTTGGTGAAGGACACCGACTGCCCGGACGGCGGGGCGGCGAAGGCGAGCCGGTCGGCGGGCGGCGCGCTGACGGCCGAGGTGTTGTCCCTGGCCAGCCCGGCGGTGAGCCCGGACAGCAGCCCCACCAGCAGGGTGATGAGCACCACGACCGTACCCATCAGCGCGAACCGGCCCTTGGCGAACCGGAGGTCTCTCCATGCGACGAACATGGCGCCAAGCCTTCCGGGCGGAGCCCGCCGCCGCATCGCGCCGCGGCATGTCCGGCGGGTATCGAAGGATGCATCCGCACATCAAACTTTCGGTTGACCGGCAGGGCCCGCCTCGCCCGTACGCTGGAAGGCCTATGGATTCCGTACGCCCCCACACCCCCGTCGCCGCCCTGCTGCGCCTGTGTCTGCACACGCTGCTCGGCGGGCTGCTCGCGCTCGCCGCGGTGCGGGCGGTGAGCGACGGGGCGCCGCACACGGCGGCCGTCCTGGCGGCGGTGGTCCTGATGGCGGCGGTGTACGCGGCGGGCGTGGCCATCGACGCGGTGCGGCCGCAGACCACCGCGGCCGCGGTGTGGCTGGCGGCGCTCGGCGCGTCCTGGCTCGCGCTGCTGGTCTTCTCCCCCGACGCGCTGTGGGCCGCCTTCCCGCTCTACTTCCTGCTGCTGCACCTGCTGCCGATGCGCTGGGCGCTGCCGGCCGTCCTGGTCACGGCGGGCGCGGCCATCGCGAGCTTCCTGCTGCACGGGCAGCAGGTCACGCCGGGCACCTTCATAGGGCCGCTGCTCGGGGCGGCGGTCGCCGTGGCGACCGTGCTCGGGTACGACGCGCTGTACCGGGAGAGCGAGCGGCGCCGCGAGCTGATCGACGAGCTGGTCGCGACGCGGGCCGAGCTCGCCGACGCCGAGCGCACGGCGGGCACCCTCGCCGAGCGCGAGCGGCTCGCCCGCGAGATCCACGACACGCTCGCCCAGGGCCTCTCCTCGATCCAGCTGCTCCTTCGCGCCGCCGAGCGCGCGCTGCCCGTCGGCGACCCGGCCCGCGAACACGTCGAGCAGGCCCGCCGGGCCGCCCAGGACAACCTGGCCGAGGCCCGCCGTTTCGTCCGCGCGCTCACGCCTCCCGACCTGGAGCACGGCTCGCTCTCCGGCGCCCTGGAGCGTCTGTGCGCGGCCGCGCCGGGCCCCGCCGTGCAGTTCGGGGTGAGCGGCACCCCGGTCGAGCTGCCGACGCCGTACGAGGTGGCCCTGCTGCGCATCGCGCAGTCGGCGCTCGCCAACACCGTGCAGCACGCGGCGGCGGACCGCGCCGAGATCACCCTCAGCTTCATGGACACCTCGGTGGCCCTGGACGTCGTCGACGACGGGCGCGGCTTCGACCCGGCGGACCGGCGGCCGAAGGACACCAGCGGCTTCGGGCTGCCCGCGATGCGCTCGCGCGCCCAGTCGCTCGGCGGCACGCTGAGCGTGGAGTCGGCCCCGGGCCAGGGCACGGCCGTCGCGATCACGCTGCCGCTGCCCGTGGCGGGTGCCCGGTGAGCGCGGCACCGATCCGGCTGCTGCTCGCCGACGACCACCCCATCGTGCGGGCCGGGCTGCGCGCGGTCCTCGACACCGAGCCCGGCTTCGCGGTGACCGGGGAGGCCGCCACCGCCGAGCGCGCGGTGGAGCTGGCCGCGTCCGGCGCCTACGACGTGGTCCTGATGGACCTCCAGTTCGGGGCCGGGATGCACGGCGCCGAGGCGACCGCCGCGATCACGGCGCGACCGGGCGCCCCGCGCGTCCTGGTCCTCACGACGTACGACACGGACGCGGACATCCTGGCGGCGGTGGAGGCGGGCGCGGCGGGCTACCTGCTCAAGGACGCGCCGCCGGAGGAGCTGGCGGCGGCGGTCCGCACCGCGGCCTCGGGCCAGTCGGCGCTGGCACCCGCGGTGGCGCACCGGCTGATGGACCGGATGCGGACACCCGCGGAGGCGCTGACCCGGCGCGAGCTGGAGGTGCTGCAACTGGTCGGCGACGGGCTCTCCAACCAGCAGATCAGCAAGCAGCTGTTCCTCAGCCAGGCGACCGTCAAGTCCCATCTGGTCCATATCTACGCCAAGTTGGGCGTGGACTCGCGCACATCGGCGGTCGCGGCCGCGAGCGCGCGCCGCCTGATCCGCCAGCCCGGCTGAGCGCGTCCGCACGCGCGGTGGGGGGGGCCGCGACCGCCCCTGTTCGGCCCGGCCCCCGGCTCTGGTCACCCTCGCAGCGCGAAGTCCTCGGCTGTGGCGTGCCGCAGGGCCCGCGCGGTGTGCTTCGGCAGGCGCGGCGCCGGGGCCGTCAGGACGGCGCACCGCGCGTGCCGGTGGACGTAGCGGCGTACCGGAGCCCGGCGGGCGTCCGGACGCGCGCCGACGACCAGCAGGTCCCCCGGCCGGTCGGCGAGCGCGCACAGCACCCGCCCCGCCTTGCCGCGTACGACCAGTTTCCGCACCGCGATGTCCGACGGCAGCCCGCCGAGGGCCTCCTCGACGGCCCGGTCGAGCGCATCGCGCGCCATGCCCTCCTGGTACGCGGCCCAGGCGCTGTCCGGGTTGCGGGCGTACAGCACTTCGCCCTCCGGGGGCTCCCACGCGGTCACGGCCACCAGCACGCGGCCGCTGTCGCGGGCCTCGTCGACCGCCGCCCGCAGCGCGGCGAGGCTGCCCAGCGAGCCGCCGACCCCCACCACCACGCGCCCCCCGGTCACTTCGCACGCTCCTTGCGCTGCCGCAGTCCGCGCAGCCAGTGCAGCGAGATCCCGCGCGGCAGCTCCTCGCGGCGCCGCTGCATCTCCCGCTCGAACCGGTCCGTGACCGCCACATCGCGTTCCATGACAACTCACCCTTCCCGACCACTTCATCCAGGCCAATATGCCGACAGGACAGAAGTCTGTACGCTGATTGGCCTGGAAGGCATGGCCAATTCACGGAGGTTGGTATGGCAGACATGCGGGTGGTCCGGTCCGTGGACACCGTGAGCAGCACCGCTCGGACGCTCGGCAGCCGTCAGCTCGCCGCACAGGTCACCGCCATCACCGCCCCGCACCCCGGCTACCGCGCCCTCGCCCAGGGGGTGCGCACCCTGCTGCTCGACGGCCGGATCCCGCTGCACACGCGGCTGCCCGCCGAGCGCGAGCTCGCCACCGCCCTGGAGGTCAGCCGGGCCACCATCACGGCCGCGTACGACCTGCTGCGCGAGGGCGGATACGCGCTCAGCAGGCGCGGCGCGGGCACCTGGACCGCACTTCCCGAGGGCGAGGCACCGGCCAATGTGGCCCGCTACCAGGCCGCCGACGGCGTCATCGACCTGGCGATGGCCTCGCCCGGCGCCCCCGCGGCGGAGCTGGCCGCCGCGTTCGAGCTGGCCGGGCCCGAACTGGCCTGCCACGCCGCCACCAACGGCTACCACCCGCTCGGCCTGCCCGACCTGCGCGCGGCCGTCGCCGAGCGTTACACGCGGCGCGGTCTGCCCACCCTGCCCGAGCAGATCCTGATCACCACCGGGGCCCAGTCCGCGGTGTCGCTCGTGGTCAACCTCCTGGGCAGGCCGGGCGACCGGGCGCTGGTCGAGAGCCCTTCGTACCCCAACGCCCTCGACGCGGTACGCCATGCCGGGCTGCGGATCACCCCCGTACCGGTGACCGAGGACGGCTGGGACATCGAGCTCCTCGAATGCACCCTGCGCCAGACCGCGCCCCGGCTCGCCTATCTGATCCCGGACTTCCAGAATCCGACCGGCGCGCTGATGAGCACCGAGCAGCGGACCCGGCTGCTGCGCGCGGCGCGGGCCACCGGCACCTGGCTGCTCATCGACGAGACCATGGCCGAGATGGCGCTGGCGGCGCCCGCCCCGGCGCCGTTCGCCTCACTGGCCCACCAGGGCGAGTCCGAGCAGATCATCACGGTCGGCTCACTCAGCAAGACCCACTGGGGCGGGCTGCGCACCGGCTGGGTGCGGGCGGGCTCCCGGCTCATCAACGAACTGGCCGCGCTGCGCATCCACGTGGACCTCGCGCCCTCCCTCATCGACCAGGTGCTCGCCAAGAACCTGCTGCCCGGCATGGACGACGTACTGAGTGAGCGGCTGCCGCAGATGCGCGAGCGGCGCGACGCGCTGGCCGCGTCGCTGGCCCGCCATCTGCCGGAATGGCGTTGGCAGTTGCCGGCCGGCGGGCTCTGCCTCTGGGTCGACCTGGGCCGCCCCATCGCGGGCGCGCTGGCCCAGGCTGCGCCGGCCCACGGCGTGAACATCCAGCCGGGTTCCCGCTTCGCCGCCGACCCGGGCACCCACGAACACCGTCTGCGCGTGCCGTTCGTGCACGATCCGGAGACGACGGACGAGGCGGTCCGCCGCCTGGCCGCGACCCTGGACGCCGGCCTGCCCGCGTTCACCGGCGAGCAGAACCGGCCGCACTGGGTGGCGTGAACCCAAGGGTCGGGCGGCGAGCCGCCGGTCAGTACCGGCCCGGCGGCTCGCCGAATAACTCGACCGCCTTGCGTACGTCCGTCACCGCGCCCGCCAGCGCGCTGACCGAGCCGATCGAGCCCGCGATCAGCAGCAGCGAGCGGCGCAGCCGCGGAACTTCCGGGACACCGCTGACGGCCATCGCGTCCAGCGCCGCCAGCTCGTCCTCGGCCACGGCCCGGTCGGGAAACTCCGCCGGATGGCCGGCCAGCTCCCGGCGCAGCCGGGCGACGGCCGCCCGCAGCTCGCTCACTCTCGGGTCCTCACCGCTGCCGGTCACGGGCCTCTGCTCCACGCCTCGCAACAAAAGTCCTCCCCCACGCACGTCCTTGTGCAGGTGTTCAGAGCCCGTACAGCGCAGGTCAACTGCCGGGATGCGCGGGCCAGTTAACGCCATCCGGTGTGTCGTGCGCCACTGCGCGGACGGAATTCGGCAGAAGCATTGGGTATATCTGGGGCCATGACGCGACCGATGACAAATGAGGCGCCAGTGACGGGACTGCTGCTCGCGGCGGGCGGCGGCAGACGGCTCGGCGGCCGGCCGAAGGCCCTGCTCCCGCACCGCGGCCGCCCCCTCGTGGAGCACGCGGTCCGGGTGCTGCGCGAGGGCGGCTGCCGGCAGGTGTACGTGGTCCTCGGCGCGGCGGCCGACGAGGTACGGGCCCGCGCCGACCTGTCGGGCTGCGTACTGATCGACAATCCGGACTGGTCCGAGGGCATGGGCTCCTCGCTGCGGGCGGGCCTGGAGGCCCTGACCGGGTCGAGCGGCGGGGCGGACGCCGCGCTGGTCTCACTGGTGGACCAGCCGGGCATCGGCGCCGAGGCCGTGGCGCGGGTGCTCGCCGCCCACCGTTCGGGCGATGCGCTGGCGGCGGCTTCGTACGACGGCGAGCGGGGCCATCCGGTGCTGTTCGGAGCGGACCGCTGGGCCGACATCGCGGCGAGCGCGACGGGCGACCGGGGGGCCCGCGCCTATCTGAAGGCCCACGAGGCGGAGATCACGCTGGTCGAGTGCGGGGATGTGGCCGAACCGTACGACATCGACACGGAGGCGGACCTGGCCCGGCTGGAGTAGATCTGGAGTACACGCGGAAACACAGAAACGCAGAAACGCAGAAACGTGGAGTGAACGGGGTGGCACCCAGCGCCATGGTCTGTCGACCCGGAGAATCTCGATATCAACAAACCATTGAACTTCCACCATGAGGAAACTAGTATCCACTGTTCAGAAGCGCCCGACAGATCACACGGCGCCCGCAGTCGTATCTCGGAGCCCTGGCACTGAGTGCCAGCTTTGGCGACCCGGCGGCCGTCAGGGCACCGCCCGCGAAGGAGTGACAGCTCATGTCCGCACCAGCGCCGTCCCCGCTGGCCATCGTCGATGCCGAGCCCCTGCCCCGGCAGGAAGAGGTACTCACCGATGCGGCCCTCGCCTTCGTGGCCGAGCTGCACCGGAACTTCACGGCCCGCCGTGACGAGCTCCTCGCCCGCCGCCAGGAACGCCGCACCGAGATCGCCCGCACCTCCACGCTGGACTTCCGCCCCGAGACCGCCGAGATCCGCGCCGCCGACTGGAAGGTCGCGCCGGCCCCGGCCGCGCTGAACGACCGCCGCGTCGAGATCACCGGTCCGACCGACCGCAAGATGACCATCAACGCCCTGAACTCGGGCGCGAAGGTCTGGCTCGCCGACTTCGAGGACGCCTCGGCCCCCACCTGGGAGAACGTGGTCCTCGGCCAGCTCAACCTGATCGACGCGTACGAGCGCCGCATCGACTTCACGGACCCGAAGTCGGGCAAGTCGTACGCCCTGAAGGACGCCTCGGAGCTCGCGACCGTCGTGATGCGCCCGCGCGGCTGGCACCTGGAGGAGCGCCACCTCCAGTTCGACGGCCGCCCCGTGCCCGGCGCGCTGGTCGACTTCGGCCTCTACTTCTTCCACAACGCGCAGCGCCTGATCGACCTCGGCAAGGGCCCGTACTTCTACCTCCCGAAGACGGAGTCGTACCTGGAGGCCCGCCTCTGGAACGACATCTTCGTCTTCGCGCAGGACTACGTCGGCATCGCGCAGGGCACGGTCCGCGCGACCGTCCTGATCGAGACGATCACGGCCGCGTACGAGATGGAAGAGATCCTGTACGAGCTGAAGGACCACGCGGCCGGGCTGAACGCGGGCCGCTGGGACTACCTCTTCTCCATCGTGAAGAACTTCCGCGACGGCGGCGAGAAGTTCGTGCTCCCGGACCGCAACGCGGTCACCATGACGGCGCCCTTCATGCGCGCGTACACCGAACTCCTGGTCCGCACCTGCCACAAGCGCGGCGCGCACGCGATCGGCGGCATGGCGGCCTTCATCCCCTCGCGCCGGGACGCCGAGGTGAACAAGGTCGCCTTCGAGAAGGTCAAGGCCGACAAGGACCGCGAGGCGGGCGACGGCTTCGACGGCTCCTGGGTCGCCCACCCCGATCTGGTCCCGATCGCGATGGCCTCGTTCGACGCGGTGCTCGGCGACAAGCCGAACCAGAAGGACCGCCTGCGCGAGGACGTGTCCGTCGCCCCCGGCGACCTGATCGCCATCGACTCGCTCGACGCCAGGCCCACGTACGCGGGCCTGGTCTCCGCGGTGCAGGTCGGCACCCGCTACATCGAGGCGTGGCTGCGCGGTCTCGGCGCGGTCGCCATCTTCAACCTGATGGAGGACGCGGCCACCGCCGAGATCTCGCGCTCGCAGATCTGGCAGTGGATCAACGCGGGGGTCGTCTTCGAGCACGACGGCAAGGCCGTGAAGGCCACCGCCGAGCTCACCCGCAAGGTGGCGGCCGAGGAACTCGCCGCGATCCGGGCGGAGATCGGCGAGGAGGCCTTCGCGTCCGGCAAGTGGCAGCAGGCCCACGACCTCCTCCTGAAGGTCTCGCTCGACACGGACTACGCGGACTTCCTGACGCTGCCGGCGTACGAGCAGCTGGTGGGCTAGGGCCAATACCACTGACATAGAGACCAGTTCGACCGCCTAACCTGCGGAAACGCTGTCCTTCGGAGGACTCGGCAGCCGCAAAGTCACTGGCATTGGGGCTAGGGCCTGTCCGACGGATCGCGTGACCGCCTTGCTTGCAGTGGATGGACCCTGTCATGCACGCAATCCGTCGGCTGGCCGCCGCAGCCGGAACCGCCACCTTGATCGCGGGTGGGGTGTTCGTCATGGCTCCCGCCGCGCACGCCGCCGCCTGCCCCTCGGGCGAAATATGCCTGTACAGCGGACTCAACGAAACCGGAACCCAGTTCACGGCCCCGGCGCTCTCCCTCGCCGTCCCCCGTGAGAACGTCGAACAGGGCACCGTCATCAGGTCGGTCACCAACCAGACCTCCGAGATCATTCAGGTCGACGGCCGCACCTGCGCGCACCCTCGCGTCGACGCGCTGAACGACGTGCTGCCCGGCACGTCGGAGAACCTTCCGGAACCCGACGACGCCAACGTCTGCCTGCCGGTGGTCGGCTGCCTGTGACGTCAACCGCGGGCCCGCGCTGCCCTGCGGACGTGCCGCAGGCAGACCCGGCGGGCAGCAATCGTCATGCAGCAGGCCCGCACAAAAGCTGTACGCAGGGCCCCTACCGTCCAAGAGCGGGCGGAGCCTTGCGGTTGTGCTGCCACAGGTGACTCATCGGACAGGCTCTAGCCCACCGAGTCCCCCGCCGCCCGCCCCCGGTACCGCACAGCACCGGAGCGAGGCTGTTTCGCCAATTCAGCTTTCTGCACGGCGAGTTGAGGTTCTTGCCGCTAGGCTGATCACCTCACCGCGCCGAGTGACGCTGGCCTTTCCCAGCCGTCAGGATGCCGTTCGCCGCGATCCGGGGGGACCGCTCTCATGCCGTACATGGCCGAAATCAGTCGCACCAATCCCACATGCTTCATCTTTCTGGTGGACCAGTCCACCTCGATGACCGATGACATCGGCGGCGAGGTCCCGCAGAAGAAGGCCGATGTCGTCGCCGATGCCATCAACCGGCTCCTGACGGAACTCTCGGTGAAGTGCGCCAAGGAGGAGGGGGTGCGCGACTACTTCCATGTGGCGGTGATCGGTTACGGGGCCACGGTCGGCTCGGCGTTCACCGGCGCCCTTTCCGGTCGCGACCTGGTGCCTCTCAGTGAAGTCGCGGACAACCCGGCCCGCATCGATACGCGCGTGAAGAAGGTCCCGGACGGCGCCGGCGGTCTGGTGGAGACCAGCGTCCAATTCCCCTTGTGGATGAACCCTGTTGCGCATGGCGGCACCCCCATGAACAGGGCGCTCAAATACGCCGAAACACTTGCGGCCGGCTGGACCGAGCACTATCCCGGGGGCTTCCCGCCCATTGTGCTGAACCTGACCGACGGCGAGTCGACCGACGGCGACCCCGCCGCTTCCGCCGCCGGAGTGACCGGTCTCGGCACCGCCGATGGCCAGGTTCTCCTGTTCAACCTCCATGTATCGGCAGCAGGCGGCAGTCCCACCGCGTTCCCCGATTCTGACGACGCACTGCCCGACGACTACGCCCGAGCGCTGTTCGCCATGTCCAGCCCCCTGCCGACCCACATGCGGTCCTACGCGGCCTCCCAGGGGCAGCGCGTCAGCGAAAGCACCCGTGGCTTCGTCTACAACGCCGATGTCACTTCGGTGGTCCAGTTCCTCGACATCGGCACCCGCGCCTCCGAGCTGCGGTGACTCCAGGCGGCTTCTATCTCACGCGACTTGTCGCACCCAAGAAGGGTGCTTCGGCTGCCGAGTGCGAGGACGCCGTCCACATCGTCCCGATGCCGGAATACGACGAGCTGATGGGTGAGACGGTCGCGGTGGGCATGTGCGACGGCGTGACGGAAAGCATGCTGGCCAAGGACTGGGCAGCACTGCTCGCCGAGTCCGCCGCACACCACGCGGCCCTGGACGAGCGGTTCTTCGAAGGAAGCTCGCACTTCGAGGAGTTCACCCGCAAGACGGTGGGCCGCTGGGCCCCGTGGCTCGACTCGTACACAGCGCATCGGGTGGCTGAGGGAAATCCGCTGAAGTGGTACGAGCACACCAAGCTGGCGTCCGGAGCATCCGCCACCCTGCTCGCCCTGCGGCTGACACCCCGTCATGACGGAGCATGGGCATGGCGTTGCGCCGCATTGGGTGACAGCTGCGTGTTTCACCTCCGTGGCGATGTTCTGCTGCGCTCCTTCCCTCTCCAGAAGCCCGAGGAGTTCGGAGTGACTCCGGATCTCTTCTCCAGCCGCAATCACGACAGCGCACTGCTCTCCTCCCGCACGCGCTACACCCGTGGTGTGTGCGAGTCGGGAGACCGGCTGCTGATGATGACGGATGCCCTGGCCGCCTGGTTCCTGGCCACGGACGATCACTCCGCGGCCATGGCTCAGCTCCTGGAATTCGGCGGCCCGCACGACGCGCGGCCCTTCGAAGCGTGGCTCAACCAGCTGCGCGCCGAGGGGGAGTTGCGCAATGACGACGTGGCGCTGGTGCGCATCGACATCGAAGGGCAGTGACCCGTGACGGCAGCAGGTAACGCCCTCCCCTTCCCCTCCGGCCGGAAATATCAGGAGGCTCTGCAGAACACCACGGTGTGCTTCACGCATCATGAACTCAAAGGCGCCCGGCCGGAAGTCACGAAACTGGGACTTCCCCGGCCCATCTCCGGCCAGTTCGCCAGCGTCTTCTCCCTGACCTCGCCGTCGGGCCGGCGCTTCGCCGTGAAGTGCTTCACCACTGAGGTACGGGACCAGCAGGATCGATACGAGGCAATCAGCAGCCACCTGTCCGGTATCGCGACAGACGAGCTGTCCCAGCCATGGCGCATCGGGTTCGAATACCTCCCCCATGGAATTCTCGTGGACGGCAGGTGGTACCCCGTACTCAAAATGGACTGGGTCGAGGCGATCTCGCTCTCCAACTGGCTCGACACCCACTACACCGACCCGCTGTCCGTGCGTCGGCTGGCCGACCGCTTCGCGGCTCTGGCGGACGATCTCGCCACGCACGACGTCGCACACGGCGACCTTCAGCACGGGAACCTGCTCGTCGCGCCCGACCACACGTTCAGGCTGGTCGACTACGACGGGATGTACGTACCGGCCCTGGCCGGCCGGCACAGCACGGAGCTCGGTCACCGCAACTTTCAGTCACCTGCTCGCGGCAGCGACGACTTCGACGCCGCACTCGACAACTTCTCGAACTGGGTCATCTATCTTTCGCTCACGGCCATCGCCACCGACCACACGCTGTGGCCACGGCTGCATGAGCAGGACGGCGAGTACCTGCTGCTCGCGGAGGACGACTTCAGGCAGCCCGCCGCTTCAGCCCGGTTTCCCGCGCTGCTCGGCCACGGTGACAAGCTGGTACGCGGACTCGCCGAACAGGTCCAGTCGCTCGCCTGGCAACCCCTGTCACTGGTACCGCCGTTGGCTGTCGAGGCGAGATCGGCTGACCCGTCCGCGGCTGCTGCTCCGGCGGCGGCCCCACCCTCGTCATCCGGTTCGGCGTCCAGGCCGAGCTGGCTGGACAGCCATCTGCCTCCCTCCACGGGACCGGCTCAAGCCGTGCCCGCTCCCGCCCGGTTCGCCGTCCGCCGCTTCACGGACGTCCTGGCCGCGGCCCTGCTGACGCTCTCCGTGCTCGTCCCCGGACTGCTGGCCTTCGCCTCTCTCCTCGTCCCCCTGCTCACCGCCGCTTCCTACGCGGGCGCGCTGAGCCTGTCGATGTTCACCGTGCGGGCGGCCCGCCTCTCACGCCCGGAAGTCATGGACGCACGCCGGCATATGGCCGAACTCAACGCCCGTCGTGGCCAGTTACGCATACCGGCGAAGGAGGTCGAGCAACTGGAGCAGGAGAGAAGGAACTTCGAGGACGTCGAGCGACGGCGCAAGGATCAGCACAGCGCAGCCGAGAAGAAGCTGAACCGGGCGTTCGCCAAGTCGGTCGACAAGGCCGAGAAGGAGAGGCTCCGCGATCAGTCCGAAGCCGACCGCCACCTCACCTCTCTTGACGGTGGCATGCGCGCCGCTCTGCAGCAGACTCTGCAGGTGTACCGGCAGGAGTTCATCGCTGACGAGCTCCGCAGGACCCGTATCCGCGAACAGGAACTCACCGGATTCGGCAGAGGCCTGGTCCAGCAACTGGCCATGAAGGGAATTCGTACGGCGGCCGACTTCTCGGGCATCAAGCTCATTGCGCAGGGTGGCCGCTTCAGCACCCGGGCCCTGATCGTCACCGCCTCCGGCCGCCAGGTCGACGTCGTCGGTGTCGGAGAGAAGCGGGCCAGGACACTCGACGCGTGGCGGCAGAACCATTACAGCGCGGCCTCGCGGCGCGCCCCCTCGCAGCTCCCCGCTGCGCGAGCTCAAGCGATCAGGGCCGATTTCGACCGGCAGCGCACCGAACTCCACCGCCGCCGAGCCCAGGCGGCCCATACGGCTCTGCTCGCGCGCGACCACGCCAAGCACCAGCTGGAGGCGGGCCTCGGTCGAGTGGCAGCCGAGCGGGGGCAGGCCGATCACAACGCTCATCAGCAGCGATGGGCATTCGCCGCGCGCGCCCAGAGCTTCGGCAATCCGCATGCCCAGCTGGCGGCGGTCGAGCTGGAACTCGCCGCCGCCAAACAGGCATCAAGGGTCCTGTCCACGGCCCGCTACCTTCGCTTCGGCCTCACGGGGCACTGAGCCGGTCGACCACCCGGCGGACCTGCTCCGCCCACACGTGCCAGACCGGTACCCGCACACCGTCCCGAAGCAGCTGGGCGCGGAGGAGCTGCAGCCGCAAGTGACGTGCGGAGTCGCTGCCTTCGTCGGCGCCGTGGTCCAGAAGTACGGGCACCCGCACATCGTGCCGCCGCACATCGAAGTCGTAGCGGTACCCGTCCGCCACCCCGTCGCGGTCGAGCAGCACATCGGGCACGGCCTCCGCCAGCATGCGCTGGAAGCGGTCCCCTGCGAGCTCGCGGTCGGGGGCGCTCTCGACCGTTCCCATCGGACCGGGGCCGCCCTTGGTCGCCGCGTCGAGCAGCACCCGTGGCAGTCCTGGCTTGGTCGACCAGAACGGCGCATCACCCAGGACGATGAGGTGAGCCCGGGCGCGGGTGATCGCCACGTTCCACAGATTCACCTCACGGCACAACCAGCTCACCGAGCGGGGGCTCATCTGCGGCCCCGCCACGAGAGAAAGGATCATGACGTCCTGCTGCCCGCCCTGAAACGTGTGGACCGTTCCCACCCTCACCCGGGGCTCATGTTCCCACCGCCCCGCGATCAGCTCCATTTGCGGCCGGAAGGGCGTCACCACCCCTACGGTCGCCTCTTCGGGCAGCCGTTTCAGCAGCCGCTCGACGGCGATGTGAACCCGCTGGGCCTCCTCATGATTGATCCAGGACCCGTTCCTTCCGCGCACCGCGCGACCGGTGACATCCAGCCACTGCAGCGCCTCGACGCCATCGAGGCGCAACAGTTTCGACGGGTCCGTCAGCACCGTGAGCCGACCGGAATAGCAGTGCTGATTGGAGATCTCGGCGATGTCCGGGTGGCAGCGGTAGTGCTCGTCGAGCAGCATGGTGCCGCCGGCCGCCCGGGACGCGGCGTGGAACGATGAGAAGCGGCTGTAGCCGAGACGGTGTTCGTCCAGCCAACTGGCCCTCAACCCCACGGCTCCGTGCGCCGCGGCCTCCTGCTTGGGCTGCAGGGTGGTGATGTGCGTCAGTTGCATCGGGTCGCCGATGACGAGCGCGCGCCGGGCGCGGAACAGGAGCGGCAGCACATCGGGCGTGGAGCACTGACTGGCTTCGTCGATGATCACCAGGTCGAAGAGTCCGGCCCGGTCCCGGAACCGTCGGGCGGACCTGGTCGTCACGGCCCATCCGGACACATGAGGCAGCAGTCTGTCGAGCGTGGCCCACGCGCGGGGTGAGCGCGTCCGCTCCGCCTCCATCCGGTCGAAGATCGCGTCCCGGGCCTGCACGGCACGTTCCGGCACCAACGCGGCGAGCAGCGAGGTGGCGGCGGCCTCGGCCGCCTCGTCCACCGCTCGCAGACCGGACAGCAGGTGCGCGTCGGACTCCGTTGCATCCGCTTCGGCCGAACGGCGCCGCCAGGCGACTTCCTGCTGGACGAAGTCCACCAGCGCGACGAAGTCCTCATCCCCTCTGATGTCCACGGGGATGTGACCGATTCCCCGCAGCGCACGCTTGCGGCGCCACGAGCGGAGGACGCGAGCGCGAGCGGCCCTCCGCCCTCTGCCGAGCCAGCGGATCAGCTCCGCCGTTTCGCCGAGCGCGGCCACGATGGACCGCACCTCGCAGTGATGTCGTTCGGCATAGGCATGTCTATGCCGCCCCAACTCCGATAGTTCCCGCTCCCGTTGAGCCACCTCTGCCAGGAGCCGTCGTACCGTCGCCTGGTCCTGTACGGCGTTGCGCAGTTCTCCTCCGAGGACAGCCGACGAGCGGCTGGGACGCGCCGCATGGGCGAGCCGCTGGAGGCTGCTCATTTCCTGCTCGACGTAGCTGCGGTTCCCCGTCCGTACCAGGAGCCCGGGCGCCAGTTCTTCGCAGCTTTTCCAGACCCCGTCCACGGCTGTGTTGTTCGTCGACGCGACGAGGACGGTCTGGCCGGCGGCCCGCGCCGTGGCGATCGCGTTGACGATGAGCTGGCTCTTTCCCGTACCGGGTGGGCCGGTTGCCACCGTCAACTTGCGGGTCATGGCCGCGCGGATGACCGCCGCCTGTCCTTCGTTCAGAGCCAGCGGGGCGACGATCCGAACAGCCTGCTCCGCGTCCGGATCGGCCACCGGCGGGGGCTCTGCCAGTGCTCCGAGCGAAGTGTCCGGGATCAGGTCGATGCTCTCCTGGAGCGTTTTGTAGTCCTTGACTAGCTGACCGGTCGCCGGGGAGTCGCCGCGCAGGGCGAAGACCATGGCGACGTTCCGCGCGCCTTCATGGGTGGCGGACAGGGAGGAACCGTCCCCGAGAGCGGCCGGGTCGATGTGCTCGGTGTCCGCGAGCCCCAGTTGGCCGAGCAGGCTGCGTACGTCGCGCACCATGTCGTCGCGGAACCCGGGCCGCCAGTTCGGCTGGTAGGCGGCGAGCAGTTCCATGCCCTCGTCTTTGCCCAGGCGGCTGAGTATCAGGCCGGGATGCGGGAGCACCGGTCCGCTGGGCACGGCGAAGCTGCGGCCCTGCTCGTTCTGGGTCACTTCGATCTGCTGCATGACCAGGGGCGCACACATCTGCTGCTTGCCCTCGAAGACCACGGCGAGCGGGTAGCCGTACCAGAGTTCAGCCCCGTCCTTGCTCGCCCGGTCCGCGAGATCGACCACGGCGTCGGGCGCCGGGACGCCGCCCTCGACGCCGGCGAGCAGCACCTCTTCGGCACGCTGCCACACCACGCGGGGCGGATCGCTCCCCATGACCGGAAAGAGTTCCCCGGTGGCGTTCTCCTCGTGCAGACAGGCGGTGTAGTACGTGAAGAGGCGCGACCAGTCCGCCCCGGTGAACGCCGAGTCGTCGTAGGGCGCATCGGCCGCCTTGACCGGCGGGAGCCGCACCGCGTGCGGGGCGGTCCCGGCAGGTCCGCCTCCTGCGGCGGACGTGTGGGGCAGTGGTTTGAGCGCCGGCACCTGCTTACCGGTGGGCGCCTTGGCGAGGAAGATGTCCCCCGTCACCTGGAGGCTGGACTTCGTCGGCGTCTGCGCCCTTCCGTCCGGGGCCCGCCGCAGTTCCCGGCTGACGTACTTGAACAGATCGTCGGCGGAGATCCTGCCGCCCCCGTCGAGATCCGCCTGGCTGGAGTGCAGACCGTCGACCATGGCCTTGGTGAACAGGGAGGGCTCGTCGGCCGTGGTGACATACGCGGCTTCCCACTGCTGCGAGGCAGTGATCACGTAGACCCCGCTGGCTTCTACAGCCGGAACCGACCGCTGCTGTACGGCGCCCTTGCTACGGAACCCCTGGACCGCGCGCCCACTGAAACAGCAGTCGAGCAGCAGAATCTTGCGCCGCGCGGCGCAGCTCTCCAGAAGGCGGGTGAGGTAGGAAGCCTCGATGGCTGTCTGCTGGAGCTGATCGGCCCGGCTGTCGGCGGCGATGTAGTACAGCTGGCCGTCTTCGGGGTCGTAGGAACCGTGGCCGCTGAGGTACACCACCACCAGCTCGTCCGGCTCACGGTCGCGCAGGAACGCTTCCATGGTTTGCTTGACGGCCGATTTCGTCGAGTCCTCGACCCGGACGCACGGCTCGTAGCGTCCGACTGCCGGCAGTTCCAGTACCTGGCTCAGGTAGTGGACGTCCGCCCGCACGGAAGGGAGCGCGGCATACGCCGGGTCCTGATAGACGGCAGTGCCGATGAGCAGCGCGTGGTTGCGGCTCACTGCTCGGACTCCGGCCGCCCCTGGAGCTCCCTCAGCTCTCGGGCGGACATGCCGCCGTGCAGTTCGACCGAGCCGCCGTCCGGGTACTCGATGCGGGCCCGGCGGCTCTTGCGTACGTCGACCCAGCCCCTGATCGCCGCTCGTACGACGGCGAAGGAACCTCCGGTGATGATGAGCACCACTTCAGGAGTCAGCAGAGGCTGCCCCTTCGCCCCTTCGCCGGCAGCCGATGGCCCGCTCGGGGAAGCCGCCAGCCTCGCCTCCACGCCGCCAAGGCCGCGCAGCTCATCGCGCAACTCCCGGGCTTCGCGTTCCGCGTGTCCTGGATCGGCGCCGAAGACTTGGACGCGTAAGACCTCAGTGCTCATGACGTGCCTCCCTGGTGTGCCACTGTTTGCGCCTGTCCCTGAGCCGATCCCGTCGGCCGGCCGGTGGGCCTCTGTGTCAACTGCCCTTGTGGCTGATGATCCCGAGGACCCCGTACAACGGCTCGCCGTTGTACGACCACCGCTCCAGGAGCGGCCGGTCCACGAGGTGGATCCCGTAGCGCAGTGCGCCGGTGCGGGCGGGCGCCGTGAAGCCGCCCGTCGTCACCACGATCGCGAATGCCGCACCGTGGTCATGCCGGTAGGTGCCGTTGATCCGTTGAATGTCCTGGTCGCCGACCCTGCGATCCGCTCGCCAGCGCTTGCACTGGACGACCACTTTGCGCCCCGCCCCGTCCCGGGCGATGACATCGGCTCCTTTGTCACCGGCTCCGCCCGTGTGCCTCGCCGAAAGCCCGTCCCTCCGCAGCAGGGCGCAGACCGCATGCTCGAACTCCCGGTCGCCGAGCCGGTCGAGCTGCGCCAGCGAGTACCGGAGAGTCCCCACCGGCAACGGTCGTCGGGCCTGCCACCGCCGGAGGGCACGTTGACCGGGGCGCGCCCCGAGCCCCGCCGTGGCCATGCCCGCGATGGCCGCGCTCTGCCACGGCCAGAGCACCGTCGCCCGGCCCAGTGCGACCGCCCCGGCGAGGCCCAGCAGCCCCCACACCCACCAGGGCAGTGCCGCCCAGCCGCCCGTGCTGCGCCGGCGTCTCGGCCGCCGTGTCATCCGGCGGCGCTGAAGAGCGACCAGATGCCGTAGGCCGCGGCAAAGAGAGCCAGTCCGGCGACATCCGTCACGGTGACGAGCGCGAAGGTGTGGTGGTGACACCGGTGGAACAAGCCTTTGCGCGTGCGGCGGCACGGCCGGTGCCTGTGCGTCGGCCCTCCGCACCTCGATATCAGTACCAGTCCGCCGATCACGAGCACGCCCACAATGAGCAGCACCGCTCCCCCGTCCCCCGAACGTCCCCCGAGCCTGCAACTAGTCAGTTGTATCCGTGCGTTGGACACTCACCAACGCTGATTTCGGACAACCGGGCATGCCTCGCAGGGCGCACGGATGCAGAAGGGGCGCGGACGCTCCCCCGTCACGTAACCGCCGCCCGCCGCAACCCCATCCCGCCGCCCACCCCTGCGCCCGCCGCCCGTTGCTGCGAGAATCCCGCGGGGGGCGTCCGTCGGGCCCGTGCCCGGCACCCCGTCTGACGAGGACTGCGAGGACGTTGGGGATGCGTGGAGGGCGAGTTGCCATCGTGGGCGGAAGCGTCGCGGGATGTGCCGCGGCACTGGCCGCGCACCGCGGTGGCGCCGAGGGGATCACAGTGTACGAGCGGGCCGCCGGGCAGTTGGCCGACCGCGGGGTGGGTCTCGCGATGCACAACGACCGCTACGGCGAACTGGAGGCGGCCGGATACATGGACGCCGGGATGCCGTGGATCCAACTCAGCAGGCGCAGTTGGTACGTTCGCGACGGCTCGGCCCCGCTGGGCCGGCTGATCGGGGTGCTGCCGTTCCCGTTCCGGACGTACAACTGGGGGCCGCTCTGGCGCGAACTGCGGGGCCGCGTACCGGAGTCGGTGGACTTCCGGCCGGGCACGGCGATTGACGAGCTCCAAGTCACCGGCGAATCAGTCGAGTTGAGCACGTCCGACGGCCGTTCCGACCGGTTCGACTTCGTCATCGGCGCCGACGGCTACCGCTCGGCGGTCCGCACGGCCGCCTGCCCCGAGGTCCGTCCGGGCTATGCGGGCTACCTCGCCTGGCGCGGCACCTTCCCCGCCGAGCGGCTCCCGGATCCCGGGCTGTGGCCGGAGGAGGACTGCGTGTACGCCGTCTTCCCGGGCGGCCACGCGATCATCTACCGGATACCGGACGGCCGGGGCGGTCAGCGCGTCAACTGGGTCCTCTACACGACGCCGCCGCCCGACCACGGACTGCCCCTCGACTCCCTCACCAGCCTGCCGCCCGGCACCCTCTCCGATGCTCTGCGCGGCTGTGCCATCGAGGTGGCCGACACTCAACTGGCGCCGTACTGGGGTCAGTTGATGCACCTGACCGCTCCCGAGGACACCTTCATCCAGCCCATGTACGACTTCACCGCACCGCGGTACGCGACCGGCCGGCTCGCGCTCGCCGGGGACGCGGCCACGGTGGCCAGGCCGCACACCGGCGGAGGCGCCGTGAAGGCTCTCCAGGACGCGACCGCCCTGCAGAGCGCGCTGACTTCGGCGGCGAGCTGGCCCGAGGCGCTGGCCGCGTACGACGCCGTGCGGTCCCCGGTCGGCCGCAGCATGGTCGACCTGGGGCGCCGCCTCGGCCTCGGCCTCGTACAGGAGACCCCCGAGTGGCGCACGATGGATCAGCCGGGTCTGGAGAAGTGGTGGCAACAGGCCGACGGATCAGGCGCGTTCGGCGGACGCAGGCTGGCATGAACCGCGCGCCGCGACGAGGCGGGGCGGATCGGTGACGGCGTAGGGGTACGAGGCGGGACGCAGGGCGGCGTCCCGACGGTCCGGGGGCCATCCGGATCGGATCGTCGCGGATCGATGAGTTTTCGGTTCCCGCGCGGTCTCCCCTGTATGAGCAGCGATCCGCATTCCCATGGCCCCCTTCCCGACCTCGGCGCGGCGGCGGCCGAAGTGGCCCGCCTCCTGGACGGCATTCGCGACGATCAGCTGGAGGGCCCGACGCCGTGCGCCAAGTACCCGGTACGTGACCTCCTCGCCCACGTCTGGGGGCTGAGCGGTGCCTTCCAGGATGCCGCGCGCAAGGACCTCGGGCCCTCGACCAGCACTCCTCCCGGCAGCGTCCCGCCGCCCGAGCTGCCCGCGGACTGGCGCGGCTCGCTGCCCGAGCGGCTCGCCGCCATGGCCGAGGCCTGGCGGGACCCGGCGGCCTGGGCGGGCGACACCCAGGCGGGCGGCGTCACCCTCCCCGCTGCGATCATGGGCCGCGTCGCCCTCGACGAGCTGGTCGTCCACGGCTGGGACCTGGCGAGGGCCACCGGCCAGGCGTACCGGCCCGCGCCGGCCGACCTGGAGGTGTCCTACGCGCTCCTCGCTCCGGCGAAGGACGACCCGGGCTCTCGCGGCACGGCCTTCGGCCCGGCCGTCGACGTACCGGAAGGGGCGCCGTTCCTCGACCGTGTGATCGGGCTGAGCGGCCGGGACCCGGGCTGGACGCCGTAGGGCCGAGGGGCGGCTACCAGTGCGCGGGGCGCGTCAGCGACTGCGGGATCTTCGTCGTCGCGTCGCCCTTCGCCGCGTTGAGCTGGGCCTGGGTGAGGAAGAACGCCTCGGTCAGATCGGCGCCGGACAGCCGCGCGTCGCGGAAGTCCGCGCCGATCAGGTCGGCGAGGCGCAGATCCGCGCCGCGCAGGTCCGCGGCGATGAGGAACGCCCCGCGCAGGTTCGCGCCGCGCAGGTCGGCGCCCTTGAGCTGCGCGCCCATCAGGTCGGCGCCCCGGCGGTCCTTCTTCTTGCCCTTGAAGTCGGCCCGAACCAGCTCGCTCGCCTTCAGGAGCAGCTGGTTGACCTTGGCTCGGTGGGCCGCCACGTCCACGTCCCGCAGAGCCTCGGGGGCCAGGGCGGTGAACGCCTCGGTCTCCTCCAGCGCGGCGCTCAGCTCGGCGTGGACGGGGCGCGCCCTCGGCAGGTCGAGCGCTTCGGTGATGTACCAGAGGAGCTCGTGGAGCTGGCGCATCACCGGGAAGACCTCGAACATCGAGGCGGCGGTCTCCGGCGCGGTGCGCCAGTCGCGGCCCTCGAAGGTCTGCTGGGAGACCTTCTGCCCCGCGCCGAAGCAGTCGTACACCGTGCAGCCCTGGAAGCCGCTCTTGCGCAGGTCCCGGTGGATTCCGCAGCGGAAGTCCTGCTGGAGGTTGGGGCAGGGCTTCCCGGCGGGTTTATTGATCGCGAAGTCCGCGGACGCCGAGTAGGCGAGGGCGACGCAGCACAGGCCGAAGCAGTCGCCGCAGTCGGAGACGAGGGTGAGGCGGGTCGCGCCCGGGGACGGGGCGGCTGCTCCAGGGTTCTCGGACAACGTGCGGGGCTCCTCTGACATGCGGTGACGGCAGCCTGGCAGTCTAGACGCCGACCGGCTCCCGGGCCTCATCGTAGGCGGCCCGCGACTCGGCGATCGTGACCCGGTGCCGCTCGTCATCGGGGTGCTGATGCCGACCGTCTCGACGCGGCTCGGCACCCGCTTCGGCCCCCGGGCGGTGCTGAGCGGCGGCAGGGCCCTGATCATCCCCGCGCCGCGGATCAGTCGCCCGCAGACCCGGACTCCGCAGCCTCCCGCATCGGCACCTTCAGCTGGTTGAAGCCGTAGTACACCGCGAGCACGCCGTGCGCGGCCAGGGTCGCGGGAGCCGAGACGAAGGCCAGGGCCACCGTGGCGGGGTAGGCGAGGGAGCCGATGGCGAACCGGGGGCGGGTGGCGCGGGCGGCCGCGTTGTCCACCCGGTCGTCGAAGAGGTGCCCGGTACGGGTCAAGTGCCACCACAGGGCCTGGTAGTTGAGCGCCATCACGACCATCAGGCCGCTGTAGACGGCGGCCGCGACATGCGAGGCGCCGGGCTCGCGGAGGTACTCCGCCATCAGCGCGGCCGGCCAGGGAATCGCGACGACCGTCATCAGGAGCAGCAGGTTGAGGAACATCAGGGTGCGGTCGATGCGGACCACGTAGCTGAAGAGCGTGTGGTGGTTCACCCACATGATCCCAATGATCAGGAAGCTCACCACATAGGCCGCGTAGGAGGGCCACATGTGGCCCAGCTCCCGCCACAGGTGGTTGCCCGCGTGCGGCGGCACCTTGATCTCCAGGATCAGGAGGGTGATCGCGATGGCGAAGACGCCGTCGCTGAACGCCTCCACGCGGCTCGACTCGGAACGGCTGGTTTCAGTCACCCGGGCAATGAACCCCACAACCGCCCCGGCTGCAAGGGCGGTCGTGGGGTCGTGTCGTGCCCTTCCCTCAGAGCATGTGACACGGGCTCTCAGGACGTCGGGAACGGCCCGTCGCCGAGCGGGTTGATCCGGTCCGCGTCGCCGTCGAAGGCGAAGAGCAGCAGGTCGGCCATGGTGAAGGTGCCGGGGCGGTGGGCGGGCAGGCTGGGGCGCCAGCCGGGGTGTTGCACGATGGAGCTGCGACTGCCCTCCATCGCCCGGTGGAAAACCTCGGCGACCAGCGTGCCGCCGACGCCGGTGAGCCGTCCCGGCCGGTTCTGGTTCACCTCGGCCTCGCGCAGCACGTAGAACCAGAGCGGGGTGTGCTCCACCAGTTCCATGCGCTCGTCGTCGGTGAGGGTGTCGAGCGAGGCGCCGTTGCCGCCGTGCAGGATCTGGTCGGCGGTGAGCGGCGTGATGCCGAGCTGGGCGGCCAGCTGGGGTCCGGTGGCGAGCTCCACCATGGCGGCCCGGGTGAGGTTGCGGAAGGCGAGGTTGCGCTGGATCGCGGGCGGCGCGGGGCGGCCGCGCCCGGCGAAGGAGCCTTCGGGCAGGGTGGCCAGCGGGTCGACCAGGAGGGTGTCGATGCGCTTGGCCGGGTTGAACTCCGTTGCGGGCACGGCGAGATCGGGCCGGCCCGCCTCGGCGAAGTCGAAGAGCCTGCGGTAGTCGGCGATCCAGTTGCTGGGCAGCCTGAGGCCGTCGCCCGCGTTCGGATCGTCCAGGTCGGACAGGTCGTTCGGGTCGGATCCCGGCGCGGGGCTGAGGTTTCCGGACGTACCGGAGAAGCGGAAGAGCAGGCCGGTGGTGGCGAGGCCGCCCGGCCCGGAGAACCTGAAGACACGGTTCCACTGGTAGAAGTCGCGGACCATGGAGTGGCCGAACCGGTAGGCGGCCACCGAGAACTCGATGGGCATGGTCGGACGGTCGTCGCGGGGCACGCCCGGCACTTCGAAGTGCCGTCGCCCGTGGGTGAAGACGCGCTCGACGATCTCCGGGTCGACGATCCGCGGCAGGAAGTCGGTGCGCAGCATCCACTGGTAGTGCCTGACGACGGTGTCGCGGGCGGTGTGGAAGAGCCTCGGCTGGGGCAGGCCGCGCGCGGCGAAGTGGTCGTGCACCCGGTTGTGGAAGGCGATGAAGGCGCGGTGCACGGAGGCGACGGCGAGGTTCTCGTCGTTGCGGGCGTCCGGGATGAGCGCCGCCCGCCGGTCCGCCTTCGTACCGCCGGCCGCATCGCCCGCGCGCGGCAGGTCGAAGCCCTTGTGGTCGGTGTTCGCGGGCGGGAATCCGGGCGGGACGGGCACGCCCGCGGTGGTGCCGGTCTTCAGGTGCCCGTCGGGTTCGTAGAAGCGGGCGCTGCTTTCGTGGTGCGGGCCGAGTCCGTACACCGAGTCGAGGTCGAGCGCGGGCGAGCGGCCCTGCGCCAGGTCTTCCACGGAGACCGGGTCGCCGAGGGCGACCTGGGTGTTGTCCAGCGTCAGGTCGTGGTCCACGAACTGACCGAGATAGGTGAATCCGGCCGGCACCGGCACCTGTGATTCCGGGTCGGGCGTCGCGGCCTCGGTCATGGCCAGCGCGAGCTTGACGCGTAGCTCCGGGCTGATCTGTACGCCCCTCTCCTTGCTCAACCGCGAGAAGCGGAAGGCCCGTTGGTGTTCCTCGGCGGTGGGGATCCGGGCGACGGCACGGCCGGTGCCGTCGCTCTCCAGGATCCGTCCGTCGTTGACGACGTAGTAGCTGTCGCGGTGGTGCCGCTGCATGAAGTGCCCCGTTCTGTCCCCCGTGTACCCCGCCTGACCAGGTCCGGCGGGGCGGCCATGCGTCCGGTTGACGGCGGCTGTCGCGCCGTTCTGTGCGGGAGAACAACCCCCCGTCCTGTACGACGCGTTCGGTACGGGAACGGGTTGACCCGGCGCCCGGGTTCTTCAACTTCCTTGTGCCGCAGGGGTGTCGGGCACTTCCCGACAATGGTAGGAAAGTTTCCTAACAGAACACTGGAGCGACGAACTTCCTTCTGGAGGTCCAGGTGCACACCCCCCACCGCAAGACCACCGAACGTCGTACCAAGATCGCCGTACGCGCCCTGCTCGGCACCGCACTGCTCGCGGTCCCGGTCACGGCGTACGCCGCCGAGAACCCCGCCACCGCGACAGCGCACAATGCAACGGTGATCAATGCCGCTGCGACCGGGCTCGACGACCCGGCGAAGAAGGACATAGCCATGCAGCTCGTCTCCAGTGCGGAGAACTCCTCGCTGAACTGGAAGGCGCAGTACAAGTACATCGAGGACATCAAGGACGGGCGCGGTTACACCGCCGGGATCATCGGATTCTGTTCCGGTACCGGCGACATGCTCGACCTGGTCAAGCTCTACTCGGCCCGCGTGCCCGGCAACGTACTTGAGAAGTACCTGCCGGCCCTGAAGAAGGTCAACGGGAGCGACTCGCACAAGGGGCTCGACCCCACCTTCACCAAGGACTGGAAGACCGCCGCCTCCGAGACGGCCTTCAAGGAGGCCCAGAACGACGAGCGGGACCGGGTGTACTTCGACCCGGCCGTCAGCCAGGGCAAGTCCGACGGGGTCGGCACGCTCGGGCAGTTCATCTACTACGACGCCATCGTGATGCACGGTGACGGAAGCGACCCGACCACCTTCAGCTCGATCCGCAAGCGCGCCCTGCGCAAGGCCGAGCCGCCGTCGCAGGGCGGCGACGAAACCACCTGGCTGAACGCCTTCCTCGACGCCCGCGTGTGGGCGATGAAGCAGGAGGAGGCACACAGCGACACCAGCCGCGTCGACACCGAGCAGCGGGTCTTCCTGAAGAAGGGCAACCTGAACCTCGACACCCCGCTCGACTGGAAGGTGTACGGCGACCCGTACCACATCGGCTGACCACCCCCCACAGGGAAGGCGGGTACGACAGCAGATGGCTGCCGTACCCGCCTTTTTTCGCGCACGCGCCGCACGCCAGCCTCACCAACGGCGGCTGAATTCGGCCGAGTTGTTCATTCTTGGCAGGTCAGCAGCTCGGGTCGTCTTGCACGGGTGCGCCCGGTCAACGCGCCCCCGGTCGGTGAGCGCGATCCGCACCGACCGGGCATCGGAGGCGGAAGGCGAGCGCTCTGACCGAGACCGACGAGCGCTACGTCCGCCTCTCCCGCTTCCAGGTCACCGCCCTGGCCCCCTTCACCCCGGTCACCGCCGAACAGGCACTGGCCCACTTCCAGGCGGCCCGCTAGGACCTGAGTCGTTGACGCGTCGGCTCACCTGGCCGCTCGCATCCGGAAGGGCCGCCCCCATCGAGGGGGGCGGCCCTTCCGTAGGGAGTGCTTCGCCGCGCGGTCAGTGCAGGGCGACCGCCGGTTCGGAGGCGGCGACGGCCTCCGCTTCCGGCTCGGCCCGCTTCTTGCCGAAGTGGTTGAAGGCGAGATTCAGGGCGATGGCCACCACGCAGCCGGTGGAGATCCCGGAGTCGAGGACGACGAGGAGCTTGTCGGGGAAGGCGTGGTAGAAGTCCGGCTTGGCGATGGGGATCAGGCCGATGCCGACCGAGGCGGCCACGATCAGCGCGTTCTCGCCCTTTTCAAGGGCGGCGGTCGACAAGGTCTGGATACCGCTCGCGGCCACCGAGCCGAACAGCACGATGCCCGCGCCGCCGAGCACCGGCAGCGGTACGAGGGAGATCACGGAGGCGGCGACCGGGCTGAGGCCGAGCAGGACCAGGATGCCGCCGCCGGTGGCGACGACGTAGCGGCTGCGCACCTTGGTCATCGCGACCAGCCCGATGTTCTGGGCGAAGGCGCTGGCCATGAAGCCGTTGAAGAGGGTGCTGAGCACGGAGCCGAGGGTGTCGGCGCGCAGCCCCGCCGCGATGGTGTCCTGGTCGGCGGGGCGGTCCACGATCCTGCCGAGCGCCAGCATGTCGGCCGTGGACTCGGTCATGCAGACCAGCATCACGATGCACATCGAGACGATCGCGGCGACGTCGAACTGCGGGGCGCCGAAGTGGAAGGGCGTCGGGAAGCCGACCACGTCCGCGTTCTTGATGGCGGCCAGGCTGGTCTTGCCCATCGGGATCGCGATGATCGAACCGGCCACCAGGCCGAGCAGGATCGCGATCTGCTGCATGAAGCCGCGCAGGAGTTTGCGCAGCGCGAGCACGATGAGCAGGGTGATCCCGGCGAGGCCGAGGTTGGAGAGCGAACCGTAGTCGGCGGCCTTGTCGTTGCCGCCGGACGACCAGTTGAAGGCCACGGGCAGCAGCGAGACGCCGATCAGGGTGATCACTGTGCCGGTGACGACCGGCGGGAAGAAGCGGACGAGCCTGCCGAAGTACGGGGCGGCCACGAAGCCGAGCAGTCCGGCGACGATGATCGCGCCGAGGACGACGGGGATCGCGTTCGCCCCGTGCTCCTTGCCGATGGCGATCATCGGGGTGACCCCGGCGAACGAAACACCGTTCACGAAGGGCAACTTGGCGCCGATCTTCCAGATCCCGAGGGTCTGGAGGAGGGTGGCCAGGCCTGCGGTGAACAGGCTCGCGGCGACCAGGAAGGCGGTCTCCTTGGCGTCGAGCCCCACCGCGGGGCCGACGATCATGGGCGGGGCCACCACACCCGCGTACATCGCGGCCACGTGCTGGAGGCCGCTGGTGACCATTTTCAGCGGGGGGAGCGTTTCATCGACCGGATGCTTCTCGGCGGTCTGGTCGGGGCTGACTGCGGCAGTGCGAAACCTGGGCTGTGCGGCCACGGCGGTTCCTCCGGTCGGTTACACGTCGGCGGTGGACGCGGGTGTCAGGGAGGTGGTGCGGTGTGGTGCGTTGAGCAGCTGGAACAGGTGGTGCAGGGCAGTGCGAACAGCACGGCTCACGCTGTTTCGTGCAGGTGGGCCCCGGGCTGGGCGGGTGGTCCCGGGTGGTGCGGGTGGCGCGCCCGGTGCGGGGTGGTCCCGGGGGCGGGAGGTAGCGCCGGTAGCGCTTCACGGGTTGTCAACCAATGCTAGGCATGGGCGAGTTGGACGACTTCACCGTTCCGGGGAGTGCGTACGTCCTTGTAGTACGCACTCCCCGGTCCAGCTGCCGTGAACCCCGCTCGGGTTCACGGCGACCGGCCGAGGGCCGTCCCCCTCGGCCGGACTCCTGGGGAGGCTCAGGCCTGCGCGGCGATCCGGGCGAGGCGCTGGGCCTCTTCGCGGGTCGCCACCGCGATGACGTCCTCGTCCACCGTGGTGAGGCGGCCGTTCTCGACGATCTGCCGGCCGTTCACGAACGAGGCCGTGACCGGGGCCGCCGCGCCGAAGACGAGCGCGGTCACCGGGTCGGCGATGGAGGCGTGGGCGAGGGTGTCCAGCTTCCACAGCACGAAGTCGGCGAGCTTGCCGGCTTCGAGCGAGCCGATCTGGTCGGCGCGGCCGAGCACCTGGGCGCCGCCGTAGGTGCCCAGACGCAGCGCCTGGCGGGCGTTGAGCGCGCGCTCGCGGTGCTGGGCGTTGAGGCGGTTGATGAGCAGCGCGTTGCGCAGCTCGGTGTGGAGCTCGCCCGACTCGTTGGACGCCGTACCGTCGACGCCGAGGCCGACCGGGACGCCGGCCGCCAGCATGTCCGGGACGCGGGCGATGCCGGCGGCGAGGCGCGCGTTGGAGGACGGGCAGTGGGCGACGCCGGTGCCGGTGCGGGCGAAGGCGGCGATGTCGGAGTCGTTCATGTGGACGCAGTGGGCCATCCACACGTCGTTGCCGAGCCAGCCGGTCGACTCGAAGTAGTCGGTGGGCCCCATGCCGAACAGCTCCTTGCAGAACTGCTCCTCCTCCACGGTCTCCGAGCCGTGGGTGTGCAGCCGTACGCCCCTGCGGCGGGCCAGCTCGGCGCCCTGCTTCATGAGTTCGGTGGAGACTGAGAAGGGCGAGCAGGGCGCGACGGCGACCTGGATCATCGAGTCGAAGGAGGCGTCGTGGAACCGGTCGATGGTCTCCTCGGTCCCGGCGAGCGCGCCTTCGAGGGTCTCGACGGCGAAGTCCGGCGGCAGGCCGCCGTCCTTGACGCTGCGGTCCATGGAGCCGCGGGCCAGCGTGAAGCGCACGCCCATCTCGGAGGCCGCGCCGATGATCGCGCCGGACAGGTCGCCCGCGTTCCGCGGGTAGACGTAGTGGTGGTCCATCGCGGTGGTGACACCGCCGCGGGCCATCATCGCCAGCGAGCCCTGGGCCGCGACGCGCCCCATCTGCTCGTCGATGCGCGCCCACGTCGGGTAGAGCGCGACCAGCCAGTTGAAGAGGTTGTGGTCGGTGGCCAGACCGCGCGTGATCCACTGGTAGAAGTGGTGGTGCGTGTTGATCAGGCCGGGGGTGACCAGGTGGCCGGTGCCGTCGATGCGGCGGACCACGTTCTCCAGTCCCTGCGGAGCCTGGCCGGCCCCGATGGACTCGATCTTGTTGTCGGCCACGACGAGGTAGCCGGAGGCGTACTCGGTGTCGTTCGCGTCCACGGTTGCGATCGCACAGTTCTCGATGACGATGCGCTGGGGGGCTGCCGAAGGTGCCATGGTGCTTCCTTCTTCGATCAGTGGCGGCTGTTTGGGCACGGCAGGACCCTACGAGGATTTGAGTACCGGGGCGGCGACGCTGCTCCGGGTGCCGAGATGGTGGAAGAAAAGGTTGAGCAGGACCGCGGCGAGCGCTCCCGCACTGATACCGGAGCCGAGCACGGTCTGCGCCCAGGCGGGGAATCCGGCGTAGAAGGTGGGCGAGGCGAGCGGGACGATGCCCGCTCCGAGCGCCACGGCCACCAGGATGATGTTGGAGCTGTCATCGAGTCCGGCCTCGGAGAGGGTACGGATCCCGCTGACCGCGATCGAGCCGAACAGGACGATCCCGGCGCCGCCGAGGACGGGCATCGGCACCATCGAGACGACCGCGCCGAGCACCGGGAAGGCCCCGAGCACGAGCAGGGCCGCGCCGGCGACGGCGACAACGTACCTGCTGCGTACGCGAGTCAGCGAGACCACGCCCACGTTCTGGGCGAACGCGCTGGTCGGGAAGGAGCCGAAGACGGGGCCGAGCAGGGTCGCGATGCCGTCGGTGCGCAGGCCGCGGGTAATGGTGTGCCCGTCGGTGCGGCGCTGGCAGATCTCGCCGAGGGCCAGCATTCCGGCGCTGGACTCGGTCATCAGGACCAGCATCACGATGCACAGGGACAGGATCGCCGCGGGCTGGAACTCGGGGGCGCCGAAGGAGAACGGCGTGGGCAGCGCGGCGACGGGCGCGGACTTCAGGGCGGAGAAGTCGGCCATCCCGAACGGGATCGCCGCGAGCGTGCCGATCAACAGGCCGAGCAGCAGGGCGACTTGGCGCAGGAAGCCGCGCCCGAAGCGCTGGAAGAGCAGGATCACGACGAGCGTGAAGGCGGCCAGCGCCAGGTGGTTCATGGACCCGAAGTCGGCGGCGTTCTTGTCGCCGCCCTGGGCCCAGGACACCGGCACGGGCATGAGGGTGACGCCGATGAGCGTGATCACGACACCGGTCACCAGCGGCGGGAAGAAGCGCAGCAGCCGGCCGAAGAAGGGCCCGACGAGGAGGCAGAAGACTCCGGCGACCATCACCGCGCCGTAGATGGCGGGGAGTTGGTGGCCCTTGGCGCTGGTTTCGGCGATCGCGAGCATGGGCGCGATGCCGGCCGAGGAGGCGGCGTTGACGAACGGGAGCCGGTTTCCGGCGAAGTTCGCGATGCCGAGGGTCTGCAGGACGGTGGCGAGCCCGGCGATCAGCAGACTGGCCGCGATCAAACGGGTCTGTCCCGCGGTGTCCAGACCGACGGCCTGGCCGATGATGAGCGGAGGGGTGACGACGCCCGCGTACATGGCGGCGATGTGCTGGAGCGCGGCGGGGACGAGCCGCGAAGCAGGGAGTTTTTCGTCCACCGGGTGCACGGCACCTTCAGGTGGGGTGGAACACGGGCCGTCGGCTGCTGCCGGCCCCATTGCGGGCTGTGCCATGGCATTTCCCTCCGGTCTGGCCGGCCCCCGCCCGACTGCGGGCGGGCGGGGGCGGGCTCAGTGCCGCGTCAGAGGTTGGTCATGTCGACCGGGATCTGCGGTTCGACGCCGTCGCGCAGGACGGTCGCCTCGATGAGACCGTACGGACGGTCCGCCGCGAAGTAGACCTCGTTGTCGTTCTTGAGCCCGAACGGTTCGAGGTCCACCAGGAAGTGGTGCTTGTTCGGCAGCGAGAAGCGAACCTCGTCGATCTCGGACCGGTTGTTGATGATGCGCGAACCCATCTGGTACAGGGTCTGCTGGAGCGAGAGCGAGTACGTCTCGGCGAAGGCCTGCAGCATGTGCTTGCGCACCTGCTCGTAGGACTTCTCCCAGTTGGGCGCCTTCTGCTCGTCGTCGGTCCAGTTGAACCGCCAGCGGGCCGAGACCTGGGTCGCCAGGATGCGGTCGTAGGCCTCCTGGAGCGTCGTGTACTTGTCCTTGACGTAGCCCCAGAACTCGGAGTTCGTCGAGTTCATCACGACCAGGTCCTTGAGGCCCGAGATGACCTCCCAGTTCTCACCGTCGTAGGTGATCTGGGTGACCCGGGTCTCCTGGCCCTTGCGGACGAAGGAGTGCTTGACCTCGTCCGAGCCGATGAACTTCGAGTTGGCCTCGGAGGTCTCGATGCGCTCCCACGAGTACTCCTCGATGCGGATCCGCGCGACCTTGATCGGCTCCTGCGAGGTCACGAAGTGCCGGGCGAGGTGGATGCCGAACTGCTCGGCGGACTCGATGCCGTACTCCTTGGCGAACGCGTACACCGTGTTCTTGGTGGTGTCGGTCGGCAGCACGTTGGCGTTCGAGCCGGAGTAGTGGACCTCCTCCATGTCGCCGGACAGGGCGACGGAGACGTTGAGGTCCTTGATGTGGTGCGTGTCGCCGTCCCGCGTGATCTTGACGACGCGGTTCTCTGCTTTGCCGTACTGGTTCTGGCCGAGAATCGTGGGCATGTCTGCTAGCTCCCTCGGTAAACGGAGTAGCCGAACGGGTTGAGCAGCAGCGGTACGTGATAGTGCTCGCCCGGCTCGACGGCGAACGTGATCGCCACCTCCGGGAAGAACGCACCGCTGTCCCTTACGCGGGGGGCGTCCTGCTGCGCCTCGGCTTGCTTCTTGTTGAAGTACTGCTCGACCTCGAAGTCGAGTCGTACGTGGGTGGTGCCTTCCGGCAGGGCCGGGAGGTCCTTGCAGCGCCCGTCCGCGTCGGTCGCGGAACCGCCGAGCGCCACCCATTCGGCCGCGGAGCCCGAGCGGGCCGCGAGCGAGATGGCGACACCCTCGGCGGGGCGTCCGATGCTGGTGTCCAGGATGTGCGTGGACACCGAGGCGGTGTTCGAAGAGCTCACAGCGCTCATCAGTCCTTGTCCTCTGCTACGAGACGGGTCAGCCGGATTCGGTTGATCTTCCCGAGTTCGGTGCGCACGATCTCGCGCTCCGCCTCGGCGGTGTTGCCGATCCGGGTCTTCACCGCATCGCGCATCTGCTCACCGGTGGCGCCGGTCGCGCAGATCAGAAAGACATGGCCGAACTTCTCCTGGTACGCCAGGTTCAGTTCGAGCAGCTCGGCCTTGAGGGCCTCGGAGGCCCCGGCCATCCCGCGCTGTTCGCGGGCGGACGTGGGGTCACCGGGCTTCGGCCGGCCGATCGGCGGGTGCCCGGCCATCGCCTCTTCCAGGTCCTTCACGGTCAGCTCGGCCAGAGCGGCGTCACTGGCGGCGAAGAGATCCTCTGCGGTGGCGTACGGGCGCTGGGCGAGCAGCTTGCTCCCCCACGCCGAACTGGCGCACACCTCGTGGAGCGCGGCGAGCGCCGCACTGTCCTGGGAGGTGTTGAACCGGGCGAGGCCCGGTGTCGGAGTCGAAGTCACGGCGGCCTCCGTGGCCTTGGTGCTGAACGGGCTGCGGATAGCTAACGCCCTCCGAAACATCCCGTCAACACTTTGTTGAAAACTTGGGGTTACAAAAACCGCCGCCCGGTGTCCGGACGGCGGTTCATTGCGCGAAGGGTGCCGAAGGAGGCACCGAGGGTGCTCGTTCAGTCGCCCTTGGGGGCGTTTTCCCTGTTCAGATCCCTGTTCAGATAGTTGTACACGGTGAAACGGCTGACCCCGAGGGCCGAGGCGACCGTCTCCACGCCGTGTCGCACCGAGAAGGCGCCGCGCGCCTCCAGGGTCCGTACGGCCGACTGCTTGGCCTTGCGGTCCAGGGCCGCGAGCGGCATCCCGTGCCGGCGCTCCATGGCGGCCAGGATGTGGTCCAGGGAGTCGGAGAGCTGCGGCAGCCGCACGGCCACCACGTCCTCGCCCTCCCAGGCGAGCACCACGTCGTCGGGCTCGGCCTGACCTGGTGGCAATATCTCGGCGCCCATGGCGTCCACCAGCGGCTTGACGGCCTGGATCAGCGGGTGGTCCGCGGGCTCGGCCGCCCGCGGGAGGGGGTGGTCCGCCGATTCGGTCACTTCTCGCCCTCCCCGATCACGTTGACCTGGAGCGAGACGCGGGTCGCGCCCGCCGCCAGGGCCTTGCGCAGCAGCGCGTCCACCGCGGTCAGCACCTCGTCGGCGCCGCCTTCCGCGGTGTTGCCGAACGGACCGACGTCCACCGCGTCCAGCTGGGCCGCCTGGATGACATCGCGGGCGACCACGGCATGCGGGGGCGCCTCGTCCAGGTCGAAGGGCTCGGTCGTGAACTCCACTCTCAATCGCACGCGCTCAACCTACTGCGCGCCCGGCGAAATCCGGGAGGCCCTCTTGACAAGCTCGCCACTCCCCCTGCAACCTTCCATCAAGCAGAAAACAACTTCCGCAATACGGAAGGAGCGCACACCCCTCATGGCCCCTCTTTTCTCGAATATGCGTGGCACGGACCAGCGCTTCGATGTGAACCTTTCGATCCTCTTCACGGAACTCCCGCTCCTGGAGCGCCCCGCGGCCGCCGCTGCGGCCGGCTTCACGGCGGTCGAGCTGTGGTGGCCCTGGATCGAGACCCCCACCCCCGAGCAGGCCGAGCTCGACGCCCTCAAGAAGGCGCTCGACGACGCGGGCACCCAGCTGGTGGGCCTCAACTTCTACGCCGGCGCCCTGCCCGGCCCGGACCGCGGCGCCCTTTCGGTACCCGGCGAGGAGTCGGACCGCTTCCGCGCCAACATCGAGGTGGCGGCCGACTTCGCCGCCTCGGTCGGCTGCAAGGCGCTCAACGCCCTGTACGGCAACCGCGTCGAGGGTGCCGACCCGCAGGTGCAGGACTCGCTCGCGCTGGAGAACCTCGTGCTCGCGGCCCGTGCGGCCGACCGCGTCGGGGCCGTCCTCCTGGTCGAGACCCTGAACAAGCCGGAGTCGCCGCTCTACCCGCTGGTGAGCGCCCCCGCCGCGATCGAGGTCATCGACAAGGTCAACGCGGCGACCGGCCTCGGCAACGCCAAGTTCCTCCTCGACATCTACCACCTTTCGATGAACGGTGAGAACGTCTCCGAGGTCATCGAGGCGTACGCCGGCAAGACCGGCCACGTGCAGATCGCCGACAACCCGGGCCGCGGCGCGCCGGGCACCGGCTCGCTGCCGCTGGAGGAGCTGCTCGACCAGCTCAAGAAGGCGGGCTACGACGGCTGGGTCGGCCTGGAGTACAAGGCCGCCGACGCCGCCGCCTCCTTCGAGTGGCTCCCCGCCGAGGCCCGCGCGGCCCGCTGAGCGGCTCCTCAACTTCTTGACGTACCAAAGCTTTTAGGAAGGCAGCACCCTCATGACCAACCTCGCCGACACCTCCCGCCCGGCCCTCCCTGCGATCGCATGGGTCGGCCTCGGCATCATGGGCTCCCCCATGTCCGAGAACCTGATCAAGGCCGGCTACTCGGTCACCGGCTTCACCCTGGAGCAGGACAAGCTGGACCGCCTCACGGCCGCCGGCGGCACCGCCGCCTCCTCGATCGCCGACGCGGTCAAGGACGCGGACGTGATCATCACCATGGTTCCGGCGTCCCCGCAGGTGGAGGCCATCGCGTACGGTGAGGCCGGGATCCTGGCCAACGCCAGGCAGGGCGCCCTGATCGTCGACATGTCGTCGATCACCCCGCAGACCTCGGTCGACCTCGCCAAGAACGCCGCCGAGAAGGGCATCCGCGTCCTGGACGCCCCCGTCTCCGGCGGCGAGGCAGGCGCCATCGAGGCCGTCCTGTCGATCATGGTGGGTGGCGAGCAGGCCGACTTCGACGCGGCGCTGCCGATCCTCGAAGCCCTCGGCAAGACCATCGTCCTGTGCGGTCCGCACGGCTCCGGCCAGACGGTGAAGGCCGCCAACCAGCTCATCGTCGCGGTCAACATCCAGGCCTGCGCCGAGGCCGTCGTCTTCCTGGAGAAGTCCGGTGTGAACCTGACGGCCGCCCTGGACGTCCTCAACGGCGGTCTGGCCGGCTCGACCGTGCTGACCCGCAAGAAGGACAACTTCCTGAACCGGGACTTCAAGCCCGGCTTCCGGATCGACCTGCACCACAAGGACATGGGCATCGTCACGGACGCCGCCCGCAACGTCGGCGCGGCCCTTCCGGTCGGCGCGGTCGTCGCCCAGCTGGTCGCCTCGCTGCGCGCCCAGGGCGACGGCGGCCTGGACCACTCGGCCCTGCTCCGCGCCGTCGAGCGCCTGTCGGGCTCGCAGGTCTGAGCCCTCGGGGCTCCCCAGATTTCCGGGCGGCGGCGGCGCTGACACCTGTCCTGTCGCGCCCAGGCGCTGTCGCCGCCCGGAAGCTCATCCTCATTTTCAACAAACTGTTGACGTTCTCTTCCGGGCGTATTTACGCTCCAGGAACCCGCGGAACCAGTCAGCGGTGCAGCTCCAGTACGGAAGGTCACGATGTCGAAGCGCGTGCTTACGACCGAGTCCGGCGCCCCCGTCGCCGACAACCAGAACTCCGCCACCGCCGGCGTCGGTGGCCCCATCCTGCTCCAGGACCAGCAGCTCCTGGAGAAGCTCGCGCGCTTCAACCGTGAGCGCATCCCGGAGCGTGTGGTGCACGCCCGCGGTTCCGGCGCGTACGGCTACTTCGAGGTGACCGACGACGTCACCGGCTTCACGAAGGCCGACTTCCTCGGCGAGGTGGGCAAGCGCACGGAGACGTTCATCCGCTTCTCCACCGTCGCCGACTCGCTCGGCGGCGCGGACGCGGTCCGCGACCCGCGCGGCTTCGCGCTGAAGTTCTACACCGAAGAGGGCAACTACGACCTCGTCGGCAACAACACCCCGGTGTTCTTCATCAAGGACCCGATCAAGTTCCCCGACTTCATCCACTCCCAGAAGCGCGACCCGTTCACGGGCAAGCAGGAGGCGGACAACGTCTGGGACTTCTGGGCGCACGCCCCCGAGGCCACCCACCAGATCACCTGGCTCATGGGCGACCGCGGCATCCCGGCCTCGTACCGCCACATGAACGGTTACGGTTCGCACACCTACCAGTGGACGAACGCGCAGGGCGAGGCCTTCTTCGTCAAGTACCACTTCAAGACGAACCAGGGCATCCGCTCGCTCTCCGCCGAGCAGGCCGCCGAGACGGTCGGCAAGGACGCCAACAGCCACCAGACGGACCTGCTCCAGGCCATCGAGCGCGGCGTGAACCCGTCCTGGACGCTGTACGTCCAGATCATGCCGGCCGCCGAGGCCGCGGACTACCGCTTCAACCCGTTCGACCTCACCAAGGTGTGGCCGCACAGCGACTACCCGCTGCAGCGGGTGGGCCGCCTGGTCCTGGACCGCAACCCGGACAACGTGTTCCAGGAGGTCGAGCAGTCGGCCTTCTCTCCGAACAACTTCGTGCCCGGCATCGGCCCGTCCCCGGACAAGATGCTCCAGGGCCGCCTGTTCGCCTACGCGGACGCGCACCGCTACCGTCTCGGCGTCAACCACACCCAGCTCGCGGTGAACGCGCCGAAGGCTGTTTCCGGGGGGTCTGCCGACAACTACGGCCGCGACGGCCTGATGGCGACCCGCAACGGCCGCCGCACCGACAAGAACTACGAGCCCAACTCGTACTCCGGCCCGTCGCAGACCGACGCGGCACTGTCGGCCCCGCTGGCGATCCACGGCTGGACCGGCACCCACGCCGCCCCGGCCCACGTCAAGGACGACGACTTCTTCCAGGCGGGCGAGCTCTACCGCCTGATGTCGCAGGAGGAGAAGTCCCGCCTCGTGGCGAACATCGCCGGCGGCCTCTCGCAGGTCTCCCGCGACGACGTCATCGAGAAGAACCTGGCCCACTTCCACGCCGCCGACGCCGACTACGGCAAGCGCGTCGAGGAGGCCGTCCGCGCCCTGCGCGAGGACTAGTCGCCCGGTTCAACACCGAGACCGTGCAAGGGAATTGACGGGAGGTCAAATTCCTTGCACCGTCCGGTCCGCCGACCCGGATGAGGGGTGGTCGGCGGACCCGGACAACCTGAGGATCGCGGCGGTTCGGCGATGCCAGTGCGGTGGTCAAGGCGTGTGCGCCACCCTTCCTGACCTGAGGGAAGGGTGCTCGGCGCACACCCCAATCGCCGCCGCCGCGATCCCGGTCACCTCCCCCACGAACTCCGCCCGGCGGCGCGAACGTCCTGTCGCGCCAGCCTCGTTCCGCCGGGCGGTCTCAACTCCCCAGCCAGGGCGCCGGGTTCGGTTTACGGTCCCGAACCGAGCGTCCGATGATCAAGGCCCTACCTGCTGGTTCAGGTGGGGCCTTGATCTTTGTGCCGACACGGCCACGGTGATCATTGCCCAGGTGCGCGGGCAGCGGGAGCCTTCGCTACGGGGACGTGGGCGAGGGCCGGGAGAGCAGGTCGCGTGCGGTGCGTGGTTCCCGGCCGAGGAGCCTGCCGAGGAGGGGGTCGACGCCGGCGAAACGGCCCTGCCGCGCGGCCTGGTAGAAGCCGAGGAGGAAGCGCGCCATGAACTCCTGCGCGCCCCGGGCGATCTGGGCCGCGACCCATTTGTCCTCGTCCATGACCACGCACTCGACCGTGCGACCGGTGAGTTCCGAGGCGATCGCGGCGAGGTCGTCGAACGTGGGCGCGGCGCCGGCGGTCAGCGTCGTCGGGCCGTCGTGGGCACCGCTGGAGGCGAGGATGACGGCTGCGGCTTCGGCGGCGTCCTCGCGTGCGGTCCACGACACCGGGCCGTCGCCGGGCACCGCGATGACGCCCGTCTCGCGCCACGGGCCCATCAGCCAGTCGAGGCTGTGCGCGTAGAAGCCGTTGCGCAGCGATGTCCAGGCGATGCCCGAGTCGGCGAGCAGCCGCTCGGTGGCGGCGTGGTCGCTTGCGGGGCGAAAGGGGCTGTCGAGTCCGGCGCCCTGGTGGCTGGTGTAGAGGATGCGCCCGACGCCCGCTGCCGCGGCGGCGTCGATCGCGGTGCGGTGCAGGCTTACGGCGTCGGCGCCCGGGTCGTTCGAGGACACCAGCAGCAGCTGCTCGGCACCCTCGAAAGCGCGTGGGAGCGAGGCCGGGTCGGCGTAGTCGCCGTGGCGCACCGCCACTCCGCGGTCCGCGAACCGCTGCGCCTTGGTGACATCGCGCACGGCGACGGCGATGTCCTGGGCGGGGACGCGCTCAAGGAGGTGGTCGACGGTGGCGCCGTTGAGCGCGCCGGTGGCTCCGGTGATAACCAGCATGTTCGCCTCCAGGGTCGTTATCAGTGATTCGCTCTTCACGCTATCACCGAAACATCGCCGATACCAAGCATGCGCTAGCATTGGAAACGTGAACGATCCCACCTTGCAGTCCTCCCGAGATGCCGTGCGTTCACGACTGGTCGAAGTCGCCGCACACCTGCTGGCGACCGAGGGGCCCGATGCGGTGACCACGCGCTCGGTCGCGCTCGCCGCCGGCGTTCAGGCGCCCACGATCTACCGCCTCTTCGGCGACAAGAACGGGCTGCTCGACGCCGTCGCGGAGCACGGCTTCGCCACCTACCTGGCCCGCAAGCCCCCCGTCGACGCCGACGACGACCCGGTCCAGGGGCTGCGCGCCGGGTGGGAGCTGCACGTCGGCTTCGGCCTCGCGAACCCGGCCCTGTTCCGGCTCATGCACACCGTGATGCCCTCGCCCGGCCAGCAGTCCGCGGCCGAGTCCGGAGCGCAGGTGCTGCGACAGCGAGTACGGCGGGTCGCCCGCGCCGGGCGCCTGCGGGTGCCCGAGCACCGCGCCGTCGAACTCATCCGCGCAGCGGGCACGGGCGTCGTGTTCACCCTCATCGACCAGCCCGAGGACGGACGCGACGAATCCCTCGCGGACCTGGCCTGGGAGGCGGTCTGCGCGACCGTCCTCACCGACACACACCCGGCCGCGCCCGCCGGCCCGGTCGCCGCAGCCGTCACCCTGCGTGCCGCGCTACCCGACCTCGCGACGTTCACCCCGCACGAGAGTGCGCTGCTCGGGGACTGGCTGGACCGCGTCACAGTCTCCTAGGAGGCCGTGTACGCAGACGGACCCGAGAGGGTGTCCGCCCTCGCAGGGGCCAATTCCTCGACGGGCCAACGCAGTTCACGCGCGACGCGTAGCCGCTCAGCGCAGTACGGCCGTCAGCAGGTCGGTGCCCAGCGCCGTCAGACCGGGCAGGTTGAGGGTGTTGCGGACGTAACGACCGTGCCGCCGGGTCGTGAGCAGGCCCGCGCGGCGCAGGACGGCGAGGTGGCGGGAAACCTCCGGGAGTGAGAGTTCCCAGGCGTGGGCCAGCTCACCGGTGGTGTGCGGGCCGCGGGCCAGGGTGCGCAGCAACCGCAGCCGTACCGGATGGGCGAGTGCGTCCAGTCGCAGTGTGACCGTTTCCAGCGATACCGGCTCCGCCGGACTCGGCTCGGCCACGGGGTACTGCACCACCGGCTGCCACCCGGGCGCGTGGACCGCCACCAGGTGCGGGCGGCCGAAGACGCTGGGGATGAAGGTGACCCCGGTGCCGTGGGCGGCGGTCGCCTTGTCCTGCAGCTTGTCCACGATGATGCAGTCGCCGTCCGGTGCCAGGGTGACCGCGCCGGAGACCGATGCGAGTGCCGCCCCGATGCCCTGGCGCTTCAGCAGGTCGTTCTTCAGGCGCAGGTCGGTGGCGAGCTGCACGGCGACGCCCGCCCAGGCGGTGTTGAAGAAGGCCTCCGCGCACTGTTCGAGGGTGTGGCGCACCCGCGCCCGCACAGCAGCCGGGTCCGCGAGCAGCCGTTCCGCGAAGGCCTCTTGCCGCGCGCCGCGGGCCTGGGCCAGGTCCAGGGCCCGCTCGCGCGCAGTCGCGTCGGTGAGCGGCGAACGCGCGGCGAAGTGGGCCCGGTTGCTGCCGCACGTGGTGACGAGCGCGGCGGTCACATACGTTTCGTCGTCGATCCGGTCCACGTCGTCCAGTTCGTCGGCGAGGGTCGGCCGAGGCCGGGCGGGGATCAGGAAGTCGGCTTGTGAGGAACGCCAGAGGAACTCCGCCTCCCGCAACCGCTCGGCCAGTTCCGGCGGCAGCCCGGCCCAGACGTCCCCGGCCCAGCCGGCGAGCTGCGGATGATGCCCGGGTTCGGCCAACACGTGCAGCATCGCAGTCAGTTCGGCCAGCGGGGAGGCGGCGAACCGCAGTCGCTCGGCCGGCAGGCCGCTGATGTCGATCCTCAACGTCATCCCCTCAGCATCCCTGACCGGACGGCCTGCGACGGCGTCGCTTGACGGTCTGCGTCAAGCGACGTTCCCGGCTCGGCGGCCGAACGCACCGTTGACGCCATGTCAACCACCACCAAGATCCGGCCCCGCGCCCTCGTCCGCGCCTCGGGCGGCCCCCGCTATGCCGTCGCCCTGGCCATCGACGCACTCGGCACCGGCCTGCTGCGGCCCTTTCTGCTGCTCTACGGGGTGACGGTGCTGAGGCTGTCCGCGCCGGCCACCGGCATCGCCATGACGGTCGGCGTCGCGGTGGGTCTGGTGTGCATGCCCGCGGTGGGCCGATGGCTGGACCGGGGCGCCCGCAGCACGGTCGTGGCAGCGTCGATGCTGGTGCGGGTGCTGGGCGTGGCGCTGCTGCTGGCCACCCCGGCGGGGCACGTCTGGACGTTCGCTATGGCCGCGCTCTTCCTCGGCATCGGCAACCAGGCATGGCCGGCCGCCCACGCGGCTCTCGTGGCCACGGTCGCCCACGGCCGGGAACGCGATGCCGCTCTCGCGGGAGGCCGCGCCCTGCGCAACGCCGGCATGGGCGCGGGCGCGCTCCTCGCCACCGCATGCCTGGCGGGCGGCACCACCGCATTGCAGGCGCTGGCAGCCGTCACCGGGCTCGCCTGTCTCACCGCGGCGGCCTTGGCGTGGTCGGTCCACCTGTACGCGCATCCGGCCGCTGCCCCGGCCACGGACAAGGACGACGGGCCCGCGCCCCGGATGCGCGCGCTGCTGGCCGCCAACGTGGTCTACGCCTTCTGCCTCAACGTCCCCGAAATCGCGCTCCCGCTGGTCCTGGCGACACAGATGCACGCATCCCCGGTGTGGTCGGCGGCCATCTTCGTGGTCAACACGGTGCTGGTGGTCACCCTGCAGGTTCCGGTCACCGTCCTGTTGTCCCGCTTCTCCCGGCGGACCGTGCTTGCTCTCGCCGGAGTAGTACTCGCCGCGTCCTACCTCGGCTTCCTCGCGGCCACCTCACTGGGAGGCGGCTGGGGTGCCCCGGCCGTCGCCACGGTGTCCGTGGTCTGCGCTCTCGGCGAGATCATCTATGCCGGAAGCGCCACCGCGCTCGTCACCGTCCTCGCCCCGGCCCATGTCCTGGGACGCACCCTCGCCCGCTTCGAGCTCTCCACGGGCTTCGGCCTCGCCGTCTCCCCGGCGGTCATCACCGCGCTCGCACCCCTCGGCCCGGCCGCCCTCTGGGGCAGCCTCGGCGCCGCGACACTCCTCTCCGCCTCCGCCGTAGCCACCGAGTGAGCGTGGGCACCCGAGCGGGGTCGACGCCGAATCTGCTTCAGCGCGGCGGCGGCCTCGGCGGTGGTGGCGTACGGGGGCGGGGCGCCGGGTGGTGGAGTGTGACCATGAGCTCACGGTCCCGGTCCGGCACCCAGGGGGCGCGGCGGGAGTGGTCGATCAGGTAGGGGGTCGGAGCCGACCTCGTACTTCGAGGAACGGCTTCTGCGACCGGAGGTGGCGGCGTCCGGGGCGGGACGCCCCGGGCCCCGGCGCGTGAGATTCACCCGGACGGGCAGCTCCCACGGCGCCGGGGAATCGGGCGGACACGCCCCCGGTCCGGACCGCGCGTGCGGTCCGGACCGGGGTTCACCTCGGGGCGAGGGTGTTTTTAGAGCTTGTCCATGCGGGTGTACGGGCTGACAATGCGGGCCTGTCGGGAACCGAAGTCGACGAGCATCGCCACGCCGTCCTCGACCCCGATGATGGTGCCCAGGCCGAACTGGTCGTGTGTGACCCGGTCTCCCAGGAGGAAGTGCTTGGCCGCCGGGGCGTCCGGGGCTTTGAAGGGGCTGGTGGGCAGGTGGCGCCGGGGCGCGGATGGCTTCGTCATCGTCACCCCAGTATGCGCCGCCGAACGGCCCGAAGGGCAGGCCCGACGGGTGACGATGGGGAATCGATCCGGTATCTACGCGGATCGGCCCCGGTAGAGGTGCCAAAATCGTCACGAATTGACACGCAACCCCCAGGTTCCCAATCTGGAATCGGAGGCGAGCGTGGACGACGTGTTCAGAGCGCTGGCCGATGCCAGTCGGCGGCGCCTGCTCGACCGGCTGCGCGAGCGGAACGGGCAGACGCTGCGGGAGCTGTGCGAAGGTCTCGCCATGTCGCGGCAGGCGGTGAGCAAGCATCTGGCGGTGCTTGAAGCGGCCCGACTGGTCAGGTCGGTGCGGCGTGGCCGGGAGAAGTTCCACTACCTCGACCCGGTGCCGATCCGGGAGCTGTCCGACCGCTGGATCGGCCAGTACGAGCACGGAAGGCTGGAGGTGCCCGGCCGGATGAAGCGGAGCCCGGAGGAGGAACCCGCCATGGACAGGCCCGAGTTCGTCTACCTGATCTACATCCAGACCACCCCCGAGCGGCTCTACGAGGCCCTGACCGACGCCGAGTTCGCCCAGCGGTACTTCGGCGGCTGGGGGCCGAGCTCCGACTGGCGGGTGGGTTCGCCGGTGCTGTGGAAGATGGGCCCGGACGGCGCGTACGAGGATCTCGGCCAGGCGGTGACCGAGGCACTGCCGGGCAGACGGCTCGCGTACACCTGGCATCGTCTTCTTCCGATGCACCGTCAACTCTTCGATACGGAGGAGGAGTTCGGCAGGGCGCGCGCGGAGCAGTCCCGGGTCGCCTTCGACATCGAACCGGCCGACCCCGCCTCCCTCGGCGTGAAACTGACGGTCACTCATGAAGGATTCGACAGCCCGGACAGCGAGATGCTGAAGGGGGTCAGCGAAGGCTGGGCGATGATTCTGTCCTCGCTCAAGACGCTGCTCGAACACGAGGAGGCCACCGGCCCCCGGTAGATCACAAAAAGCGTCCGGCCCCCGCTCCCCAGTGCGGGGGAACGGGGGCCGGACCGTTTGGGTGGCTCAGGAAGCCGTGAGGGGGCGGATCGCCGTCGGGGCGTGGCCCGGCTCGGTGGCCAGCTCCTCGAACTCGCTGATGTCGCTGATGTCGTTGGTGCGGCTCATCGAGATGTTGGTGACGCGCTCCAGGATCGCCTCGACCACGACCGGGACCCGGAACTCGGCGGCCAGCTTCTTGGCCTCCTCGAACGCGGGCAGCAGCTGGTCCGGCTCGGTGACGCGGATCGCCTTGCAGCCGAGGCCCTCGACGACCTTGACGTGGTCGACGCCGTAGACGCCCAGCTCCGGGGAGTTGATGTTCTCGAACTCCAGGTTGACCTGGAAGTTGATGTCCAGGCCGATCTGCGCCTGACGGATCAGGCCCAGGTAGGCGTTGTTCACGAGAACGTGGACGTACGGGATCTTGTGCTGCGCGCCGACCGCCAGCTCCTCCAGCATGAACTGGAAGTCGTAGTCGCCGGACAGCGCGACGACGGGCGTCTCCGGGTCGGCGGTCGCGGCACCCAGCGCGGCCGGGATGGTCCAGCCCAGCGGGCCCGCCTGGCCGCAGTTGATCCAGTGGCGCGGCTTGTAGACGTGCAGCATCTGCGCGCCGGCGATCTGGGAGAGGCCGATGGTGGTGACGTAGCGCGTCTCCGGGCCGAAGGCCTTGTTCATCTCCTCGTAGACCCGCTGCGGCTTCATCGGCACGTTGTCGAAGTGCGTGCGGCGCTGGAGGGTCGACTTGCGCTCCAGGTGGGAGGCGACCCAGGCGGAGCGGTCGGGGAGCCTGCCCGCGGCCTTCAGCTCCTTGGCGACCTCCACGAACAGCTCCAGGGCGGCCTTCGCGTCGGAGGCGATGCCGTAGTCCGGGGCGAAGATCTTGCCGATCTGGGTGGGCTCGATGTCGACGTGGACGAACTTGCGGTCCTTCTTGTAGACGTCGAGCTTGTAGCCGGTGTGGCGGTTGGCCCAGCGGTTGCCGATGCCGAGGACGAAGTCCGACTCCAGGAACGTCGCGTTGCCGTAGCGGTGCGAGGTCTGCAGACCGACCATGCCCGCGTTCAGCTCGTGGTCGTCCGCGATGGTGCCCCAGCCCATGAGGGTCGGGACGACCGGGGTGTTGGTGATCTCGGCGAACTCGACCAGGAGGTCGGAGGCGTCCGCGTTGATGATGCCGCCGCCGGCGACGATCAGCGGGCGCTCGGACTCCAGGAGGAAGGAGATGGCCTTCTCGATCTGGGCGCGGGTCGCGGTCGGCTTGTAGACCGGCAGCGGCTCGTAGGTGTCCGGGTCGAAGTCGATCTCGGTGAGCTGGACGTCGATCGGCAGGTCGATGAGGACCGGGCCGGGCCGGCCGGAGCGCATGAGGTGGAAGGCCTGCTGGAAGACGCCGGGGACCTGTGCGGCCTCCAGGACGGTCGTCGCGGCCTTGGTGACAGGCTTGGCGATCGAGGCGATGTCGACCGCCTGGAAGTCCTCCTTGTGGATCACCGCGACCGGGGCCTGGCCGGTGATGCACAGGATCGGGATCGAGTCGCCGATCGCGGAGTACAGACCCGTGATCATGTCGGTGCCCGCGGGGCCCGACGTGCCGATGCAGACACCGATGTTGCCCGGGTTGGAGCGCGTGTACCCCTCCGCCATGTGGGAGGCGCCTTCGACGTGGCGGGCGAGCGTGTGGTCGATGCCACCGCCCTCCTTGAGCGCCCGGTAGAAGGGGTTGATCGCCGCGCCCGGCACACCGAAGGCGTGGCTGACGCCTTCGCGCTTGAGGATCTCAACTGCCGCTCGGGCAGCGGTCATACGAGGCATGGAGTGCTCCTGCTTCGGCCTGGCGGAGTCGGGCCCTGTCGCGCCACCTGGTCGCGCCCCTTGGAGCCTGATTCCGTAATGCGGAAGTTTCATTCTGCTATGTGGAAGCAATGTAGGACGGGTTCGCTGGCGCGTCAAGGGACGGCCGGGGATGCGCGAATGGGCCACACCGCGGTCCCGGTTGATGGACCATGGACGGCGGAGCCTCCGGGGCATGCCGCGGGGGGCTCTCACTCGACGTGGAGCGGAGCCCGTACGGGCCGCGTCGGCAGGGAGGCGGGGGCGGATGAACGGCGAGGGCGTACCGGTGCGCTGCCCGGCCTGCCGACGCGACCACCTCTACGTTCCGCCGGCCTATCCGTGCGCCTGCGGCGCCCTGCTCGCGCCGCCCGTCCAGCGCGGCGCCGCGCCGTCCCCGATCACCCACCGCACCTGGACGGAAGCCTGGGTCACGGTCCGCTGCCGGGCCTGCGGAGAGCAGAGCCAGTGGCCGCAGCCCGAGCTCGGCTGCTCCTGCGGGACGGTCCTGCGGATCCCGGTGCGCCCGGTGACGGCGCCGCCCGCGCCCGCGCCCGTGCCGCTCCCGCCGCCGTCGGCGCGGCCCCGCACCGCGTTCAGGCCGCTCACGATCCGCACCGCGCGGGACGCGGTGACGGCGGCCGCGCTCTATCTGAACTGGCTGGGCTTCAGCGGCATACACCAGGCCGAGCCGCGCCCGGCCTCCGGCATCGATCTGCGCGGGCCCGGACTCGTCGCCCAGGTGGACCCGACGACCCGGCCGGTCTCGCTGCGGGCGGTCGAGTGCCTGTGGCTGCACGGCATGACCGGCTCGGCGCGCAGCGTCCACTTCTCGCTCGCCGGGTACGCGAAGGACGCCAGGGAGCGCGCGGACGAGCTGCGCGTCCCGCTGTTCGTACTGGATCTGACAGGGACGCCCCAGCCCGTGAACGACGCGGCCCAGGAGCTGGTCTCGGCGGGCCCCTGAGCCCGGCCGGGGCGCACCCCGCGGGGATCAGGCCCCGTAACCCTCCCGCAGCTCCACCTTCCGCACCTTGCCGCTGACCGTCATCGGGAAGGCGTCGAGGATGCGCAGGCGGCGGGGCACCTTGTAGTGGGCCAGCTGCTCGCGGCAGTACGCGGTCAGCTCGGCCAGTGTGGGCGGATCGGCCGGGTCGCGGGGGATGACGCAGGCCAGGATCTCCTCGCCGTACTTCTCGTCGGGGATCCCGACCACCTGGACGTCCGCGATCTTGGGGTGTCCGTACAGGAACTCCTCGATCTCGCGCGGGTACACGTTCTCGCCGCCTCGGATGATCATGTCCTTGATGCGGCCGACGATCTCGACGTAGCCGTCCTCGCGCATCACCGCGAGGTCCCCGGTGTGCATCCAGCGTCCCGCGTCGACCGTCTCGGCGGTCCGCTCCGGCTCGTCCCAGTAGCCGAGCATCACGCTGTAGCCGCGGGTGCGCAGCTCGCCCGCCTCGCCGCGCGGGACGGTGACGCCGCTGACGGGGTCGACGACCTTCACCTCGACGTGCGGCATGACCCGGCCGACGGTGCCGGTGCGCCGCTCCAGGTCGTCGTCCGTGCGGGTCTGCGTGGAGACCGGGGAGGTCTCGGTCATGCCGTAGCAGATGGACACCTCGGCCATGTGCATCTCGGCGACCACCCGCTTCATCACCTCCACGGGGCACGGTGAGCCCGCCATGATCCCGGTGCGCAGCGAGGAGAGGTCGTACGAGGCGAAGCCGGGGAGGTTCAGCTCCGCGATGAACATCGTCGGCACGCCGTACAGCGAGGTGCAGCGCTCCTGCTCGACGGCCCGCAGGGTCGCCTCCGGGTCGAAGGACGGCGCCGGGATCACCATGCAGGCCCCGTGCGAGGTGGCGGCCAGATTGCCCATCACCATGCCGAAGCAGTGGTAGAAGGGTACCGGGATGCAGATCCGGTCGGCCTCCGTGTAGGAGATCAACTCCCCTACGAAATAACCGTTGTTGAGGACGTTGTGATGGGAGAGGGTGGCTCCCTTGGGGAAGCCCGTCGTGCCCGAGGTGTACTGGATGTTGACCGGGTCGTCGCAGGACAGTTCCGCCTCGCGCGCCGCAAGTCGCGTACGCGGCACGGGTGTTCCGGTCGCCATCAGGGCGTCCCAGCCGGGGTCGTTGATGAAGACGGTCCGCCGCAGCGCCGGACAGTCGCCCCGCACCTGCTCCACCATCGCCCGGTAGTCGCTCGACTTGTGGGACAGCGAGGCGAAGAGCACCGAGACCCCGGACTGGCGCAGCACGTACGCCAACTCGTGCACGCGGTAGGCCGGGTTGATGTTCACCAGGACCGCGCCGATCCGCGCGGTCGCGTACTGGACCAGGATCCACTCGGGGCAGTTCACCGCCCAGATGCCGACCCGGTCGCCCTTCGCGACCCCGCTCGCGAGCAGCGCGCACGCCAACTGCTCCACGTCCGCGCCGAATTGGGCATACGTCCAGCGCCGCCCCGACGGGACGTCGACCAGCGCCTCGCGCGCGCCGTACACCTCGATCGTCCGGTCCAGGTCGGCGCCGATCGTGTCGCCGAGCAGGGCGGTGCCGCTCACACCATGGGCGTACGACAGGGGTGTCATCGCAGCTCGCCCTCCACGTACTCGGCCGCCGAACCCGCCGCCGTCGCCTCCTTCAGCTCGACCCGGCGGATCCTGCCGGAGACCGTCTTGGGCAGCTCGCCGAACTCGATGACGCGGACGCGCTTGTACGGGGCGAGCACGGCCCGCGAGTCCCTCGGCGACGGACTCCCCGGCAAATCCGCCGGCGCTTCCATGAGTTGCCCCCAGAATCCCGTGGTCAGCCAACGCTGCCACGAACTGGCAAGGCTCCCGCCCGGAAACGTCAGGTCACCCCACGCACACCCCGTGCTCGCTTTCTGCAACATGGCACCCAGCATGCCCCGGCTGTCCTTGGGACGCCTACCCTTGCGCGCCGCGAAGATCGGCTCAACGCGCGCCCAAGCCTCGTCCGACAGCACGGGCACGGGGCGCTCCCGCTCGCGGAACCACCCGCTGATTCCGTCGTCGCACCGTGTCTTCCGTGGGATCTCGCCCAGGATGGTGACCTGGATGTCCAGGAGCTCCATCGCTTCCGCTTGCGAGCGCCCAGCCGCTGTGGAGTTGTCGTAGTCCTTCTTCACGACAGCGACGTACACACCCAGGTCTTCCAGCTCCCAGACCCACTTCCAGAAGGCGCGGCCGGTCCGGCCGATAGCGCGCCCCGGTCTTCTTGCTTGTATATGCGATGCTGTAGCCCTTTGCCTGTTCCTCCGTGGAAACCCGTAGGTAGTCCACTGCGCGCAGCGTGCGCGTGAGAGCCTTCGTCATGTCAGTCCCTTTGCGACTGGCCGGGCGGCCCTTGGAGGTGCCCGGACCCCCGGGTGTGTCGGCACCCCGGGGTCGTCCATGTGGCGCGCAGTTCAGGGAGCGTCTCGGCTGGAGCGTGGGCCGAACAGCAGGATCAGCAGGCGGTGGTAGGTGTCCTGGTCATGCTGGTCGTTGACGGTCCAGATGGTTCGGGTGTCCTGGCGGTCATGGTGATCCCTTGTGCCCTGGGTCCAGCGTGGGGAAGTCGTGTGATGCAGTCGCGGTGGTTTGTTGACGGCGGGCCGTGGTGGCAGTGCGCCGGAGGTGAGAGCCTCGACTCACCTCTGTGGAGCTTGAGATGACCAAGCGGCTGCCATGTCCACCCGCGCCCGGTCCGCTGGAAGCGTACGCGGCCCGTTTCGATGAACTGCTGGGGACGCCGGCCCAGCGGCGGGGGTTTCGCGAGTATCTGGCCGGGCTGCCGCTGCCGAGGGATCGGAACAGGACGCTGACCGGCCTGGCCGGCACCGAACCGGTGGTCGGCGCCCAGCATGCGTCGGTACAGCGGCTGCGGTTCTTCGTGTCCGAGTCGGCCTGGGACCACGAGACGGTCAACGCCCGCCGCCTGGAGGCGTCCTGGTTTCATCCCTATGCCTCTACGAGGCGGGCTCGACGATGTGACGCCAAGGTCTGTTCCACCTGGAGCGCTCGGTCGGCACCGCCGGTTGAGCCGCAAACGGGTGCCGCTTGCCGGGATCGTTGGGTGACCGCCCCTCAAGCGTGGCGTCCCGGCGCCTTCCCCGGCACAGGCCTGGCCGGAAAGCGCCGCCGGCCTTGAAGGCTGGTTCAGAGTCGCTCGGCGAGGGTCGGAGAGTCGCGTCCGCAGTGCGCCGCGAAGTGAAGGCTGCTGGAGCGTTCCCCGTACGGGTGGGGAACGCTCCAGCGGTTGTCGCGACCGGGAACAGGTGCCCCACTTCGCCCGGTCGGCGCCGCACCGCGTGACAGCTGCCTCACCGGAACGAGCCCGATCGGAGACCCCACACTGTGTCCACACAGATTCCCGCACCGCGCACCGCCGAACGTCTTGTCGCGGACCTGTTCGCCATCATCGACGAGCGCAGGTGGGACGATCTGCCCGACGTCTTCGCCCTCGACTGTGTCTACGAACGCCCTGGTTACGACCCGCTCACCGGCCTGGCCGACATCGACCACTTCTACCGGCACACCCGGATCATCTCCAGCGGCCGGCACCAGGTCGACCGGGTGGTCTCCGATCTCGGGTCGGCCGCCTGCTGGGGCCGCTTCACCGGCCGGGAACGCTCCGGGCAGCCGCTGGAAGAGGGCTTCGCGGACGCGTATCTGGTGCGGGGCGGAAAGATCGTCCACCGTACGACCTACTTTTTCCGAGCCGCGATCTGACCGCTCCCCACCCCTCCCCCGTGGTTCGCGACGCACGTCGCCTGCCGCACATGGATCGGCCCCGCACCGTCCGGGGACGCTGACTCTGTCGGGGATCTTGGTGATCCCCGGCGGGGCAGCGTGATCAACGGGCATGCTCGGCTCTGTTCAAGGACCGATGCAGTTGTCGAGGTGCCCGTTGTCGCTCCACGCCCGTTCTGGTGAGCAAGTCCCTTCTCTGACTGTGCAGATGGCGCGGGCGAGTAACCCGGGCGGTACGACGGCGATGTGGGTGAGAGACCAGCTGGGCGGGCTGTGGCGTGACGAGGACTTCGCTGACTGGTACCCGCGCGACGGCCGTCCGGGGCTCTCGCCCGCCCAGCTGGCGACCGTCTGTGTGCTGCAGTTCCTGCTCGGTCTGTCGGACCGGCAGGCGGCCGAGGCGGTTCGCTGCCGCATCGATTTCAAGTACGCGCTGGCCATGGAGCTGGACGATCCCGGTTTCCACCACAGTGTGCTGGCCGACTTCCGCGAGCGGCTCACCGAGGACGGCCGAGCCGACCGTCTCCTCGACCTCGCGCTCGCGCGCCTGAAGGAGAGGGGCCTCGTCCGCGAGCGCACCACCCAGCGCACGGACTCCACCCACGTCCTGGCCGCGGTGCGCGACCTGACCCGGCTGGAACTGGTCACCGAGGCCGTCCGCGCTGCGCTGGAAGAGCTGGCCGGCATGGCTCCCCACCTGCTGGCCGGGCTGGTCGACGAGGAGTGGGGGAGCCGCTACGGCCGCCCGGTCCGTCTGGGCAAGAACCCCACCCGCCCCAAGACCAGGATCCTCGCCGCGGGCAACGATGCCGTGGGGCTGATCGAGCACCTCGGGCAGCACGCCCCGGAACGCCTGTCCGGGCCCCGGGTCCAGGCTTTACGGCAGATCATGGTGCAGAACTACTACCGCGACAGGGCCGGCCGCCTGCGCTGGCGCACCGCTGAGGACGGCGGGCTGCCGCCCCCGTCGGCCGCGGTTGTCTCGCCCTACGACCCGACGGCCCGCTACGCGCGCCGCGGTCATGTCACCCGCTGGAAGGGGTTCGTCGCGCATCTCACCGAGACCTGTGACCCTGGCGGCGTCAACGTGATCACGGATGTGGCGACCACCGATGCCACCGGCTACGACGCGAAGGCTCTGCCCGGCATTCACACCCGGCTCATGCGCCGTGGGCTGCTACCCGCCGAGCACTTGGTCGACGGCGGCTACACCTCCCTGGTCCACCTTGAGCAAGCAGCCCGCGAACACCAGGTCACGGTCACCGGACCGCTGCCGGTCAACACCACCCGCCAGAACCGCAGGAACAACGGCTTCGGCCGCGACGATTTCCACATCGACTTCGATCGCCAGCAGGTCACCTGCCCGCAGGGCGAGACCAGCGCGGGATGGCACGGCCCCTACCCGACCTCCTCACCCACCGCGGCACCTCTGATCGTGGCACGGTTCACCAAGAGCCAGTGCCGTCCCTGCCCGGTCCGCACCCGCTGCACGACCACTGCCGACAGCGCCCGAAGCGTCGGGTTTCCCCCGCGAGAACTCCGCGATCTGCAACTCCGCGTCCGCGCCGAGCAACAGACACCCGAATGGCAGGCCCGCTACGCGGTCCGCTCCGGAGTGGAAGGCACCATCAACGAGCTCGCCCACGGACACGGCATGCGCCGCTGCCGCTACCGGGGACAGCACAAGGCCCACCTACAGCACGTGTTCACAGCCATCGCCGCAAACATCGAGCGCCTCAGCCGACGGCCGCCGACCGGAGAAGGACCTCCACCCCGGCCGCCGACCGCCTTCCAGAACTTCCTGGACCAACACCAGATCCCCCGGCCGAGGTCCTGGCGGTCCGCCAGAGACTGAACAGACGACACCAAGATCCCCGACAGAGTCAGCGTCCCGTCCGAGGTGCGGGGCCGATCCATGTTCGTCCGAGGTCTCCTGTCTGGTGTTCGTCACAAATAGTGGGTCGCGGCGCCGTCGCCGATCTCCACGAGCAGCAGGCTCCACGCGGCGGCCGGGCTGGCGCTGAGCAGCACCGCGCGCTGTCCGTCGCCGAGGCCGCCGCGTTCGAGCTCCGTGTGGAGGTTCAGCAGGACGTCGTTCGGGCCGAGGTGCCCGTACTGCCGGAGGTTGTCGAAGCAGCTCGTACTGATCTTGATGTCGAGTGCCTCCTCGGTGAACCGGAACGCGCCGGCGGACAGGTTGTGGCTGAGGTAACAGGAAATGTCCTGCTGTTCCAGGCCGTTGCGTTCGAGGAGGCGCCGGTGCAGCGCGCGCAGGCGGTTGCGGGTTTCCACGGCGAGGCGGAAGGAGTAGTCGGGGATGGAGCGGCACTCCTCGCGCCACTGGTCGGTCGGCCGGTCCCTGAAGTCGACGTGGAAGAGGTCCCAGTAGTCGCCGTTGGTCTCCTGGAGTATGTCGAGGATCCGTACCGGTCCATGGCGGGAGATCACCGCGGCCGCACCGCCGTCGCCGCTGACGGTCACCGGATGCCGGTAGCGCAGCGGCGTCGGCGGCTTGCTGCCGTGTACGACCAGGACGTTGTCCAGGTCCCCGTCGGCGGCGAGCAGTCCGCGGGCCGCGAGCAGTGCCGGGGTGAGGGAAACGCAGCCGAGGCCGCCCACCGAGAACGTCACCGCTCCCTCCGCCCCCAGCAGGGCCTGGAGCCGGGTGGCCGAGGAGCTCATCAGCGTCTCCGGGGCTCGGGCGTCGACCAGGATCAGCGCGCCGAGCTCGGCCGCGGAGAGTCCGGCTTCCGCCAGGGCCCGCCGGGCGGCAGCGGCCGCGAGGTCGAACGCGGACAGCGAGTCGTCCGCGCGGACCTCATCGATGCCCAGCTGCGCGCAGCTCGCCCGCTCGCCCTCGCCGAGTCGGTCGAGGCCCGGCAGCTCCGCGACGGGCAGTACGCCCTCCGGCTGGTGGAAGGCCATGGCCCGGAGGGCCGTCGTCGGCGCCATTCAGTGCACCCCGTCCGCGTTCTGTGCGGCGGCGAGCTCGGTGAACGCCTCGACCAGGTGGTCGGCGAAGGCCTCCATGTCGGCGTCGGCCACCGAGCCGCGGGAGACCACACCGAGTTCGAGCACCCCGTCGATGACGTGGCTCTCGACCACGATCGGCACCTGGGCGAGCAGCGAGTCCGGCAGGACCGACAGGGCCATCGACCGCATCCGGACCGAATCGCCGCTCAGCTTGGCGAGCCCGTTGTTGGCGTTCGCCAGGTGTTCCACGATGACCGGCGGCTCCGGCAGCGTGCGCAGCCGCTCCACCTCGGGGGTCTGCGGGCTGAGATGGCGCAGGACCCCGTACCCGATGCCGTCGTTGGGGACGGACAGCGCCGCACCGGCGGCCGGCAGGATCTCGGCGACTTCGGCCCCGGCCGCGACCTTGAGGAAGGTCGGGAACAGGTGGGTGAACCAGCCGAAGGACGCGCTCCGGTCACCGTGCCACAGCGCGTTCGGCGCGGCCCCCATGCCCAGGGTGCTCAGGTAGGCGTCGGGGGTGCCGCGCCACCGGGACCAGGCCACGGCGACCGCGGCCATCGCCGCCTGCTGTCCGGAGGGGCCGCTGTCGGACAGCTGGGGCGCGGGGCTGCCTGCCACGGTACGGCGTACGAGGCTCGGCGGCGCGTCGGGCGTGCCGTTCTCGGGCACCGGCTCCATCCCGGCCCCCGCGCTCAGGATCCCCTTCCAGTAAGGGAGTTCACCGGCCACCTCGTCGGACGCGGACATCGCGCGCAGCTGTTGCGTCCACTCCCGCCAGGCGGCCCGGCGCGTGACGGCCGGGGCGTGGCCCCCGAACCCGGCGTTCAGGTCCTCGATCAGTGGCACGAACGACAGGGCGTCGTAGACGAAGTGGTGGATGACGAAGAGGATTACGCCGGGCAGGTCGCCGCCGCGGTCGTAGAACCTGGCCCGCAGCACCGGGCCCCGGCCGAGGTCGATGTCCTCCAGGAGTTCGTCCAGGTCGGCCGCCAGATGGGCCTGGAGCTGCTCCTCGTCGAGCGGCGGCAGCACCCTGGTGTCCACGAACGGGGCGTTCTCGCGCTCGGCGCACTCGATGCGCCAGCCCAGGCTGTTGTGGCGGAACCGGTAGCGCAGCGGCTCCTGGATCTCGACCAGACGCTCGAACGCCGCGCGCACCGTGTTGGCCCGGATGCCCTGGGCCGTCTCCAGGATCATGGGCCGGATGAAGTCCCGTGCGGCGTTGCCGGACTTGGCGAGCATGGCCTGCACCAGCGGGCTCGGCGGTACCGGCTCCAGCAGGGGTGCGGCGGCGGCCGCGAGCGGTTCCGGCGCTGCGACGGGGGCCTTGGCCGCGACGGCGGCGAGCCCGCGCAGGGTCGGGTGGCTCAGCACGTCGTGCGGGGTGATGCGCAGCCCGGCCCGTTCGGCGCGCGAGGCGATGCCGACGCTCAGCAGCGAGTCGCCGCCGATCTGGAAGAAGTTGTCGCCCGGCGCCACCTTCGCGACGCCGAGCAGATCGGCCCAGATCTCGCCGAGGACGCGTTCGGCGTCCCGCCCGGCTTCGTCGACAACAGCGCCTGACGTCACGGCCGTCGTCACCGCCGTCAACTCGCTCATGGTGTCGCGCTCGGACATCTCGGTCTCCTTCATCCTGTTGCGGTCGAGCTTTCCGTTGCTCGTCTTGGGCAGATCGTCATGGCGCAGCACGCGGCCGGGGACCATGTAAGCGGGGAGTTCACGGGCCACCCACGCGGTCAACTCGGCCTCGTCCGGGAGCTGTTCGCCGGCGACGTGGGCCACCAGGAGCGGGGCGCCGGAGGGCTGCTGCTCGGCGACAACGAGCGCCTCCCGTACCTGCGGATGCCGCATGAGGGTCTGCTCGATCTCGGCGGGCTCCACCCGGTGGCCGCGCACTTCGAGCTGGTCGTCGGCGCGCCCCTGGAATTCGAGGGTGCCGTCGCGGCGGACCAGTGCCAGGTCGCCGGTGCGGTACATGCGGGCACCGGGCTCGTCCGAGAACGGGTCGGCGACGAACCGGGTCGCGGTCAGGCCCGGCCTGCCGTGGTAGCCGCGGCCGACGTTGACCCCTCCGAGGTAGACCTCGCCCCGCTCGCCTCGCGCCACCGGCCGGCCCTGCCGGTCCAGCAGGTACACCTGGGCGTTCGGGAGCGGTCGCCCGATGTCGGGGAGCAGGTCGGAGCCCGACCCGGCCTCGGACACCCGGCCCGCGGTGGCGCAGACCACGCACTCCGTCGGTCCGTAGACGTTGATCAGCGCGAACGGCGCCTCCCTGGGCGGCCGCACCCGGAGCAGATCGCCGCCCGTGAGCAGCGACCGCAGGACGAGGCCGGGCACGTCGGGGAAGTCGGAGAGCACCAGCTCGGCGAGTGGTGTCGGCATGCCCGCCACGGTGATCCGGTGCGCGGCCAGCTCTCCGAGGAGCTTCTGCGGAGTCTGCAGGGTGTCCTGTACGAAGCACAGAGTCGCGCCGTAGTAGAGGGCCGACATGACTTCGAGCACGGCCAGGTCGAAACCGGGGGCGGCGAGTTGCGCGATGCGGTCCTCGGTGCCGAGCCCCGTCTCCTCGCCCCACCAGTGCAGCAGGTTGATCAGGCTGCGGTGCTCGATCTCGCAGCCGAGCGGGTGCCCGGTCGAGCCCGATGTGTGCGAGACGTACGCCATGTTGGCCGCGCCGGCCCGTTGCGGCAGGGTGGCGTCGGCGCCCGCGTCCTGGCCGGCGTCGCCATCGGCGTCCGCGTCGGCGATGCGGACGACGGGGCCCGCGCCGCCGTCGGCCACCGCGCCCGCGCCCGCCCCGATGAGCGTCACGGGGACGGTGAGCCCGGCGAGGATGCTCCGGACCCGCTGCTCCGGCACGGCCGGGTCGATCGTCGCGAAGGCGCCGCCCGCCTTGTGGACGGCGAGCCAGCCGACCACCAGGTCGGCGCCGCGCCCCGCGAGCACCGGGACGACGCTGTCCGGTCCGACACCGTGCTCGACGAGCCTTCGCGCCACCCGGCTCGACCTCCGGTCGATCTCCCGGTACGTGTGCTCGCCCGCGCCGTCGACGACGGCGATCGCGTCCGGGCGCTGGGCGGCGTGCTCCTGGAAGACCTCGCTCACCAGACGGTCGTCGGGCCAGTCCCGCCGCGGGCCGGCCAGCACCGCCGGCTCGCCGTCGACGACGACCGGCTCACCGCGGCCCTGGACAAGTTCCTCAAGGGGCCGGTCGGGTTCGCTCATCGCGGCGGCGGCGACGGTCTGGAAGAGATCGACCAAGTGGCGCGCGGTGGCGGGCTCGAACAGGTCGACCGCGTACTCCAGGTAGCCGTCCATCGGGCCGCCGTCCTGGTCGTACAGGCCGAAGGTGAGGTCGAACTTGGAGGTGCCCGGGGCGACTCCGGAGATCCCGGAGAGCTCTTCCCCGACGCTCTCGGTCGTCAGGCCCGCCAGGTCGAGAGAGGCGGTGGCGGTGTTCTGGTGGGTGTAGCAGACCGTGAACACCGGGTGCCGCGAGGGGTCGCGGTGGTCCGTGTCGGCGACGATCTTCGCGAACGGGATCTCCTCGTGGTCGAGCACCCCGGTGGCGGTAGTCGCGCAGCGGGCCACCAGCTCGCGGAAGCTCAGCCCCGGGTCGACCTTCGTACGGAACGGCAGCAGGTTGTTGAAGTAGCCGATCAGGTCGTGTGTGGAGGGGTTGAACCGGCCCGTGGTCGCGGCACCCACCACGACGTCTTGGTGGCCGGCCCACAGGTGCAGGACCGCGTCGATCACGGCGAGCATGGTGACGAAGCTCGTGGTGCTCTCGCGCACGCTGAAGGCGCGCAGCTGCCGGGCGAGTTCCGGGTCGAGCCCGAATTTCACGGAGTCGCCCCGGAAGGACTGCGCGGCCGGGCGCGGGCGGTCGATCGGCATCTCGGGGATGTCCAGGTCGCGCAGCTGCTCGCGCCAGAACTCCAGGCCGCGCTCCGTGCGCTCGGCGTCCAGCCACTGGCGCTGCCAGGCCGCGAAGTCCGCGTACTGGATGGGCAGTTCGGGCAGATCGGCGGTGCCTCCGGTGCGGCGGGCCGTGTAGCAGGCGGAGAGCTCGCGGAAGAAGACGGCGGGTGTCCAGCCGTCGAAGGCGATGTGGTGCCAGGTGTGCAGGACCACGTGGTCCTGATCGCCGATCTTGACCACCACGGTGCGGAACAGCGGGCCCCGACCGAGGTCGAAGGGGGCCGTCGCCTCCGCGGTCATCACCCGCGACAGCTCCGCGACGCGCTCCGTGTCCGGCAGCGCCGCGAGGTCGCGGAAGGCCAGCTGCGGCTCGGGCAGGTCGGCGAGCGCGTAGGGCCTGCCGTCCTCGTCCAGGATGCGGGTGCGCAGGACCTCGTGCCGGCCCAGCACGTCACGCAGCGCGCCCCGGTACGCGTCGAGGTCGAAGTCGCCGACGTAGCGCAGGTTGACGGGGATGTTGTAGAGGGGGGTTCCCGGTTTCAGCCGGTCCAGGTACCACAGCTGTTCCTGGTTGAACGAGAGCGGCAGCCGGCCCGGTCGCGGTATCGGGGTGATCGTCCAGTCGTCCCGGTCGGTACCGGCCGCGCGCAGGACGTCGACCCGCGTGGCCAGTTCGCGCAGTGTGGGGTGCTGGTGCAGGTCGGAGAAGGTGAGGTGGACGCCGAAGTCCTCCTGGGCCCGCCGCAGCACCGTGATGCCCGCGATGGACGTGCCGCCGAGATCGAAGTAGTTGGAGTCCGGTCCGACCCCCTGGGCCTTGAGGACGCTCGTCCAGATTTCGGCCAACCTACCTTCCGTGTCGCCCTGTTCGGCTCGGTGCGATGCCGTGGACTGATGGGCCGCCGCGCCGGAGGGCCGCGTCGCCGGAAGCGGGGCGCCCGGTGGCCGGCACCAGCAGGACACCTCGTCGGCGTCGAACGGGTAGGTCGGCAGCTCGATGCGGCGCACCTCGGCTCCGGCGTAGTACCGGCTCCAGTCGAGGTCCGCGCCGAGCGAGTAGAGCGTGGCGAGCGCGCCGAGCACACCTTCCTGTGAGGGCTCCGCGAAGAGACGTACGACCGGGAGCTCCGGGGCGATCCTGGAGATCTCCCTCGACAGCGTGCCGTCCGCGGCCAGCTCGACCAGGACGGCGCCCTCGTCGGCGAGGCTGCGCACCGCGCGGCGCAGCCCGGCCTCGTCGACCTGGCTGGTGATCGGGGCGTCCACCGCCTTCTGCCGGGACTGCGCGGCCGTCGCCGGGTCCTGGACGGTCCGCACCACGAGGTTGCCGATGCCGGAGCCGACCAGGCGGGACTCGGTCAGGCCGAACGAGCGCGCCAGCCGGTAGGCCGCGTGCTGCCGGGCGAGCTGCCGGGCGCCGGGGGAACTGTCGCTCGTGCCATCGGCGTCGGACAGCTCGGGGAAGGCCGCGCACAGACCGGCCCAGGTCTCCTCGCCCAGCTCGCCGTCGCCGGAGAAGAGCAGCACCACGGGCGCCGCCGCCGACGGCTCCCGCTCGCCCGTGCGGGCGGCGCGCAGCAGGTCGGCCAGCTCCTGGTTGTCGCGGGCGGTGCCGGCCCAGCGGTACGGGTGGTCGTCGCGCCCGCGGTTCAACGCGTGGGCCAGGGCGGGCAGTTGGTGATCGGTACGGTCGAGGAAGTCGGCGACGCGCTGCGCGTACGCTTCGAGCGCCCGGGGCGACTTCGCGGAGAGGGTGACCAGCTCGGCCGCCGGTTCGTCCGCAGCCGGGGCCGGGGCCACGGCGGGCGGCTCCTCCACGACGGCGTGCACGTTGGTTCCGGTCAGGCCGAAGGAGCTCAGGCCCGCCCGGCGCGTGCCGCCCTCCGTCTGCTCCCAGGCCGTGGCCTGCGCGTCGACCTGGACCGGGCCGGTGAAGTCGATCAGCGGGTTGGGTGTCACGAAGTTGGGGTTCGGGTACCTGGTGCCGTGCCGCAGCGCGGCGAGGACCTTGAGGAGGCCCGCGACTCCGGCGGCGTGGTTGAGGTGGCCGATGTTGCCCTTGATTCCGCTGATCCCGCACGGGTCGTTCCGGCCCGCCTCGGCGAAGGCCTGCCGCAGCCCCTCGGCCTCGATGACGTCGCCGAGCCGGGTGCCCGAACCATGGGCCTCGATGTAGTCGAGCGGGCCCGGACCGGCCTGCCGCCAGGCCTCGACGATCACCTCGGCCTGTCCGCGGGCGCTCGGCGCGCTCATGCTCGTGGCGCGGAATCCGTTGTGGTTGAGGGCTATTCCGCGCAGCACGCCGTGAATGTGGTCTCCGTCGGCGAGCGCGTCGGACAGCCGCTTGAGGAGGACGAGTCCGCCTCCCTCACCGCCGGTGGAGCCGTCCGCTCCCGCGTCGAAGGGTCGGCACACCCCCTCGGGCGACTCCAGGCCCGGCACGGGCGTGCGGTCGCGTTCGGGCACCATGACCGGGTAGAGGCTGATCCCGCCCGCGAGCGCCAGGTCCGCCCGACCGCTGCGCAGGTTTTCCACCGCGACCGCGACCGCGGTGAGGCTGCTGCTGCACGCGGTGTCCAGGACGAGTGTGGGACCGGTCAGGTCGAGGAGGTAGGCGACGCGGGCGGCCACCGCGGAGGGGTGCGAGCCGAGGATCTGCTGCGGGTCCTCGTCGGTGTACAGGCTCGCGTAGTGGGGTTCGGGCGCGCTGAGGAAGACCGCGGTGTTGGATCCCTTCAGGTCCCGGGGTGCGTAGCAGGCGTTCTCGATCGCCCGGTGGGCGAGCTGGGCGGCCATGCGCTGGTGCGGGTCCATCAACTCCGCCTCGTGCAGGGAGAGTCCGAAGAACCGGTGGTCGAACAGGTCGATCCGCTTGAGGTAGCCCATTTTCAGGTAGTCGACGTCCGTGGGCGCCCCGGCGTAGTGCACCCGCTCCTTGCCGGGCGCCCGTACGCTGGTCCGCCCGTCGAGCAGGTTCTGGTGCAGGGCATCCAGGTCGTCGGCGTCGGGCAGGGCCACGGCCACCCCGATGACCGCCACGGCCTCCCGGTCGGATTGGCTCGGATGCGTCATAGTTCAAACCCCATTTCGTCAGTGGTTTCACGGGCGGGTCGGTCGTCGAGGAGGCGGGCCATCGCCTCGACCGTGGTGTGCTCGAAGAGCGCGCTCAACGGCACCTCGTTCAGGTCCAGTTCGGCCAGTCGGTTGCCCAGCGCGAGGAGCGAGAGAGAAGTCCCTCCGATGTCGAAGAACTTCTCGTGCACGCCGATCTCGTCCCGGTCGAGAAGCTCCGACCAGATCGCGGCGACCGCGCGTTCGGTGGCCGTGCGCGGCCGGATCACGGCGGCCGCGGGCCGGGTCTCGGGAGTGCGGGGATTCGGCAGGGAGCGGCGGTCCACCTTGCCGTGCCGGGTGAGCGGCAGGGCGTCGAGCGGCACGAAGAGGGACGGCACCATGTACGGTGGCAGGCTGCGTTCCAGGTGCCCGCGCAGTTCCTCGGCCCCGGCCCCGGAGGCCGCCGGGCCGTCGCGGCCGTCGGCCGGGACCACGTATGCCACCAACTGCTGCCCTCCGGCGCCGCCCGGACTCTCTCGGGCGATCACCGCCGCTCGGGCCACCCCCGGGTGCGTCATCAGCGCCGCCTCCACCTCGCCGGGCTCGACCCGGAACCCCCGGATCTTGACCTGGTCGTCGGCGCGCGACTTGAACACCAGCTCACCCTCCTTCGTCCACGCCACCACGTCCCCGGTCCGGTACATGCGTTCACCGGCACCGCCGAACGGGCAGGCCACGAACCGCTGCGCGGTCAGCCCCGGCCGGTGCGCATAGCCCCGCGCCAGCCCCGGGCCGGCGAGGTACAACTCGCCCTCCACCCCGGGCGGAACGGGCCGAAGCCGGTCGTCCAGGACGTAGACGCGCGCGTTGTCCAGCGGCCGCCCCACCGGGACCGCGGCGCCGACCCGGTCGGCGGCCGTGATCCGGTGACAGGTGGCGAACACTGTTGCCTCCGTCGGCCCGTACGCATTGACCACCGTGATGCCGGGGCAGGCCCGAAGGACCCGGGCCACCGCCTCCGGAGGCACCGGTTCGCCTCCGGTCAGCACCTCTCGCACGCCGGCGAAGCTCTCCGGGCGCTCGTCGGCGATCACGGCAAACAGTCCTGCGGACATGCACAGCGCGGTCACCTGCTGCTCTGCCATGACCGTGGCGAGCGCGTCGACATCCAGCCTTCCCGGCGGCGCCACCACGACCCGGCCGCCGTTCAGGAGCGGCACCCACATCTCGTAGCCCGAGATGTCGAACGTCGGCGCCGAGTGCATCAGGACCCGCTCCTGGGCGCCACCGGCCCAGCCGCGGTCCGCGGCAAGGTCCACCACGGCGCGGTGACTCACCCCGGCGCCCTTGGGTGTCCCTGTCGAACCCGAGGTGTAGATGACGTACGCCAACCGGTCCGGCCTCCCGGCATCGGGCAGGTTCTCGCCCGACCCGGCGGATATGGCGGCGGCTGTGCCCGGGTCGTCGACGAGCATCCGGGGGCAGGCGCCCTCGGGCACGTCCGAGGCCACCGCCGTGGTGGTCACGAGCAGCGCCGGGCGCGCGTCACGGAGCATGAACTCCAGGCGCTCCGCCGGGTGGTCGTGGGCCAGTGGAACGTACGCGCCGCCGGCCTTCAGGACGGCGAGGACCGCCACCACGTACGCCGACGACCGGGGCACGGCCACGGCCACGGCCGATTCCGGGCCGACCCCGCGCCGCACCAGTTCGCGGGCGAGCCGGTTGGCGCGCGCGTTCAGTTCCCGGTAGGTCAGCGACTCCTCGCCGCTCACCACCGCGATCGCGTCCGGCAGAACCGCCGCCCGCTGCTCGAAGAGTGCGGCGACCGTCACCTCGGGCGTGGGCACTGCCGTGTCGTTGACCTCATGGAGCAGCAGGTCCCGCTCGGCGTGTGTCAGGGCGCCGATGGTGTCGAGCCGTGCGTGCGGATCGGCCGTCAATTCCCTGACGAGGCCGACGAATCGGTCCGCGATGGCCTCTGCCGTGCTCCGGTCGAAGAGGTCGGTGGCGTACTCGACGAGTCCCGAGAGACCCGGCTGCGAGGTGTCTTCGACCTGGACGAGCAGGTCGAACTTCGCGGTCCCGGTCACGATCGGCTCGGGGGTGGCCGTCAGGCCCGGCAGTTCGAGGCCGCCCGTGCCCTGCTGCCAGGAGAACGCCACCTGGAACAGCGGGTGGTAGGCGGTGGAGCGTTCGGGGTTGAGCGACTCGACGAGCCGCTCGAAGGGCACGTCCTGACGGTCGTACGCGGTCACGGCCTTGTCCCGCACCTGCCGCACGAGCGACTCGAACGACGGGTTCCCCGACACGTTCGTCCGCAGCACCCACGTATTGACGAAGAACCCCACCAGGTCCCCCAGGGCTTCATCCGTGCGCCCGGCGATGGACGACCCCATGGTCACATCGTCACCGCCGCCCATGAGGTGCAGCAGCACCGCCAGCGCCGACTGCAGCACCATCGGCACCGTGGCGCCGTGAACTCTCGCCACCTCCTCGACCGCTTCGCGGACGTCCTGGTCCAAGGTGAAGTCGACCGTGTCGCCCCGATGGCTCGGCACCGGCGGCCGCGGCCGGTCCACCGGAAGACTCAACGGCTGCGGAACGTCCGCCAACTCCTGGTCCCAGTACGCCAGTTGTGACGCCAGCAGGCTTTCGGGATCTCCTTCGTCTCCCAGCAGCCTCCGCTGCCACAGCGCATAGTCCGCGTACTGCACCGGAAGTTCGGTCTCCCACCGCGGTGCATCGCCCCGCCGGCGTGCCGCGTACGCCGTGCCCAGGTCCCGGACCAGCGGAGCCATCGACTCACCGTCCGCCGCGATGTGATGCATCAAGAGCACCAGCACGTGCTCGTCGGCCGCGCACCGAAGCACACAGGCGCGCACCGGTATCTCCGCCGACAGGTCGAACCGGCGGGCCACCTCTTGGGAGACGGCGGCGGTCACCTCATCAGGTGCCACCTCCCGCACCGGCACCTCCAGCACGACGTCGCCGCCCGGCACCACCACCTGCGCGCCGACACCCCGGCCGTCCGCCACGAACAACGTCCGCAGACTCTCGTGCCGCACCACCACATCCCGCAGGGCCGACGCCAACGCCCCCGTATCCAGCCCACCGCTCAGACGCACCACGAACGGAAGGTGATACGTCGCCAGCGGCTCCAGCTCGTCGAGGAACTTCAGCCTGCTCTGCGCGTACGACAGCGGCACCCGCTCCGGCCGCGCTTCGGCGCGCCGCAGCACCGGACGCGACGACCGTGCTTCCGTCGGCAAGGACTCCGCGAGGCGCGCCACCGTCGACGAGTCGAACACCACCCGGACCGGAAGTTCCACCCCCAGCACCGCACGCACCCGGTTCACCAACCGCGTGACCAGCAGCGAGTGCCCGCCCAGATCGAAGAAGTCGTCGTCGATGCCGACCTTCTCCACTCCCAGGACCTCCCCGAACAGCTCGCACAGGACCTGCTCCCGCCCCGCCCGCGGGGCCCGGTAGGGGATGCTGCTGGTCAGCTCGGGGGCCGGTAGGGCCTCGCGGTCGAGCTTGCCGTTGGGGGCGAGCGGGAGCCGGTCGAGGGCGACGAAGGCGGTGGGAACCATGTACTCCGGCAGCCGCTCGGCGAGGAAGGCACGCAGCTCCGCAGGGGCCGGGTCGGTGCCGGTCTCGGCGGGCACCACGTAGGCGGCCAACCGGCGTGAGCCGTGGGCGTCATGGGCCAGTACCACGGCCTTGGCGACACCTGGGTGGGCCGTCAGGGCCGCCTCGATCTCGCCGGGCTCGATACGGAAGCCGCGGTTCTTCAGCTGGGAGTCGCCGCGGCCGACGTACTCCAGCTGCCCCTGATCATTCCAGCGCGCCAGGTCACCGGTGCGGTACATGCGCGCGCCCCGCTGGTGAGCGAACGGGTCGGCCACGAACCGCTCGGCCGTCAGCCCCGGACGCCCGTGGTAACCGCGGCTGACATTGCCCGCGACGTACAACTCGCCGACGACGCCGACCGGAACCGGCTGGAGGCCCGGACCGAGGACATAGGCGCGCATGTTGCCGAGCGGCGAGCCGATCGGCGCACTGCCCGCGGGCTCGTCACCGGGTTCGAGTGTGTGGGCGGTGGCGTAGAACGACTCCGTCTGGCCGTACGCGTTGACGACGCGGATGCCGGGAATGCTGTCGCGCACCCGCCGCACCAGGGACGTGGGCAGCGCCTCGCCGGCGAACACGACCGTGTCCGCGGCGAGACGGCCGCCGGCCTGGTCGAGCACCTCGGCGAAGACCGAGGGCACGGTGGATACGACGCCGCCGCTCCAGCCGCCGCGTTCGCCGATGGCGAGCACGTCGCGGGCGACCTCCACGGTGCCGCCGTGAGCGAGGGTGGTGACGGTCTCGAACACGGAGACGTCGAAGTTGATCGACGTGCCCGCCAGCGTGCGGGTGCCCTCCGTGATGCCGGTGCGCTCGGCGAGCCGGAGCACGCCGTTGACGACGTTGGCGTGGGTGACCGCGACGCCCTTGGGGACGCCGGCCGAGCCGGAGGTGTACATCACGTACGCCGCGTTGTCGCACCGCAGAGCGACCTCGGGCCGCCGGTCGTCGCCGTCCGTCCACCTCAGGACGTCGAGCAGCAGGTGCGGAACGCCCGACCTCGGCAGCCTGTCGAGGGTCTCGGCTTCGGTGAGCAGAAGCACCGGGCGGGCATCGGCCAGGATGTGCGCCAGGCGCGCGCTCGGGTAGCGCGGGTCGATCGGCAGGTAGGCGCCGCCCGCCTTGAGGACGGCGAGCAGTGCGACCACCAGGTCCGCCGATCGCGGCAGCGACAGACCCACGACGGTCTCCGGGCCGACTCCCCGGGCGATCAGTTCGCGGGCGAGCCGGTTGCTGCGCGCGTCCAGCTCCCGGTAGGTCAAGGTGACATCACCGTGCTCGACGGCGACCGCCTGCGGGGTGCGCTCCACCTGCTGCTCGATGAGGCCGGGGATCGTCACGTCGGGGGTGTGAGCCGCGGTGTCGTTGAAGCCGTGCAGCACCAGCTCCCGCTCGTCCGCCTCAAGGACGGCCACCTGTCCCGCCAACTGGTGGGGATTCACGGCGAGTTGTGCGAGTACCCGCTGGAGCCGGTCCGCGATCCGCTGGACCGTCGCACGGTCGAGTACGTTCGGCTGGTGCTGCAGCGTCAGCCGTAGCTGGGGGTCCACTGCGGCGTTCACGGTCAGCGCGTAGTGCGTGGTGGACAGCGGGCGCAGACCGGTGACCGTGATGCCCGCGGCGTCGTGTGCCTCGCTGAGGCCGAGCCGGTCCACGGGGTAGGAGTCGAACGCCACAAGGGTGTCGAACAGGACGCTCGTCCCGGTGGCCCGGTGCATGCCGGTCAAGCCGTAGTGGTGGTGGTCGAGGAGTGCGGCCTGGCGGTGCTGCAGTTCGGTGAGGAGCCGGGCGAAGGGGGCGTCGGGGGCGCATCGCACCCGTACCGGAAGGGTGTTGGCGAAGAGACCGACCATCGTGTCCACCTCGGGCAGCGTGGCCGGGCGACCGGACACCGTGGCCCCGAACACCACGTCCTGCCTTCCGGTGAGGCCGGCGAGCAGCACCGCCCAGGCACCCTGCACCAAGGTGTTGAGGGTGACGCCGAGCTCGGCGGCCCGCCGGGACAGCTCCCGGGCCGTGTCCGCGGGCAGCGGCACCTCGACCTGGCCGTAGCGGGCGTCCTCCGCATCGGGCTGCTCGGGTGCGGCACTGCCGGGGGCCACCAGCAGGGTCGGCCCGTCCACTCCGTCGAGTTCCTCGGCCCAGGCGCGAGCGGTCGCTTCCTGGTCCTGCTGGGTCAGCCAGCGCAGGAAGTCCCGGTATTCGGGGGCCCGCGGCAGCGCGGAGGCGTCCCCGGCGGAGCCGTAGAGCCGCAGCAGGTCCTGGATGATCAGCGGGAACGACCAGCCGTCGAACAGGAGGTGATGCGCCGTGAGGACGAGTTCGCAACGGTCCGCGTCCAGGCTCACCAGGCCCATCCGCAGCAGCGGCGGCACGGCCGGGTCGAAGCGGTTCTTCAAGTCCTCCGCCAAGAACCGCTCGACGGCCGCACCGCGCCCGGCCTCGTCCAGATCTCGCGCGTCGATGTGCCGCCACGGCAGCTCCACGTCCTGGGCCACCAGCTGCACCGGATCCCCGGTCGCGCCGGGCACGAAGGCCGCCCGCAAGTTGGCGTACCGGTCGAGGAGGGCCTGTCCGGCCGTGCGCATCCGCCGCGGGTCCACCGGCCCGCGCAGATGGAACACCAACTGCATGTGGTAGGCGTCGAACGACGCGTCGGCGAGCAGTGCGTGGAACACCAGGCCGGACTGGAGGGGCGTCAGCGGCCACACCTCCGCGAGGCCCCGGTGGCCGCGTTCCCACTGCTCGATCTCGCCCTGTGCCACGGACACCAGCGGCACGTCCGACGGTGTGAGCCCGCCCGCGCCGGGCGCGGCGGCGTGCCGGGCCAGACCTTCCAGGGCCGCGCGCCACTGCTCCGCCAGTTCCTGCGCCTCCTCGCGCGCCAGCGCACCGGTGGGGAAGGAGAACACCGCCTCCAGGACCGGCCCCTGCGCGGTGTCGGTGGCCTGCGCTTCGATGTGCAGCGCGGCCGGTGCGGGCAGGTCGGCGTCGGGTACGGCGGGTTCGACGGTGTCGGTGGCCTGGTGGAAGCCGAGACCGCGCAGGTCCTGCGGCATGTCGGCCGCGGAGAAGCGGCCGAGGTAGTTGAGTTCGACCTGCGGTGCGGGGTACTGGCGCAGCTCGGCCGCGGCCCGCGGGTTCAGGTGGCGCAGCAGTCCGAAGCCGATGCCGTGGTCCGGGACCGCCAGGAGCTGCTCCTTGACGGACTTGACCAGCCGTCCGGCGGCCGGTCCGCCGGACAGCACCTCGTCGAGGTCGCACCCGGCGGTGTCGAGGCGCACCGGGAACAGGCTGGTGAACCAGCCGACCGTACGCGACAGGTCCGCCCCGGGCACCACATTCTCCTCGCGGCCGTGCCCCTCCACGCCGATCAGTACGGACGGCGCGTCGGTTCCGCGGGCCGCGCGGCGGCGGGCGACGGCCACCACGAGGGCCGCGAGCAGGCCGTCCTGGACGCCGCAGCGGAACGCCGCGGGCAGCGTGGTCAGGAGGGCTTCGGTGACCGGTGCCGCGAGTCGCACCCGTACGGTGTCCACGGTGGGCATGCGGTCCACCGCGGGGTCGAGCCGCCGGGAGCCGATGACCGGGTCCGGTCCGTCGAGGACCGACTTCCACAGCGGCAGCTCGGCGGCCCTGTGCTCGGCGGCCGCCTCCGTTTCGAGCGCGTGCATCCAGCGCCGCATCGAGGTCGCCACCCGCGGAAGGGCCGGGGGCCGGCCCGCGCGGACCCGAGCCCATGCGGCGGCGAGGTCCGGCAGCAGGATGCGCCACGACACCCCGTCCACCACCAGGTGGTGCAGGACCAGCAGGAGGCGGCCGGTGCCGCCGCCCTCCGTCGGGTCGAACCACACGGCCTGGACCATCACCCCGGCGTCCGGGTCCAACCGCCCGGTCGCAGCGTCCAGTTCGGCCGCCGCGGCCTGCCGCCACCGGGCGTCCCAGCGGCCGTCGCACGTGACGCGGTGGATCAGCGCCGCCGCGTCCACCGAGCCCGGCGGGCCGACCAGCAGGCCCCCGTCGTCGGTGTGCACCAGCCGCGACCGCAGTACGTCGTGATGGTCGAGGACCGCGCTCAAGGTGGCGGTCAGCCCTGTTGCGTCGATGCCGTGCGGCAGTTCCACCAGGGCCGACATGGCGAACCCGGCCCAAGTGCCGCCGAGTTCGCGCAGTTGCCGGTCGATCGCCGGCAGCGGCATCCGGCCCACTCCGCCGCCGTCGAACTCTTCGAGCACCGCGCCCGCGGCGGGCTGCCGGCGGGCCGAGGCGAGCCGGGCGAGAGCAGCCACCGTGCGGGCCTCGAAGATCTGCCGCGGGCTGACCTCCACCCCGCGGGCCCGAGCCCGGGACACCACCTGGATCGAGCGGATGCTGTCCCCGCCCACGGTGAAGAAGTCGTCGTCGACTCCGACGCGGTCCACACCGAGCACCTCGGCGTAGACGGCGGCCAGGATCTCTTCCGTCTCAGACTGCGGCGCCCGGTAACGGTCGGCGCCGAACTCGGGCTCGGGCAGGGCCGCCCGGTCCAGTTTCCCGTTGGGCGTGAGCGGCAGCCGGTCCAGGACCACGAACACGGCCGGGACCATGAACTCCGGCAGACGGTCCGCCGCGAACCGGCGCACCTCGCCCACCGACACACCGGCGGCGAGGTCGATGTCGTCGGCGTCTGTGCCGGCGTTCCGCACGGGAACCAGGTACCCGACAAGCTGCCGCCCGGCCCCCCTGCCCTCGCGGACGGCCACCGCGGCCTGTGCCACACCGGGGTGAGCGGTCAGCGCGGCCTCGACTTCGCCGGGTTCGATGCGGAGCCCGCGGATCTTCAGCTGTGCGTCGGCCCGGCCCGCGTACTCCAGCTGTCCCGCGCCGGTCCAGCGGGCCAGATCGCCGGTGCGGTACATCCGTGCCCCGGCAGGCCCGAAGGGGTCCGCCACGAATCGTTCGGCGGTGAGCCCGGACCGCCCGTGATAGCCCCGGCCCACCGCACCCGCGACATACAACTCACCGACCACGCCCGGCGCGACCGGGGCGAGGCCCGGCCCCAGCACATAGGTGCGCATGTTCCCCAAAGGCCTGCCGATCGGCGCGCTGCCCGTGCCACCGCACGCGTCCGTGAGCACGGCCGCGGTCGCGTAGAAGCTCTCGCTCTGCCCGTAGGTGTTGACCACCCGCACGCCGGGCAGCGCGGCCCGCACCCGCGTCACGAGTGCGGCGGGCAGCGCCTCGCCCGCGAAGACCAGGGTGTCCACCTCGATGCGGTCGACGATCCCGTCGAGGAGCTCCCCGAAGACGGACGGCACGGTACTGATCACGGCACCGGTCCAGCTGTCCCGCTCGGCGAGCTCCAGGACGTCCCGGACCACCTCGACCGAGCCGCCGGCCGTCAGCGCGGTGACGATCTCGAACACCGAGACGTCGAAGGCGACCGACGTCCCGGCGAGGATCCGCGACCCGGCCGTGACACCGGTGGGATGCGCGAGGCGCAGTACCCCGTTCACGACGCCGTGATGGGTGATCGCGACACCCTTCGGGGTCCCGGTGGACCCGGAGGTGTACATCACGTAGGCGAGGTTCTGCGGCGACAGCGCGGCCGTCCGTTCGTCGTCCCGCAGGTCAGTGCCGTCGCCACTCGCGAGGTCCAGCTCGTCCAGGAGCAGCCGGACTGCCCGGCCCTCGTCCTGCGGCAGGACGCCCTGTGTCGCGGAGTCGGTGAGGATGCATTGCGGGCGGGCGTCGGACAGGACGAAGCCGAGGCGGCGGCTGGGATAGCGCGGATCGATGGGCAGATGGCCCGCGCCGGACTTCAGGATGCCGAGCAGCCCGACAACCAGGTCGGCCGAGCGCGGCAGTGCGAGCCCCACCAACTGCTCCGGCCCCGCGCCGTGTCGCAGGAGTTCCCGTGCGAGCCGGTTCGCGCGGGCGTTCAACTCCGCGTACGTCCACGTCACTTCACCGCATACGACGGCGACCGCGTCCGGCGTGGCCCGTGCCTGTCGCTCGAAGAGCCCGGGAACCGTCAGGTCCGGTGTGGCCGCGACTGTGTCGTTGAGGTCGTACAGCAGCCGCTGCCGCTCCGCCGCTTCCAGCACCTCCAACGCTCCGACCCGCGTCCCGGGGTCGGCCGCCAGCTGCCGCACCACCTGTACGAAGCGTGCCGCGAGGGCCTCCACCGTGCCCCGGTCGAACAGGTCGGTGGCGTACTCGACCTCGCCCGAGACGCCCTGCCCGGGTGCGTCGACCATGCTGAACAGCAGGTCGAACTTCGCGGTCTCGGTCGGGACGGGGACGAACCGGGCCTTGAGACCGGTCGGTTCAAGGTCCTCGTGGGCCATGGCCTGCCAGGCGAACATCACCTGGAACAGCGGGTGGTAGGCGGTGGAGCGTTCGGGGTTGAGCGACTCGACGAGCCGCTCGAAGGGCACGTCCTGATGGTCGTACGCGGTCACGGCCTTGTCCCGCACCTGCCGCACGAGCGACTCGAACGACGGGTTCCCCGACACGTTCGCCCGCAGCACCCACGTGTTGACGAAGAAGCCCACCAGATCGGCGAGCCCCTCGTCGGTCCGCCCCGCGATGGGTGCGCCCATCGTCACGTCGTCACCGCCGCCCATGAGGTGCAGCAGCACCGCCAGTGCCGACTGCAGCACCATCGGCACGGTGGCCCCCTGCGCCCGTGCCACGTCCTCGACCGCGGCCAGGAGTCCGGGCTCGATGACGAAGTCGACCGTGTCGCCCCGATGGCTCGGCACCGGCGGCCGCGGCCGGTCCACCGGAAGACTCAACGGCTGCGGAACGTCCGCCAACTCCTCGCGCCAGTAGGCAAGTTGCTCCGCCAGCACACTGCCGGCATCCGTCTCGTCCCCCAGCAACTCCTGCTGCCACAACGTGTAGTCCGCGTACTGGACCGGCAGGCCGTCCCACTCGGGTGCTTCCCCGCGCAGGCGTGCCGCGTAGGCCGCGCCCAGGTCCCGGGCCAGCGGGGCCATCGACTCGCCGTCCGCCGCGATGTGATGCATCAAGAGCACCAGTACGTGCTCGTCGGCCGCGCACCGAAGCACACACGCCCGCACCGGTATCTCCGCCGCGAGATCGAACCGGTACCCGACTTCCTCCGCCACCGCGGCGGTCACCGCATCCGGTGCCACCTCCCGCACCGGCACCTCCAGCACGACGTCGCCGCCCGGCACCACCAGCTGCGCGCCAACGCCCCGGCCGTCCGCCACGAACAACGTCCGCAGACTCTCGTGCCGCACCACCACATCCCGCAGGGCCGACGCCAACGCACCCGTATCCAGCTCACCGCGAAGGGGCAGCACGTACGACAGGTTGTAGGTGGCCGAAGGGCCCTCGTACCGGTGCAGGAACCACAGGCGGCTCTGCGCGTACGACAGCGGCACCCGCTCCGGCCGCACTTCGGCGCGCCGCAGCACCGGACGCGACGACCGTGCTTCCGTCGGCAAGGACTCCGCGAGCCGCGCCACCGTCGACGAGTCGAACACCATCCGGGCGGGAGCCTCCACCCCCAGCACCGCACGCATCCGGTTCGTCAAGCGGGTGACCAGCAGCGAGTGCCCGCCCAGATCGAAGAAGTCGTCGTCGATGCCGACCTTCTCCACGCCGAGCACCTCCGTGAACAGCTCGCACAGGGTCTGCTCCCGCCCGGTCCGCGGGGCCCGCCCGTCGGCGCCGCCCGCGTAGTCGGGAGCGGGCAGCGCGCGCCGGTCCAGCTTCCCGTTCGGGTCCAGCGGCACCTCGGCAAGCGGCACCACCGCCGACGGCACCATGTACTCCGGCAGCCGCTCGGCCACGAAGGCGCGCAGCTCGGCGGAGGTCGGCCCGGTGCGGTCCTCGGCGGGCACCACGTATCCCACCAGACGCCGGTCGCCGTCGTGCTCGGCGCAGACGACGACCGCCTGCGCCACTGCGGGGTGCGAGCGCAACACGGCCTGGACTTCGCCGAGTTCGATGCGGAATCCGCGGATCTTGACCTGATTGTCCGCGCGCCCGTGGAAGACCAGCTGGCCGTCGGGCGTCCAGGTGACCACGTCGCCGGTGCGGTACATCCGGCGGCCGGGTTCACCGAAGGGGCAGGCGAGGAAACGTCCGGCGGTCAGGCCCGGCCGGCCGAGGTAGCCGCGCGCGAGCGACGCGCCCGCCACGTACATCTCGCCGGGCACCCCGGCCGGCACCGGCCGCAGCGCGTCATCCAGCACGTACATCTGGGTGTTGGCGATCGGGCGGCCGATGGGCGGGGTGCGGCCGTCGGCGATCAGCGGATCGCTGAACGTCACGATCGCCGTGGTCTCGGTCGGTCCGTAGGCGTTGACCATGTCCCGGCCTTCGGACCACCCGGTCACGAGTTCCGGTGTGGCCGCGTCGCCGCCCACCGCCAGGGAGGTCACGCCCGGCAGCGAGCCGGGCGGCAGCGCCCCGAGGACCGCGGGCGGCAGGAAGACATGGGTCACCCGCTGGGCCGCGATCGTGTCGATGAGCGGCCGGCCGGGGGCCAGTCGGTCCTGGGGGGCGAGGATCAGCGTGGCGTCCGTGAACAGCGCCATGCACACCTCGTACACCGAGACGTCGAAGCTCGGCGAGGCGAACTGCAGCACGCGGCTCGTGGCGGTCAGGCCGAGCCGCGCCCGCTGGGTTTCCACCAGGTCGGCCAGTCCGAAGTGGGTGACGGCCACCCCCTTCGGCCGCCCGGTCGAACCCGAGGTGTAGATCACGTACGCCGCGTTCGCGACGGACAGGGGGCCCGCCCGGTCGGCGTCGGTCAGCGGCGCGGCGTCGAGCCGCGACACCGCGGCACAGACCTCAGGATCGTCCAACTGCACGACAGCGGTTGCGAGTTGTGGCAGCTGACCGGAGGTCGCGGTGTCCGCCAGGACCATCAGGGCGGCGGAGTCCTCCAGCATGTAGGCGATCCGGTCGGCGGGATACGCCGAGTCCACCGGCAGATAGGTGCCCCCGGCCTTCATCACGGCGAGCAGCGCCACCACGAGGTCGGGCGAGCGCGGCAGCGACACCGCCACCACCGTCTCCGTGCCCACCCCGCGCCGGATCAGCTCGCGCGCCAGCCGGTTCGCCCGCGCGTCCAGCTCCCGGTACGTCAGCGACTCGTCGCCGCACACGAGCGTCACCGCGTCCGGCGTCGCGGCGGCCCGCTGCTCGAAGAGCGCGGGGACGGTACCCGCCTCGACCGGTACGGCGGTGTCGTTGTGCCCATTGAGCAGCTCGTCCCGCTCGACGGGCCCGAGCAGATCGATACGGGCGAGCGGCAGGTCCGGATCGGCGGCCAGCTGCTGAAGGACGCGCGCGAACCGTTCGGCGAGCGCCTCGGCGCCCTCGCGGTCGAGGAGCGGACGCTGGTACTGCAGAGCCACCCGCAGCCGCGGTTCGGCGGTGACGGTCACCGTCAGCGGATAGTGGGTGCCGGCGAACGGGCTGACACCGGTGACCTCGATGCCCGCGCCGTCGTCGGCCAGGTGATCCACCGTGTACGTCTCGGATGTCACCAGGGTGTCGAACAGGAGGTTCGTGCCGGTGGCCCGGTGGATGTCGGTGAGGCCGCAGTAGTGGCCGGTGAGCGCCTCCTGCCGCTGCTGCATCCCGCGCAGCAGATCCGCCACGGTGTCCGTGGGCGCGAGCCGCGCCCGTACCGGAAGCGTGTTGACGAAGAGCCCCGCCATCGCGTCCGCGCCCGGCACCGCATCCGGACGCCCGGGTACGGTCGCACCGAACACCACGTCCTTCTGCCCGGTCAGCCCGCCCAGCAGCAGCGCCCAGGCTCCCTGCACCAGGGTGTCCACGGTGACGCCCAACTCGGCGGCCCGCTTGGGGAGTTCACCTGCCGATTCCCCGGTCAGGGCCACCTCGGCCTCGGCGACCTCTCCGGCCTGCGGCTCCGCCCCGTCGGAACCGGACCGCAAGACTGGAGCCAGCAGGGTCGGCTCGTCCACTCCCGCCAATTCCTCGGCCCACACCTGGGCCGCGGCGTCCCGGTCCTGCCCGGACAGCCACAGCAGGAAGTCCCGGTACTCGGGGACCCGCGGCAGCGCGGAGGCGTCCCCGTGGGCCTCGTACAGCCGCAGCAGGTCCCGCGTCAGCAGCGGCAGCGACCAGCCGTCGAACAGCAGATGATGGGCCGTCAGGACCAGTTCGAAGCGCTCGGACCCGGTCCTCACCAGAGCCATCCGGAGCAACGGCGGCGTTGCCACGTCGAAGCGGTTCCTCAAGTCCTCGGCCAGGAAGGCCGCTACCGCCGCTCCGGCCTCAGCCTCTCCCGCCAGATCCACCTCGCGCCACGGGAGCTCCACACCGCCCACCACCACCTGCACCGGCTGCCCGTGGGCGTCCGCCACAAACGCCGTGCGCGCATTCGCGTGCCGGTCCAGCAGCGCCTGGCCCGCAGCCCTCATCCGTGTACCGTCGACCGGTCCACGCAGGTGGAAGACGAACTGCATCTGATAGGCGTCCCGCAACGAGTGGTCCAACAGCGCGTGGAACGTCAGCCCCTCCTGGAGCGCCGTCAGCGGCCACACCTCCACGAGCCCCGGATACCGCCGCTCCCACTCCTCCAGCTCGCGCCGTCCCACCGGCACCAACGACACCGCCACCGCACCGACCCGCAGACCGGGGTCGGCCACCACCTGTCGTACGACCCGCACGAACTGGTCCGCGACCGACTCAGCCGCCTCCTGGCCGAACCGGCCGTCCGCGTACTGGAGCGTGCCGACGATGCCCTGTCCGCGGCGTTCGGCGAGGGGGCGGGACAGACCGGAAGCCGGGCTCTGCGGGTCGTCGTCCACGCTCGCGGCCTGATCCCGGATCCGGCGAACCAACACGGTGAATGACGGATCTCCATCGAGCAGATCCATGGGCAGCGCCGAGGCATCGGCAAGGAGGGACGGCGTCCCCGCTGCGCCCTCGCCAGGAAGCCCTGACCACCCCGCAACCGGCAGTCCCATCGCCAGGCCGTCGGCCCCGCCGAGCCGCTGCACCAGCACCGCGAACGCCGCCCGCAGAACCATGGGCGCCGTCCCCCCGAGCCGGCCGGCCAACTCCTCGACCGAGCTCAGGAGTTCGTCGTCGAGGCGGAATGCCACCGCTCCGTCGGCACTCGGGGAGATTTCCGGCTCGCCCGAACCGGTGTACAGAAAGGTGGCCATGGAAAACCGCACTCCCATCGGATTGGGGGTAGAACGCGATACGCCCCTGCAAATCGAGGACTGCCGGGACAGGTGACGTGAACCCCAACCACCATGACGGACGACCCGGCCAACAGCCCATTACCTCCAACTGCCCTACAGTGCCTCTCAAGCGGATATCCGGTTCAGACGATTGCCGCGCAGGGATTGCCTTCCCGCCGCGCTGCGCGTTTCCGGCGGTCACGGCACAGCGGTCCGCCGAGGCAATTGAGAGGAGGCCGCGGGCCTGCAAGGGCTCCAGGCAGACCAGTCCCTCCACGGCCCGCACGCCGGTCGCCCGACGTCCACAAGCAGGCGTCATAAACTTTCAGCCACGAACCCCGGAGCGAATTGGCTGAAAATCGCAGACGAATCCACGTTCTCCGTCAGCGGACTTCTATGACTCCATCTCTTGAAGAGTCCTCAAGGCCTTCTATATCAACCCCAAGTCGGCCTGACTTACGCTACCAATTGATCGGCGAATTCTTCTTGCCCGGAGACCGTGGGCTCTGTGGAGGGTGCGGTCAACAGCTGCGTGAAAAAAGCAGTTTGATTTCGTTCCTTGCCCGGTGGCTGCCTGGAGTCCGCTCCGCGTGGAGACCGGGACCCGAAGACAGCACGCACTACCTGTAGATCCGAGGGAGACATCACCCCATGACGACAGCACCCGTGACGACAACGGTCGAGGACGTCCTGGCCTTTCTGGCCGCCGCACTCGGCACCGAAGTCGGCCCCGACGACGACTACTTCGCCGCTGGACTCGCCGACTCCCTCTTCGCTCTGGAACTGGTCACGTTCGTGGAGCAGCGCTTCCGGCTGACGGTGGAGGTCGAGGACCTCGCCATCGACAACTTCCGGACGGCCGCGCGCATCATCGCCTTCGCCCAGGCCCGGGGCGCCCGCACCGGCGCGGCGGCATGATGACGTACGCCGTCGAACCAACAGGCCCGCCGGACGCGACGATGTTCGCCGCCACCGTCCGGGGCGAGGCCGGCGACTGGGACCGCGCGGGCACGCTGCCCGAGGCGGTGCGCGAGGCCGTCGCACGGGCGGGGCTCTTCGGGGTGGGACTGCCGGAGCGCTATGGCGGATCGGGCGGCGGCCCGGCCGAGCTCGGCGACGTCTGCGCCGAGATCGGCGGGGTGTGCAGCGCGTTGCGTGGCCTGCTCACCGTGCAGGAGATGGTCGCCGCCGCGCTGCTGCGCTGGGGCACCGCGGCCCAGCGCGAGGAGTGGCTGCCGCAACTGGCCCACGGGCACCGGTTCGCCGCCTTCGCCGCGACCGAGGCGGGGGCGGGAACGGATCTGGCCGGTGTGGAAACCCGCATCGACGAGGACGGTGACCATCTGGTCGTCACCGGGCGCAAGCTGTGGATCACCTTCGGCAGGACCGCCGATGTCTTCCTGGTACTGGGCCGGGCCGCCGGGGGCTCGGCGGCGGTGCTGGTCGAAGGAGACCGGACGGGCGTGTGCCGGGAGCCCGTCGACGGCCAACTGGGCATGCGGGCGGCCGAGATCGCCCATGTCGGCTTCGACGGGGTGCGGGTGCCGCGCGACCATTTGGTCGGCCCGCCGGGCACGGGCCTCACCCACGTCGTGGGCACCGCGCTGGACCACGGGCGGTACACGGTGGCATGGGGTTGCGTCGGGATGGCCGAAGCCGGCCTGGATGCCGCGGCCGACCATGCGGTGAACCGTCTTCAGCAGGGTGTCCCACTGGCTGAGCACCAGCTCGTACGGGCCCAGCTCGCCCGCGCCGCCGTTCAGACCAGGGCCGCACGCGAACTGTGCGCCCGCGCGGGCCGACTGCGCCAGGAGGGCGATCCGTCGGCCGTGGCGGAGACCGTCGTCGCCAAGTACGCGGCGGCCGGTGCCGCCACCACCGTCGGCTCGGCGGCGGTGCAGACACTTGGCGCCGCCGGCATCGCGCCGGACAGCCTGGCCGGGCGGTTCTTCCGGGACGCCAAGGTCATGGAGCTCATCGAGGGCTCCCCATTCGTGTCGGAACTCCACATCGCGGACCGGCTGTTGCGCCGGCACGGGTTCCGTCCCTCATCCGGCGAACGAGCTCGCACAGTGATCCAGGAAGGACCGCAATGACGACCGAGGCAGCGGCCACCCGCACCGGAGGAACCGTCCCCGCACCGACCGTGAAGTGCCTGGTGTGGGACCTCGACGACACCGTGTGGAACGGCACGGTTCTGGAGGGCGACGCTCCACAGCCCTTCCCCGAGGTGCTCGCCACGCTGCGCGCCCTCGACGAGCGCGGCATCCTGCACGCCGTCGCCAGCCGCGGCGACCACGCCACCGCCACCGCGCATTTGAAGGCACTCGGCATCGAGGAGCTGTTCACGGTCCTGGAGATCGGCTGGGGCGCCAAGTCCGATGCGGTACGCCACGTCGCCGAGGCCATCAACATCGGCATCGACACGGTGGCGTTCATCGACAACGACGCGGTGGAACGCGCGGAGGTCGCGACGGCCCACCCCGCCGTGCGCGTCTACGCGGCCGAGCAGGCGGCCGGACTTCCCGACCTGACCGCCTTCCAGCCCCCGTTCGTCACCGACGAGAGCCGCGGCCGCCGTCACCTCTACCGCGGTGAACTGCACCGCAAGCGCGCCCAGGAGACCTACACCGGCCCGGCGAAGGACTTCCTGGCCACCCTCGGCCTGGTCCTCACCGTCCGACGGGCGACCGAGACGGACCTCGAACGCGCCCATGAACTCACCGTCCGTACCCACCAGCTCAACACCACGGGCCGCACGTACGACATGTCCCAGCTGCGGGGGCTGCTCGCCTCACCGGCGCACCAGGTCCTGGTGGCGAGCCTTGAGGACCGCTTCGGCTCGTACGGCACCATCGGCCTGGCGCTCACCGAACTCACCGGCACTGACAGCGTGTTGAAGCTGCTGCTGCTGTCCTGCCGGGTGATGTCGCGCGGCGTCGGCCCGGCTCTGATCGGCCATGTCGTGCGCGACGCGCTGGCGGACGGCCGCCGCCCGGTGGCGGAGTTCGTACCCACCGAGGTGAACCGGGTGATGCTGGTCAACCTGCGCTTCAGCGGCTTCGACGTGATCGAGCGCACCGGCGACCGGGTCCTGCTCGGTTTCGACCCCGCAGCGGCACCACCCGCCCAGGACGGCGCGGTACGCGTCGTCACCACCGCCTGACCCCTCTGCCGATCCAGGAGAGCCCGTGACTCACAGCATCACGCACCCCGCGCCCCGCCGTACGGTCGGCGTCGTCGGCGCGGGCACGATGGGCATCGGTGTCGCCCACTGCCTGGCGGCCGCGGGCCATGACGTCACCGTCGTGGATCCCCTGCCGCAGTCCCTGGCCACCGCCCCCGACCGGCTGCGCGCCGGACTCCGCATGGCCACCATGCTGCGCCGGGCACCGGCCGACGGGATCGAGCCGACGGTGCGGCGGGTGCGCTTCGGCGCGGACGTCGAGGAACTGCGTACCGCGTCCTTCGTCGTCGAATGCGCCCGCGAGAGCATCCCCGTCAAACGGGAAGTCTTCCGCTCCCTCGATGCCGTGCTCTCCCCGACCGCGGTGATCGCCACCTGTACCTCCGCCATCCCGGTCGGCCTGCTCGCCGTGCACGTCGAAGCCCCCGAGCGCGTACTCGGCATGCACTTCATGAACCCGGCCTACGCCAAGGATTCCATCGAGGTCGTCCGAGGCGAGCGCACCAGTGAGCAGACCCTGGACCACGCCCATGACCTGCTGAAGACCATGGGCAAGCAGGGCATCGTCGTAGGCGACGCACCCGGTTTCGTGTCCAACCGGCTGTCGCATGCCACGTACAACGACGCGGCCGCCGTGGTACAGGCGGGCACCGCGGACGCGGCCACCGTCGACCGCCTCTTCCAGGAGTGCTTCGGGCACACCATGGGGCCGCTGCGCACCGCCGACCTGATCGGCCTGGACACCGTCGTGGACACGCTGCACGTCCTGCACGAGCTCACGAGCGACCCCCGCTTCACCCCCTGCACACTGCTCACCGACCTGGTGGCAGCGGGCAGGCTGGGGCGCAAGAGCGGGCAGGGCTTCCACACGTATGCGACCGGGAAGTCCTGACGGAGGTCTCTGCCGACAGTCCGGCGGGCTGTCGACTCAGCACCTCGCGTTCACGGGCGGCAGCCTGCCGAACCGGTCGTCGTCGCCCCGGCCCGTGCCGCACGGAACTTGATGGGCGCGCGCCGTCAAGCGCGGCGGCCGGGTCGGTTGCGGCCTTCGGGCATGCCGACGGCTCGACGCCGGGGAAATGTCCGGGGTTACGGCGCGTCGTGCACCGGGCGGTCGCGTCGTCCCGGTCCGCGCTGGTGCCGGGCGCGACCGTCCGGGTGCTGACGGCTCACCGCGGCATCGCTGCGAGGGCCCCGCGCCGCGTCGGCGCGGCTCCCTGCGCCCCGGACTTTTCGAACTCGCATTCCGCACCGGACTGCGCAAGGGCGAACTCCTCGGTCTGCGCCGGGAAGACCTCGACGCCAGCACCGCCAGCATCCGCCGCACCCTCCAGCGCACCCGCGCCAACGGCCTGACAACCCTGCCGACCAAGACCATAAGCTCGGAGCGGCGCATCGCTCTGCCGACCTCGTGCGTCACCTCACTGCGCGCACCGCGCCCAGCAGTCCCAGGAACGGAACAAAGCCGACGCGGCGTGGCTGAACGGTGACCACGTCTTCACCCGGCCCGACAACTACCCGATCGAACCCGCCACCCTCACCCGGCACTTCAGCGCGATGCTCCGCCGAGCAGGACTCCGACAGATCCGGTTTCACGATCTCCGCCACGCGACCGCGAGCCTCCTCCTCGAACAGGGTGTCGAACTCGTCGTCATCAAGGAACTCCTCGACCACGCCCACGCAAGGGTCACCGCGACCATTAACACGTCCGACTCCGCCTCCAGCGCGACGCCATCGACCTCCTCGGCAAAGCCCTCGGAGTCCGTCGGCCAGCCCGACGACGGCGACGGCCCGCCACTTCGTGCAGCACCCGTCCACTGACGTTGCCGTCAGCTACTGCCGTCACGATGGCCAGAAGCCCCACCGGAGACAAATCCGGCGGGGCTCCTGGCGCATTTAGCAAATCCCCAGCAACGTCATTGGAAACGAGCCTGGAGTTTGGCTACTCAGAGATCTTGAAGAACTTGAACACCGCGATCCGCTGATCCTCGACGCTCGCCACTTCAGAGATATCTGCGGCCGCAAATATATCGACAACGTCATCTTCCGAAATTGGCATGCCAGACTTCAGATGATAGGCGAATCTACCGAGGTTCATCTGCTGCAACATGCCGGACGGAAAGACATCCGGCCTGGCACCCTGGCAGCACAGGAGAATTCCTTCACTCTCCAGACTGAGACGCGCTTCAATCAGACAATTGAACCAATTGGATGCCTGGAACTCCTGCCAAACGGAGTCAGCCACCGACATACGCAGCGTGGTCGGCATCTGATCAGAGAGCTCAAGACTCACCCGCACGAGCCTAGCATCAGGCCCTCCGGCCAGCAGGCTCACCAGCTCACTCATTGTTACCCCTTAAAGTTCGGATTCGGGACCCAGGTTCCATCCCTGAGACGGACTCCGACGATGTTGCTAGCGTCAATCTCATTCGGAACAGCTATCTCGCGCTCATGCGAAAGCGGGTTATCTGGGATCTCCGTGTTCACGTCCCTGCCTGTGACACCCCGAATGGTGTACACATTCCCACCACGAGTGATCGCATGCGTCTCAGAGGTCGTTGTTGACACGAATCCAGATGCAGGAGTGTATGTGCCGGATACACCTGCCACGCGCTCCGGGAGATCCATGTTATTGCCCAGCACCTTGAATCCGTTCTGGAAAATATCCGAGGGATCTCGCGTGTCACTCCGGAAGAGATCCCCTCAACCCGGACCAGTGTTATGCACTAGCACCGGCGCATTTCCCGCCATTACATAGTACGTGTGCAGGTCGTCGATGTTCAGGTTGTAAGTACGGGCATTCCGACTGAAGGCCCAGTTGGCTTCCACTGTGACTGTGCTGCTGTCGCTGCTCAGTAGGGCCGTGCCGGGTTTGAGTTCGTTGGCTTTGAGCCAGCGTTGTGCTGACGGGCTCCAGAAGGGGTGCTCGGAGGTGGCCGTGAGCTTCTACGACAACGTCGGCCTTCAAGACCACAACCAGGTCTTGAAGGCCGACGTCACGCAAGGCCCCGAATTAACCAACAGCGTCGTTAGTGAATCCGGCGGGGCCGCTGGGGGTTATTTCTAATAACTAGCACCTCCCGCCGACCGAGGTCATTCATACACGAGGCCAGCTGAGAAGATCATCGCTATCGTGGACCACGTCGGGGACTCCGGGGCACCCTCTCCAGTGTGATGACGGAGAAATACATCCATCCCATCTAGCCATACAGACGAAGCCTCAATGAAAGCGGATGTCTGAGGGTTCTCGACTGGAATGCTTCCGAGTCGACACTTTTCCGCCAACTCGGCCAAGTGGTTCACTAGGTCTTCCTGGGACGCGACGGACAATGCGGCGTCAATTGGACTGGTCATGACGTCCAGACCTCCCCTGTTCCTCGAATCTTGATCGATGTGCCAGCAGCGTCTGGGTCAAACCGACGTCTGCGACCTTGCACTTCGCCGTCTTTCCAGTCTGAGGATCGGTGGCGACGACTTCTTCCCCGACTTGGATATCTTCGATCTTCTTGGTCGACTCGTCAGTCATGAGGACCTGCGTGCCGGCTAGGAAGCAATTACCAGGGCTGCCCACGGCCTCAGCACCCGTCGCCTCATTTCTTGCGGCCCCAGCAGCTAGGGATTCAGCTTGGGCCCGCAGAGCGTTAGATGCTGCGCTAGCCTCACCCTCGGTGAACATGGTGACTGCGGACCATGCGCAGGCATCGTCATCTCCATGTGCGGCGCAGTCCCAGCCGTCGATTACAGATTGCGCGACGAGGTTCACGGTTGCTTCTGCTTCTTCGACAGCACCACATCTGAAGTCCCAGAAACCGCACCGGCTGTAGGTGAACTGCTGCCAGCCGCATTCGAGGTCGAAAAAGTCGCAGGAGGGGGATCCTGACTTGCCCCCACCCTTGCCACCACTTTGCGTGTCTCCGGGGCCATATCCCCCGGTGGTCTCGGACGTCGACTGGCTCTCGTGGTGGCTACCGGGGGCGGCGACGTACTCCGCCAGCAGCCATCGGGGCACACCGCAGGAGGGGCGCGGCGCTGGAGTAGGACGGCTGACCCGGCCATACTCCAGCCTCTCCCTGGCGTTGAAGGGGATCGCCCCAGCGAGCACGGGGTGCACGGCTGTCTCAGCAGGGGAAGTGCTCGCACTGTGCCCCGCGCGTACGGGGTGCATCTTGTCGACCTGTGGAGTTGCCGGCGGCAGTGGGCACGGCTCTCGTAATCACCTCATCCGCCGTGCTCAATCAGGTCCTCAACGGCCTGACGCAGCCACGCGTTGAAGTCCGGCAACCTCTCACGCTGTTCCCAACCGGGGCTGGCCAGATCGTGGATCACCGCCACGTCCCCCTGGTCCAGGTCCCAGCACGCCACGTCATCGTTGTCCTGGCGGCGGGCAAAGGGGACGAGTCGACGCTCGGGATACCGCTCGCGCAGACCGATCGCCCGACGTCGCAACTGGTCGCCATCAAAGATCCACCACGGCTCGAGGTCGGTCAGCCCGAGCTCGACCACGCGGATGAACTCCGCCGGATAATCGAAGCCCACTGGCAGCTCATCGATCGTCAAGAGGTTGGCCATGCGTCAGTTCCCATCCCATCCGGTCCACGGAGAGCCCATCGGCCACCTGTTACGGTACCCGGCGGCTTGCTTACCGATCCGCAAGGTGATCGCATCACCCCAGGTCGCGGGGACTCCCTTGGGTGTGGTGAACCGGTCGATCTGCATCTGGTCGGGCAACGGCTCATCGAACGGGTGGATCACTGAGGGGTTTTCATCCTGACGCGGCCGCGAGGTGAAGGGTGAGGACGGCCTTGACGACCGCGGTGATGCGGTTGGTGCTGCAGCGCAGCTTGCGCAGGAGGCGCCAGCACTTGAACGTGGTCATGGCCTGCTCGCCGACGCAGCGGATCTTGGCGTGGGTAGTGTTGTGGCGTCGTTGCCACCGCTTCAGGCGGCGTCCCTTGAACGGGACTCGGACGTTCCGGGCCGCACCCTGATACGCCTTATCGGCCCAGCACTTGAGGTCGGCGTCGACGAGGGCGTCGATGATGCCGTGCTCGCGTGCCGCCGCCAGGTCATGCGTCGCGCCGGGCAGCGCGGGCGAAGCCCACAGGAGCCGACCGAACGGATCGGTCAGCACCTGAACATTCATGCCGTGGTGCCGCTTCTTGCCCGAATAGTAGGGCCGGTCGGCGGCGATCTCCCCCAGCCTTCGGCCGGGAGGTGCCCCCAGTCGATCGGCAGCAGGGTGCCGTCGAGGATGACGAACGCCTTCTCCCGGATCGTCTTCATCGCTTCGGCCAGGGAGGGGGCGAGGGCGGCCAGGACGTCGACGGCCTCGCGTATGTAGCGGTAGACGGTCGCGATTCCGATGCCGAACCCGGCGGCGAGCTGGGCGTAGGTGTCACCGCACCGCAGATGGGCCAGAGCGAGTAGAGCCTGACGGCCCGCCGGCAGGCGCCGCCACCGTGTACCGATCTCCCGCCGCCGGGAGGCGAGTTGTCCAGTCAGGAACCGCAGGCTGCGGCTGGACAGATCGATCGAAGATGGGCAGACAAGCACACGAAGCTCCGTAAGTTGTTGGACGGCCCGGGAGGGCCGGGTGTGGCTTACGCGAAGCTGTCTTCAGTGGCTCGCCAGGAGTGGCCGCCCGGTCCT
>NZ_JBIWHT010000024.1:0-100547 GCF_044764265.1 Streptomyces sp. NPDC094147 | reverse complement strand
CAGGGGGGACCCTGTGGGAGAGTAGGACGCCGCCGAACAATTTTTGGGGAAAGCCCCGCACCAGGATCCTTCGGGATCACGGTGCGGGGCTTTTCCGCGTTTAAGGGGTGGTGGGCCCTCGGGCCCGAAATCCGCTCACGCCGGCTCAAGCAGATCCCAGCGATTTCCGTACAGGTCCTCGAACACCGCGACCGAACCGTACGGCTCGTGTCGCGGTTCCTCCAGGAAGCGGACTCCGGCCGCCAGCATCCGGGAGTGGTCGCGCGCGAAGTCCTCGGTGTGCAGGAAGAATCCGACCCGGCCGCCGGTCTGCGCGCCCACGCTCGCCAGTTGGGCCTCGTCCTTGGCGCGGGCCAGGAGCAGCGAGACCGCCCCGTCCACCGAGCCGGGCGGGCGTACCACCACCCAGCGCGAACCGTCCCCGCGGTCGGTGTCCTCAGCCAGTTCGAAACCGAGGGCGCGGGTGTAGAAGTCGATGGCCTCGTCGTAGTCGCGCACGACGAGAGTGATCAGTGCGATGTGCGGCATGCGGTCAAGGTTATACGTACCACTCGACGCTGAAGGATCCGATGGGTCCGAAGCGTCCGAAGCGACCCCGAAGGCTGGTGGAACAATCGCGGCCATGGATCCAGACCTGTCCCGGCTCGCCGCTCGTGCCCGCCGCCTCATAGTGCCCGGTCGCCGCCGCATCCTCGGGATCGCGGGGCCGCCCGGTGCCGGAAAGTCCACGCTGGCAGGGGAGTTGGTGCAGCGGCTCGACGGGCAGGCCGTGCTCGTGCCCATGGACGGGTTCCATCTCGCCAACGCGGAGTTGCGCCGCCTGGGACGTACCGAACGCAAAGGGGCGCCGGACACCTTCGACGCCGCCGGATATGTCGCGCTGCTCGCCCGGCTGCGCTCGCCCGAGCCCGGCACGGTCGTATACGCGCCGGAATTCGACCGGTCGTTGGAGGAGGCGCTGGCCGGGAGCATTCCCGTCGCGCCGGAAGTACCGCTCGTCGTGACCGAGGGCAATTACCTGCTCCATGAGGAAGGGGCCTGGGCGCAGGTCAGGGACCTCGTTGACGAGATCTGGTACCTGGACGCCGACGACACGCGGCGGGTGCGCGGGCTGGTTGAGCGGCACGTGCTCCACGGGAAGTCCCGCCCGTACGCCGAGCGGTGGGTCCGGGAGTCCGACGAGGTCAACGCGCGTCTCGTGGCGGTCGGCCGGGAGCGGGCGGATCTTGTCGTCACCGGGGCGCTCACTGGGTAGGCTCGCAGCTCCGGCGAGGTGCGACGGGAAGGCAGCAGACGTGGGGATATTCCGGCGAGGGCCGAAGCGGGACGCGAGCGACGTTCCGCGGGACCCCGAGTTCGGCTTCTTCTCGGACGGCGAGGGCACCCGGTTCCGTGCTCAGGTCAGGGAGGCGTTCGCCGAGCTGGGTCTGGAGGTCACCGTCTACGCGGACCTGGTGAAGGACAGCGCCGGCCGCCAGTTCGGCCTGAGCAACCTCGCCGCCGTCTGCCACAACGATCCGCGCGGACCGCGTACGTGGCCGGAATTGATCCGTAAGCACGTCGGGATGGTGCTGCGCACCATGGACGGGCCTTCCGCACTTGAAACCCTGTCGCCCGATCAGATCCGTGCCCAGCTCTACCCTCGGGTGATCAGCCGCGACGGCCTCGATCCGCAGAGCTTCGGGTATGCGCGCAGCGTCGCCCCGGGGCTGTACGAGATCCTCGCCCTCGACCTCCCCGAGAGCGTCATGATGCTGACGGACGAGGCCCTCGAACCCCTTGGCAAGGTCCCCGACCTGCGTGAACAGGCCCTGCGCAATCTGCGCGAGCTGCCTGTCGAGGGCCACGAGACGGTGAAGGGCGACGACGGGATGCGCTTCGACCTCGTCGTCGGCGACTCCTTCTACACGGCGAGCAGGGTGCTCGCCCTGGAGGCCGTCGTCCGTCAGGTGACCGGCCGTGAACTGCCTCCGGAGGGCGCGCTCGTGGCGATGCCTTTCCGCCATCAGCTCGCCTTCCACGTCATCCGTGACTCCGGCATGGTGCTCGCGCTCAACGCCATGGCGTCCTTCGCCGCCTCCGGCTTCGAGGACACCCCCGGTTCGATCAGCCCGTACGTCTACTGGTGGCGCGGCGGCACGCTCACCCAGCTCAGTGACCGGGACGGCGAGGGGCTGCGCATCGTCGTCGGGGATGATTTCGGCGAGCTGCTCGAACGGCTGGTGGGCGACGAGACAGACGGACCGTGACGCGCGCCTTCCCCGCCACCTTCCCCCGGGCGCACCCGCACTCGCGCGCAAACGGGCGTACGGGCAGGATGAGGCCATGCCCACGATGCCTGCTCCCGCGCCCTTCACCGCCGACGACTACCGGGCCCGGATGGCCCGCGCCGCCGAGTCCGCCGCCGACGCCGGACTGGCCGGCGTGCTCGTCGCGCCCGGACCCGACCTCGTATACCTCACCGGTTACCAGCCGACCGCGATCACCGAGCGGCTCACCGTCCTGGTGCTCGCGGCCGGCCAGGACCCGGTCCTCGTCGTGCCCACCCTGGAGGCGCCCGACGCGGCGCACGCCGCCGGGGCCGCCGCGCTGACCCTGCGGGACTGGACCGACGGCAAGGACCCGTACGCGGTGACGGCTCCGCTGCTCGACGTCGACGGCAGTTTCGGCGTCAGCGACAACGCCTGGGCGATGCATCTCCTCGGATTCCAGAAGGAACTGCCCGGCACTTCCTATGTGTCGCTGACCGAGGCCCTGCCGATGCTGCGGGCCGTCAAGGACGAGCACGAACTGACCCGTCTGGAGGCAGCGGGTGCGGCGGCGGACGAGGCGTACGGAGAGATCGTGAAGGTACGTTTCGCGGGCCGGAAGGAGACAGAGGTCGCCGCCGATCTCGCGGCCCTCCTTTTGAAGTACGGCCATTCGCAGGTCGACTTCACCGTCGTCGGCTCCGGGCCCAACGGCGCCAACCCGCACCACGAGGCGGGCGACCGCACGATCGGGCACGGCGACATGGTCGTCCTCGACTTCGGCGGCCTCAAGCACGGCTACGGCTCCGACACCACCCGCACCGTGCACGTCGGCGAGCCCAGCGCCGCCGAGCAGCGCGTTCACGACGTGGTGCGCGCCGCCCAGCAGGCGGGATTCGAGGCGGTCAAGCCCGGGGTCGCCTGCCAGGACATCGACCGTGCGGCGCGCGCGGTCATCGAAGACGCCGGATACGGCGAGTACTTCATCCACCGCACCGGCCACGGCATCGGCGTGACCACCCACGAGCCGCCGTACATGATCGAGGGCGAGGAGCGTCCGCTGGTGCCCGGCATGTGCTTCTCCGTCGAGCCGGGCATCTATCTGCCCGGCCGGTTCGGTGTCCGCATCGAGGACATCGTCACCGTTACGGATGACGGTGGCCGGCGTTTGAACAACACCGACCACGCCATGGCGATCGTCGAGTAACCGTCGTCAGTAGTACGGGTGTTGCGTGGCGCGGTCCTCAGGGGCCGAGGACCGCGCACGACTCCGGAGGCATCAGCAGCAGCCCGTCCGCGCCCGGCGCCCCGACCGGCTCCCAGGCCGCGAGGACCCGTTTGCCGTCCCCGAGCCTGATCCTGACCGGCTCCTTGGCGAGGTTGACCGCGACCCGCAGGTCGCCCCGCCGGTAGGTCAGCCAGCGCGCCTCCTCGTCGTACGCCACCTTGACGGCCGCGAGGTCGGGGTCGGTGAGGTCGGGCCGGTCCCGGCGCAGTGCGATCAGCTCGCGGTACCAGGCGAGCAGCCTCGCGTGCTGTGCCGCCGCGGGCTCCGTCCAGTCCAGGCACGAGCGCTGCCGGGTCGCCGGGTCCTGCGGGTCCGGGATGTCCTCGGCGGCCCAGCCGTGCGCCGCGAACTCCCGCCTCCTGCCGTCCCGTACGGCTCGGGCGAGCTCGGGGTCGGTGTGGTCGGTGAAGAACTGCCAGGGCGTGCGGGCGCCCCACTCCTCGCCCATGAAGAGCATCGGCGGGTACGGACTCGTCAGCGTCAGGGTCGCCGCGCAGGCCAGCAGGCCCGGCGACAGGGTGGCGGAGAGGCGGTCGCCCTGGGCCCGGTTGCCGATCTGGTCGTGGGTCTGCGCGTACCCCAGGAAGCGGTGTGCGGGGGTGTGGCCGCGGTCGACCGGGCGCCCGTGCGTACGGCCGCGGAAGCTCGAATACGTACCGTCGTGGAAGAACACGCGGGTCAGGGTCTTGGCGAGCGCGGACAGCGGGGCGCGGGCGAAGTCGGCGTAGTAGCCCTGGGATTCGCCGGTGAGCGCGGCGTGCAGGGCGTGGTGGAAGTCGTCGTTCCACTGCGCGTGCAGGCCCAGGCCGCCCTCGCCGCGCGGGGTGGTCGTGCGCGGATCGCAGGCGTCGGACTCGGCGATCAGGAAGAGCGGCCGGCCGGTCTCGGCGGCCAGCACGTCCACGGCGGTGGAAAGCTCTTCGAGGAAGGTGTACGCACGGCTGTCGGCAAGCGTGTGCACCGCGTCCAGGCGCAGTCCGTCGAGGCGGTAGTCGCGCAGCCAGGCCAGCGCGCTCTCCAGGAGGTACTCGCGGACCTCGTTGGAGCCGGCAGCGTCCAGGTTGACGGCCGCGCCCCAGGGCGTGTGATGGGTGTCCGTGAAGTAGGGGCCGAACGACGGCAGATGGTTGCCGGACGGGCCCAAGTGGTTGTGCACGACGTCCAGCACCACGCCGAGACCATGGGCGTGCGCTGAGTCGACAAACCGCTTCAGCGCCTCGGGGCCGCCGTACGGCTCGTGCACCGCCCAGAGCGAGACGCCCTCGTACCCCCAGCCGTGCCGTCCCGGGAACGGGCACACCGGCATGAGCTCGATGTGGGTGATCCCCAACTCGGCCAGATGCGGGATGTGTTGGGCGGCCGCGTCCAGAGTGCCCTCGGTTGTGAACGTGCCGATGTGCAGCTCGTACAGGACGGCGCGCGGCAGGGGGCGGCCCGCCCACGGATGCTGCCAGTGGAAGGTTTCGTGGACGACGACGGCGCTGAGGCCGTCGGGTCCGTCGGGCTGGCGCCGCGACCGCGGGTCGGGCAGCGCCGGCCCGTCGTCCAGGACGTATCCGTAGCGGTCGCCGGGATGCGCTTCGGCCTCGGCCAGCCACCAGCCCGTTCGTACGGGGTGGTGGCTCATGGAATGGGTGGCGCCTTCCAGAAGAAGGGCGGCCCGGTCGGCGTACGGCGCCCACACTTCGAACAGCACTGCGTGTCCCCCTGTCGTTGCCGGTTGCGACCATGGTGCGGCAGAGGAGGGGGAGATGCCCGTAATTCGGGTCTACTTCCGGACCATGTTGATCGCGCGCTCGAAGGCGACGTGGCCCGCATGGGCGAACGCGGTCGCGACGGGTACGGCTCGATGTGTCTGCGTCGCAGGTCAACGAGGGGTCGGAGGCGGAGGTGCGCCTCCTTGGGAGGGCGCCGGTCTGCTGGACACTTTCGGCCTCATGGACGGACAATCGACGCTGTGACGTCCTCCTTCGAATTCCACACCGCCGCGGCGCCCGCCCGGCTCTCCGACGCGGAGCGCGACCGGGTGCTGGAGGTGCTGCGGGAGGGCGCCGCCGAGGGCAGGCTGTCGCACGACACCTTCCTGCGCCGCATGGAGCTGGCGCTCGCTGCCCGCAGGGCGGACGAACTGGTCGCGCTGACCGCCGACTTGGAGCGCCGCAACCGCTGGTCGAAGGCCGTGTTCGGCGCGGTCGGCAAGGTGTCCGGGTTCTCGGTCTCGCTGCGCAGGGCCTGGCAGTCGGAGCGGCTGCCCAAACTCCTCTTCCCGGTGCCGGGCCCGTATCCGCTGAGGATCGGCCGCGACCCGGCCAACGGGCTCCGGCTGAGCCACGAGACGGTCTCCCGCGTCCACGCCGAACTCGCCTTCCAGTCCGGCAAATGGCTGCTGCGCGACCTCGGCTCCACCAACGGGACCTGTGTCAACGGGCGCCGTGTGACCGGAGCCGTGTTCGTGGCCGACGGCGACCAGGTGAGCTTCGGCCGGATGGCCTTCCGGCTCGCCACCGGCTGAGACGGGCCCGCCCACCGACCCGTTCCGGCCCCGCTCCGACGGCCGCCGGATGCCGCTGCCCGGGGCATTGTCAGTGGGGTGCCGCATCATGGCGGGTATGAACGATCAGCCCCGTGTACGGCCCGCCCGTCCCGCCGACCTGCCGCGCCTGGGTACGCGCATCCTGCTCGCCGGAGTCGTCGACCGCCACATACGTTCCGTACGGATTACGGGACTTGAGGCGCTCACTGCTGGTGCAGTCCGCGTCCGGCGAGCGTGAGGAAGGCTTCGCCGACGGCTTCCGAGAGGGTGGGATGGGGGTGGATGTGATGGGCCACGTCGGAGGGCTCGGCGTCCCAGCCGACGATCAGCTGGCTCTCGGCGATCATCTCGGAGACGTTCGGGCCGACGAGATGGACCCCGAGCACCTGCCCCGCGCGCTCGGCGACCACCTTCACCACCCCGCCCTGGCCGTGCACCATTCCCTTGGCGACGGCCGTCAGCGGCATCGTGTTGACGACGACATCGTGCCCGCGGTTGCGGGCATCGGCCTCGGTCAGCCCCACCGACGCGGTCTGCGGAGAGGAGTACGTGACCCGGGGCACCGCCGCGTAGTCGACGGGCAGGGAGGCCATCCCGGCCAGCGTCTCGGCCACCAACAGGCCTTCCGCGAACGAGGCGTGGGCCAGACCGAGCGAGGGCGGCGGCAGCAGATCGCCCACCACATGGACGCCGGGAACGGCGGTTTCGAGCCGGGACCAGTCGGCCGGGGCGACGAAGCCCCGCTCGTCGGTGGCGAGCCCGGCCGCGGCCAGGCCGAGGCCGTCGGTGACCGGGGCGCGGCCCACCGCGACCAGGAGCCGCTCGGCGTCGACGGTGCGCGTCTCGCCGCGGGAGGTGCGCACCGAGGCGCGCACGCCGTCGTTCAGTACCGTCGCGTCCAGGAGGCGGGCGCCGGTCTGCACATCGATGCCGCGCTTCTTCAGCCCCCGGGTCAAGTGGCGGCTGACATCGGCGTCTTCGAGCGGCACCAGACGGTCGGCGGCCTCGACCAGGGTGACCTCGGCGCCCATCGACCGGTGGAACGAGGCGTACTCGACACCGATCGCGCCGCCGCCCAGGACCAGCACCGACCGCGGAAGGCCGGGGGCGAACAGCGCGTCGTCGCTGGTGACCACGCGCCGGCCGTCCGCTTCGAGTCCGGGCAGCATTCGAGGCCGCGAGCCGGTGGCGAGCACAATGCCGCGCCGCGCCGAAAAGTTCCCGTACCCCTCGATCCGTACGGACCTGGGACCGGTCAACCGGGCGCTGCCGCACAGCACTTCGACGTTCGCGTGGGACAGATGGCCCTCGACGCCCTTGTGGTTGCGGGAGACGATGTCGTCGCGGGTGGCCACCAGCGCCTGCCAGTCGATCGAATCCAGGCTCGCCTTGATGCCCCACCGCTCGCGGGCCTCGGCGATTCCGTCCACCAGCTCGGCGGCGTGCAGCATCGCCTTGCTGGGGATGCAGCCGCGGTGCAGGCAGGTACCGCCGACCTTGTCGCGCTCGGCCAGAACGACCTTCAGGCCGAGGGCGGCGGCCCGCAGGGCGGTGGAGTATCCGCCGGTGCCGCCGCCGATCACGATCACATCCGCCACACGGCTCTCAGGGGAGGGATCAGCAACGGGTCCAGCAACGGGTTCAGCCATGGGTTCAGTCATGGGGCAAGCCTCCGCCCGGCCGCTGCCATGAGTCCAAGGCAATGTTCTTCTCGGGGCCATGCACAATGCTTATGGCAGGAGCGGGGCTTGAGACCAAGGGGAGCAGGGGGCGCGGCGTGAGCCTGCGGCAGATGGAGTACTTCGTCACGGTGGTCGAGGCGACGTCGTTCACCCGGGCCGCAGAGCTGCTGCACGTCACGCAGCCCGCGCTCTCGCACCAGATCAAAGCGCTGGAAAAGACCGTCGGCGGCGAGCTCCTGGAGCGGCTGTCGCGCGGAGTGCGGCTCACCTCCATGGGCCGCGCCTTCCTGCCGCACGGCCAACTCGCGGTACGCAGCGCCCGTCAGGCCCAGCGCGCGGCCCGCGCGGCGGCCGGTGCCGAGGGCGGCGAGCTGCACATCGCCGCCGTGCACGCGGTGGCCGTCGGGGTGCTGCCCGAGGTGTTCGCCCGCTGGCGGCGCAGCCACCCCGGCGTGAAGCTGCTGCTCCACGAGTACGCCACCACCGAGGCGCTGGAGGAGTCGGTCGAACGAGGCGCCGCCGACCTCGCCGTCGGCCCGCCCCCGCCGCATTGGGAGGGCCCCGTCGTGCCCGTCGGCGAGGAGGAGATCGGGCTCGTCGTCGCCTTCGACGATCCGCTGGCGGGCCGCTCCTCGGTCCGGCTCGAAGAGCTCGCGGATCACACCTGGGTGCGGTGCGCGATGGAGCCCGTCGTCGAAGGGCGCCCCTTCCTCGACCTGGTCTGCGAGCGGGCCGGCTTCACGCCCCGGACCGCCGTGCGCACCGAGCACACCTCGACGGCCGTGCGGATGGCCGCGGCCGGGGTCGGCGTCGTGGCCGTACCGACCCATGCCGTACGCGGCGGAATCGGCGAGGACTGCGTGCTGCTCTCGGTCGACCCGGAGTGGCGGCGCGCCCTGACGGTGTTCTCGCGGGTCGAGCTGACCGGCGCAGCGGCCGCCTTCGCCGAGCTGCTGCGCAGGTCAGCGCCGTACGGCAGCAGCGGGCTCTCACCCGTTCGGCCGAACGCCGATCGCGATCGCGCGGCGGAGGTGGTCCGCTGAGAGCAGCCATCGGGCCCGGCGGCGGTCATCGGGGCCGTCGAAGACCCGCCACGAACGCGCCCCGCCGGGCGCCGACCGGGGAGGCGCGCCATGACCACCGTCGAGCCGTCCGAGGCGGGACCGGCCCCGGACGGCGCCCCCGCGCCGCAGGCGCATTCACTGCTCGGGCCCGCCGCCCGCCGCGACCCGTACGCCTTCTACCGGACGCTGCGCGAAGCACACCCCCTGCTGTGGGACGACAGGCTCGGGGCCTGGCTGGTCAGCCGGTACGCCGATGTCGTCCCCGCGCTGGGCGGCCCCGCCCTCGTCGGCCCCCGACGAGGCACGTGCTGCGGCCCGGGAACGGTGCACTGCGCCCAGGAGTACTCCGCGCCCGAGAGCGCCTTCGACCTGCTGCGGGAGGTGTGCGCCCGCACGGCGTATGTGCTCGCCCGCCGCCTCGCGGGACGCCAGGAGGTCGACCTGGTCGAGGAGTTCTGCCGGTGGCTCCCGACCGGCACGATCGCCGCCGCGACCGGACTCTCCTACGAAGCCGTGATGGGCCGTCCCTACGGCGGCCCGGACCGCAGCCGGGCGGCGGCTTCCTGTGTCACGGACGCGGGCCGGTGCCGGGGCGGCACCGGAGTCGCCCTGCTCGCCGCGCGCTGCGCCGACCAGGCCGCGCTCACCGGTCGGGCCCTGGCCTCACTGATGGCCAACCTCCTTGAGAATCCTGAGCAGTTGGAGCTGGTGAAGGCGGTTCCGGCACTGATCGGGCAGGCCTGGGACGAATCGCTGCGGCGCAATCCGCCCGTCCACGTGGTGCTGCGCCGGGCCGTCCGCGACCTTCCGATATCCGGCGGCACCGTCCCGGCGGGGGCCGCCGTCGCGCTGCTGGTCGGGGCCGCGAGCCGGGACCCCGACCGGTTCGCCCACCCCGACGCCTTCGACCTGCACCGCACCAACCCCGGCGGGCTCGCCTTCGGGCCCGCCGACTGCCCCGCCGCCCGAGTCGCCGAACTCCAGGCGGATTGCGCGGTCAACGCCCTGCTCACAGCCATGCCGGGACTGCGCCCCGCCGACGCCTTCGAGGCGGTCGAGTGCGGACTGCTCACCCGGGCCCCTCACCGCCTTCTCGTACGACCTTCCTGAGCAGCGCCACCGGGAGTCCGGAGAGGAGTTCGTCCAGGGGCGCCGTGCCGGTGAACTCCCGTCCGGGGGTCAGGACATCGGCCCACCGGCCGTCCGGGAGAGGCAGTTCCGTCCCGGCCCAGCCGCCCGCCTCCGCCAGCCGCAGGGACAGCCGGGTCACCGCCGTGACCGCCGTGCCCGACCGGCAGAACGCCACGCAGTGAACGGCCCGGGGCCCCTGCGCGGTCAGCGCCTCATAGGTCCCCGACTCGCCGAACGCGTACGGGAGTTCACGGCGCAGCCGCAGGGCCGCCGAGGTCACCCGGAGCTTCTCACCGGGGTCGGCCGGGGCGGCGCTGCCGAACCGGACGAGGCGCCGGTTGTCCGGGTCCACGAGCGCGGTGTACTCCTCCTCCGTCCCCTGGTAGAGGTCGGGCACCCCCGGCATGGTCAGATGCAGCAGCGCCGCCCCCAGGCTGTTGGCCCGCACGGCCGCCCGGGTCTCCTCGGCGAACTCGCGCACCGCCGAGGCCGGTTCGCCGCCCGGTCCCGCCGCCACGAAATCGGCCACCGCCTGCTCGTACGCCGGGTCCTGCTCGGTCCACGCGGTGCGGAGGCCGGCCTCGCGCACCGCTTTGAGCAGCGCCGCAGTGAGCCGCTCCGGTTCCGGCAGACCGCCGAGTCCGACCGACGTCTGCCACGCCATCCAGGCCAGTTGCCGATCGGGCGCCCGCGCCCCCGCGACCCGGTCGAGCAGCGCCGCCCACCGCCGCGGGCACTCGGACAGCACCGCGATGCGGGCCCGCACCTGTGCGCTGCGCTTGGTGTCGTGCGTGGACAGGACGGTCCCGGTGGCCGGCCAGTCACGGGCGAGGCGGGCGCAGAACGCGTGGAATTCGCCGGGTGCCACCGAAGGCCGCCCCGGATCCCCGCCCACCTCGTTGACCGAGAGCAGCGGGGCATGGCGGTAGAAGGCCGTGTCCTCGACGGACTTGGCGCGCAGTGCCGACGACGTCTGCGCGAAGCGCGCACGGAACGCGGCCCGCTCGGGCCCGTCGCCGAGACGGCCGAGCGCCAGATCCCGCACCACGTCCACCGCCGCCGACTCCTCGGCGACCGCGAAGGCGGCCTTCGCCTCCAGGACGGCCGAGCCGGGCAGCGCCTGCTCCGCACCGAGCCGGTAGGGGCGGTAGACCGGGACCCGGACCAGCAACTCCCGCAGGGCGAGCCGCAGCGCCCAGGGCGCGTGGTCGCGCAACCCGGGACCGCCCGTCGCGCAGATCCGCCGGGCGAGCCGCACCAGATGCCCGGTCTCGGCCGCCAGCTCATGGTCGAGCACCCGGTACGCGGCCCGGCGCACCGTCGGCTGCCAGCCGCCGCCCAGGTCCTCGTCCGCCCCGGTGAACTCCCGGTAATGGGCGGTGAGTTGACCGACCCCCGCCGGATCGGTGAACAGGCCGTCGATGTGCCGCAGCGCGTCATATCCGGTCGTCCCCGCGACCGGCCACCGGGCGGGCAGCCGCTCGTCGCCGGTGAGGATCTTCTCGACGACCGTCCAGCGGCCGCCCGTCGCTTCCTTCAGACGGCGCAGATACGCCTCCGGGTCCGCGAGGCCGTCCGGATGGTCGACCCGCAGCCCGTCCACCACACCGTCCCGGACCAGTTCGAGGATCTTGGCGTGCGTCGCCGCGAAGACCTCCTCGTCCTCCACCCGGAGCCCGATCAGCTCCGAAATGGTGAAGAAGCGGCGGTAGTTGAGCTCGGTCCTGGCCAGCCGCCACCAGCCGAGCCGGTACCACTGCGCATCGAGCAGCTCGGGCAGCGGCAGCCCAGCCGTGCCCTCCCGCAGGGGGAAGCGCTCCTCGCCGTAGCGCAGTACGTCCCCCTCCACCGCCAGGCGCTCCAGCTCCGCGCCCAGCGGTCCGGCGAGCACCGGCAGCAGCAGCCGCCCGTCGCCCGCCGCCCAGTCGATGTCGAACCACGGGGCGTACGGCGAGGCGGGCCCCGCGCGCAGCACGTCCCGCAGCTGCCGGTTGTGGCGCGCGGACGCCGACATGTGGTTCGGCACGATGTCGAGGATCAGGCCGAGACCGAACTCCTCGGCCCGCGCCGCGAGTCCGCGCAGCCCGGACTCGCCGCCCAGCTCCGCGCGCACCTTCGAGTGATCGGTGACGTCGTACCCGTGCGTCGAGCCGGGCACGGCCTCCAGGACCGGCGACAGATGGAGGTGCGAGACGCCGAGCCCGGCCAGGTACGGCACCGCCTGCTCGGCGGCGGCGAACGGGAACGCGGGCTGGAGCTGGAGCCGGTAGGTCGCGGTGGGCGGGGTCATGCGAACGTAGGTACCCCGTTGGGCGGCTTCTGTGCCTTCGGCCGAGGCGGATGCCCCGGTCGGGCGCGTTGGCTTCGCCTGATGGCCGGATCCCGCCGGGCCCGCCAAGGGTGCCCGCCCCCGCGCTCAGGCGGGCCGGCGCAGCACGGTCAGGCTCCGGCCGATCAGCGTGAGCCGCTCGCCGGCCGCCGCCTTCGGGCCCTGGCCCGGCGGCACGCCCTCCGGCCGCGCGGTGTCCACCACCACCTGCCACTGCCGGCCGTGGTTGACCGGCACCACGAAGTCGATGGCCTCCGCACTGGCGTTGAACATCAGCAGGAACGAGTCGTCGCCGATCCGCTCGCCGCGCGGGCCCGGTTCGGAGATCGCGTTGCCGTTGAGGAAGACCGACAGCGCCTTGGCGCTCGCCGACTGCCAATCCCGGTCGGCCATTTCTCCACCCTCAGGGGTGAACCAGGCGATGTCCGAGAGCTCGTCGTGGGTGCCCTGCACCGGACGGCCGTGGAAGAAGCGCCGGCGGCGGAAGACCGGATGGTCCCGGCGCAGCCACACCATGGCCCGGGTGAAGGCGAGCAGAGTGCCCTGCGGATCGTCGCCGGGGTCCGGCCAGTGCACCCAGGACAGCTCGTTGTCCTGGCAGTACGCGTTGTTGTTGCCGCCCTGGGAGCGGGCGAACTCGTCGCCGTGACTGAGCATCGGCACGCCCTGCGACAGCATCAGGGTGGCGATGAAGTTCCGCATCTGACGGGCGCGGAGCTCACGCACCTCGGGGTCGTCGCTGGGGCCCTCCGTCCCGCAGTTCCAGGACCGGTTGTGGCTCTCGCCGTCCCGGTTGCCCTCGCCGTTGGCCTCGTTGTGCTTGTCGTTGTACGAGACGAGGTCGTTCAGGGTGAAGCCGTCGTGGCAGGTGTGGAAGTTGATGGAGGCGAGCGGCCGGCGCCCGTCGTCCTGGTACAGGTCGGACGAACCGGTGAGCCGGCCGGCGAACTCGGCGAGCGTGCGGGGCTCGCCGCGCCACAACTCCCGTACCGTGTCACGGTACTTGCCGTTCCACTCCGTCCACAGCGGCGGGAAGTTGCCCACCTGGTAGCCGCCCTCGCCCACGTCCCAGGGCTCGGCGATCAGCTTCACCTGGCTGACCACCGGATCCTGCTGGACCAGGTCGAAGAAGGACGACAGCCGGTCCACGTCGTGGAACTGGCGGGCCAGTGTCGCCGCGAGGTCGAAGCGGAAGCCGTCCACGTGCATCTCGGTCACCCAGTAGCGCAGCGAGTCCATGATCAGCTGGAGCACGTGCGGGGAGCGCATCAGGAGGCTGTTGCCGGTGCCGGTGGTGTCCTCGTAGTAACGGAGGTCGTCGGCGAGCCGGTAGTACTGCGTGTTGTCCAGGCCGCGGAAGGAGAGGGTCGGCCCGAGGTGGCTGCCCTCCGCCGTGTGGTTGTAGACGACGTCGAGGATCACCTCGATGCCCGCCTCGTGCAGCGCCCGCACCGCCTGTTTGAACTCCAGCACCTGCTGGCCGCGGTCGCCCCACGACGCATAGGCGTTGTGCGGGGCGAAGAAGCCGATCGTGTTGTAGCCCCAGTAGTTGGACAGGCCGGAGTCCGCGAGCCGGTGGTCGTGGACGAACTGGTGCACCGGCATCAACTCCAGTGCGGTGACGCCCAGTTGCGTCAGGTGCTCGATGACGGCCGGATGCGCGAGTGCCGCATAGGTCCCGCGCTGCTCCGGGGGAAGTTCCGGATGCAGCATCGTCAGACCCTTGACATGGGCCTCGTAGAACACCGTGTGGTGGTAGTCGGTGCGCGGCAGCCGGTCGTCGCCCCAGTCGAAGAAGGGGTTGACCACCACCGAGGTCATGGTGTGCGGCGCCGAATCCAGGTCGTTGCGGCTGTCGGGGCGCCCGAAGTGGTAGCCGTAGACCGCCTCGTTCCACTCCACCTGGCCGCTCATGGCGCGCGCGTACGGGTCGAGCAGCAGCTTCGCCGAGTTGCAGCGATGCCCCTTCTGCGGCTCGTACGGTCCGTGCACCCTGAAGCCGTACCGCTGGCCCGGCAGGACGCCGGGCAGATAGGCATGGCGTACGAAGGCGTCGGACTCGCGCAGTTCGACGGCCGTCTCCGAGCCGTCGTCGTGCAGCAGACACAACTCGATCCGACGGGCGGCCTCGGAGAAGACCGCGAAATTGGTCCCGGCGCCGTCGTACGTGGCGCCGAGTGGGTAAGCCTGTCCCGGCCACACCTGCATGGGCAAGACTCTTCCACTTCCGCTCGGGGTACTGAGGGGCTCTTGGGCCAGATCCTCCCCGAAAAGAGGACCGTCACCCAGGACGTGCGTGTGCGCCAACGGGTGACCCGGGGCCGCCCGGAGCGGCCAAGGGCTATGAATCCGCTCACTCCGACAGATAGTGCCCGGTGGAACAGCCCGTATCCTCAAGCCAGTTGGCAAACTCGACTCGCCATCCGGCTGCATCGCCTCCTGCTCCCGGAGTACCCTTCCTTGATCGTTGAAGGGCGTGCGGGGCGCGTAGGACTCGTCAGGGTTTGCCGGGGGCGGAAGGCGGTGCGTGGGTGAGCTCGGGAGGTCTTGAGCTGCCCCCTGGTGACACGGGTCATGAGGGGGAGGCCGGCGACATCCCGCCCGGAGCGGTCTCCCTCGCGCGCCCGATGGAGATCGGGGCGGAGCTGGACTGGGGCGCGGACGCCTGGAGCGAGGTGCGTACCCGCGCCCAGCGGGCCGGCCGCGCCTACATCTGGCTGAACCTGGTGGAGCAGCGGCTGCGCGCCGTGGTGGCCGCCGTGCTCCGTCCGATCTACGAGCCGGTCCACGGCGACGACTGGGTGGTCGCCGCGGCCGGGCCGGCCGGTCAGGAGTGGGTGCAGCGGGCCGTCGCGGTGCGCGAGGTCTCGCGCCGCAAGGGCTATCTGCTCGACCCGGCCGACGACAATGTGCTCAGCTTCCTCACCCTCCCGCAGCTGCGGGAGCTGATGGTGCAGCACTGGCCCTGCTTCGAGCCGTACGTCGACGACCGGCGCGATGTCGAACTCGCCCTGGACGAGCTGGAGGTGGCGCGCAACGTCGTCTCCCGCAACCGGGCGCTGAACGAGGCGGTGCTCGCCCAGGCCGAGCGGGCCTCGGCGCGGCTCCTGGACGTCCTCGGCGGCGGCAGCGGCGCCCCGGCCGCGCACCGGCTGCCCATCGACGCGGTGGAGGACCTGGTCGGCGACCGGTACGCCGATGTCGTCTCCGTCCACTCCGACCGGGTGCGGCTCCAGCGCCAGCTGCCCGCCGAGGACCTGTTCGGCGGCGCCCGCCGCCTCGACGCCATAGGCATCGGTCTCAACCTCCTGGTGCAGAACTACTCGGGTCGGCGTCTGGTGCGGCTCGCCGAGTCCGGCTGCCGGATCCGGCTGCTCTTCCTCAATCCGGCGAGCAGCGCGGTCAAGCGCCGTGAGCGGGAACTCGGCCTGAAGAAGGGCGAGTTGAGCCGCTCGGTGGAGATGAACATCCTGCACATGCGGCGGGTGCGGGCCCAGCTGCGCGATCCGGGGGCCTTCGAGATCCAGGTCTTCGACGAGACTCCGCGCTTCACCGCCTACCTGGTGGACGGCGACGGCGCGGACGGTGTCGCGGTCGTCCAGTCGTATCTGCGCCGGGCCCGGGGCATGGAGGCGCCGGTGCTTGTGCTGCGCGGGGGCGGCCGCAGGGGCGTGGTGCGGCCCGGCCAGGACGTGGAGCACGGGCTGTTCGAGACCTACCGCGAGGAATTCGAGTCGGTTTGGGTGGATTCGCGCCCAGTGTCCTGATCTGGGCGGGGCTTCCCCCGATGGATTCCCGCCGCCCGGCCGATTGTCAGTGCCGCGTGCGAAGGTGGTCGTCAACTGGGGGAAAGCACCACGAAGGAGGGGCAGCAGCATGAGCTGGCACCTGGAGCCGCTGGTCGGCTTCGATCTGGAGACGACCGGCACCGAGCCGCTCGAAGCGCGCATCGTGTCGGCCGCGATCGTCACCGTGCGGGGCGCCGATGTGGTGGAGCGGCGCGACTGGCTGGCGGATCCGGGGATACGGATCCCGGCCCAGGCCTCCGCGGTCCACGGCATCAGCAATGAACGGGCCGCGGCGGAAGGCCGGCCCGCGCCCGAGGTGGCCGACGAGATCGCCGAGAGCCTCACCGGCTGCTGGCGCCGGGGTGTGCCCGTGGTCGCCTACAACGCGGCCTTCGACCTGACGCTGCTCGCCGCCGAACTGCGGCGGTACGAACTGCCCTCGCTCAGCGACCGGCTGGACGGCGCGGCGACCGGGCCCGTGATCGATCCGTATACGATCGACCGCTCCGTCGACCGCTACCGCAGCGGCAAGCGCACGCTCGAAGCGGTGTGCGTCGAGTACGGAGTGCTCCTGGAGGCGGCGCACGACGCGGGGGCCGACGCGCTGGCCGCGGCCCGGGTGGCGGTGGCGATAGCCGAGCGCCACCCGCGGGTGGCGCGCCTCGGCCCGGCGGAGCTGCACGACCGCCAGATCCAGTGGTATGCCGAGTGGGCCGCCGACTTCCAGCAGTTCCTGCGGAAGAAGGGCACCGCCGACGCCGTGATCGACGGCTCCTGGCCACTGCGCGAACTGGCCCCGGCCGACCGCTGAGGCCCGGTCCGCCTCGTGGTCAGAAGGGGTACCAGCGCACCTCGGGGTCGCCGTCCCGCAGGGAGGCCACGCGGCGGCGGAACTCTTCTAGCGCCTTCGGGTTGGTCGGGGCGTGCTGGGCGACCCAGGCGCAGCTGGCCGTCTCGCGGGCGCCGCGCAGCACCGCGCAGCCGTCCCAGGCGCGGACGTCCCAGCCGTAGCCGGTGACGAACGCGTCGTACTGCTCGGCGGGCAGACCGTACCGGTCGCGGGACAGGGCCATGACGACCAGGTCGTGTTCGCGGAAGTCGAAGGAGAAGGTCTCCAGATCGACCAGGACCGGCCCTTCGGGGCCGATGTGCACATTGCGGGGGAGGGCGTCGCCATGGATGGGACCCGGCGGCAGATGAGGAGTGAGTGCCGCGGCCGCGGCTGCGAAGCCGTCGCGGCGGGCCCGCAGATATGCGGCATCGGCCGGGTCGATCGCGTCACCGGCCAGCTGTAGCCAGCGCTCGACACCGGCGAGGAGTTCGCGGCGGGGCAGCTCGAATCCGGGCGCCGGCAAGGCGTGGACGTGCCGCAGCAGTTCGGCCAGGTCGGCCGGCCCGGCCGGGCGCACGGCGGCGGGCAGCCGGTGCCACACCGTCACCGGGTGCCCGTCCACCAGCCTCGGTTTCGGCTCGGCGGCGCGCACCGCCGGCACCCCGGCCTCGGCGAGCCAGGCCGCGACGGCCACTTCGCGCTCGGCGCGCTCCAGCAGCTCCGGGTGGTGCCTGGCATCGCGGCCGACCTTGACGACCAAGCCGTCCGCCGGGGTGTGTCCGGCGCCGGGGAGCGCGAAGACCGCGTTCTCGCCCAGGGCCAGCAGCTCGGCGTCCGCGGGTCCGGCCGGTAGCCCGGGGCCGGCCAGAGCTGTCGCGGCCAGCAGTTCGCGGGCCCGTGCCTCGTCCATCGTTGTCTCCCGGTGATCGCTGCGTACCGGACAAGTCTCGCATTCGCACAGGTCGTCCTGATGCTGGAGAAGCGCCTGGCCAAGGACGGGGATCCGGCGTTCGCCCGCATTCGGTGCTGAGACCGCGATCGGCCGCACACTGAAGCTCCTTACAGGCAAGGGGAGTTGGAGCGCAAGGAACGCACGTCGGGTTTACATAGAGTGTCCACCGGCCCGCCATGTAGCCCGAGTTGCCCCGTGGCGGCCGGTTTCCTATTGCGAAACCTTGTTGGTTAAGTCACAGCTGCATGAAGGCCTTGATCTGCGCGCGTCAATCGGCAAAGGTTTCGCATCAGCCCCGGAAAGTTTCCTTCCGGTAGGCCAACCCCCCACATATAGTGACGAGGAGACCCCTCTTCATGGCAACTCACAAGCGTGCGAGCCGGATCAAGCTCACCGCAGCCGTAACCGCCGTCGTCGCGGCGGCCGGAGTGGCCGTACTGAACTCCCCGCTCGCCGGAGCGGCCCCCGCCGAAGGCCCGGTCTACGGACTGAACGCCCAGGGCGCGGTCGACGGAAGCTACATCGTCCTGCTCGACAAGTCGGCCTCCGTCGACGCCAAGCGCAAGCTCGCCGAGGAGTACGGCGGCAAGCTCCAGCGGGACTACTCCTCCACCGTCAACGGCTTCTCCGCGAGCGGGCTCTCACAGACCGAGGCCAAGCGCCTCGCCGCCGACCCGGCCGTCGGCAAGGTCGTACAGAACAAGAAGTTCCACATCAGCGCGACCCAGTCGAACCCGCCGTCCTGGGGCCTCGACCGGATCGACCAGACCGAGACCGCGGGCGACGGCAAGTACACCTACCCGGACAGCGCCGGGGAAGGCGTCACCGCGTATGTGATCGACACCGGTGTCCGCATCTCCCACCAGGACTTCGGCGGCCGCGCCTCCTACGGCTTCAACGCGGTCGACAACAACGACAAGGCCGACGACGGCAACGGCCACGGCACGCACGTCGCGGGCACCATCGCCGGCACCGCCCACGGAGTGGCCAAGAAGGCGAAGATCGTCGCCGTGCGGGTCCTCGACAACAACGGCTCCGGCTCCACCGAGCAGGTCGTCGCGGGCATCGACTGGGTCACCAAGAACCACCAGGGCCCGTCCGTCGCCAACATGAGCCTGGGCGGCACCGCCGACCCGGCGCTGGACGAGGCCGTCCAGAAGGCGATCGCCTCCGGCGTCACCTTCGGCGTGGCGGCCGGAAACGAGTCCGCGGACGCGGGCAACAGCTCGCCGGCCCGCGTCAAGGAGGCCATCACGGTCGCCTCCTCCACCAAGGACGACCAGCAGTCCAGCTTCTCCAACTTCGGTTCGGTGGTGGACCTGTACGCCCCCGGCTCGGACATCACCTCCGACTGGAACACCAGCGACACCGCCACCAACACCATTTCCGGTACGTCCATGGCGACCCCGCACGTCGTCGGTGCCGCGGCCATCTATCTGGCCGGGCACAAGGACGCCACCCCGGCGCAGGTGTCGGACGCCCTCGTCAAGGGGGCCACGCCCGACAAGATCTCCAACGCGAGCCCGGGAACCCCGAACAAGCTGCTGAAGATAGTCGAGTAGACATCCGCCGGCAGCGCTGAACGACGGCCCCCGTGCCTGTCCCCCACGGGGCGCGGGGGCCGTCTTAGGGTGTGCGCATGACGACGACGTACGCAGCTCTGCTGCGCGGCATCAATGTGGGCGGCAACAAGAAAGTTCCCATGCCCGAGCTGCGAGAAATCCTGGGCGAGCTGGGCCACGGCGATGTGAAGACGTATCTCAACAGTGGCAACGCCGTCTTCAGCAGCACGTCCGACGACCCGGACGCGCTCGCGGCGGAGCTGGAGGCCGCCATCGAGGAGCACTTCGGCTTCCAGGTCGCCTGCATGGTGCGCAGCGGCCCCTATCTGCGGGCGGTCATCGACGCCTGTCCCTTCCCGGCCGACGAGCTGGAGGGCAAACAGCTGCACGCCACCTTCTTCTCGGGCCCACCAGTCACCGCCGAGCGCTTCGCCTCGATCGACCCGGCCGACTACCTCCCCGAGGAGTTCCGGCTCGGCGACCAGGTGCTGTATCTGTACGCGCCCGAGGGCCTCGGCAAGTCGCAGCTCGGCGCCGCCCTGTCCCGGCCCGCCCTGAACAAGGGGATCGACGCGACCAGCCGCAACTGGAACACGGTCAAGGCGCTGGTGCGGCTGACGGAGGCGGCCGGTGCCTGAGAGCGACCGGTCCGCCGTCGAGGCGGCCATCGAGGGCGAGTTGCGCCTCCTCGACCCCGAAGTCCGCTCGTCCGCCGAGCTGTTGGGCTCGTTCCTGCATCCCGACTACGTCGAGTTCGGCCGGTCCGGGCGACGCTGGGACCGGGCGGGCGTCATCGCGGCGCTGACCGCCGAGGACGCCCGCTCCGTACGGCCGATCACCGCCTGCCGGATGGCGGCGGTGCAGCTCGCCCCCGACCTCGTCCACCTCACCTTCGACACCGACAACAACGGACGCCTTGCGCACCGCAGTTCCCTGTGGCGGCACACGGAGGAGGGCTGGCTGCTCTACTTCCACCAGGGGACACCGTTCACTGCGGAACCGGCCGGCGAGCCCGCTCAGGACGGCTGAAGGGCCTCCAGCTCGCTCAGCTCGCCTGCCGACAGGTGGATCCGGGCCGCGTCGAGGTTCTCGTCCAGATGCGCGGGCGACGCGGTTCCGGGCGTCGGGCACAGGGCGGGGGACCGGTGCAGCAGCCAGGCCAGGGCGATCTGCCCCCTGCTCGCACCGTGCCGCCCGGCGACCCCGTCGAGAGCGGCGGCCGCATCGCCCGTGAGGGCGCCGTTGGCGAGCGGGAACCAGGGCAGAAACGCCAGGCCGCGCGCCTCGCACAGCTTCAGCACCGCCTCCGATCCCCGGTCCAGGAGGTTGAAGCGGTTCTGCACCGAGGCGATGCCGGTCAGCGAGAGTGCCCGCTCCAGCTGGTCCGCGGAGACGGTGTCCAGACCGATGTGCCGGATCTTGCCCGCCCGCCTCAACTCGTCGAGGGCGCCGAGCTGTTCGGCCATCGGCACCTCCGGGTCGAGCCGGTGCAGCTGGTACAGGTCGATGGTCTCCACCCGGAGCCGGCGCAGGCTCGCCTCGCACATCGCCCGCAACTGCTCGGGCCGCCCCGCGATGTGCCAGGCGTTGTCGCCGGTCCGTACGACACCGCCCTTGGTCGCGACGACGAGGCCGGCGGGGTAGGGATGGAGGGCCTCGGCGACGAGTTCCTCGGCCAGCTCCGGACCGTAGTTGTCGGCGGTGTCGATCAGCGTGACACCCCGCTCGACCGCCCGCCGCAGCACGGCCACCGCGTCCGCCCGTTCGCCGCGCGGACCCCAGTAGCCGGGGCCGGTGAGCTGCGCGGTGCCGAAGCCCAGCCGCCGCACGGGCCGTTCCCCGCCGAGCGCGAAAGTCTCAGAGATCATGGCAGGACCGTATCCAACCGCGGAACGCCCTCCAGTACCCGGCCGGTGTCCTCGCGGGGTGAGCACGGGCCGGCTCTGAAGTGGCCCAGAGTCCATGGCGCCGAGTGGCCCATGGGGGAGGGCCATTGCCGGGCTACGGTCTACGTATGACGCACACGACGACCGTCCCCGCGCAGCGCACCACCGTCGACTTCTACTTCGACCCCGCCTGCCCCTTCGCCTGGATCACCTCCCGCTGGATGCTGGAGGTCGAGCAGCACCGCGACATCGACCTCCGGTTCCGGCCGATGAGTCTCTACCTCCACAACATCGGCAATGAACTGCCCGACTGGTACCGGGAATTGGTCGACAGGTCGATCGGTCCCGTCCGGGTGGCCGTCGCGGCGGCCGAGGCGCACGGCGACATCGTGCTGCGCGACCTGTACACCTCACTGGGCAGGCGCATCCACGAGGACAAGAACGAGGACTTCGACGAGGTGATCGCGCAGTCCCTCACGGAGCTCCGGCTGCCCGCCTCGCTCGCCGAAGCCGCGCACGACAGCGCGTACGACCAAGCCGTGCGCCGCAGCCATGACGCGGGCATGGACCCGGCCCAGGGCGGATACGTCGGCACCCCGACCATGCACATCGACGGCGCCGTCTACTTCGGCCCCGTGCTCGGCTCCATCCCGCGCGGCGAGGAGGCGGCCCGGCTCTTCGACAGCGTGCGCACCATCGCCGCGTACCCCGACTTCTTCGAACTCAAGCGGACCCGGACGGGCTCCCTCCGCTTCGACTGAGGGCCCGCGGAAAGGGATGCTGTCGCGTTTTTTCAATACCGGGGGAGGGCTGCGGCGGGACGCTGGTCCCATGAAGAACGAACTCCGCGCCATGACCGAATGCGCAGCAGAGGCCGCCCGCATCGCGCGCGGCATCACCCCCGGACAGCTCACCGGACCCACTCCCTGTGCGGAGTGGGACGTGCGTGGCCTGGTCAACCACTGGGTGCTCTACACCTCGCACGGCCTGGAGCACCGCGCCCTGCGCAAGCCGCTCCCGGACGAGCTCACCGCGCGCGACTTCACCGCCGACCCCGACTGGGCGCGGCGCTACGCCGACCGGCTCGACCGGGCCGTGGCCGCCTGGGCCGACCCGGCCGTGTGGGAGGGCGAGATCGATCTGGGCGGCTCCGCGCTGCCCGCCGTGGAGATCGCCTCGATGCTCGTCGAGGAACTGGTGATGCACGGCTGGGACGTGGCGCGCGCCACCGGGCAGGAGCTGCGGATCTCCGAGGAGTCCGCCGCCTTCGTGCTGCGGGTGGTCGAGGGGAACGCGGAGCTCTACCGCCAGTACCAGGGCTTCGCCGACCCCGTGGAGCCGCCGGCCACCGCCACCACGGTGGAGCGGGCCCTGGCCGTCTCGGGCCGTGACCCGCACTGGACCGCGTGACGGCCCCGGCACAGTCCCGTACCGCCCTCAAGTGATCCGATGACTGAGGGGAGTTGGTAGGTCGAACGGGCGGATCCATCCGGATGTGTTGACCGTGGTACGTCAATGCTCCTACCTTTCCAGTGGCTCATGAGGCCGATCCCGTGAGCCCCATGGGAGGGAACATGCCCGCATCCCGGAGCGCGCCACGGACGGCGCCCCGAAGAGCCGCCCTGACCGCCGCGCTCGCCGCCGCCCTGGCCCTGGGGACGCCCGGTCTCGTACCGGCGGCCACGGCGCACTCGCCGCACGGGGCCTCCGCCGATGTGTATGTGTCCCCGGGCGGCCAGGACTCCGCCGACGGTACGGCCGGGCAGCCCGTGAGCAGCCTGCCGCGCGCCCGCGACCTGGCGCGCACCAGGGCCGCGCACGCGGACGGCGACCTCACGGTCCACCTCGCGGCCGGCACCTACCGGATGGAGGGGCCGCTCACCCTCGACGCCCGCGACTCCGGTCAGCGCGGCCACCGGATCATCTGGCAGGGCGCGGGCTCCGGGGCCACGGTCATCAGCGGCGGCCGCAAGGTCGAGGGCTGGCGGCCGGTGCCCGGACGCCCAGGGCTCTGGTCGGCCCCCGCACCTCAAGGCCTCAGCGACACACGGCAGTTGTACGTGGACGGCGTGCGGGGGCAGCGTGCCAGGGGCGAGGTTCCGGTCGGCCTCACGGTCACGCCCACCGGCTACACCGCGAGCTCCGACACCATCGCGCACTGGCGCCACCCCTCCGACGCCGAGTTCGTCTACACCGGCGGCGAGGCGTTCTGGAACATCGAGCGCAACGGCCTGGGCCAGTGGACCGAACCCCGCTGCCGGATCGCCGCCGCCCAGGGCACCGCGATCACGATGGCCCAGCCGTGCTGGGACAATTCCAACAAGCGCGTCGAGTTCCCCGACCGGCCCGGCCGCACGGTGAGCATGGTCGGCCCCGGCAAACTCACCGACAACGGCAAGGCGTCCTACGTCGAGAACGCCTTCGAGCTCCTCGACCAGCCCGGCGAGTGGTACTTCGACCGCTCCGCGCACACCGTGTACTACCTGCCGCGCCACGGCGAGGACCCCCAGCGCGCCGACATCGAGGCGGCCTCCGCCGAGAAGCTGCTCGACGCACGCGGCACGGCGGCCGCGCCGCGTACGCCAACGTCGCCAGCCGCCACACCGACTACCGCGACCGGCTCGGCAACAGCGACCCCACGCTCGTCAAGGACAACTGGTGGGAGGAGGGCACCGCCGACGGTGACAACAAGGGCCTGGTGACCACGGGCAACCACATCATGGCGGCCCCCGCCGACGTGCCCGCCGACATCCTGGCCAACGCCGGCATCGAGCCCGCCTACCGGGGCATCCTCGACCGCAGGACCGCGGCCGTCTCGGTCCCCGAGGCCCCGGCGCGGGTGGGCACCAGCACGGCGGGCGCGGACGGGCTGTACGTGACCTTCAACCCGAGCTACGTGGACGACGGTTCACCGCTGACCGGATACACCGCGCACGCCCTGCGCCCCGACGGCACCGAGGCCGGGACGGCGAGCATCACGGCGGCCGACTTCACGCGGCTGGCGTATCTACGCATCGGTCAACTCCGGGCCACCGAGGGGCCGTTCAGGGTGACCGTCACCGCACGCAACGCGTACGGCGAGAGCGCCCCGTCGCTCGCCTCGGCGGCTCTCGTGCCCACCGCGGCCGTCGTGCTGCCCGGCGCGCCGACCGGGGGCAAGGCGCGGGCCGGGGCGCGGGCGGTCACGGTCGCGTGGACGCCGCCCGCGGCCATGGGCGATGCCGAGGTCATCGGCTACCGGATCACCGTCTCGGACGGCCGGGTCGTCGAGGCCACCGGCCGGGACGCCCTGGTCACCCAGCCGACCGGGAAGGGAATGTTCCGGGTGGTGGGCGGTCTGGTGCCGGGGAAGTCCTACACGTTCACGGTCGCGGCCGTCACGGCAGCGGGGGTGGGGCCTGCGATCACGGTGTGGGCCACCACGACCGCGACCCCGGCCACGATCCACCGGACACCCCCTAGGCGCTGAGCGCCGGGAGGGCGCGCGGGGCCCTCGCCTCGTCGTACCGGAGCAGGAGCAGGCGGGCCAACTCCGGTGCCGCGCCCAGGACTTCGGCCAGGACGTCGGCCTCCGTCGCGCCCCGGGCGATCCGGTCCGGCAGGAAGCCGGGGGCGATGACGTACGGGGCGACGGCGACCCGCCGTACACCCAGGGCCCGAAGCTCACGTACCGCGTCTTCGGTACGGGGCAGGGCCGCGGAGGCGAACGCAGGCCGCACGGCGCACCAACCGGTGTGCCGCAGCTCCCGCGCGATTTCAGCGATCACTGCGATCGCCTCCGGGTCTGTGGAGCCCGCCGAGGCCAGGACGACCCCGGTCGAGCGCTTGTCGGCGGGCCCGAGGCCCGCCTCGTACAGCCGCCGCTCCAAGGTGTCGAGGAGCAGTGGCGAAGGTCCGAGGACATCGGCGAGCGTGATGTTCAGCCGCGCCGGGGCCTGCCTCAGCACGGCCGGGATGTCGGCCTTCGCGTGGAAGGCGCGGGTCAGGAGGAGGGGGAGCGCCACCACGTCCCGTACGCCTTCCAGGGCGAGGCGGTCCAGGACCTGCGGGACGGACGGCGCGTTGAAGTCCAGGAAGCCCGTCTCCACGCGCACCCCGGGCCGCAGCGACCGCACCCGGCGCACCAGGGCGTGGACGGTCGCCGCGTGCCGCGGGTCGCGGCTGCCGTGGGCTATGACGAGCAGGACGGGGCGGTGCACGGCGGCTCAGCCCCTCACGAGCAGCCCGCGGCCGCGCAGCACGCGGCGCTCCAGCGGGCTGAAGATCAGCAGGTCGATGGCGATGCCCACGACCAGGATCAGGATGATCGCGAGGAAGATGCCGGGCATGTCGGTGTTGTTGCGGCCGTTCTCCAGCAACTGGCCGAGCCCGAGGCCGAGATCGGGCGAGGAGGCGATGATCTCGGCGGCCATCAGCGAACGCCAGGAGAACGCCCAGCCCTGCTTCAGGCCCGCCAGATAGCCGGGCAGCGCGGCCGGCATCAGGATGTGCCAGGCGCCCCGCACCCCGGTCGCGCCCAGCGTGCGGCCCGCCCGCAGATACAGCGGCGGCACCTGGTCGACGCCGGAGACCAGGCCGTTGGCGATCGAGGGGACCGCGCCGAGCAGGATCACCGCGTACATCATCGAGTCATTCAGGCCGAGCCACAGCACGGCCGGGGGGACCCAGGCCACCGACGGCAGCGACTGGAGGCCGGACAGGATCGGGCCGATCGCGGCCCGCACGAACCTGACCCGGGCGACGAGCAGACCGAGCGGCGTGCCGATGGCCAGGGCCAGCAGGAAGCCGAGCAGACCGCGCGACACGCTGGTCCACACGATGCCGAACAGGGTGCCCTGGAGCCACATGTCGGTCAGGCTCGACCACACCGCGGACGGGGCGGGCAGCTTGTAGGTGTCGGTGACCTTCGCCGAGACCAGGACCTGCCAGACCACCAGGACGAGCGCGACCGCGGTCAGCGGCGGCAGGACCTTCTTGACGAGCACCTCGCGCACCGGGGTGCGGTGGGCCTGGACGGTTTCGAGCGCGTCCAGGCCCGCTTCGAGGCTGCCCAGATCGTGGGGTTCCTTGACCGGAGTCGTCTCAGTGCTGGCCATGTCGGCGGATCTCCCCACGCAGTTGTTCAGTGATCTCGACGGAGAGCTCCGCCACTTCGGCGTCCTCGATGCGGCGCGGGTGGTCGATGTCCACGGTCCACTCGTGGGCCACCCGGCCCGGCCGCGAGGAGAGCAGCACCACGCGCTGCGCGAGCCGGACCGCCTCGCGCACGTTGTGCGTCACGAACAGCACCGACAGGTTCGTCTCGCGCCAGATGCGGGTCAGCTCGTCGTGCAGCACGTCGCGGGTGATCGCGTCGAGGGCCGCGAACGGCTCGTCCATCAGCAGGAGCTGGGAGTCCTGGGCGATGGCCCGCGCCATGGCGACCCGCTGGCGCATGCCGCCGGACAGTTCGTGCACCCGCTTGCCGTACGCGCCGTGCAGGCGGACCAGTTCGAGGAGCTCCTCGGCCCGGGTGCGCCGCTCGTTCTTGGGGACGCCGCGCAGCCGCAGCGCGAGTTCGATGTTCTTGCCCGCGGTCAGCCACGGGAACAGGGCGTGCTCCTGGAACATCAGGGCGGGCCGCCCGCCGGGCGTCTCGATGGTGCCCGCGGTCGGCGCGTCCAGGCCCGCCACCAGGTTCAGGAGCGTCGACTTCCCGCAGCCGGAGGCGCCCAGGAGGGTGACGAACTCGCCCGGCGCGACATCGAGGGTGATGTCGTCCAGGACGAGCTGCGGTCCGCCGCGACCGCCGAAGGACTTCGAGACATGCCCGATCCGGGCGGCGTACTCGTGCTCGGCCGCCGTGCGGTCCGTGGCCTTGGCGAGGGCAGTGGCCATGGTCGTCACCTCCTGGGAATCCTGCTGAACCGGCTTGGGACGGGGGCTAGGGGGTGTCCGGTGGGTCAGGGTCGGACAGGGCGCGGTGGCTGGTGCGGTGCATCGCAAGGCGCCGGAGCGTTTCGAATGGGGGTCCCCCCTGGCCCTTGAGGCCTTGGGGGAGGAGCTATCGGGGCGTTTCGGCAACGCGGCGAGGTGCCGTGCCAGGCGCCGCGACCCCGGCCATGATCCACCGGACACCCCCCTAGTTGACGCCGAGACCGGCGTCGCCGACCTCGGGTCGGCCGAGGGACTTGAGGACCTTGTTCAGCGGGTCCAGGTCGTAGATGCCCGACAGGTCGGGCTTCTTCAGGAGTCCGGCCTTGACCGCGTGGTCGGCCTGCGCCTGGAGGGAGGCGGCCAGCGGGTCGTCCAGGGTCTGGATGGACTTCCAGGCCGGGTCGATGATGTTCGCCGGCAGCTCCTTGCCGGAGAGCGTCTTGAGCGCGGCGTTCGCCGAGGCCTTCGCCTGGTCGGGGTGGGTCGCGATCCACTCGTTGGTCTTCACCGAGCCGCGCAGGACCGCCTCCACGACATCGGGGTGCGCCTTGAGGAACTTCTGCGACACGATGATGTTGGTGATCACGAACTGGTGGTCCGGCCACAGGTCGGACTCGTCCAGGAGCACCTTGCCGCCCTCGGAGACCAGCTTGGACGCGGTCGGCTCGGGCACCCAGGCGCCGTCGACGGACCCGGACTTGAAGGCGTCCGGGGTGATCTTGTTGTCGGTGCGGACCACGTTGACGTCGCCCTTGCCGCTCTGCGCGTCGACCTTCCAGCCCTTGTCGGAGAGCCAGTTGAGGAACGCCACGTCCTGGGTGTTGCCGAGCTGCGGGGTCGCGATGTTCTTGCCCTTGAGCTCGTCCACGGACTTGATCTTGTCCGGGTTGACCACCAGCTTCACCCCGCCGGACGCCGAGCCGCCGATGATGCGCAGGCTCTGGCCCTTGGACTTGGTGTAGCCGTTGATCGCCGGCGAGGGCCCGATCCAGCCGATGTCGATCGAGCCCGCGTTGAGGGCCTCGATCTCGGAGGGCCCCGCGTTGAAGGTGGCCGTCTTGACGGCGGTCCCGCCCAGCTCCTTCTGGAACAGGCCCTCCTGCACCCCGACCAGCGCGGTGGCGTGGGTCAGATTGGGGAAGTAGCCGATCTTCACGGTGTCGGCGGAGAGCTTCTTCGCGCCGTCCGCGGCGGGCGCGGCCTTCCCGGCGTCGTCCTTGTTCGCCTGGGAGCCGTAGCCGCAGGCGGCGAGCGCCCCGAACAGAAGGGGGAGGGTGGCGGCGGCGACGAGGCTGCGCCGCAAACTGGAGCTGGCAGGCACGGGAGGGATTCCTCTCGGAGGCCCGGTGCTTACGTCCGGTGGAGTCTCAACTCCGGGACGCGGCCGGGAAGTCGGCGGGTCTTCGACGGTGCGGGGGGTGCTGGTGGGGCTTTCTGGCGCGCGAGCGGTGCGCGTACGTCATCGCGCACATCGGGCGACTCCGCCCTGGCCGCTGCCGAGGGCGCCGCTGCCGACACGGCCGCCCTCTTTCGCGAAGGTCGAGTAGACGTCCTGGTTCATCAGAAGTCCCAGCCCTCTTCGTCCGCGACGGTGTTGAGGACCTTGTGGGTGGCGAAGGACTCGCCCGCCATGCCCGCCGCGAGGGTGGTGCCGTCGGCCGGGTCGATCAGCAGGAAGGACCCGGTGCGGCGGGAGTCGGCGTACGAGTCGAGCGCGAGCGGCTCGGCGGTGCGCACCTTCACCCGGCCGATGTCGTTGGCGACCAGCTGGCCCGGGTCCGGGTGCTGGGAGAGGTCGTCCAGGGTCAGCCGGGACGGGATCTCCTTGACGATCGCCTTGACCGTGCGGGTGGTGTGCTTGAGCAGCACCCGCTGACCCACCGTCAGCGGCTGGTCGGCCACGTGGCAGACGGTCGCCTCGACGTCCTGGGTGGTGGCGGGCGCGTCCCCGCTCGGCACGATCAGGTCGCCGCGCGAGATGTCGATGTCGTCCTCCAGGAGGAGGGTGACGGACTGCGGCGTCCAGGCGATGTCCACGGACTCGCCGAGCAGGTCGATCCCCGAGACCTTGCTGGTACGCCCCGAGGGGAGCACGGTCACGGGCTCGCCGACGCGGAACGTACCGGCCGCGATCTGGCCGGCGTAGCCGCGGTAGTCGGGATACTCGGCGGTCTGCGGCCGGATCACGTACTGCACGGGCAGCCGGGCGTGGCAGCCGGTGAGGTCGTGGCTGACCGGGACCGTCTCCAGGTGCTCCAGGACGGTGGGGCCGCCGTACCAGTCCATGTTGGCGCTGGGCTCCACGACGTTGTCGCCGGCCAGCGCGGAGATCGGGATCGCCGTGATCTCCGGGACGCCCAACTCGCTGGCGTACGCGGTGAATTCCTCGGCGATCGCCGCGAAGACCTTCTCCTCGTACGCCACCAGGTCCATCTTGTTCACGGCGAGCACCACGTGCGGGACGCGCAGCAGGGCGGCGACCGCGGCGTGCCGGCGGGTCTGCTCGATGACGCCGTTGCGGGCGTCGACCAGGACCACGGCGAGGTCGGCGGTGGAGGCGCCGGTCACCATGTTGCGGGTGTACTGCACATGCCCGGGGGTGTCGGCCAGGATGAACCGGCGCCGCGGGGTCGCGAAGTAGCGGTAGGCCACGTCGATGGTGATGCCCTGCTCGCGCTCGGCCCGCAGGCCGTCGGTCAGCAGCGCCAGGTCGGGCGCCTCCTGGCCGCGCTTGAGCGAGGCGGCCTCGACGGCCTCCAACTGGTCGGTGAGGACCGACTTGGAGTCGTGCAGGAGCCGGCCCACCAGGGTGGACTTGCCGTCGTCGACGGACCCGGCGGTCGCGAAGCGAAGGAGCGTGGTCGCCGACAGATCGGCCAACTGCGCAGCGTTCTCAGCGGTTGTGCTCATGTTAGAAGTACCCCTCGCGCTTGCGGTCTTCCATCGCGGCCTCGGACATCTTGTCGTCGGCGCGGGTGGCGCCCCGCTCGGTCAGCCGGGACGCGGCGATCTCGGTGATGACGGCGTCCAGCGTCGTCGCCTCGGAGTCGACGGCGCCGGTGCAGGACATGTCGCCGACGGTGCGGTAGCGCACCAGGCGGGTCTCGACGCTCTCCTCGGCCTTCGGGCCGCCCCACTCGCCCGCGGTCAGCCACATGCCGGACCGCTTGAACACCTCGCGCTCGTGGGCGAAGTAGATCTGCGGCAGGTCGATGTCCTCGCGGGCGATGTACTGCCACACGTCCAGCTCGGTCCAGTTGGACAGCGGGAACACGCGGACGTGCTCGCCGGGGGCGTGCCGGCCGTTGTAGAGCTGCCACAGCTCGGGGCGCTGGCGGCGCGGGTCCCACTGCGAGAACTCGTCCCGCAGCGAGAACACCCGCTCCTTGGCGCGGGCCTTCTCCTCGTCGCGCCGCCCGCCGCCGAACACCGCGTCGAAGCGGTGCTGCTGGATCGCCTCGGTCAGCGGCACCGTCTGGAGCGGGTTGCGCACCCCGTCGGGCCGCTCGCGCAGCTTCCCGGCGTCGATGTACTCCTGCACCGAGGCGACGTGCAGCCGCAGCCCGTGCTCGGCCACCACGCGGTCGCGGTAGGCGAGGACCTCGGGGAAGTTGTGCCCGGTGTCGACGTGCAGCAGCGAGAAGGGGACGGCGGCCGGGGCGAAGGCCTTCAGCGCCAGATGCAGCATGACGATGGAGTCCTTGCCGCCGGAGAACAGGATCACCGGCCGCTCGAACTCCCCCGCCACCTCACGGAAGATGTGCACCGCCTCGGACTCCAGAGCGTCCAGGTGGCTGAGCGCATAAGGGGTGTCGGTGCCCTCGTTCACGGTCGCCGTCGTCATGCCAGGCCCTTCTCGGTGAGCAGCGCACGCAGCGCGGCCGCGGACTCCTGAACGGTCTGCTGGTGCGACTCGATCCGCAGATCCGGCGCCTCGGGCGCCTCGTACGGGTCGTCGACCCCGGTCAGACCGCTGATCTCGCCCGCCGCCTGCTTGGCGTACAGACCCTTCACATCGCGTACCGAGCAGACCTCCACCGGCGTCGCGACATGCACCTCCAGATAGGCGGTGCCCTCGGCCCGGTGGCGCCCCCGCACGGCCTCGCGGCTGTCGGCGTACGGGGCGATCACCGGGACCAGGGCCTTCACGCCGTTGGCGGCCAGCAGTTCGGCGACGAAGCCGATCCGCTGGACGTTGGTGTGCCGGTCCTCGCGGCTGAAGCCGAGGCCCGCCGAGAGGAACTCGCGGATCTCGTCGCCGTCGAGCACCTCCACCCGGTGCCCGTCCGCGCGCAGCCGGCCCGCGAGTTCGTACGCGATGGTGGTCTTGCCGGCGCTCGGCAGACCGGTCAGCCAGATGGTGGCTCCCGCCTCCGTCACGCTCATCGAAGTCTCCTGGTTGTTCTGACGGTCCGTCATCCGTGCAGTCCGCACTCGGTCTTGTTGCGTCCGGCCCAGCGTCCGGCCCGCGCGTCCTCGCCCTCGGCGACCCGGCGGGTGCAGGGGGCGCAGCCGATCGAGGGGTAGCCGTCCATGAGGAGCAGGTTGGTGATGACGCCGTGCTCGGCGATGTAGGCGTCGACGTCGTCCTGCGTCCAGCGGGCGATCGGCGACACCTTGACCTTCTGCCGCTTCTCGTCCCAGCCGACCACCGGCGTGTTCGCCCGCGTCGGGGACTCGTCGCGGCGCAGCCCGGTCGCCCAGGCGGCGTACGGACTCAGGCCCTGCTCAAGGGGCTTGACCTTGCGCAGCGCGCAGCACAGGTCGGGGTCGCGGTCGTGCAGCTTCGGGCCGTACTCGGCGTCCTGCTCGGCCACGGTCCGACGCGGCGTCAGGGTGATGACGTTGACGTCCATCACCTCGGCGACCGCATCCCGGGTGCCGATGGTCTCGGGGAAGTGGTAGCCGGTGTCGAGGAACACCACGTCCACGCCGGGCATCGCGCGCGAGGCGAGGTGCGCGACGACCGCGTCCTCCATGGAGGAGGTGACGCAGAACCGCTTGCCGAAGGTGTCGGCGGCCCACTGGAGGATCTCCAGGGGCGATGCCTCTTCCAGGTCGCGGCCCGCCTGCTCGGCGAGCGCCTTGAGGTCCCCGGAGGTCTGAGTGACCGTCATATCTCTTCCCCTCCACCGCTGTTGCCCTGAACTCCCCGGGCGAGCAGCCCGAGGAACTTCAACTGGAAGGCCCGGTTGCACGCCGCGCATTCCCAGGCGCCGTGTCCGGTCTCATTCGGACGCAGGTCCTCGTCCCCGCAGTACGGGCAGTAGAAGGGGGCCGCGCGCTCGCTCATGACAGCGCCTCCTCGGAGGCGCGGGACGCCCAGGTGGCGAACCGCTCGCCCGCGGCGCGCTCCGCCTGGAAGCGCCCGAGCACCCGCTCGATGTAGTCGGGCAGCTCGGCCGAGGTGACCTTCAGGCCGCGGACCTTGCGGCCGAACCCGGCCTCCAGGCCGAGCGCACCGCCCAGGTGCACCTGGAAGCCCTCGACCTGGTTGCCGTCCGCGTCGAGCACCAGCTGGCCCTTGAGTCCGATGTCCGCGACCTGGATGCGGGCGCAGGCGTTGGGGCAGCCGTTGATGTTGATGGTGATCGGCTCGTCGAACTCCGGGATGCGGCGCTCCAGTTCGTCGATGAGCGCGGCGCCGCGCGCCTTGGTCTCGACGATGGCCAGCTTGCAGAACTCGATGCCGGTGCAGGCCATCGTGCCGCGCCTGAACGGCGAGGCGTTGACCTTGAGGTCGAGCGCCTCAAGACCGGAGACGAGCGATGCGACCTGCGCCTCCTCGACGTCGAGCACGATCATCTTCTGCTCGGCGGTGGTGCGCAGCCGGCCCGAGCCGTGCGTCTCGGCGAGCTCGGCGATCTTGCTCAGCGTCGTGCCGTCCACGCGGCCCACCCGGGGCGCGAAGCCGACGTAGAAGCGGCCGTCGTTCTGCCGGTGCACACCGAGGTGGTCGCGCCAGACGCCCTTGGGCTGCTCGGGCGCGGGCCCGTCGACGAGCTCGCGCTTGAGGTACTCGTCCTGGAGTACCTGGCGGAACTTCTCCGGGCCCCAGTCCGCGACCAGGAACTTCAGCCGGGCGCGGGTGCGCAGCCGCCGGTAGCCGTAGTCGCGGAAGATGCCGATGACGCCGCCGTACACGTCCGGCACCTCATCGAGCGGTACCCAGGCGCCGAGGCGCACGCCCAGCTTGGGGTTGGTGGAGAGGCCGCCGCCGACCCACAGGTCGAAGCCGGGGCCGTGCTCGGGGTGGTTGACGCCGACGAAGGCGATGTCGTTGATCTCGTGCGCGACGTCGAGCTGCGGCGAGCCGGAGACGGCGGACTTGAACTTGCGGGGCAGGTTGGAGAAGTCGGGGTTGCCGATGAACCGCCGCTGGATCTCGTCGATGGCCGGGGTGCCGTCGATGATCTCGTCCTCGGCGATGCCCGCGACGGGCGAGCCGAGGATGACGCGGGGCGTGTCGCCGCAGGCCTCGGTCGTGGACAGGCCGACCGCTTCGAGGCGGTTCCAGATCTCCGGGACGTCCTCGATGCGGATCCAGTGGTACTGGATGTTCTGCCGGTCGGTGATGTCGGCGGTGCCGCGCGCGAACTCCTGCGAGATCTCGCCGACCACCCTGAGCTGCTCGGTGGTCAGGCGCCCGCCGTCGATGCGGACCCGGAGCATGAAGTACTCGTCGTCCAGCTCCTCCGGCTCCAGGATCGCGGTCTTGCCGCCGTCGATGCCCTGCCTGCGCTGGGTGTACAGACCCCACCAGCGCATCCGGCCGCGCAGGTCGTTGGGGTCGATCGAGTCGAATCCGCGCTGGGAGTAGATCGTCTCAATGCGTGTCCGCACATTGAGACCGTCGTCGTCCTTCTTGAACTGCTCGTTCCCGTTGAGGGGCGTGAAATGGCCAACGGCCCACTGGCCTTCACCGCGGTGGCGCCCCGGCTTGCGGCGGGGCGTGGCGGCGGCAGGGTTCTCTGGGGTGGCGGCCATGGCGTACGTCCTTCGGGACTGCAGGAGGGCGGCTCTGACCTGCACACTCGCGCTCAGGGCGCGGCGGTGCGCAGTCAGGGAAAAGGGAAAGGGATCGCGGCGTCGCTGGGAGCGTCAGCGTGCCGGACAGATGGCGCTGGACATGCGGCCGAGGTCGACGTGCCGCCGACTCACCAAGGCAATTCCAGTTCCAGACATGACGGAAGCGTGTCACGGGACTTTCGGCCCAGTCCACCACTATCCAAAATGTGGACATACATGTCCCGCATGGTGGGACAGTGTGTCCCGGGTCACTGCTCGCAGGCTCAGAACGCCCCCGGCCACGGGCCCGGTGCCGGGACCTCCTCGGCCTGCTCCTCCTCGGTCTCGAAGAGCTTGAAGCCGCGGCGCAGATAGTTGTCCATGGCGTGCTCCCCGTCCAGCGAGCAGGTGTGCAGCCACACCCGCTCGGTGGCGGGCAGTCCGGGCCAGCGTTCGGCCAGGTCCCAGGCCCGCCGGATCCCGTACGACAGGAGGTGGCCGCCGATCCGCCGGCCGCGGAAGGCGGGAATCAGGCCGAAGTAGACGATCTCGACCGAGCCCCCGGGCTGCGCCTCCAGCTCGACATAGCCGGCGGGCGTACCCCGGTCGTAGGCGACCCAGGTCTCCGTGCCGGGCTTCGCCAGCGCCCGCTCCCACTCGGCGTACGTCATGCCAAGCCGGTCGATCCACTTGATGTCGCCGCCGACCGCCGTATAGAGGAAGCGGCTGAACTCCGGCGAGGGGACCTCGGAGCGCACGATCGTGATGTCGCCGGACGGCTCGGCGGCCGGGCGGAGATCGTCGGGCGAGGTCTGCTCAAGGGACCAGGTGGTCACGGTGGTACTCATGGGCGCCAGGGAATCACGGCGCCTCGGCGGCGACCAACGCAGGTCAGGGGTGGCGGCCCCGGGCCTGTCGGACCGCCGGGGACGAGGAGCGGGGGAGCAGGTCCGCCGGGCGGTCCGGCCGTACCACCTCCACCCGGACGTCCTCGGTGAAGCGGTAGGGGCGGTGGGCGAGCACCTCCGCGAGGTGGCGGCGCAGCCGGGACATCTCGGCCCGTACGGTCACCGTGCGCGTCGGGTCCTCGAAGATGTCCTGGGCCAGCTGCGCGGCGCTGCGGCCCTCCCGGTTCAGCGCCAGGACGAAGAGCAGTTCCGCGTGGCGGGGGCTGAGCTCCTGCGTCCAGCTGCCCGCCTCGCCCGACACCGTCACCGAGCAGCGCCGGGACCGGCTGAGGTCCAGGACGACCCGCCGGGCCGTGGTGCCGCCGGCCGCGGCGCCCTCGTCCGAGACCTGGACGAGCAGCCCGCCGGGCAGCGGCTCCACCGAGCACATGCCGAGCGGGGGAAGCCAGACGCGGCCGCTCCGGAACGACTTCGCCGGCGCGAGCCGGTCCATCGGCGGCATGCCGGTGACCGCGGCCACCCAGCCGTTGGGGTCGACGGCCAGCGCACGGCCGCCGATCCGGCTGAGCACCGGGGCGGCCACCGAACGCAGCCGGTCGAGCGCGGCCGAATGCCGGTTGCGCAGCTCGGCCTCGGCGAGCCGGGCCACCGAGGTCACGAAGGACAGCGTGGCCGGGTGCATGGTGCTGAGCGGCCCGCTGATGTCGACCACGCCGAGCAGCTGCCCGTCCCGCGGGTCGACGACGGGCGCGCCCGCGCAGGTCCAGGCGTGGTGGGTGGCGACGAAGTGCTCGGCGGAGAACACCTGCATCGGACGGCCGGTGACCAGAGGGGTGCCCACGCCGTTGGTGCCGACCACCGTCTCGCTCCAGTCGGCGCCCACCTCGAAGCCGAGCGCGTCGGCCCCCTTCAGGACCGAGGCGTGGCCCTCGCGCCACAGCAGCCGCCCCTCGGCGTCCGAGACCACCATGATGTGCTGGGCCGCGTCCGCCACCGCCACCAGGGCGTCCCTGAGGACCGGCAGGACCTCCGTCAACGGCGACTGGTGTCTGCGCCGTTCGACCTCGCCGAGCGGCAGCAGCCCGGCGTGCCGGCCCCGGTCGGGGTCGAGGCCGCGGCTCAGCATCCGCCGCCAGGACTCCTCGATCTCCGTACGCGGCAGGATCCTTGACCGCCTTCCCTCCAGCGCGGCCGCGCGCATGCCCTTCAGGAGCCGGGTGCTCTCCGCGGCACCCATCGCGGCCAGCCGGGTGGCATCGAGCATGACGGTGTGCACAGGGTCCTCCCGACTCGGCAGCGGCGCCCCCGGAGGGAGCGGGCCCGAGTGTCCTGAATTCATCGTGCCCGCCCGCCGGTTCGGGCGCGACAATATGCCGCACAAGTCTGCAACCCTTTGCAACTCTCGCGAACGGCCGTGCGTGTGTACGAAGGTGATGGAGCACCGGATGTCCGGTCGTCATGCTCCTTCCGCGGACGCATGAGAGCGCGGGGGTGGTGCCGTGTCGGCGCAGCACCACCCCCGACGGACCTTCCGAAGCACCGTTTTTCAGCCGCTCCACGTCTGTAGGGGGTGTCCGGTGGGTCATGGCCGGGGTCGCGGCGGCTGGCACGGCGCCTCGCCGCGTTGCCGAAACGCCCCGATAGCTCCGCTATCAGGCCGCTCCGGCGCCTTGCGATGCACCGCACCAGCCGCCGCGCCCTGTCCGACCCTGACCCACCGGACACCCCCTGGCTCACACCTCGGCGCGGGCCCGCTCCACCACCGTCGCCAGATCCAGCGAGTGCGGCAGCGTGCCGAAGGCCGCTCCCCAGTCCCCGCCGAGCCGTGAGGCGCAGAACGCGTCCGCGACCTCGGGCGGCGCCCAGCGCACGAGCAGCGAGCCCTGGAGCACCAGCGCCATGCGCTCCACCAGGCGCCGCGCCCGCGCCTCGATGCCGTCCAGATCGGCGAGTTCGGTCAGCAGGTCCTTGATCGCCCCGTCCAGGCGGTGGTCCGCGCCGCGCGCCTTGCCTACCTCCTGGAGGAAGGCGTTGAGCGCCTGCGGCTCGCGCTGGAGCGCCCGCAGCACATCGAGGGCCTGTACGTTGCCCGAGCCCTCCCAGATCGAGTTCAGCGGAGCCTCCCGCAGCAGCCGCGGCATCCCGGACTCCTCGACGTACCCGTTGCCGCCGAGGCATTCGAGCGCCTCGCCCGCCACCGGCGTACACCGCTTGGTGACCCAGTACTTGGCGGCCGGCACCGCGAGCCGCAAGAACGCCCGCTCCTCCTCGGTGTCCGCGTCGTAGGCCGCCGCAAGGCGCAGCGCCAGCGTCGTCGCGGCCTCCGACTCCAGGGCCAGATCGGCCAGCACGTTCCGCATCAGCGGCTTCTCGACGAGCAGCCCGCCGAAGGCACTGCGGTACGAGGCGTGGTGGACCGCCTGCGCCACGGACTGGCGCATGATGGCCGCCGAGCCGATCACACAGTCGAGCCGGGTCGCCGCCACCATCTCGATGATGGTGCGCACCCCGCGCCCCTCCTCGCCGACCCGGCGCGCCCACGTCCCGTCGAACTCGACCTCGCTCGACGCGTTCGACTTGTTGCCCAGCTTGTCCTTGAGCCGCTGGATCGCGAACGCGTTGCGCGTCCCGTCGCCCAGGACCCGCGGCACCAGGAAGCACGTGAGCCCGCCCGGAGCCTGCGCCAGCACCAGGAACCCGTCGCTCATCGGCGCCGAACAGAACCACTTGTGCCCGGTCAGCACGTACTCGCCGTCGGCGGCGAGCGGGGCGGCGGACGTCGTGTTCGCCCGTACGTCGCTGCCGCCCTGCTTCTCCGTCATGCCCATCCCGAAGAGCACCCCGCTCTTGTGCGCGGCCGGCCGCAGCCCCTCCTCGTACACGTGCGAGGTGAGCCTCGGCTCCCACTCGGCGGCGAGCGCCGGGTCGGTGCGCAGCGCGGGCACGGCCGCGTGCGTCATCGAAACCGGACATCCGTGCCCGCCCTCCGCCTGGGTCCACACCAGGAACCCGGCCGCGCGCCGCACATGCCCGGCGGGCCGGCCCCAGGCGTCGGTGAGCCCGGCCGCGACGGCGTGCCCGAGCAGCCGGTGCCAGCTCGGGTGGAAGTCGACCTCGTCGATCCTGTTGCCGTACCTGTCGTGGGTGCGCAGTTTCGGCGGATTCTCGTTGGCCTGGGCACCCCACTCCTGGGCCTGGGCCGATCCGGCGGTGCGTCCGAGGGCCGCGAGTTCCTCGCGTACGCCGCCGAGAAGTTCCGGCGCTGTGTGCCGCTCGACGGCCTCCGCGAGGGCCCGGTCGGCGGTGAAGACGTCGTACCCCACCAGGGGCGGAGCCTGGTTGGTCACTGTGTGGGTGGTGGCTGCCATGCCGATACGGTAAGGACGTGCAGCCAGCAAATGAAACACCCGAGCGGACATCCGGCCGCCTTCATCGGGCCCGCGTCCTCTACCGCAACGTCTCCAAGCGGAAATTGGGCTGGCTGCTCCTCAAGGACACCGTCAACTCGTGCGTCGAGTACCGGATCCTGGGCCTTGCCGCGGAGGCCGCGTTCTTCACGCTGCTCTCGCTGCCCCCGCTGCTGCTCAGTGTGATCGCGCTGCTCGGCTACGTGGACGGCTGGACCAGCACCCACACCGTCGCCAGCATCGAGCAGAACATCCTCAACGCGGCCGGCACGGTCCTCTCCGACCGGGGCGTGCACGAGTTCGCCCAGCCGCTCCTGGAGGACGTCACCAAGGGCAAGCGCCCCGACATCGTCTCGATCGGCTTCGCGATCGCCCTGTGGTCGGGCTCGCGCGCGGTGAACGTCTTCATCGACACCATCACCGTGATGTACGGGCTCGACGGGCACCGCGGCATCGTGAAGACCCGGATGCTCTCGCTGCTCCTGTACATCGTCGCGCTGCTGATCGGCGCGGTCGTGCTGCCGCTCGCGGTGGTCGGCCCGAACCGGGTGGTGGAGCTGATCCCCTGGGGCACCGACGTGATCAGCTTCCTGTACTGGCCGACGATGATCCTGCTGTCCATCGCCTTCCTGACCACCCTCTTCCACGTCTCGGTGCCGGTCCGCTCACCGTGGATCGAGGATGTGCCCGGCGCCCTGGTGGCGCTCGCGATCTGGGTGCTGGGCTCGTTCCTGCTGCGGATCTACCTGACCAACACGGTCGAGGGCCCCACCATCTACGGCTCGCTCGCCGCCCCCATCGCGGTGCTCCTGTGGATCGGCATCTCCGCGTTCGCGGTGCTGGTCGGGGCGGCCGTCAACGCCGCCATCGACCGGGTCTGGCCGTCCGTCGCCACGGCCGCCGCCCGCGCGGCCAGCGACCGCGTGCGCACCGAGCAGGCCGCCCAGCTCGTCGCCCGCGCCCAGTCGGCCCGGCCGATGCCCTTCGACGCCGACGACGACCCCGAGGACCCCGACGACGCGAACGATCCGGGGATGCCGTCGGAGTTCCCCGAGCGCTGGTCGAAGTTCCTGCCCCCGGACGACGTGAAGTCCCGGCTGCACACCCCGAAGAAGCCCGAGGAGAAGTCCCCGCACGACCGCGACTGATCAGTGCGCCCGGCCCCGGACCACCCTCGACGGCAGGTACCGAGAGCGGCCCTCCCGCCAGCCCGGCGCGGTGGTCTGGACGCGCACCGAGACCGGGTCCGGCGGGGTACGGCCCGTCCTGCCGGACGGCTGCATGGATCTGCTCTGGTGCGAGGGACGGCTCCCGGTGGCCGGGCCCGACACCCGCGCCCACGTTCCCGGCCCGGCCCCCGGCACCCGCTACGCCGGGATCCGCTTCGCCCCCGGCGACGGGCCCGCCGTCTGACGCCCGCCCGGGTCCTGCGGCTCCAGCGCGCCCTCGGTCTCGTATGGCGGGGCATGCCGTACGCGGAGGCCGCGCTCGCCGCCGGCTGCACCGATCAGGCGCATCTCTGCCCGGGAGATGCGGTCGCTCGCCGGGATGACGCTGACGGACTACGCGAGCGCCGCGAAGAGCGACACCTCCACGCCGTCCGGGTCGAGCACGGTGGCGTAGCGCTGGCCCCAGAACGCGTCCCACGGCTTGAGGCGGCCCCGGTATCCGGCCGCCTCCAGCTCCTCGTACGTGGCGTCGACCTCGGCGGGCGACGCGCAGAGGAAGGCGAATCCCGTACGGCCGCCGCCCTCGGGGCGCGTCCAGCCGGGGTCGAAGGAGCGCAGGGTGTCCTCGGTGTCCCACAGCACCCGGGTGCCGCCGGGGAGCGTGCACTCCACATGCGGCCGGGTGTCCGCGTCGGCCGGAACGTCCAGGCCGAGGCGGCGGTAGAAGGCGAGCGATGCGGCCATGTCGGCCACTACCAGGCCGATGGCGTCGAGTCGTGGAGTCATGGCCCCACCGTAGGCCGCGGGCCGCCCGGGTCTTGTACGAATCGGACGCGCGGTCACAGGTCGTTGCCCGCGTACGACAGGTTGAAGCTCTTGTTGGCCAGCGGGAAGTCCGGGACGATCGTCTCCGCGAGCGCGACCGGCAGCGCGGGCCAGTTGAAGAACGACGGGTCCACCGGCTTCACCCGGGACAGCGTGCCGTCCGGTGTGACCTCGACGCGCGTGGTGATCGCCCCGCGCCAGCCCTCCACGATCCCCGTTCCCGACCTGCCCGCCGGGCGGCGCGGCAGCGGCACGGTCAGATCGCCCGGCCGCAGCCCCGCCGCCAGCCGCCCCGCCAGTTCGAGCGAGGCCTGCGCCTCCCGCGCCCGCACCAGGAAGCGGGCCAGCACATCGCCGGACGACTGCGTGACGGGCGCCTGAGGGCGGCCCTCGGCGGTGAAGGGGTGGCCGAACCGCGCGTCCGCGTCGAGCCCGCTGGCCCGCGCCACATAGCCCAGGCAGCCCAGATCGCGCGCCGCGTCCGCGCCGAGCGCGGCGGTGCCGGTGAACCGGTCCCGCACCGTCGCGTGGCCGAGCGCGAGCTCGGTGATCTCCCTTACGTCCGCGGCGACTTGGGCGAACACCGCCGGGTCCGGCACCGCGGCGAGGCGGGCGCCGCCCGGGACGACCCCGCCGCGCAGCAGCCGGTGCCCGGTCGTGGTCTGCGCGAGCCGGAGCAACTGCTCGCGGACGCGCTGCGCATGGGAGTTGAGGACGGAGTGGCCCACGTCGTTGCAGAGCGCGCCGAGATCGGTGACGTGGTTGTGCAGCCGCTCCAGCTCAAGCAGCAGGGCGCGGGCCGGACCCGCCTCCTGGGGCACCTCGGCGCCGTACGCCTCCTCGACCGCGAGGCAGTAGGCGAGCCCGTGCCCGACCGCCGTGTCCCCGCTGACGCGTTCGGCGAGCCGCAGGCCGGCGTCCGGGGTGCGCCCCTCGAAGAGCTTCTCGATGCCCTTGTGCACGAACCACAGCCGCGCCTTGAGCCGGATGATGGTCTCGCCGACCACCGAGAAGCGGAAGTGCCCCGGCTCGATGAGGCCCGCGTGCACGGGCCCCACCGGAATCTCGTACACCCCGTCCCCCTCGACCGCGAGGAACGGATAGGGCCCCTCCTGTGCCCCGAACGGGGGCGCCGCCCCGGCGTCGGGCCGCATCGGATACCAGCCGCGCGGCCAGTGGAAGTGGCGCACCAGACGGTGCGGGAGCGGGTGGTCGCGCGGTACGACACCGTGCAGATCGCGCATCTCGCGCTCGAACCGCCCGGCGGGGAAGGAGAGCCGGGCGAGCGAGGGCACCGAGGGGCGGTCCGGATCCAGGCGTACGGACAGCTCGGTACGGGTGTCGGGCGGCCCGGAGACGAACAGGTACACCACGCGCACGGCGCCCTCGTCGTGATGCGCCGCCACCAGCGCGAGCCGCTGCCCCGAATCGAGCAACTTCCCCACCTGCGACGGGAGTTCGTGGACGCCGATCTCCTGGGTCGTACGGTTCATCGGGTGGCCCTTCCGGCGATCTCGGCGGCCGCGGTGAGCAGCGGCAGCAGCGGTTGTACGGTCAGGCCGAGCGCGGCACAGCACAGCAGCCCGGCGCCGAGCGGCAGCCCGCGGGCCGGGCCGATCCGCACCGGCGCGGCGAGGTCCGCCGGGGCCGGGCCGAGTACCATCTTGGCGGTCCGGGCGGCCAGCGCCGCGTAGGCGACCAGAGCCAGGAGCAGGGCGACGGCCACGGGCCACCCCATGTGGGCGGTGAACCCGGCGCGCACCAGGCCGAGTTCGGAGGCGAACAGGGCGAAGGGCGGCAGCCCGAGCAGCGCCACGACGGCCACCGCGAGCGCCGTGCCCAGACCGGGCGAGAGCGCGATCAGACCCCGGATCCGGCCGATCCGCGAGGTGCCCCGCAGCTGGAGCAGCTGGCCCGACGCACAGAACGCCACGGTCTTGGCGAGGCCGTGTCCGGCGATGTGCAGCAGCACCGCCGACAGGGCGAGCGGCCCGCCGAACGAGGCGCCGAGCGCGATGAGCCCCATGTGCTCCATGCTCGAATAGGCCAGCATGCGTTTGTAGTCGCGCTGGGCGAGCAGCAGCCCGGCCGCGAGGGCGAGAGTGAGCAGCGCGATCGCGGCGAGCAGACCGCGCGCGAAACCGGGGCCGAGCACCAGGTCCCCGATCACCTTGTACCGCAGCACCGCGCAGAACGAGACGGCGAGCAGCACCCCCGACATCAGCGCCGACACCGGCGACGGCGCCTGGCTGTGCGCGTCCGGCAGCCAGGCGTGCAGGGGTAGGAGTCCGGACTTGGCGCCGTAGCCGAGGACGACCAGGGCGATGCCGAGCCGGGTGACGTCGGGGTCGAGGCTGCCCGCATGGGCGACGAGCACCCGCCAGTCGAGCGCGCCCGCCTCCGGGATCCCGGCGCGGCGGGCGGCGTAGTAGATGAGCACCGTGCCGAGGAAGGCGAGCGCGATCCCCGCCGAGCAGATCACGACGTACTTCCAGGCGGCCTCGACGGAGGTGCGGGTGCGGCGGTGGCCGACGAGGAAGGCGGTCACGACGGTGGTCGCCTCCACCGCCACCCACAGCACGCCCAGGTTCCCGGCGAGCACGGCCAGGCACATCGCGGCGAGGAAGGCGTGCACCAGGAGGTGGTAGCGGTGCACGGTCCGGTCGGCGGCCCGCCCCGCCGCCCGCTCCCCGGCGAGGTACGAGGGCCCGGCGGCCACGGCGACCGCCGCGACGGCCCCCACCACGAGCAGCATCCACACGGTCAGCGCATCCGCCCGCAACACCTCCCCGAACGCCGACACGGGCCCCCGGTAAGGGACTTGAGCCGCGAGCGCACCCCCGCACCCGAGCATCGCCGCAGGCGAAACCAGCCCGAGCCAGCCGCGGGGGCGGGGGGCCGGTGTGGCCACGGGTTGCGGCGCGGCCTTTGGTAGGTCGATCTCGGCCCCGCCCGGCCCAACACCCACGCGCACGGCCACCGGGGCCCGCCGGGCAGCCGGGATACGCACGTGCATATCGGCATTCCGGGCACGCAGAGCATGCCCGGCGCTGACGCCGAGCGGAGTGGCAACGGGGGCGATGAGAAGCAGTGTGGTGAACATGGGCACCTCGTGAGTGGCAACCTCCAGCCCCTCATGGGGGTCCCTCCCTGGCCCTTCAGGCCTTGGGGGAGTTTGAGGAGCGGGGTCTGGGGCGGAGCCCCGGTTCGGGAAGGGGCGGGGTGGGGAAATCCTCAGTCGTGCAGCTCCTGCAAGTCGTCGGTATGCGCCGCCGACCCAAAGACATCCCGCATCCGCGCAGTCAGAATGTGCAGCACCAGCACCGCCAGCAACAGATCGAAGGACACCCCGAGTTCGACGATCAGCGGCACCCCGGACGCCGCGAGGAACGCGATCGCCGTGATCCCGTTGTCGAGCAGCAGGAACCCGATGACCTGGGCCGCCGCGTGCCGCCGGGTGGCAAGGACGAAGAAGCCGATCAGGACCACCGCGAGGCCCACCGGCAGGGCCCGGGTGACCGGGTTGGGGTGCAGTGCGACCAGCGGCCTGGCCACCACGTACGCGAGCAGCGTCAGCGCGGCGGCCGTCAGGAGCGAGCCCGCCCCGTTGGCCCACCCGTCGACCTGGGGATGCGTCTCCTCGGGGTCGCCGCTGCCCGCGAGCGCCCGGCGCAGCAGGACGGGCAGCGCCCCGGCCCGCAGCAGCCCGATGCCGACGGCCACCGCGACCAGGTCCCAGCGCGTCTCGTGCAGCCCGATGAGCGCCGCGACCCCCGTGAGGGCCACCCCTTGCAGCGCCAACACCCGTACCTCCGCGGCGAGTTCGCGCCGCCACAGCATCACCACGGCCGCGAGCAGGAACGCCCCGCAGGCCAGGTCGAGCAGCTTGGTGAACAGCCCGTCGCTCAGCACCGCTCACGCCCCGCTCAGAAAGTACGAAGCCGTCACCGCGAGCAGTGACAACAGGAAGGAACCGGCGAGGAGTTCGGGCACCCGGAACAGTCGCAGCTTCGCCCAGAACACCTCCGCCGCCGCGAGCGCCGCCCCCAGCAGCGCCACCTTGCCCGCGCACACCGCGAGGCCGACGGCGAGCGCGCCCGCCGAGGCCGTCGTCGCGATGCCCCAGGGGGCGAACAGCGAGACGAGCAGGCCGAGCAGGACGGTGAGCCGCATCTGGGCGCCGAGTTCGACCAATGCCAGATCCGGGCCCGCGTACTCCAGGACCATCGCCTCGTGCACCATGGTCAGTTCGAGGTGGGTCGAGGGGTTGTCGACCGGGAGGCGGCCCGTCTCGGCGAGCACCGCCACCGCGAGCGCCGCCGTCGCGAGCAGACCGGCGGGGGAGACCAGCCGGTCCGGGTCCCGGAGCGCTCCCGACACGATCGCCGGAAGGTTGGTCGAACCGGCCGGGAGCGACAGGGCGAACACCGAGACCAGGATGGTCGGCTCGACGAGCGCGGCGATCGTCATCTCGCGGGAGGCGCCCATCCCGCCGAACGCGGTCCCGCTGTCGAGCCCGGCGAGGGCGAGCGCCACCGTGCCGAGCGCGAGCAGCGCCACCACCACGATCAGGTCCGAACTCCCGCTCACCACCATGGCGGTCGACGCCAGCGGCACCAGCGCCGCGACCACCGCCGTCGTCGCGACGAGCAGGACGGGAGCCGCGCGGAACGCCGGACCCGTGCCGAGCGAGGTCACCGCCTCCTTGCGCAGCAGCTTGCGCAGATCCCGCCAGGGCTGGCCGGCCCCGGCCCCGGCCCGCCCCTCCAGCCTCGCCCGCACCTGCCGCATCACCCCGGTGAGCAGCGGCGCGCCGGCCGCCACGGCCGCCACCTGCACGGCCACCGCGGCCGCCCCGATCACGCTCACCACCCCACCGCCAGGACAAGGAGCAGCGAGACCAGACCGAAGAACCCGTAGCCGAGATAGAGGTGGATCGACCCGGTGGCGAAGCGCCGCGCGTACTGTCCGACGGCGGACAGGCCCGCGAGCACCGGCCGGTAGAGCCGGTGCTCGATCCGGTCGGGCACCCGGTGCCGGAACCGCACCCGTTCCTCCAGATAGGCGAATTCCCGTACCGGCGTGACGCTGACGTGCTGCTCGGGCGCGAGCAGCTGGTGGAAGACGCGTTGCAGCGGCTCCGCGAACGACGTCGCGGTGTACGTCATGCGCGGCGTCGGCGCACCGCCCCCGCAGTCCCACAGCTTGGCCCCGGTGCGCCGGGGCCGCCGCGCCACCAGGCGTACGAGGGCCGCCGTGCCCAGTACGGCGAGGGCCAGCGCCACCGCGATCCACAGCGGGGCGAGCGCGCCCGAGACGGTCCGCAGCCGCACCCCGGCGCCGCCGACCGGCGGCTCGGCGCCCGCGACCCCCACGACCCGGTCGAGAGCGGGGCCCAACACCCCGGGAAACAGGGCGAGTCCGGTGCAGGCGACGGCGAGCAGGCCCATGCCGGCGAGCATCGCGGGCGGGCTCTCGTGCGCGCCGGCCGCCGCCTCGCCGCGCGGCTTGGCGAAGAAGCCGACGCCGAGCGCCTTCACGAAGACGGCCGCCGAGAGCCCCGCACTCAGCGCGATCACCGCGACCGCGAGCGGCAGCACCACCGCCGTCGCCACGCCGGGCACCGCGAGCCCGTGGATCAGCGACTGGAGCAGCAGCCACTCCCCGGCGAAGCCGTTGCCCGGCGGCAGCGCCACCGCGCCGAGCGCGCCGAGCGCGAAGAACCCGGCCGTCAACGGCATCCGGGCGCGCAGTCCGCCCAGCAGGTCCAGATCGCGTACGCCGGTCGCGCGGACGACCGAACCGGCCGCGCAGAACAACAGGCCCTTGAACGCGGCGTGGTTGACGAGATGGAGCAGCGCGGCGGCGAGGGCGAGCCCGGCCAGTCGCCGGTCGCCGTCGGCGGCGAACAGGCCGCTCGCGCCGACCCCGATGAGCACCAGGCCCATGTTCTCGGTGGAGGAGTAGGCGAGCAGCCGCTTGAGGTCGCAGGCCATCGCGGCCTGGAGGATGCCGTACCCGGCGGACACCGCGCCCGCCCCCATCAGCACCAGCCACCACCAGGGCGAGCCCCCGCCGAGGATGTCGAGCCCGAAACGGATGATCCCGTACACCCCGAGGTTGACCATCGTCGCGCTCATCAGCGCCGACACCGGGCCCGGCGATTCGGTGTAGGCGCGGGGCAGCCAGGCGTGCAGCGGGGCGATCCCGGCCTTCGAGGCGAACGCGGCGGCGAGCAGCCCGAAGACCGTGCCACGCCAGAGGGGGCCCAACGACGCTGCGGCGCCCCGCAGTTGGGGGAAGGTCTCGCCGCCGGCCAGCGCGGCGAACAGCGCGAGCCCGGCGAGCAGCAGGACGAAACCGAGCTGGGTCAGCACCGCGTACCAGACCCCGGCATCGCGCACCGCGCGCCGCCGGCGGTGCTCGCCGAGCACCAGGACCAGCGAGCCGACCGCCATCAGCTCCCACAGGAGCAGGAACGTCGAGACGGAACCGGCGGCCGGGACCAGCACCAGTACGGCACTGAACCCCGGCAGGACCCAGCGGGCGGTCCGCGAGGCGCCCCCGTGGCCCGCCGCGTACACCGCGACCGCGAGCACCACCGCGCCCGCGACGGCCATGAACAGGCCGGAGAGCGCGTCCACTTCCAGGCGCACGCCGCCGAGCGGCAGCAGCCAGGGCGCCTCGGCGGTCCACCGCCCGCCGCCGAGCGCCGCCACTCCCGCGGTGAGTCCGGCGGCGCCCACCGCGGCGGTCGCGGCGCCGCTCGCCGCGCTCACCGGCCCGTCACCGTGCGCAGGGCCGCCACGATCTGCTCCGGGCGGGGCGGGCAGCCGGGCACCGTGAGGTCGACGTCCACCACATCGGCGACGGCGCCCTCGACTCCGTAACCCCCGGCGAACTCACCGCAGTTGAGCGCGCAGTCGCCGACCGCCACGACGACCCCGGGCTCGGCCATCGCGGCCACGGCGCGGCGCAGCGGCACTTTCATGTTCCGCGTCACCGGACCCGTCACCAGGGCGACATCGGCGTGCCGGGGCGAGGCGACGATGCGGGCGCCGTACCGCTCGGCGTCGTACACCGGCCCGAAGGCCGCGGCGATCTCGATCTCGCAGCCGTTGCACGATCCGGCGTCCACGCAGCGGACCTGCGCCGATCCGGCGAGCGCGGGGAAGTCGCCGGGACTCGGGCGGGGCGGGGCTTCCTCCGCCACCCGCCCGGTCCCACGGATCTTGCGCAGCAGACTCATGCCCGGCACAACCGGATGCGGCGGGATTCCGGTTACGAGAAGACGGCGGGCTTTGACAAGGTTTGGCTGCCCGGAGGGGAGCGGTTGGCCGTGCGGTGGGGCGGAGCTTGCCCGAGCCGGCCCGACCGGGCTCCGTTACGATATTTGCGTGGGAGCGCAAATGGAGAGCTGGGACGCGGAGCGGGCCGACCGGGCCGTCACCGTACTGAAGGCGGTGGCGGATCCTTCGCGGTACCGCCTGCTGTGGGCGCTCAGCGGGGCGGAGCTGCCGGTGACCGCGCTCGCGGAGCTCATCGGCGCGCATGTCGCCGCGACGTCCCAGCACCTGTCCAAGCTGCGCTCGGCCGGGCTCGTCACCTCCCGGCGGGAGGGCACGCGGATCTTCTACCGGGCTTCCGGGCCGGGTGTCCGGGGTCTCCTGGAGGAGGCGTCGGTGGTGGCGCTCGCGGTGTCACCGGAGGGCGCGGGCGCGGCCGACCCCGCCGAGGCCGCGGCTCCGGCCCGTGCGACGCGCCGGGCGCCGGCTCTTCGCCCCGTAACGGGCCAGCCGAATTCCAGCCCCTCCGGCGTGTGAGGAGCGGGGGTCCGGGGGCAGCGCCCCTGGGCCGGGTGGGTCACTGCACCGGCGCGCTCTCGTCCAAGCGGTACTCCTCCGGCTCCGCGTCGTACCCGTACAGCTCCGCGTAGCGGCCCCAGTCCGTGGCTGTCTCCAGCTGGCGGGTGACCTGTTCGCTCGTGTAGTGGTGGGCCAGGACGTCGCGGAAGAAGCCCGCGCGCAGGGTGCCGTCGGGGCTCTGGCGGAGGCTGGTGGTGATCAGCCGGACCAGCGGGGCGTCCATGCCCGCCTCCGCGAAGATCTGCTTGGAGCGCTGGACGTCGGCGCCGGCGAACGTGGCGCCCCGGTCGGTCAGCACCAGGTCGTCGCCGCTGACGGCCGCGAAGCCGAGCAGTTCCAGCGCGTCGACCAGCGGCAGTACGTCGTCGATCTCCAGACCGAGGTCGTCGGCGAGGTCGGGCAGGTCGCAGCGGCCGCCCTGGTGGGCGATCATCTCGGCCAGACCGGAGAGACCGTCGACGCTGGCGCCGGGCAGCGGAGTGTTCGCGGGGGTGCGCCGGTCGAGTTCTACGCCCTCGGCGCGGCCAGGGATCCGGGTCTCCTTCGTGCGGCCCGTCATCGTGCGGTAGACCCGGTCGATGAGCTCCTCGAAGGCGGGCGAGTTGCGGTCCCGGGGCCGGTCGAGACCGACCTCGAAGGTCTCGCGGATCGTGCCGTACGGGCGTGAGCCGAGCACCACGATCCGGTCGGCCATCAGCACCGCCTCCTCGATGTTGTGGGTCACCAGGACGATCGCCCGGGTGGGGAACTGGCCTGACTCCCACAGCTCCATCAGCTCGCCGCGCAGGTTCTCCGCGGTCAGCACGTCGAGCGCGGAGAACGGCTCGTCCATCATCAGCACGTCCGGCTCGACGACCAGCGCCCGCGCGAACCCGACGCGCTGGCGCATGCCGCCGGAGAGCTCCTTGGGGTACGCCGACTCGAAGCCGTCGAGACCGATCAGGTCGATGGCCTGACCGGCCGCCCCGGCCCGCTCGTCGGCGGGTACGCCCCGCGCCTCCAGGCCCAGCTCGACGTTCTGCTGCACGGTGAGCCAGGGCAGCAGCGCGAAGGTCTGGAACACCATGGCGGTGCCCGGGTTGGCGCCGGTCAGCGGGGCGCCCCGGTAGGACACGGTGCCGGAGCTCGGCGGTACGAGACCGGCCAGGCAGCGCAGCAGCGTCGACTTGCCCGAGCCGGACTTGCCGAGCAGCGCGACGACCTCCCCGGCCCGCACCTGGAGGTCGATGCCGCCGAGCACGGGCAGCTCGCCGTCGGCGCCCGCGTACGCCTTGGTCAGGCCGACCGTTTCGAGCAGGATCTCGCCGTCGGCGGGGCGGGGCGCGTTCTGGGCAACCGTGTGCCGTGCCTTGCGCAGGGTGCGAAGTGTGTTCAGAACCATGAGGGGGCTCCAGAGAAAGCTCAGGGGTGTCAGAGGGCGAAGCGGGTGTCGGCGAGCCGGTACAGGCGACGCCACAGCAGGCGGTTGAGGCCGACGACGTACAGGCTCATCACCGCCACGCCCGCGATCAGATGCGGGAAGTCGCCCGCCGCGGTGGCCTTCGCGATGTAGGCGCCGAGGCCGGTGGCGGTCAGCGTGGTGCCGCCGAAGGTGACCACTTCCGCGACGATCGAGGCGTTCCAGGCACCGCCCGACGCGGTGATGCCGCCGGTGACGTACGAGGGGAAGATGCCGGGCAGGATCAGCCGCTTCCAGCGCTGCCAGCCGCGTACGCCCAGGTCGTCCATGGCTTCGCGCAGGTCGCTGGGGATCGACATGGCGCCCGCGATGGTGTTGAAGAGGATGTACCACTGGGCGCCGAGCGCCATCAGCAGGATGCCGCCGATGTTGATGGACAGGCCGGTCTTGAGGAAGAACCAGACGGCCAGCGGGAAGAGGAAGTTGGCGGGGAAGCTCGCGAGTACCTGCACGACCGGCTGGGCGATCCGGGTCAGCCGCGGCGAGAAGCCGATCTTCACGCCGATCGGCACCCAGATCACGGTGGCCGCGGCCACCAGGACGAGGACCCGGGCGAGGGTGGCGAGGCCGAGGAGGAGGGGTTCGCCGAAGACACCGAGGCCGGTCTCGTCGTGGAGGTAGCGGCCGAGGTCGTACAGGCCCCACAGGATGACGGCGCCCGCGACCGCGGTGAAGGTGATGTCGCCGGTGCGCTTGCGGGCCGGGTCGACGCTGAGCGGCCGGTCGTCGGTGCCGAAGACGCGTCCGGCGCGGCTCAGGGCGCGTCCCGCCGGGCGGAACACCTTGCCGAGCAGCTGCGGCCAGTTGGAGCGGCGCAGGAAGTCCAGGACCACCGAGCGCTGGATCTCGCTCGCCTCGGACTGCTCGTTCTTGAACTTCTCGGCCCAGGCGGTCAGCGGCCGCCAGAAGAAGAAGTTCACACCGATGACCATGACGGCCATGGTGAGGATGGCCCAGCCGACCTTGCCGAGGTTGCCGTCGGTGATGGCGGCGCCCGCGTACGAGCCGACGCCGGGCAGCGCGTAGTCCTTGTTCTTGACGCTGATCGCCTCGGAGGCGACCAGGAAGAACCAGCCGCCGCCGAAGCTCAGCATGCCGTTCCAGACCAGGCTGATCATCCCGGACGGCAGCTCGACCTTCCAGAACCGCATCCACCGGCTGAACCTGAACGACCGTGACAGCTCGTCCAGTTCGCGCGGCAGCGAGGTGAGCGAGTAGTAGAAGCCGAACGTCATGTTCCACGCCTGCGAGGTGAAGATCGCGAAGATCGAGGCGCATTCGAGGCCCAGCATGGACCCGGGGAACAGGGCGATGAACCCGGTGACGGCGACCGTGAGGAAGCCGAGGACCGGCACCGACTGGAGGATGTCGAGCGCCGGGATCAGGATGCGTTCCAGGCGCCGGCTCTTGGCGGCGGCCAGCGCGTACACGAAGGTGAAGACGATCGAGGCGGCCAGCGCGATGAACATGCGCAGCAGCGAGCGCGCGGCGTCGTACGGCAGCTGGGTGGGATCGGTGTCCACCTTGATCGACTGATCGGTGGAGAACCGGACCGTGGTGCCGTGCCCGACCTGGAGCACGACGTAGAAGAGCACGAGCACGGCCGCGGCCACCACCGCGTCGACCCAGCTCAGCCGGGCCAGGCGGCCCGCGAACCGGGAGGGGATCCGCGGCGCGGGACCGCTCGTCCTGAACGACATCACAAGAAGACCTCCGACCACACTGTGAGCACAACAGCCCCCGGGGCGCGACCGCGCACCCCGGCGCGGCGGAGCCTGACGTGGTGAGAAACGAAAGAGAGGGAGGGCGGGCCGGGGCCCGGAGAATCCGGTCGCACCGCGGCAGCACCGCCGCACCGGCCCCGAGTCGAGGGGCGTGAGGTGACGGGAGTGTCAGAGGCTGCCGGCGGGGCGGCGCGGACTGGGAGGATCGGCGTCCATGGCTGCCCCCTTCGGTGATGCGGTTTCCAGCGACTCGTGCAGTCTGCCGTTTCTTGCACTGATGCGCAAATAAAGGAAATAACTGGGTGGCACGGCCGTGGGCGGGACCCCTAGGGTGGGCGTCGCTCACCGGCCGCGAAGTGCCGCCGGGTGCCGAACGAGGAACCGCCAAGGGGAGGTGTGACCGATGACTGTCACTGCGATGGGCGCTGCCCGCATCCAGAAGTTCATCAATCGCATCCCCGTGGCCTCCGGCTGACCGACCTCTTCCTCCACGCCGGTGCGCGTGGCGCCGGGGCCACCCTTGTGAAGGGTTCCCCTTGTCTTCCTCGTTCCTCCCTCCGTTCAACACCTCCGCTCCGTCGCGCCCGCTCGCCGCATACGGCTGGGACGACGGCTGGGCCGCGGAGTTCGCCCCGTACGCCGAACAGGGCCTGGTGCCCGGCCGGGTGGTACGGGTCGACCGCGGCCAGTGCGACGTGGTGACCGCCGACGGCACGCTCCGCGCCGACACCGCGTTCGTCACCCCGCACGACCCGATGCGGGTCATCTGCACCGGTGACTGGGCCGCCGTCGAACCGGGCGGCGACCCCCGCTTCGTCCGTACGTATCTGCCGCGCAGGACCGCGTTCGTGCGCAGCACCTCCTCCAACCGGTCCGAGGGGCAGATCCTCGCGGCCAACGTCGACCACGCGATCATCGCGGTGTCGCTCGCCGTCGAGCTCGACCTCGGCCGCATCGAACGCTTCCTGGCCCTGGCCTGGGAGTCGGGCGCCCAGCCGCTCGTCGTCCTCACCAAGGCGGACCTGGTCCCCGACCCGACCGGTCTGTCCTACCTCGTCCAGGACGTGGAAACCAGCGCGCCCGGCGTGCAGGTGCTGCCGGTCAGCTCGGCGACGGGCGGGGGTGTCGACATCCTCGCGGCGGTCGTCGCGGGCGGTACGAGCGTGCTGCTCGGGCAGTCCGGCGCCGGCAAGTCCACGCTCGCCAACGCGCTGCTCGGCGAGGAGGTGATGGCGGTCCAGGCCGCCCGCGAAGTCGACGGCAAGGGCCGCCACACCACGACCACCCGCAACCTCCTGGTGCTGGACGGCGGTGGCGTCCTCATCGACACGCCCGGCCTGCGCGGGGTCGGCCTCTACGACGCGGAGTCCGGCGTAGGCCAGGTCTTCGCCGAGATCGAGGAACTGGCCGCGGACTGCCGCTTCCACGACTGCGCGCACGAGGCGGAGCCGGGGTGCGCGGTGCTCGGCGCGATCGAGGACGGCTCGCTCCCGGAGCGGCGCCTGGAGAGCTACCGGAAGCTGATGCGGGAGAACCAGCGCATCGTGGCCAAGACGGATGCGCGGCTTCGGGCGGAGATCCGGCGGGACTGGAAGGCGAAGGGAGCGGAGGGACGGGCGAACGCGGCTCTGAAGCGAGGGGGATCGCGCTGATCCCGGGGTGACGGGGGGCTCCGCCCCAGTAGATCCAACACCCTGGGATTCACTGGGTGTCGGGCCCCATGAATCCGAACTTCAGGAACTGCACGCCCACTTCATGGAGTTGGCCAACGAGCCGCGCCGGTGGGCCATGCCCGACGGAACCTCATGGGGCCTCGCCCCACACGCGGGAAAGCCCACCGGCGGAGGCAGGTCTCGGCGCCGGGCCACCAGCCCGGCGCCGAGACCCATTTCGGTGAATTGCGTTACGCGATTCCCTGTTGCTCAGTGACGGCCGCCGTGTCCGCATTCCGAACCGACGCCGTCGAACTGTGCGCCTGGATCGCCCTCGCCGTTGAGCGCATTGCCCAACAGGCCATTGAGCAGCCCGACCTGGCCGAGAATGTCGACGTTCAGGTCGTGGGACCTGCAGCCGCCACGCACGTCCGCGCCTTGCGCGGCGGCGGTGCCGGTGCCTATGAAGCACATGCTACCGAGGATGGCGGCCGCAACAGCGGCCTTGTGAAGCTTGCGCATTTCTCCTCCTTGGGTCGAGTGGAGCGCACCATTAAAAGATCCACTTAGCGCTCAATTCGGAGGCTAATCCGATATCTCCCGCAGCGCTCATCGGAGCTGCCATACGGGGTTCCTGAGGCTCAACCGGTCACGGAGACTTCTTCCATGGCCGGCACAAGTCAGGGGTCGCGTTCACCGTCTCCAGCAGGTACAACCTGCCAAGCCTGGCGCCTGCATGCGTGAACGACTCATCTCGCCTGCTGAGAACGCGTCAGCCCTGAACACCCAACTGTGTCTTCCTTCATCCGAACGGGGCGAGCGAAACGATCCCCAACCCCTGTTCGGAGGTACCCCATGCCCCGTTGGCCCTGCCCCCCTTGCTCGACCCCCGGGTGCCCCGAGCCGACCGCCCGTGGTGGCCACTGTGCCGAGCCGGAGCGAGAGGCGAACAAGGACCGTGCCTCGGCGGACCAATTCCCTTTGAATCACGGCGAGTTGGTGTTTCCATGGGCGCCGACAAACGTCGTGGACGGCTGACCCGCACCACCAAGCCCCCGCGCGCGTCGTCCCGTCAACAGGGCGGCGGGGAGGCGGACTTGGCGTGTCAGGGGGACCGCGCTGTCAGGCCGAGTGCGAGCGGGACCCGGAAACGGACCCCCGCTCCTCGATCTCCCCCAAGGGGATGGATTTTCGCCGGGCTCGGCGTTCGGCGTTCAGCTTCGCGTCCGAAAAGCGCCAGCCGGTGGTGCGGCGGGGTCGCACACTGGATTGCGTGATGGATCAGGACGCTCAGTACGAGGCGGTCAGCAGCAGGGACGCCCGGTTCGACGGGGAGTTCTTCTTCGCCGTGGCGACGACCGGCATCTACTGCCGGCCCAGCTGCCCCGCCGTCACCCCGCGGCGCAAGAACGTCCGGTTCTTCCCCAGCGCGGCCGCCGCCCAGGGCCACGGCTTCCGGGCCTGCCGGCGCTGCCGCCCGGACGCCGTGCCCGGTTCCGCCGAGTGGAACGCGCGGGCCGACGTCGTGGGCCGGGCCATGCGCATGATCGGGGACGGTGTGGTGGACCGGGAGGGCGTACCGGGGCTCGCGACCCGGCTCGGCTACAGCACCCGGCAGGTGCAGCGCCAGCTCACCGCCGAGGTGGGCGCGGGCCCGGTCGCCCTGGCCAGGGCCCAGCGCGCCCACTCGGCCCGGGTGCTGCTCCAGACCACTGCGCTCCCGGTCACCGAGATCGCCTTCGCCTCCGGGTTCGCCAGCGTCCGGCAGTTCAACGACACCATCCGGCAGATCTACGCCCGCACCCCCAGCGCCCTGCGCGCGGAGGCGGGCACCCGGGCCACCAAGCCCGGCGTCGCGGCGGCGGCCGGCGTTCCGCTCCGGCTCGCCTACCGGGGCGCGTACGCCACGAAGGAGACGTTCGACCTCCTGGCGGGTGAGGCGGTCGAGCACGTCGAGGAGGTCGTCGGCGAGCCGGGCGCCCGCACCTACCGCCGCACCCTGCGGCTGCCCCACGGCACCGGCGTCGTGGCCGTGGACGAGGCGGCCCCCGCGCACACCGCACCCCGCCAGGGCTGGCTGGACGCCCGGATCCACCTCACCGATCTGCGCGACCTCACCACCGCGGTACAGCGGCTGCGGCGCCTCTTCGACCTGGACGCCGACCCGTACGCCGTCGACGAGCGGCTCGGCGCCGACCCGGGGCTCGCCCCGCTGGTCGGACGCACCCCGGGGCTGCGCTCGCCGGGCGCCGCGGATCCCGACGAGTGCGCGGTGCGGGCGCTGGCCGGAAGGGAACGCGCGGCCGCGGTGGTCGAGACGTACGGGAAGCGGCTCGACCTGCCCTGCGGCAGGCTCACCCATCTGTTCCCGGAACCCGCGCTGCTCGCCGCCCACCCCGACCCCGGACTCGCCGCCCTCGCGACCGCGCTCGCCGACGGCACCCTGCGCCTCGACGCCGGCGCCGACCGCGACGAGGCCGCACGGACGCTGCGTACGCTGCCCGGAATGGACGAGGAGACCGTCGCGGTGATCCGGACGCGCGCGCTCGGCGACCCCGACGTGGGACGGGGAGCGGCGGGGGAGGACGCCTGGCGGCCCTGGCGCTCGTACGCCCACCGGCACCAGGTCGTAGCGGCTGCCACGGAGAAGTAGTCCGACGGGCGGGGGCGGGCCGGTTCTGGGAACGTCGAAGGCATGATCAGTCTCGCGCGCCTGCCCCTGGACCGCTGGTCGGCGGTGGTGCCCCTGCTCGCCGTGGTGCTGCTCGCGCTGACCTGGGGGCGTTCGCTGCCCGGCGGGCTCGTCGCGCTGGTCGCCTGCTTCCTGGCCGGGGCCGTGCTCGCCGCGGTGCACCACGCGGAAGTGGTCGCGCACCGGGTGGGCGAACCGTTCGGCTCCCTGGTGCTCGCGGTCGCCGTGACGGTCATCGAGGTCGCTCTGATCGTCACCCTGATGTCGGACGGCGGCGACAAGAACGCCTCGCTCGCCCGCGACACCGTCTTCGCCGCCGTGATGATCACCTGCAATGGCATCGTCGGGGTGTGCCTCCTGGTCGGCGCCCTGCGCCGCAGACTCGCCGTCTTCAACGCCGAGGGCACCGTCACCGCCTTCGGCACGGTCACCACGCTCGCGGGCCTCAGCCTCGCCCTGCCCACCTTCACCACCAGCAAGCCCGGCCCCGAGTTCTCGCCCGCGCAGCTGATCTTCGCCGCGATCGCCTCGGTCTTCCTGTACGGGCTCTTCGTCGCCACCCAGACCGTGCGCCACCGCGACTACTTCCTGCCGGTGACCCAGCAGGGCGAGGTGATGCGGGACGACGCGCACGCCAACCCGCCCTCCGCGCGCACCGCCTGGACCAGCGTCGCCCTGCTCGGGGTGGCGCTCGTCGCGGTGGTGGGCCTCGCCAAGGGGGTCTCGCCGACCATCGAGAGCGGGGTGGCCGCGGCCGGCCTGCCCGCCTCGGTCGTGGGCGTGGTGATTGCGCTGCTGGTGCTGCTGCCCGAGACCATCGCCGCGGTACGGGCCGCCCGCCGCGACCGCGTGCAGACCAGCCTCAACCTGGCGCTCGGCTCCGCCATGGCCAGCATCGGCCTGACCATTCCCGCGGTCGCCCTCGCGTCCATCTGGCTGTCCGGGCCGCTGGTGCTCGGCCTCGGCGCGAGCCACATGGTGCTGCTCGCGCTGACCGTCGCGGTCGGCATCCTCACGGTCGTGCCGGGCCGCGCCACCCTGATGCAGGGCGGCGTGCACCTCTCGCTGTTCGCCGCGTACATCGTCCTCGCGGTCAGTCCCTAGGGGGTGTCCCAACGGCATACGTTCCGGCCGACTAGGCGGTGCTTTCAGGTCACCCGCGTTACGCCCGTGTTGACGGACCGCCCCCGGAGTCACACGATCGAAATATAGATGCTCGATACATCCGATTCGGCCGGCGGCTCGTCCCCCCGCCGGCCGGAGAGGCGAAGCAGGAGGAACCATGTGTGGCATCACCGGCTGGATCTCCTTCGACCGTGAACTGCGCGCCGAGCGGGACACCCTGGATGCGATGACCGAGACGATGGACTGCCGGGGCCCCGACGACCGGGGTGTCTGGGCGAACGGGCCGGCCGCCCTCGGCCACCGCAGGCTCGCGATCATCGACCTTCCGGGCGGCCGCCAGCCCATGACCGTCGAGGCCGGCGGCAAGACCGTCGCCCTCGTCTACTCGGGCGAGGCCTACAACTTCACCGAGCTCCGGGCCGAACTGGCCGCCCGGGGCCACCGTTTCACCACCGACTCCGACACCGAGGTCGTCCTGCACGGCTACCTCGAATGGGGCGAAGCCGTCGCCGAACGCCTCAACGGCATGTACGCCTTCGCGATCTGGGACGAGCGCAGCCAGCGCCTCGTCATGATCCGCGACCGGATGGGCATCAAGCCCTTCTACTACTACGAGACCGCCGACGGCGTCCTGTTCGGCTCCGAACCCAAGGCGATCCTCGCCAACCCGCTGGCCCGCCGCTCGGTCTCGCTCGACGGCCTGCGCGAACTGTTCACCTTCGTCAAGACGCCCGGACACGCGGTGTGGGACGGCATGAAGGAGGTCGAGCCCGGCACCGTCGTCACCCTCGACCGGGGCGGCCTGCGCACCCACACCTACTGGGCCCTCGAAACCCGCCCCCACCCCGACGACCGCGACACCAGCGTCGCCCACGTCCGCGAACTGCTCGACGACATCGTCCGGCGCCAGCTCGTCGCCGACGTACCGCGCTGCATGCTGCTCTCCGGCGGCCTCGACTCCTCGACCCTCACCGCGCTCGCCGCCCGACAGCTCGGCGCCGTCGGCGAACAGGTCCGCAGCTTCGCCGTGGACTTCGTCGGCCAGACCGACAACTTCGTGGCCGACGAACTCCGCGCCACCCCCGACACCCCGTACGTCCACGACGTGGCCCGCGGCTCCGGCACCCTCCACCAGGACATCGTCCTGGACGCGCAGTCGCTCGCGGACCCCGAGGTGCGGGCCAAGGTCATCCGGGCCCGGGACATCCCCATGGGCTTCGGCGACATGGACACCTCGCTGTACCTGCTGTTCAAGGCGATCCGCGAACACTCCACGGTCGCGCTGTCCGGGGAGTCCGCGGACGAGGTCTTCGGCGGCTACAAGCAGTTCTTCGACGAGGAGGCGCGCAACGCCGACACCTTCCCCTGGCTGGTCCGGTTCGCCGAGCAGTTCGGCGACGACTCCGGACTGATGCGCCCCGACCTGGCGGCCGCGCTGAACCTCCCCGCCTACATCAAGGACTCCTACGACACCGCCGTCACCGGCATCCAACGCCTCGACGGCGAGAGCGACTTCGAGTACCGGATGCGCAAGATCTGCCACCTCCACCTGACCCGCTTCGTCCGCGTCCTGCTCGACCGCAAGGACCGCGCGAGCATGGCCGTCGGACTCGAAGTGCGGGTGCCGTTCTGCGACCACCGGCTCGTCGAGTACGTCTACAACGCGCCCTGGTCGGTGAAGTCCTTCGACGGCCGCGAGAAGAGCCTGCTGCGGGAGGCGGCCAGGGACGTCATCCCGCAGTCCGTGTACGACCGCGTGAAGAGCCCCTACCCGTCCACACAGGACCCGAAGTACGCGGTCGCCCTCCAGGGCCACGCCAAGGATCTCCTCGCCAAGCCCTCCCACCCGGTCTTCGACATCATCGACCGCGACGGCCTGCGCCGGGCCGCCGAAGTGAGCGCCCCGCAGATCCACCAGGCCTCGCGCCGCGGCCTGGAGCGCACGCTGGACCTGGCGATCTGGCTGGACCTGTACAAGCCGGAGCTGAAGATGGCGTAGGGCTACTCAAGCCCCCAGCTGTGGATCTTGTGCGGGTGGATGCGGATGAGCTCCTCGCTGAAGTGCGGGCCCAACTCGTGGGGCCCGGTGAGGAGTTCGGCCGTTCCGCGGATCTCGACGCCGCGCACCTTCCACGGCTGCACGCTCACCACGTCGTCGACCACCAGGGCGGCCTTCGGGTTGCCCTGGAGGTTGCGCCACTTCTTCGTGGTGCCGAGCGCGTAGCCGCCGATGAGGATCGTCCCGTCGTCCTGCGGGAAGAACCCGACGGGGTTGGCCTGCGGCTGGCCCTTCGCGTCCACGGTGGCCAGCCGGCCGAGCCGCTGGCTCTTGAGGTAGGTGCGCTCGGCCTCGCTGAATTCGGTCATGGTGCCAGCCTCACACGCCTGCCACCGCGCCGTCACCGGGATGCGGACCGAGGGGCGCGCGGGGCTCAGCCCCAGATCACCGCGCCCACCCAGGCCCCCACCACCAGGAGGCAGGCGAAGAGCTCCACCATCACCGAGTAGCCGCCCGCGCGCAGCACCGTGCGGGCCGAGGCCCAGCCGTCCCCGTGGCTGCCGAGCCGCAGCCGCTCCGCGCCGTAGAGGCCGCCGACGAACCCCGCGATCCCGCCCGCCACCGGCAGCAGGAAGAACCCGGCGACCGCGGCGACCCCGGCCGTCAGCACAGACCTTCTGGGCACCCCGGTCCCCTTGAAGCGGCGCGGCGGCAGCAGCGCCTTGAGGGCCTGGCTCAGCAGGAGTACGCCGGTGGCTCCGGCCAGCACGGCCCAGGCGAGGCCCGTGGTGTCGTCCAGCGCCCACCACGCGACGGCGGCCCACACGATCGCCGGTCCCGGGACGCCGGGGACCAGCACCCCGCACAGGCCCATCAGCATCACCGCGGCGACCCCGAGCAGCTGCCACACGCCCATCAGTCAAGGGTGCAGTAAGCGGCCCGTTCCCGCAGTTCCGGGCAGGTGCGGCTCGGAACGCGCCCTCAAGGGGGCGCGGGGAACTGCGCGACTGACCCCCGGCCGGCTAACGAGCGCTCAGCGGGCCACCCAGCCGCGCTCGTACGCGTGCCAGCCGAGCTGGAGCCGGGTCGCGACGCCCGTGAGCTCCATCAGGCCCTTGACCCGGCGCTGCACGGTCCGCAGACCCAGTTCGAGCTGCTTGGCGACGCTGGCGTCCGTCATCCCGGCGAGCAGCAGCGACAGGATCTCCAGGTCCGTCGCGTCCGGGCCCGCGCCCTCCTCGACAATGCCCCGCCCCCCGCCGCCGAGCCGCAGCGGCAGCGCGTCCTTCCACACCGCCTCGAACAGGCCCATCAGTGATTCGAGCAGCCCGCTCGCGTGCACGACCAGCGCGGCCGGTTCGGCGTCCCGGCCGGTCAGCGGCACCATCGCGAGGCTGCGGTCGGCGACGACGAGTTTGGTCGGCACCCGGTCCACCGTCCGCACCTGCTCGTCCCGGCTGAGCGCGGCGGTCAGTTCGACGATTCCGGCGGGCAGCGAGAGCACCTCGCGCTCGATCACCACCCGGTAGCGCACCCCGCGGATCGAGGCCCGCTCCTCGGACTCGTGGTCCATCCCGGCCACCGCGACCGGCCTGCCGGTGACCAGGGCGCACACCTCGTCGGCCGCGCCCAGCTGCAACTGGTGGAAACGGTGCGAGACCGCGCTCGCGCCGGTCACCACCTCGACCAGATCGTGCACGGCCGGCGCGGCGGCCTCGGCCCGGTACTCCTCGGCGAGCAGCGCCGCCGCCAGCTCGGCCTGCTCCAGCTCGTGGCGCTGCTGGGTGAGCAGCGCGCCCAGCGCGACCCCCGGCGGGGCCGCGACCCACCGCCCCGTGCGGGCCGACGACTGGGCGGCCAGGCCCTGCCGCTCCAGGCGCCGCAGCGCGCGCTCGGTCTCGCTCTCGGGCAGCGCGAGCCGGTGCGCGAGGTCCGTCACCTCGGCCGCGCCGACCGCGACCAGGGCGCGGTACGCCGACTCCTGCGTCTCGTCGAGCCCTATCGCTCCCAGCACCCCGGACCGCCTTTCTCACCCGCGCGACGGCGGGAATCCGCCCCGGCGCAAACCCGCCTCACAACATCATCCCCGTATCTCCCGCCCCTCTGCCAATGTCGACCCACCGCAGCACCAACAGCCTCCGGGAATAGGGCATTTGGTGTACGACACCGCGGCGGCCAGGTCGGCTCGGACCGTTCTGTCCGGCACGATGGCCGTCAACGGCGTCGACCTCGCCTGGGCCGCCGGATGCGACGGCGACATCCTGTCGTACTCCTACGACGGCGGTACGACCTGGACCGAGGCGAGGACCGCGTGGCAGGGCGGCAGGTGGACGGCACGCGGGCGCCGGTTCGAAGAACGTGACCCTCAGGGCCGAACTGGCCGACGCCAGCGGCAATTCGGTCACCCGGACCGTGGTGAACGCGTACGCGGTGCGTTGGCCACGCAGCCGGTCCGTCGGCCGATTTTTCCCGATGCCCCGTTTTCGTACGCCCCGGGAGGTGGACAATAAGGGCATGAGCCAGCAGGGGGAGAGGCCGCCTTCCGACGGCGACTGGTGGAGCCGGCTGTATGACGAGTCGGCACCGGATGCTGGGCCCGACGCTTCGGGCGACAGCCTCGACGACCGCTTCAACTCGGCGTCGCACACGGTGAGTTCGGGCGCAGGGGAGGGCGTCCCGCCGCGCGGTCCCACCGCCTGGTGGGAATCGGTCCCAGCGGCCCCAGCCCCACCGGACCTGCCGCCGGGCTGGGCCGGGGGACAGGATTCACCCCCCTTGGCGGGAGCCCCGGTCACCGCCCCGCCCGACCCCGCCGAACCGGAGAACCCCGCCGACTTCACCCCGCCGACCCGGCCCCGCACGGGTCATGTGGGTGACGGCCCCCCCACCTACGACGCCGAACCCACCGCACTGCCCACCGCCCACCCCACCGCCCTCGCAGAGCTGGTCGCCGACACCGTCCTCGACGGCGCCCGCTACGGCGCATACGTGCTGCGAGCCGCCTCCTCGCGGGGCGACTCCGCCCGCTACCGGGGCGAGCCGCGCCGCGACGCGCTGCTCACCGCACGGTTCGGCCACGGCGAGGACGCCCTGGTCCTGGTGGCCGTGGCCAGCGGGGCGCGGGCCACCGACGCCGCGCACCTCGCCGCCGCCGACGCCTGCCGCTGGATCGGCGGGGCCATAGGCCGCAGCCACCTCCGGCTCGGCGAGGACATCAGGGCGGGCCGGCGGGGCGACCTCAAGTCGGGGCTGCACCGGCTCACCGACCGCAGCTACGGAATGCTGCGGGCCCGCGCGGCCGAGCTCGGCGCGCAGCCCGAGGAGTACACCGCGAGCCTGCGCTGCCTGCTGCTCTCCGCCGACCCCGCCTGCCGCACCCGGGTGTTCTTCGGCGTCGGCCACGGCGGATTGTTCCGGCTGCGCGGCGGCGTCTGGCAGGACATAGAGCCCGCCGTGCCCGAGCCCGGGACCGTCGCCGGGGAGCCGGTGGTCGGCTTCGGCTCGGCGCCCGCCGAGACCGCGCAGGGCGACCGCCTGACCATGGACCTGGGCACCGTCGAGCCCGTACGCCCCTACATCGACCCGCCCCCGCCCCCAGGCGAACCGTTCCGCTTCCGGGCCTCGGTGGCCCGCCCCGGCGACACCCTCCTGCTGTGCAGCGGCGGGCTCGCCGAACCCCTGCTCGGCGAGCCCGCCCTCGCCAAGGAGCTGGCCGAACGCTGGGCCCGCCCCGAGCCGCCGGGCCTCGCCGGATTCCTCGCCGACGTACAGCTCAGGGTGAAGGGCTACGCCGACGACCGTACGGCTGTCGCAGTCTGGGAGGCGTAACCGCAGGGGCCATGGGTTGATGGACCCATGGCCAAGCAGAATGTTGCAGAGCAGTTCGTGGACATCCTCACCCGCGCGGGCGTCAAGCGGCTGTACGGAGTCGTCGGCGACAGTCTCAACCCCGTAGTCGACGCCATCCGCCGCAACTCCGCCATCGACTGGATCCAGGTCCGGCACGAGGAGGTCGCGGCCTTCGCGGCCGGTGCCGAGGCCCAGCTCACCGGGAAGCTGGCCGCGTGCGCCGGCTCGTGCGGGCCGGGCAACCTCCACCTCATCAACGGCCTGTACGACGCCCACCGCTCGATGGCCCCCGTCCTCGCCCTCGCCTCCCACATCCCGTCCTCCGAGATCGGCCTCGGATACTTCCAGGAGACCCACCCCGACCAGCTGTTCCGCGAGTGCTCCCACTACAGCGAGCTGATCTCCAACCCCCGGCAGATGCCCCGCGTGCTCCAGACCGCGATCCAGCACGCGATCGGCCGGGGCGGTGTCAGCGTCCTGTCGCTGCCCGGCGACATCGCCTCCGAACCGGCCCCCGACAAGGCGGTCGACCACGCCCTGGTGACGTCCCTGCCCTCGGTGCGCCCCGGCGACAGCGAGATCGGCAAACTCGCCGCGCTCATCGACGAGGCGGACCGGGTCACCCTGTTCTGCGGCAGCGGCACCGCCGGGGCGCACGCCGAGGTGATGGAGTTCGCCGAGCGGATCAAGTCGCCGGTCGGGCACGCGCTGCGCGGCAAGGAGTGGATCCAGTACGACAACCCGTACGACGTCGGCATGAGCGGACTGCTCGGGTACGGCGCCGCCTACGAGGCGACCCACGAGTGCGATCTGCTGATCCTGCTCGGCACCGACTTCCCCTACAACGCCTTCCTGCCCGACGACGTGAAGATCGTCCAGGTCGACGTACGCCCCGAACACCTCGGCCGCCGCTCGAAGCTGGACCTCGCGGTGTGGGGGGATGTGAAGGAGACCCTGCGGTGTCTGACGCCGCGCGTCCAGGCCAAGACGGACCGCCGGTTCCTGGACAAGATGCTGAAGAAGCACGCGGACGCGCTGGAGGGCGTCGTCAAGGCGTACACCCGCAAGGTGGAGAAGCACGTCCCGATCCACCCCGAGTACGTCGCCTCCGTCCTGGACGAACTCGCTGACGACGACGCCGTGTTCACCGTCGACACCGGTATGTGCAACGTCTGGGCGGCCCGCTACATCTCGCCCAACGGGAAGCGCCGGATCATCGGTTCGTTCAGCCACGGCTCGATGGCCAACGCCCTGCCGCAGGCCATCGGCGCCCAGTTCATCGACCGCGGGCGCCAGGTGGTCTCGATGTCCGGCGACGGCGGATTCGCCATGCTGATGGGTGACTTCCTCACCCTGGTCCAGTACGAGCTGCCCGTGAAGATCGTGCTCTTCAACAACTCCTCGCTGGGGATGGTCGAGTTGGAGATGCTGGTCGCCGGGCTGCCCTCGTACGGTACGACCAACCGCAACCCCGACTTCGCGGCGATCGCCCGCGCGGCCGGGGCGTACGGAGTGCGCGTCGAGAAGCCCAAGCAGCTCGCGGGCGCCCTGAAGGACGCCTTCAAGCACAAGGGTCCGGCCCTGGTCGACGTGGTCACCGACCCCAACGCGCTCTCCATCCCGCCGAAGATCAGCGCCGAGATGGTGTCCGGCTTCGCCCTGTCCGCCAGCAAGATCGTCCTGGACGGCGGAGTGGGCCGCATGCTCCAGATGGCCCGCTCCAACCTCCGCAATGTGCCTCGCCCTTAGTCCCTGCTCAGCCGCAGCGTCACGATCTGGAACGGGCGCAGTTCCAGGGCGATTCCGCCCACCGAGAGCGGGGCTTCGTCCAGCGGACGTTCCAGCAGATCGGTGAACTGCGCCCGTGTACACGGGAATCCGGGCCGCAGATTCGCCCGGACGCGTCCGCCGCCCGACTCGTAGAGACGTACCACCACATCGCCGCCTCGGTCCTCGGCGAGCTTCACCGCCTCGATCGTCACCGCCGGCGAATCCACCGTGACCAGCGGGGCGACCTCGGCGGCGGGTGCGATGCGCAGCGGCAGGTTCAGCGCCAGACCCGCCGCGACGGCATCGGTCACCTCCGCCCCCGGCAGCAGTGCGTAGGTGAAGCGGTGCCGGTCGACATCGGTCGCCGGGTCCGGACTGTGCGGCGCCCTGAGCAGCGTCAACCGCACGGTGGTGCCGAGCCCGGCGGCGTGCGGCACCCGGGTGACATCGTGTCCGTACGTCGAGTCGTTCAGGACGGCCACGCCGTACGACGGCTCGGCGACCCGCAGCCAGCGGTGCGCGCAGATCTCGAACCGGGCCGCGTCCCACCCCGTGTTGACGTGGGTGGCGCGGTGCACGTGGCCGAACTGGATCTCGGCGGTGGACCGTTCGGCGTGCACGTCGAGCGGAAAGGCCGCCTTGAGCACCTTCTCGGACTCGCGCCAGTCGACCTCGGTGACGATGTCGATGCGCGCGCTGCCGGACGTCATCCGGATCTCCTGCACGATCCGCGACGTGCCGAAGCTCCGCACCACCCGCACGGCCGCCCGCAGCGGGCCCCGCTCGACGAGCTCGACCGCGTCCGCACCGGTGAGATCGGTGTGCCGGCGCCGGTAGTGCCGGTCGATGTCCCAGGCGTCCCACTGATTGGGGTGGTCGGGGTGCAGCTGGAGGAGGTTGCCCCGGCTGCCGGGGGCGAGGACCTCACGGTCGGCGGCGAGATCGCGCACCGAGGCGAGAAGCCCCTCGCGATCGATGACCACTCGTACAACTCCGTTGTCCAGGAGGATATTTGAGCCGTCCTGACGGGTCGTCACTGGTGGAGTCGGGGGAGTCGTCGCCGTGACCGCCGTCGCCGCGAGCGGCTTGGCGTGGACGGCGAGGAGGGCTCGGCCCCCGGGCAGCGGCTGGCCGTCCGGAGCGTCCTGTGCCGCCGCCTCGACCACCTCGCAGCGCGCGTAGGGCGACGAGTTGAGCACCACCGTCCGCGCTCTCCCCAGGGCCGAGACGGCGCCCGCGATGATCCGTTCCAGCTCCTCGCGCACCCGGGCATACGTCTCCCGTGCCTCGCGGTGCACCCAGGCGATGGACGAACCGGGCAGGATGTCATGGAACTGATGCAGTAGCACCGTCTTCCACAATCGGTCGAGATCGTCGTACGGGACGCTGTACGCGGGGGAGTGCAGCGCCGCGGCCGTCACCCACAACTCGGCCTCGCGCAGCAGGTGTTCACTGCGCCGGTTGCCCTGCTTGGTCTTCGCCTGGGTGGTGTAGGTCGCCCGGTGCAGCTCCAGATACAGCTCGCCCGACCACACCGGCGCCTGTGCCCCGTACTCGGCCTCCGCGGCCGCGAAGAACGCCGACGGCTTCTCGACGGTGACCCGCGGCGAGCCCTCCAGATCGCGCAGCCGGCGCGCCTTCTCCAGCATCTCCCTGGTCGGCCCGCCCCCGCCGTCGCCCCAGCCGAACGGGACGAGCGAGGAGGTGGCGAGGCCCTTCTCGCTGAAGTTCCGTTCCGCGTGGGCGAGTTCGGCGCCGTGGAGCTGGGAGTTGTAGGTGTCCACGGGCGGGAAGTGGGTGAAGACGCGGGTGCCGTCGATGCCCTCCCACCAGAACGTGTGGTGCGGCATCCGGTTCGTCTGGTTCCAGGAGAGCTTCTGGCTGAGGAACCACTTCACCCCGGCCAGCTTCGCGAGCTGCGGGAACGCGGCGGTGTAGCCGAAGGAGTCGGGCAGCCAGATCTCCTCGGTCTCCACGCCGAGCTCCGCCAGGAAGAAGCGCTTGCCGTGCACGATCTGCCGGGCCAGCGCCTCACCGCCCGGCATGTTGGCGTCCGACTCCACCCACATCGAGCCGACCGGAGCCCAATTGCCGTCCTGTACCGCCTTTTTGATGCGGCGCCAGATGTGCGGCTGGTGGTCGCGCACCCAGGCGTACTGCTGGGCCTGGGAGCAGGCGAAGACCAGCTCGGGGTAGTCGGCGGCGAGCGCCGTCACATTGGCGAAGGTGCGCGCGGCCTTGCGGACCGTCTCGCGCAGCGGCCACAGCCACGCCGAGTCGATGTGGGCGTGGCCCGCCGCCGAGACCCGGTGGGCGCTGGGCGCCGCCGGACGGGACAGGACACCGGCCAGCTCGGCGCGCGCCGCCACCGCGGTGCCCGCCACATCGTGCAGGTCGAGGGCGTCCAGCATGCGTTCGAGGGCGCGCAGGATCTCGTGCCGCCGCGCCCGGTCGGCGGGCAGCTCGTGCATGAGCTCCGACAACACCTCGACGTCCAGCACCAGATGCCACACCTCGTGGTCGAGTACGGCGAGATCGGCAGCCGCGAATCGGTACATCGGCTGATGCCCCGCGGTCAGTACGTCCCCGAGGGGGGTCGGTTCGAAGTCGTGCAGCACCTCAGGATTCGCGGCCGCCTCAAGGAGCAGCGCGACCTCCTCGCCGCCCACCGCGGGCGCCGCCACCGGAATATGCCGGTTGCGGGGGTGGATGCCCTTCAGCGGGATCCCGGAGGCGTCGTACACCAGGCCCTCCGCCTGGAAGCCCGGACCCGCTCCGGTGAAACCGGGGTCGATGACCGCCTCGACCCTGCGTCCCGCCCACGCCTCGGGCACCCGCCCTTCGATCCGGAACCAGCTGGTCGACCATGGACGGCCCCACTCCGTACCGGCCGCGAACGGCTCGTATGCCGCAGTCAACGCCTCGGCGACGGGCACCGGCTCGCCCGGTGCGTGCCACGCGGCCAGGGTGAGCGGCACCCGGGCGGCGTACCGCGCCGGGCGGACGAACTGCCGCAGGGCCCGCTCCAGACGGCCCTCCACCAGTGATCGGTCGTCATGCATCGCGACTCCTCAGCTCTCCCCCAAGGGTTTCCCTTTCGGTCCTTGAGGAATCACCATGCGTGACGGCGCCGGGTCGGGGCATGCATCCCGTGTGCATGTTCGAGCGAGGAAGGTCGTCACAACGTGCAGGTGGGGGTTATGACAGGGCATCAGGCAGGACTCGGCCCCGCGGGGAGCGGGCCCGTCCGGACACCTGATGCGCCGCAGACGGACCAGCGTCTGCTGCGCAGGAGAGTGGGGCACGCGGATCTGAGCGCGGTACACGAAATCCGTCGCGAGCTACGGGAACTTCTCGGGCCGTCGCGGCATTCGGGGGCGTTGGACGTGGCGGAGCTGCTCACCAGTGAACTGGTGACCAATGCGCTCGTCCACACCGATCACGGAGCGGTGGTGACGGCCACCGTCGGGGAAGCCGGGCTGCGCGTGGAGGTGCGGGACTTCGTGGCCGCGCTGCCCACACCGCACGCACCGTCCGCCGACGACGGTACGCACGGCAGGGGGCTGCTGCTCGTCCAGGCACTCGCCGACGCCTGGGGCGTGCACGAGCACGGCATGGGGAAGGTCGTCTGGTTCGAGCTGGGGAAGGGAACGACGCCCTAGGGGGTGTCCCCCCCGGCCCCTGAACACGCGGCGGCACGCACACGGCGCTATCCGAACTGCTGCTCAAGGTCCTTCAGCTTGCGCTCCAGGGAGTCGAGCCTGGGCAACGCCTGGGTGTCGTCCTCGGCGGTGAGGTCCACGGTCCTGGCCGCCGAGGCCTCAGCGGTGACGGCCAGGAGGGAGGGCCGGTTTCGCACGGGCAGCTGTCCTGGCTCGGCTATGGCCGGCTCCGCGACAGCCTTGGGCTGCGCGGAGCCAGTGCCGGGGCCGATTCCCTGGACGTCGACCTGGCGGCCGCCGGTCCTGCCGCGCCCCCAGGCGCGGTTCTGCCGGCTGAGCGCCTTGAAGTGGGCCCGGTCCAGCTTCTCCTGGTCGCGCCTGCGGAGCTTGTTCGCCTCTTTGGCCCGCCGGTCCTCACGCACCTCGTCGACCGCTTCGTCCAGCGTGCGCACCCCCTCCAGGAGCATCAGCGACCAGGCGCCGAACGTCTCCCTGGGGGCCCGCAGCCACCGTACGATCCGGATCTGCGGCAGCGGCCTGGGCACCAGGCCCTGTTCGCGCAGGGCCGCGCGGCGGGTCTGCTTCAGTGCGCGGTCGAAGAGCACCGCCGCCGAGAGCGACATCCCGGCGAAGAACTGCGGGGCGCCCGCGTGGTCCGCGCCGCGCGGGGCGTGCACCCAGTTGAACCAGGCCGCCGCGCCCGCGAAGGTCCACACGAGCAGGCGCGAGCCGAGCGCCGCGTCACCGTGGCTGGCCTCGCGCACCGCGAGTACGGAGCAGAACATGGCCGCGCCGTCGAGGCCGAACGGGACCAGGTACTCCCAGCCGTCCGTCAGATTGAGGTTCTGCCGGCCGAAGCCGACCAGGCCGTGGAAGGAGAGCGCGGCGGCCACGGCCGCACAGCAGAACAGGAGCACGTAGGAGGCGGTGCCGTACACCGCCTCTTTCCTTCTGCGGCGCTCCTCACTGCGTTCCCAGGAGTCGTCGCCAGAGGCATTGTCACCGGCGCGCTTGCCGCGCGCGAGCACCACCAAAGCCACGACGACCCCCACGATCATCACGCCGCCCGGAAGCAGCCAGTCCAGCGATATGTCGGTCAGTCGCATGCCGTGTCAGTCCCTTGAATCGCTTAGGGCGTATCGGCCGCCATACTGCTCCTGCCGTACGGGACGGCAGGGGGTTTCGGGGCAAGAGAGGGCCAACAGCGGCCGAGGGCAGTCAAATAGGGGGCATTCGCTCGAACTGCCGTGCCCGGCGCGCGAGTTGGGTTCGACTGGCGCTCACCTGGACGGGTGGCATGGATTTCAGGACGCGGTGCTGAGCTTCATCACGCGGTCGGCGTCGCAGGTCCGCGGACAGGTGACGCAGGTGTCCTCGGGGCGCACGGTGTAGAAGAGGCAGCAGCTCGCCCGGTCCCGGGTCGGCAGCGGCCGCCCGTCGGGCCCGGTCAGCTCGCGGAAACCGGGCCTGCCCACATAGGGCTTCGCGGTGCCGGGCAGCAGCGCGTCGAGTTCGGCCATCGCGCGCGGCTCCTCGCCGAGCAGAGCGCCGACGTACCAGAGCCCCTCGACGATCTCGTCCGTCGCCATGCCCCACAGTGCCCGCTTGCCGCGCCGCATCCGCGGCCCGAAACCGTCCAGGACCGGCCCGAGGTGCTCGGCCACCGCGGCCCGCACCTCGCCGCGCAGCGCCTCCTCGTCCGGTACGACGCGGGCGCCGGGCAGTCCGGCCGCCGGATCGTCCGGCAGGCACGCGAACTCCCGTACCCGTACGGTCATGTGGCCGCGCGCCCGCTGGAACGCCACGTCGGCGACCGGTACCCGCGGCACCCGCCGCCGCAGGAACCAGGGCGCCGTCACGAGAAGACAGGCGGGCCAGGCGTAGCGGTGGAAGCCGAAGGAGGCGATGACGTCGGGGCGCGCCTGGTGGCCGTAGTCCCGCAGGACCTGCGCGTCGTCCCAGGCCAGAAAGGCGTCGAGGGCCGTGCCGCCCGCCGCGAGCTCCGCCGCGCCGACCCAGCCCGCACCCATGGGCGTCTGCTCCGCCGGTGCCAGCTCCGTGATCCGCAGCGCGGGGAACACCTCGGCGAGACGGGCGTAGGAGCCCTGGACGGGGCTCGGCGCGGGGCTGGGCAGCAAGGCGGAGACGGTCATGCGGGACCACCGAATCACGATCGTTGGCAGGTAAGGCTTACCTTAGCGGACATCGGCGATGTTTGAACTCGCGCTTTGTCCGCCTATGGTCTGTGTGGGGCGGACGGAGCCGTAGGAGGCAGGGGTGGAGCAGGGCAGAGCGTGCGAGGCGTTGGTGCCTGAGTCCGGGGCGTCCCGCGTGCCGGAACAGGCCAGGGGCGCCGCCCCCGTCGGCGACGCCCGCGGCGAGCACACCCACAGCGAGCCGCCGCCGCCCCGCACCGTCCACCGCCACTCGGTGCGCGGTCAGGTCCTGGCCGCGCTGCGCACCGCCCTGGTCGACGGCGAACTGGTGCCCGGCGAGGTGTATTCGGCGCCGGTGCTCGCCGAGCGGTTCGGGGTCTCCGCGACGCCCGTGCGCGAGGCGATGCAGCAGCTCAGCATCGAGGGCGCCGTCGAGGTCGTACCCAACCGGGGCTTCAGGGTCACCGCACGCAGCCCGCGCGAGCTGGCGGAGCTCGCCGAGGTGCGGGCCATGATCGAGGTTCCGGTGATGCTGCGGCTGGCCCGTACCGTGCCGGTGGGCCGCTGGGCCGAACTGCGCCCGCTCGCCGAGGCCACCACCGTGGCCGCCGCGACCGGCGACCGGGCCGGCTACGCCGAGTGCGACCGGGCCTTCCACCGGGCGGTCCTCGCCCTGTCGGGCAACGAGCAGCTCGTCCAGGTCGCCGACGATCTGCACCGGCGCTCGCAGTGGCCGCTGACCGCGGCGCCGGTCGCCCGCCGCGCCGACCTGATCGCCGACGCGGCGGAACACCTGGCCCTGCTCGACGCGCTGTGCGCCCGCGACCTCCCGGTCGTCCAGTCACTGGTACGGGAACACTTCACGGGATCCGCACTCTGAGCGTCTGCCGCCGATCCCCGAGCGGTCAGGCCAACTCCCTTGCGGGAGAGGCCTGTTCGTGGATCTGAGGCATCGTCACATCGCTGCCGCGGGCGGCGCCGCCTCCAAACGGGCCGCCAGCCATGTCGGGACCTTGAGGAGGCGGACGAGGCGGGCCGCCTCCGTGCGCAGGCGCGTCGCGACCGGCTCCTCCTCGCTGTCGGCCAGCGCGGCCAGGGCCGGGGCCGTACCGATGAGGTAGCCGAGCTCCTCGCGGATGCGCAGGGACTCCGAGAAGCCGTGCCGTGCCTGAGCCAACTCGCCGTCGCGCAGGGCGAGTCCGGCCAGGTGGCGCCAGGTGAAGGAGAGCAGCAGCGTGTCGCCGTGCTCGGCGGCACCCTCGTGGGCGCGCTGGTAGGCGGCGCGGGCCGCCTGGGGAGCGTCGGCCACGTTCTCGGCGAGCAGCCCGCGCCGGAAGTCGAGCAGCGCCCTCTCGCGCCCGGTGGGGGCGGTCAGCGCGGCGGCCCGGCCGAGCGCCGAGCGTGCCTCGTCCGCCCGGTCCCGTACCCCGAACAGCGTTGCGGCGTAAGCGAGATAGCCCCGCTCGCAGGCGGCGGCGCCGCGCTCCTCGTCGCTCTGGGCGACCGCCTCGGCGGCGCGCAGCGCCTCGTCGGCCTCCGCCCAGCCGGACTCCGTGTACACACAGCGCTCGGTCAGCAGGGCGGTGCGCTGGAGCGCGCCGGCCGGTGCCGCCGCGTGCGGTTCGAGCAGGGCGGCGGCGTCCGTCCAGCAGCCGCGCGAGCGCAGCCGCCATACCGCGGTCTGGAGCGGATCCCCGTCATCTGCAGTCGTTCCGGAACCAGACATGGCGGTATGCGCCACGTTGCCCTCCCCGAGCGCGCCATTGAGCTGTTGAGTCGATTCCGCATCTCAGCACGGAATGGCACGCCGGGCCAAGGGGGGTGCGTGAATCAGTTCACAATCGTCCGAGCCCGACTCGAATCGACTGTCAGCTCATACGAAGCGCCAGGAAGAAGTCCAGCTTGTCCTCAAGCCGGGACAGGTCACGGGCCGTCAACTGCTCGATCCTGCCCACCCGGTAGCGCAGCGTGTTGACGTGGAGGTGCAGCCGGGTGGCGCACCGCGTCCACGATCCGTCGCAGTCCAGGAAGGCCTCCAGGGTCGGGATGAGCTCGGCCCGGTGCCGGCGGTCGTAGTCGCGCAGCGGGTCGAGGAGGCGGGCCGTGAAGGCGCGGCGCACGTCGTCCGGCACGAAGGGCAGCAGCAGTACGTGCGAGGCCAGCTCGTGGTGGCCGGCCGCGCACACCCGGCCGGGGCGGGCGGCGGCGACCCGGCGGGCGTGCCGGGCCTCCTCCAGGGCGCCGCGCAGCCCCTCGGCGGAGTGCACCGCGGCGCTGACCCCCAGTGTCAGCCGGCCGTCGTCGGCGAGGCCCGCCGAGAGCGGTGCGCGCACGGCCGTCAGCAGCGCGTCGGCGTGCAGCCCGCCCTCCGGGCTCTCGGCGGCGACCGAGGGCAGCGGCACCAGGGCGATCGCCTCGTCGCCCGCGTGGGCCACCGCGATCCGGTCCGAGGACTCCGAGCCGATCACCGCGGGGTCGACCAGGATCTCCTCCAGGAGCGACTGGGCGACCGGTCCGGCCGCGATCTCCGCGCCGCCGTCGCGCTCCCAGTCCACCCGGGCCACCACGACCTGCCAGTGCGGCGCCGAGCCGAGGCCGGGCAGCAGCACCGGGGCCGCGACCCTGAGGCGGGCCGCGATCTCGGCGGGCGCGGCGCCGGTCTGCACCAGCTCCAGGACCTCCTGGGCGAGTCTGCGGCGCACCGCGCGGGCCGCGTCGCGCCGGTCGCGCTCCACCGCGATCAGCTGGGTGACGCCCTGGAGGAGGTCGAGCCGGGCCGCGGGCCAGTCGCTAGCGTCCGCCTCCACGGCGAGCAGCCAGTCCGAAAGCACCGTCTCGCGCACGTCGCGGGCGGCGGGCGCCGCGCCGCGTCCGTTGTTGCGGATCGGGAACAGCGAGTAGGTCACGCCGTCGACGGTGGCCCGGTGCGGGCCCCGGCGTCCGGTGCGGGTCGCGCCCAGGTGCTCGGCGGCCAGCGCGGCGCCGGTCTCCGGGGCCAGCGCGTCGCCCGCGCCCGCGATCTGGCGGCCGGTGGGGGAGAGCACCCAGGCCCGGAGGTCCAAGTCGGAGCCGAGCAGGTCGAGGACCACCTCGGGGCCGCCCCCCGCCGGGCCGGAGGTCATGAGCCTGCGGTGGCGGTCCACCACCGCGGCGAGGTCGCCCGCACGTTCGCCCGAGACCTGGCGCACCACGTGCTCGGTGATGGTTGCGAACGCGACCGACTCGTTCACCGCGAACAGCGGGAGGCGGTGACGAGAACAAGCCATCACGAGATCGTCCGGGATCGCGCCGAGCTCGGCCTCGCCGGCCGCCAGGCCCGCCACGCCGGCACCCGCGAGGATGCGTACGAATGGCTCGGAATCTTCGGCGTCCCGCCGCCAGGCGAGGCCGGTCAGGACGAGCTCGCCGCCCGCGAGATAGCGGCTGGGATCCCGCAGATCCGTGGTCATCACCCCACGTACCGTGCGGTCCAGCTCGTCCTCGCCGCCGAGCAGCCGCAGCCCCAGCGCCTCGGTCTCCAGAAGTGCGCGCAGCCGCATCGCGTGTCGCCGCCGATCTGTCTTGATGTTGCCGTTGGAAAGCGGTGAGGTAACGGAGCACCGCCTTTCATACGAATCTACAAGACGTGAGCGGAGACCAGCCAACTCCTTCATGGTTTCAGTGACTGCACCCGCGGCAGCCCGGCTTGTGTACTGATTTCACAACGCGTTAACAGCACGTGAACGACCGAGATGTCGAGGGCCTGCCGTCCCCGGGACCCGCGCGAACGACCCCGAATTTGAGAAGAAGAGAGCCACTCATGGACTTCCTTCGCCCCGCCAGCTGGGAGGAGGCGCTCGCCGCCAAGGCAGCGCACCCCACCGCTGTGCCCATTGCGGGTGGCACCGATGTGATGGTCGAGATCAACTTCGACCACCGCCGGCCCGAGTACCTCCTGGACCTGAATCGCATCGGGCTGCTCAGCGAGTGGGAGGTCGGCGAGGAGAACGTCATTCTGGGCGCCTCCGTCCCGTACACCCAGATCATGGAGAACCTGCGCGCAGAGCTCCCCGGCCTCGCGCTGGCCTCGCACACCGTCGCCTCCCCGCAGATCCGCAACCGCGGTGGCGTCGGCGGCAACCTCGGCACCGCCTCCCCGGCCGGCGACGCGCACCCGGCGCTGCTCGCGGCCGACTGCGAGGTCGAGGTCGAGTCGCAGGCACGCGGCGTCCGGCTCATCCCGATCGACGCGTTCTACACGGGCGTCAAGCGCAACGCGATGCAGCCCGACGAGCTGATCAAGTCCGTGCACATCAAGAAGGCGGACGGCCCCCAGCAGTACTCCAAGGTCGGCACCCGCAACGCCATGGTCATCGCGGTCTGCGCCTTCGGCATCGCCCTGCACCCCGAGACCCGTACGGTCCGGACCGGCATCGGCTCCGCCGCTCCGACCCCCGTTCGGGCCAAGGCCGCCGAGGAATTCCTGAACGCCGCGCTAGAAGAGGGCGGGTTCTGGGAGAGCGGCAAGATCATCACCCCCTCGATCGCCAAGCAGTTCGCGGAGCTCGCCTCCGGCGCCTGCAACCCGATCGACGACGTACGAGGCACCGCGAAGTACCGCCGGCACGCAGTCGGCATCATGGCCCGCCGCACGCTCGGCTGGACCTGGGAGCAGTACCGCGGCACCGGCAACACCCTTGAAGGAGCTGCATAACCATGCGCGTGAATTTCACGGTCAATGGCCGCAAGCAGGAAGCCGACGACGTCTGGGAGGGCGAGAGCCTTCTCTACGTGCTGCGTGAGCGCATGGGTCTTCCGGGTTCGAAGAACGCCTGCGAGCAGGGCGAGTGCGGTTCCTGCACGGTCCGCCTGGACGGCGTTCCGGTGTGTTCCTGCCTGGTCGCGGCCGGTCAGGTCGAGGGCCGCGAGGTCGTCACCGTCGAGGGCCTGGCCGACTACGCCAAGCACCGCGAGGACAGCCACCCCGGCGGCGGCTGCGCCTCCGGAGCCTGCGGTACGTCCATCGACGCCGCCCAGCGCTGGCAGGCCAAGCCCGCCGACAGCCAGACTGGAGGGGCGGGCAGCGACCCGCTGGCCCTCTCGCCGATCCAGCAGGCCTTCATCGACGCCGGCGCCGTGCAGTGCGGTTTCTGCACCCCCGGCCTCCTGGTCGCCGCCGACGAGCTCCTGGAGCGGAACGCCGAGCCGTCCGACCAGGACATCCGTGAGGCGCTCTCCGGCAACCTCTGCCGCTGCACCGGTTACGAGAAGATCCTCGACGCGGTCCGCCTCGCGGCCGCCCGTCAGGAAGAGGCGGTCTGACGATCATGGCCACCACTGGTACTCCCACCAACATCACCCAGGGTTCCAAGACCAAGGGCGGCATCGGCGAGTCGACGCTGCGCCCGGACGGCACCCTCAAGGTCACCGGCGAGTTCGCGTACTCCTCGGACATGTGGCACGAGGACATGCTCTGGGGCCAGACGCTCCGGTCCACCGTCGCGCACGCCGAGATCAAGTCGATCGACATCTCCGAGGCCGTCGCGATGCCCGGCGTCTACGCCGTGCTGACCTACGACGACCTGCCCACCGAGGTGAAGAACTACGGCCTGGAGATCCAGGACACCCCGGTTCTCGCCCACGGCAAGGTCCGCCACCACGGCGAGCCGGTGGCGCTCGTGGCCGCCGACCACCCGGAGACCGCGCGCCGCGCCGCCGCCAAGATCAAGATCGAGTACGTCGAGCTGCCGGTCATCACGGACGAGGCGTCCGCGACCGCCCCCGACGCGGTCCTGGTCCACGAGGGCCGCGACGACCACCACATCGGCCACGTCCCGCACCCGAACATCGTGCACCGCCAGCCGATCGTCCGCGGCAACGCCGACGAGGCCGCCAAGAAGGCCGACGTCATCGTCAAGGGCGAGTACACCTTCGGCATGCAGGACCAAGCCTTCCTCGGCCCCGAGTCCGGCCTCGCCGTGCCCTCCGAGGACGGCGGCGTCGAGCTGTACGTCGCCACCCAGTGGCTGCACTCGGACCTCAAGCAGATCGCCCCCGTCCTCGGCCTGCCCGAGGAGAAGGTGCGCATGACGCTATCCGGCGTCGGCGGTGCCTTCGGCGGTCGCGAGGACATCTCGATGCAGATCCACGCCTGCCTCCTCGCGCTGCGCACCGGCAAGCCGGTCAAGATCGTCTACAACCGGTTCGAGTCCTTCTTCGGGCACGTCCACCGGCACCCGGCGAAGCTCTACTACGAGCACGGCGCCACCAAGGACGGCAAGCTCACGCACATGAAGTGCAAGATCGTCCTGGACGGCGGCGCCTACGCGTCGGCCTCCCCGGCGGTCGTCGGCAACGCCTCGTCCCTCAGCGTCGGCCCGTACGTCATCGACGACGTCGACATCGAGGCGATCGCGCTCTACACCAACAACCCGCCCTGCGGCGCCATGCGCGGCTTCGGCGCGGTGCAGGCGTGCTTCGCCTACGAGGCCCAGATGGACAAGCTGGCCGCGAAGCTGGGCATCGACCCGGTCGAGTTCCGCCAGATGAACGCCATGGAGCAGGGCACGATCATGCCGACCGGCCAGCCGGTCGACTCGCCCGCCCCGGTCGCCGAGCTGCTCCGCCGCATCAAGGCGCGCCCGCTGCCGCCCGAGCAGCAGTGGCTGACCGCCGGCGAGCAGGCCGATGTGCGCGCGCTGCCCGGCGGTCTGTCCAACACCACGCACGGCGAGGGTGTCGTACGGGGTGTCGGCTACGCGGTCGGCATCAAGAACGTCGGCTTCTCCGAGGGCTTCGACGACTACTCCACCGCCAAGGTGCGCATGGAGGTCATCAACGGTGAGCCGGTCGCGACCGTGCACACCGCGATGGCGGAGGTCGGCCAGGGCGGTGTCACCGTCCACGCGCAGATCGCCCGCACCGAGCTCGGCGTCACGCAGGTGACCATCCACCCGGCCGACACCCAGGTCGGCTCGGCCGGTTCGACGTCCGCCTCCCGTCAGACGTACGTCACCGGCGGTGCGGTCAAGCACACCTGCGAGAACGTCCGCGAGGCCGTCCTGGCGATCGGCCGGCGCAAGTTCGGCTCGTACCACCCGGCCTGGGCCACCGCCGAACTCCTCCTGGAGGGCGGCAAGGTCGTCACCGACGGCGGCGAGATCCTCGCGGATCTGGTCGACGTCCTGGAGGACGAGGTCGTGGAGCTGGAGCTGGAGTGGCGCCACCGGGCCACCGAGGCCTTCGACCTGCACACCGGCCAGGGCAACGGCCACGTCCAGTACTCGTTCGCCGCGCACCGCGCGGTGGTCGAGGTGGACACCGAGCTCGGCCTCGTCAAGGTCGTCGAGCTGTCGGTCGCCCAGGACGTCGGCAAGGCGCTCAACCCGCTGTCCGTCGTCGGCCAGATCCAGGGTGGCACCACCCAGGGCCTGGGCGTGGCGGTCATGGAGGAGATCATCGTGGACCCGAAGACCGCGAAGGTGCGCAACCCCTCCTTCACGGACTACCTGATCCCCACCATCCTCGACACGCCGACGATCCCCGTCGACGTGCTCGAACTGGCCGATGAGCACGCGCCGTACGGCCTGCGCGGCATCGGCGAGGCCCCGACCCTCTCCTCGACTCCGGCCGTCCTCGCGGCGATCCGGAACGCGACGGGTCTGGAGCTGAACAGGACCCCGGTCCGCCCCGAGCACCTCACGGGCACCGGAGCCTGATCCCCAAGCCCTCCGGGCGGTGTGTGCCTCCCAGGAACGTCACACTTCCGACCGCCCGCACCGCCCGGAGCAAACAAGCAGCCGCACCGCTCGCGGACCCGCTTCACAGCAGTACCAGCACCACATGTCCTACCTGAGCAACACCAGCAACACCCGTAGCAATCTGCACTGCGGTACCGATGCCGGTACCCCCGCAGCAAGCAGACACCGTTCGTCTCGGGCCGTCCCCCGGGTCGTGCAGCCCACGCACCATCCCAAATCCCGCAGCTTGTCTGACTGATCGAGTCTTATGCGGGTGCCCCTGTGAACCTTGGGAGTAGGCACCATGACCCAGCAGTCTGTGGAGCCCAAGACCACCGCCGAGGACGCGGGCTCCGGCTCTCGTCCCGCCGCCGGCAGGTCTTGGCTCGACCGGTACTTTCACATATCCGATCGAGGGTCCACGCTCGCGCAGGAAGTGCGCGGCGGCATCACCACCTTCATGGCGATGTGTTACATCCTCCTGCTCAACCCCCTGATCCTGTCGACGCCCGACGTCGACAAGCACACGCTGGGCCACGCGGGCCTGGTGACCGCCACCGCACTCGCGGCCGCGGTCAGCACGCTGCTGATGGGCTTCATCGGCAAGGTTCCGCTCGCACTCGCCGCCGGACTCAACGTCTCCGCGGCCCTGACCACCCAGGTGGTCCCCAACATGACCTGGCCGCAGGCCATGGGCATGTGTGTCATGTACGGCGTCGTGATCATGCTGCTTGTCGTCACCGGCCTGCGCGAGATGATCATGAACGCCATCCCGCTGGCGCTCAAGCACGCCATCACCATGGGCATCGGCATGTTCGTCGCCCTGCTCGGCCTGGTGAAGGCCGGATTCGTCGGCCGGGGCCCGGACCACGGACCGCCGGTCACCCTCGGCGCCACCGGCCAGCTCGTCGGCTGGCCCGTCTTCTTCTTCGCGGTCACCCTGCTGCTGATCTTCGCCCTGCAGGCCCGCAAGGTCCCCGGCGCGATCCTGATCGGCATCGTCTCCGGCAGCGTCCTGGCCTTCGTGGTCACCAAGGCCGCGGGCCTGACCGACGCGGACTGGGGCGGCACCGCCCCCGGCCTCAGCGGCAGCGCGGTCTCCACGCCCGACTTCGGCCTCTTCGGCCACGTCGAGTTCGGCGGCTGGGGCTCCATCGGCGCCATCAGCGTCGGCATGATCGTCTTCACCCTTGTGCTGGCCGGCTTCTTCGACGCCATGGCCACCATCATCGGCGTCGGCCAGGAGGCCAAGCTCGCCGACGACCAGGGCCGCATGCCGGGCCTGTCCAAGGCGCTGTTCATCGACGGTGCGGGCGGCGCGATCGGCGGCGTCGCGGGCGCCTCCGGCCAGACCGTGTTCATCGAGTCCGCCTCCGGCGCCGGTGAAGGCGCCCGTACCGGCCTCTCCTCGGTCGTCACCGGCCTCTTCTTCGCGGCCTGCCTCTTCTTCACCCCGGTCACCCAGCTGGTCCCGGCCCAGGTCGCATCCGCCGCCCTGGTCGTCATCGGCTCGATGATGATGAGCGCCGCCAAGCACGTCGACTGGAGCGACCGCTCGGTGTCCATCCCGGTGTTCCTCACCGTGGCGCTGATGCCGTTCACGTACAACATCACCGCCGGTGTCGGCGCGGGCGTCGTCGCCTACACCGTCATCAAGGCGGCCCAGGGCAAGTGGCGCGAGATCGGCGGGTTCATGTGGGCCCTGACCGCGGTCTTCACGATCTACTTCGCCCTTCATCCCATCGAGAGCTGGCTCGGCGTCAAGTAGCGGCCGTGCCGCCGACGCCCTCCACACATCCGTAAGGAGACCGAACATGCTGGACATCGCCGAAGAGCTCAACCGGTGGGTCGAGCAGGGACGCGAGTTCGCCGTGGCCACCGTGGTGGCGGTCGGCGGCAGCGCGCCCCGGCAGCCGGGTGCCGCGCTCGCCGTCGACAGCGACGGCACGGCCATCGGCTCGGTCTCCGGCGGATGTGTGGAGGGCGCTGTCTACGATCTGTGCCAGCAGGCGCTCGAAGACGGCGAAACCGTCCTGGAGCGCTTCGGCTACAGCGACGAGGACGCCTTCGCGGTCGGTCTGACCTGCGGCGGCGTCATCGACATACTCGTCACCCCGGTCGCCGCAGACTCGCCCGCCCGCGAGGTGTTCGCCGCCGCCCTGGCCGCCGCCTCACACGGCGCGGCCGCCGCCGTCGCCCGGATCACCGACGGCCCCGCCGAACTGATGGGCCGCGCCCTGCTCGTCCACCCCGACGGCCGGTACGAGGGCGCGCTCGGCGGACACCCCGAGCTGGACCGCGCGGTCGCCGACGAGGCCACCGCCATGCTCGACGCGGGCCGCACCGGCACGATCTCCCTCGGCGCCGACGGCCGGCTGTGCGGCGAGCCGCTGACCGTCCTGGTCGAATCGAGCGTCCCGGCCCCCCGGATGATCGTCTTCGGCGCCATCGACTTCGCCGCCGCCCTGGTCAGGGTCGGCAAGTTCCTGAACTACCACGTCACCGTCTGCGACGCCCGGCCCGTCTTCGCGACGAGGACCCGCTTCCCCGAGGCGGACGAGATCGTCGTGGAGTGGCCGCACAAGTACCTGGAGCGCACGCAGACCGACTCCCGTACGGTCCTGTGCGTCCTCACCCACGACGCCAAGTTCGACATACCGCTCCTGGAGACCGCGCTGAAACTGCCGGTCGCCTACATCGGCGCGATGGGCTCCCGCCGCACCCACCTGGACCGCAACAAGCGGCTGCGCGAGGTCGGCGTCACCGAGCTCGAACTGGCCCGCCTGCGCTCCCCGATCGGCCTCGACCTCGGCGCCCGTACCCCCGAGGAGACCGCCCTGTCGATCGCCGCGGAGATCGTCGCCAACCGCCGCGGCGGCAGCGGAGTCTCCCTGACCGGCGCCCACACCCCGATCCACCACGACGCCTCGGACACGCCGGTGGGCCGCATCGGGTCGGTGGCCTAGGGGGCCGGACACCCCTTAGGGCGTACGCGCCCGGTCAGTCGCGCGCGAGTTGCTCGCCCAGCTCCGTGCGGGCGTACAGCACCACCCGTCCCGCGCGGGCGCGGCTGACCAGACCGGTCTGGTGCAGCACCGACAGGTGGTGCGAGACCGCGCTCGCCGTGACGCCGAGCCGGCGGGCCAGCTCGGTCGTCGACGCCGGGCCCGCCAGGGACAGCAGCAGCGCAGCCTTCGGGCGCCCCACCAGCGAGGCCAGCGCCCCCGCGGGCCTCGGCGGCCGAGTCTCCCAGAGCGTGCCGGTACCCCGCGCCGGATACGAGATCACCGGCGCCTCCTCGGGCCCCAACGGACTGATCGCATGCTGCGCGAACAACGTCGGCACCAGCCAGAACCCGCGCCCGTCGACCGTCGCGGCCAGGTGCAGATCCCGGTGGACGAACAGGGTCAGCCGGCCGTCCCGCCACGTCGCGCTCGGATCCAGCGAAGTGAGCAGCGCGGCGGCCCCGTCCCGGGCGAGCAGCCGCGCCCGGTGCACCATGTCCGCTTCGAGCACCGCCCGCATCCGCGACCAGTGCGGGGCGATCGCCAACTCCCAGTACGCCTCCACCACATCCGCGATCGCATCCCTCAACTGCCGGGGATCGTCGGCCAGTTGAGCGAGTCGCGGCGGCAGCGGACGGCTCGCGTAGGCGGCCCGCACATCGGCGAGCGCCTTGGCCGGGGGAGTGGCCCGCACCCTGCGCAGCTCGTCGGCGACATCCGGCAGCGGAGAATCCGGGCGCGGGGTGATGAAGTCGGGGATCCAGCCGCTGCCGCCCACCGCCAGTTCGCGGAGCAGACCGGTGTCCGGGACACCCGGAGACCTCAGGGCCTCCCGGGTCCGCCGTACCCACGGAAGGTGCAGCGCGTATTTGTCGGGTCGTTTGAGGGCCCACAGACTGGTGGCCGTTTCCAGTAGCGGTGAGCAGGCGAAACGCATATCGGCGAGATCGTCGACGCCGAGTCGGTAGCTGAGCATTGAGGCTGAGCCTAAATCCCTGTCGATCCTTCGCCCAAGGCCGTTGAGTAGGGGGCATGTCCTCCACTTCCACCGGGGCGGCAGCACTGCTGCCGCCCCGCGGTCCGCTGCGCGCCTACGCCGTCACCACGCTGGTCGACTGGATCGGCAACGGCCTCTTCCACACCGGCGCCATCATCTTCTTCACCCGCGTCGTCGGCCTCGGCGCGGCCCAGGTCGGCCTCGGGCTCACGGTGGCCGCGCTGCTCGGCCCGGCCGTGGCCGTCCCGGCCGGACGGCTCGGCGACCGGCTCGGCCACCGCCGCGTCTACCTGGCGACCGTCCTGGTCCGTGCCGTGGCCTTCGCGGGCTATCTGTTCGTCGGCTCCTTCGCGGGCTTCCTCGCCGTCGTCTGCGTGATCTCCCTGGCCGAAAGCGCCGCCAGGCCGGTCAAGAACGCCTACCTCGCCCAGCTCGCCGACGCCACGGCCCTGGTCGCGGTCAGCGCGTACAGCCGGGTCATGCTCAATATCGGCTTCTCGCTGGGCAGTCTGGGTGCCGGCGCGGCGCTCGCTGTCGACTCGCGCGCCGGGTACAACGGCCTCGTCCTCGGCAACTGCCTCTCGTACATGGTGGTCGCGGGCGTGCTGCTTCGGATGCCGGAAGGGAAACGGGTCGGCGGCGCGCCCGGTCCGGGCCGGCGCGGCGTGCTGCGTAACGGCCGGTTCCTGTTCCTGGCCGCACTCTCCGGGCTTCTCTACGTCAACGCCGATGTCCTCAACATCGGGTTGCCGCTGTGGATTTCGCAGCGCACCGAGGCGCCGCGCTGGTCGATCGCCGGACTCATGCTGCTCAACACCGCGCTGGCGATCCTGCTCCAGGTACGCGCGGCCCGCGGCAGCGACACCGTCGCGGGGGCCGCGGTGGCCGGCCGCCGGGCGGGCCTGGCGCTGCTCGCCGCGTGCGCCGTGACCGCGACGACCGCGGCCCTGACGCCGGTCGCCGCGATCGCCGTCCTCGCCGTGGGGGTCGCCCTGCTCACGGCGGGTGAGCTGCTCTCCTCGGCCAGCGGCTGGGGGATCTCGTACGGACTTGCCGCGCCGGAGCGGCAGGGTGAGTACCTGGGCGCTTGGGGCCTCGGGGCGGACCTCGCCAGGGCGGGCGGCCCGCTGCTTGTCGCGGTCCTGGTCACCGGGGGAGGCGTGGCGGGCTGGGTGGCGCTCGGCGCCCTGTTCCTGGCGGCGGGCACGGTCACGGTCCCGGTGGCGGGCCGGGCGGCCGGCACCCCGGAGCCGGCACGGCCCCGAGCCGTGCAACCAGCGGCGGCCGGAGCCGTGGAGCAGCCGGGCGGGTGAGGCCCCAAGGCTCCCCGATCCGGCCGATATCCGAGTGAACTCCCGTTTCGGCCGGGTTAGGGTCGCCGCATGAGCGAGCTCCAGTTCCGTGACGTGCCCGAGTCCGACGTCGACCGCGCCCTGGAGCTCTGGTGGCTCGTCTTCCACGACCGGCCGGACGAGAGGGAGAAGCGCGAGTACCACCGCGCGATGGTGCTGCGCTGCGACCGGGTCGGAGCGTACGACGGCGACGCGCTCGTCGGTTTTCTCGTCGCCCACCGCTTCACGCTGTCCATTCCGGGCGGTGAACTCCCTTGCCCGGGGCTGACGTTCGTGTCCGTCGCCCCCACCCACCGCCGCCGCGGCGTGCTCTCCGGCATGATCGCCGAACTGTTCCGGCGCTGCGCCGAGCACGCCCGGCCCATCGTCGCGCTCTGGGCCTCCGAGGCCGCCATCTACGGCCGCTTCGGTTTCGGCGCGGGCACCCACGGCACCTCCGTCGAGATCAACTCGACCCGTCCGCTCGCCCTGCGCATCGACCCGGACCGGCGCCCCCTGCGCCTGATCGACCCCGACGACGCGCCCGCCGAACTCGGCCCCTACTACGAGGCGACCCGCACCCGCCGGGCCGGCCGGATCGCGCGCGACACCGGACGCTGGCGCGGCGAGTGGCTGCCCGAGACCGACGAGGACGACGAGGAACTCGGCCCGCCCCGCATCGTCGGCCTCGGCGCCGTCGACGAACCGCTCGCCGGGTACGCCGTCTACCGCACCCGCCGCGAGGACGACCCGGCCAAGCCCGGCACCGTCCAGGTCGCCGAGCTGGAGGCCGACACCCCGGCGGGCGAGGCCGCGCTGTGGAACTACCTCGCGGGCATCGACCTCACCGGCACCGTCCGCGCCTGGGGCATCGCGCCGGACGACCCGCTGCTGCTCTTCGCCGCCGACCGCGACCAGGTGAAGGCCGTGGCCGAGTTCCCGGCGCTGTGGATCCGCCTCGTGGACGTACGCGCCGCGCTCACCGCACGCTCCTGGGCGGCCGAGGCCTCCCTCGTCCTGGAGGTCCGCGACGACCGCATCCCGGCCAACGCGGGCCGCTTCCGCCTGACGGTCTCCGCGCACGGGTGCACGTACGAGCCGACGGCGGCCGCGCCCGACCTCGGCCTCGACGTGCGCGAGCTGGCCGCCTGCTACCTCGGCGGCACCGAGGCCCGCCGCCTGGTTCTCGCGGGTCTGGTCACCGAGCACACCCCGGGCGCGGCGGCGGCCCTCGACGCGGCGCTGCGCACCCCGGAACTCCCGCACACCGTCGACGAGTTCTGACCGGCCGGGACGGGGGAGCGGGGGCTTCCCGCGCCGGAGTGACGAGCGTCTCGTCCCGTCCCGTTCCGGCCCGGGTCCATGGTCCTGTGGCGAATCGCCTGCTCGGAGCGGGAACCGGGAACCCCCTTGGCGGGGTCTTTGCCTGCGCGTTAGGGACCAAAGTCCCGGCGCGCGGCAGCCGAACCGAACCCCTCACACCACTGAGGTCGCGTCAACCTCCTTGCACATCAATGGAGTTGCCCGGAATCGGGTATTTTCCGTCCATACCCGGCCGGAGAGTTCACATTTCGGGATTCGAGCGCGATCGTGCGATCGTGGCGGACCGGTGAAGCTCCGCTGCCGTACCGGCATGTACCGAGGGGATGGGGAAAACCATGGCGCGTCTGACTGCCCACACACGCCGCATCGTGATGGCCGCAGCTACGGCCGCTGTACTGACCGGCGGCGTGGCAGCCGTCGTGTTCCTCGGCCACGACACCTCCTCCGAGGGCCCCGGCCCGGCCCTCGCCCACTCCTCCAAGGCCCCGGGCGAGTCCGACGACAAGCCGGCGGGATCCCACGGCGTGAGCGGCGACGACAGCGCACCGGACGGAACGGACGGCTCCGCCGATTCCACCGGGCCCGCCGTGCCCCCCGCCGGCGCGATAGCCGAGTCGATAGACCACGCCACGGAGAGCGGCGGCAAGTCCGTCTCGATCACCATCGACGACGGGCCGAGCCCGGTCTGGACGCCGAAGATCCTCGCCGTCCTGAAGCAGTACGGCGTCAAGGCCACCTTCTGCATGATCGGCCCGCAGGCCCAGGCCAACCCCGGCCTGGTCAAGCAGGTCGTCGCGGACGGCCACCGGCTCTGCGACCACACGGTCAGCCACGACGAGCAGATGAACAAGAAGCCCGTGCCCTACCAGAGCGCGCAGGTGCTCGACGCCCAGAAGATGATCGAGGACGCGGCGGGCGGCGCCAAGGTCCAGTACTTCCGCGCCCCCGGCGGCGCCTTCACCCCCGACAACCGCCACATCGCCGCCACCCACGGGATGCGGCCGCTCGGCTGGAACGTCGACACCAAGGACTGGAAGCAGCCCGGCACCGCGCAGATCGTGCAGACGGTGAAGCAGGAACTCAAGAACGGCCCGATCGTGCTCTTCCACGACGGCGGCGGCGACCGCGCCCAGACGGTCGCGGCCCTGAAGGAACTGCTTCCGTGGCTCGGGCAGCAGGGGTACGTGTTCAGCTTCCCGAAGGTCTGAGCCCGCCGAGGATCAAGCGCGAGGCCGTCCAACTGGTCGGCCTCGACGCCCTGTTGCGGGCCCGCCGGGCAGCGTCGGAGGAAATATTTGTCACCGCGACCACAGAAATTTACGCACCGTACGGCAAGGCTTTTTGGCGAGGCGGGCGAAATAGTAGTATTTGCCGTGCCAACCCGGCAGATCCGTGCTACGGTTGGCCCCAGTTGCAGTTGTGGTTCCCAAAGACTTCAAGTGCCTTGACGGTTTTATGCCGTCGGGCGCTTTTGTATTTCCGGTGCTTTTTCCGGACGGGGCAATCATCACAGTAACAACGGGGTCAGCACAGTGCGGACCCCCGGGCATTGCCCCGAAGGAGATATGACATGGCTACTGGCACCGTGAAGTGGTTCAACGCGGAAAAGGGCTTCGGCTTCATCGAGCAGGAGGGTGGCGGCCCGGACGTCTTCGCCCACTACTCGAACATCGCCTCCTCTGGCTTCCGTGAGCTTCAGGAAGGCCAGAAGGTGAACTTCGACGTCACGCAGGGCCAGAAGGGCCCGCAGGCCGAGAACATCACGCCTGCCTGACGCTGAGGCGTTTTCTGAACGCGGCTGGGGCTCGCACCTTGCGGTGCGGGCCCCAGCTCGTTGCTGTTTCACCGGGCCCGCCGTCCCACCGCGACGGCGTCCTTTCACGGCCCGCGGGACACCGGGCACCGCCCCGCGTCCCGCCACCCAGCGGACGAACCGCCCAGGCCCCGGCCCGGCGCGGCTCAGCCCGCTGTCCTGATCCGGCCCGTCCGCCCTCCGCGGCGGCGGCTGCCCGGCATTCCGACACTGGGCGGGGAATTTCCGCGCCCCAGTGCGGCCGGATCAGAATTCGACTTCTGTTTTCGGCTCGTTCTTGCGATGTCCCGGCCGCACAATTTCGCCGGGAGTCCCTCGATACGTGCCATATCGAGGAAGGTTCTCCTTGAACCGTTCAGCTCGCACGAACGACCGCTACTCCGGCTCCCGCAAGGGCGGCTCCACCGGCGCCGACCGCGGGGCCCGTTTCCGCCCGCAGGGCTCCGGCCGCTCCGGCGGCGCCCGCAGGCCCGCCGCACCGCAGGGCGAGTTCGCCCTGCCCGTCACCATCACCCCCGCGCTGCCCCCGGTCGCGGGCTTCGGCGAGCTCGACCTGCCCACCGAGGTGCTCGACCTGCTCGCGGGCCTCGGCATGAACGAGCCGTTCCCCATCCAGGCGGCCACCCTGCCGAACTCCCTCGCGGGCCGCGACGTCCTGGGCCGCGGCCGCACCGGCTCCGGCAAGACCCTCGCCTTCGGCCTCGCCCTGCTGGCCCGCACCGCGGGACGACGCGCCGACTCCAAGCAGCCGCTCGCCCTGATCCTGGTGCCCACCCGCGAGCTGGCCCAGCAGGTCACCGACGCCCTCACCCCGTACGCCCGCGCACTGAAGCTGCGGATGGCCACCGTCGTCGGCGGCATGTCGATCGGCCGCCAGGCCGGCGCGCTGCGCTCCGGCGCCGAGGTCGTCGTCGCCACGCCGGGCCGCCTCAAGGACCTGATCGAGCGCCGCGACTGCCGCCTGGACCGGGTCGCCATCACCGTCCTCGACGAGGCCGACCAGATGGCCGACATGGGCTTCATGCCGCAGGTCACCGAGCTGCTCGACCAGGTGCGCCCGGACGGCCAGCGGATGCTGTTCTCGGCCACGCTCGACCGCAATGTGGACCTCCTGGTCCGGCGCTACCTGCACGACCCGGTGGTCCACTCCGTCGACCCCTCGGCCGGTGCGGTCACCACGATGGAACACCACGTACTGCACGTGCAGAGCGCCGACAAGTACGCCACGACCACCGAGATCGCGGCCCGCGACGGCCGGGTGATCATGTTCCTGGACACCAAGCACGCCGTCGACCAGCTCACCAAGCACCTGCTCCAGAGCGGTGTGCGGGCCGCCGCGCTGCACGGCGGGAAGTCCCAGCCGCAGCGCACCCGCACCCTCGCCCAGTTCAAGACCGGCGCCGTCTCGGTCCTGGTGGCCACGAACGTCGCGGCGCGCGGCATCCACGTCGACAACCTCGACCTCGTGGTGAACGTCGACCCGCCGACCGACCACAAGGACTACCTGCACCGCGGCGGCCGCACCGCCCGCGCGGGTGAGTCCGGCAGTGTCGTCACCCTGGTCCTGCCCAACCAGCGCCGCGAGATGAGCCGCCTGATGATGGCCGCCGGGATCACTCCGACCATCACCCAGGTCCGCTCCGGCGAGGCGGAACTGAGCCGCATCACCGGCGCCAAGGCCCCCTCCGGCATCCCCATCGGCCCGTCCGCGCCGCCGGCGGACCGCCCCCAGCGCGGCCAGGCCCCCTTCCGCGGCCGCGGCACCGCCCGAGGCCAGTCCGGCCGCACCGGCACCTCGCGCCGCGCGGGCGAATCCCGCGAGCTCGCCGAGGCCCGCAAGGCCGCCCGGATCCGCCGAGCCGCCTGACCCCCACGGGGTGGCCGGCGACACCGTGACCGGTCACCCCAGCACTCAACTCGCCTGATTCCGCGGGCACATGGGGGCGGGGCGTTGGCCGGGCCGGGGTGCGTAAGGGCGAACACTGATCACGCGGTCCCGGGGGGCGCTCGGTAGCGTGCACCCCATGCCCTCGAAGACCGGTACCACGACCAGCCCGCGGCGCCCCAGGCACGCTCACCCCGTGCTCTCGGCCCGTGCCCTGAATCGCGCCACGCTCGACCGGCAGCTCCTGCTGCGGCGCAGTGACTCGCTCTCGCCCAGGGAAGCCGTCGCGCATCTGCTCGGGCTCCAGGCGCAGAACGTGAAGCCGCCGTACTTCGCGCTCTGGTCGCGCCTCGCCGGGTTCCGGCCGGAGGCGCTCTCCAAGCTGATGGAGGCGCGTGACGTGGTGCGGATCGTCACCATGCGGTCCACCATCCACACGCACACGGCGGACGACGCCCTCACCCTGCGCCCGCTGGTGCAGGCCGCACGGGACCGGGAGCTGAACAACTTCCGCGCGGGGCTCGCCGGTGTCGACCTGGACCGGCTGGGTACCATCGCGCGCACGCTCGTCGAGGAGCGGCCGTACACCATGAAGGAGCTCCGCGAGGTGCTCCTCAAGGAGTGGCCGGACGCCGATCCGTTCGCGCTGTCCGTGGCCGCCCGCTGTGTGCTCCCCCTGGTGCAGGTCACCCCGCGCGGACTGTGGGGCCGCAGCGGGCAGGTCGCGCTCACCACCGTCGAGCACTGGCTCGGCCGCACACCCGGGCCCGCGCCCGCACCCGACGAGACCGTACTGCGTTACCTGGCCGCCTTCGGCCCGGCCTCCGTCAAGGACATGCAGACCTGGTCCGGGCTCACCCGGCTCGGCGCGGCCTTCGAACGCCTGCGGTCCCAACTCGCCGTCTTCCAGGACGAGAACGGCGTCGAGCTCTTCGATCTGCCGGACGCGGCCAGGCCGGACGAGAGCGTTCCGGCGCCGCCGCGCTTCCTCCCCGAGTTCGACAACCTGCTGCTGTCGCACGCCGACCGCGCCCGGGTGATCCCGGCCGAGTACCGCGGCCGCAACTCGAACGGCAACCAGGCCCACCGCACGCTGCTCCTCGACGGCTTCCTCGCCGGAATCTGGCGCATCGAGGAGCCGAAGGGCGGGGCCGCCGTCCTCACCGTCCAGCCGTTCGGCGAGCTCGGCAGGGCGCGGCGCGCCGAGGTGGCCGAGGAGGGCGCGCGACTGCTCGCCGACATGACGTCGGCCACCTCGTACGACGTGCGGTTCGGGGAGTTCGCGGGCTAGGGCAGCCGGTGGGCCGACTAGTGGCTCAGGGCGTGGTCCCGGCGGGCGCATCCGGATACGGCGTGGCCGTGCCGCCGGGGCGCGGGCGGTGGCGAGAGCAGCGGGTCGACCGTCACACGGGTCACCCCGAGCGGGGCCGAGAGCGCCCTCAGGGCGGGCTCGGCGAGCCGGATCCAGGACTGGTCGCCGCCCAGGACGGCGTTCAGCCGGTCCGGGCTGGTGAATCCGACGGCGGTGCGCACGCCGAACTCGTCGCGCAGGAAGCGCAGTTGGTGTCCTCCGGCAGAGCCGAGCCGAACCGGCACGTACAGCGGCCCTGCCGGGCGGCGTTCTTCGGGGTCGGCGTCCTCGATGGTGAGGCTGAGCATGGTGTCCTCCGGTGCGGGAGTTCTGATGCCGTGCGCGTGATGCGGCCGTACCTTCCGAAGCTATGCCCGCACCGGGGGCGTGGCGTCACACCATGACGCGGCGTTGACCCCGGCGCGCGCGATTTTGACGCGCGCTTGGCGCAGGTCGGCGCGGAGGGGCCGGCCGGGCGGGTGGCGGCGGCCCGTGCGCCGCGTTCACCCCACCGGGTGGCGGCACCCGCAGTGATCCATCCGCCCGCCTAGTCCGCCCGGCCCGTCGCCGCGACCGTCACGCCGAGACCGATCATCGCGAAGCCGCCCGCGCCGCCGATCATCGACAGGCGCCGCTCGGAGCGCGCGAACCAGCCGCGGGCCGCCGAGGCGCCCAGGCCCCACAGGGTGTCCGTGACCAGGCCGATGGTGATGGGGGCCAGGCCGAGCAGCAGCATCTGGGCGGGCAGGTGCCCGGCCGAGTGGTCCACGAACTGCGGCAGCACCGCCGCGAAGAAGACGATGCCCTTGGGGTTGGTGACGCCCACCAGGATGCCGTCCGCGACGGTCCGCAGGTCGCCGTGGGCCGGCCGGACCGCGGCCGCAGTCTCGCCGATGGCGGCCACCCCCAGCCGCATGTCCTTGCGGTGCCGGTACGCCTGCACCCCGAGCAGGACGAGATACGCGGCGCCCGCCAGTTTCACCACCATGAACACGGCCGCCGAACGCTCCACCAGCGCACCGATGCCGAGCGCCACCGCGCACACCAGCCCGTACGAGCCCACGACATTGCCGAGGACGGTCGCGAGCGCGGTCCTGCGGCCGTGCGCGAGGGCGCGGCCGATCACGAACAGCACGCTCGGCCCGGGGATCACGATCACCAGCAGGGACATCGCCGCGAAGGCGAGAAAGCGGTCGGTCGACACCATGGCCGACATTCAACCCCACCCGTCCCCCGCGCGCCCAGGACCACGGCCAGGCCGCTCGCGAGTGGCCCCTGGATACAGTCGCCGCATGGAACTGCGGCAGCTCAGCTACTTCGTCACCGTCGCCGAAGAACTGCACTTCGGGCGGGCCGCCGAGCGGCTGCACATCGTCCAGTCGGCGGTCAGCCAGCAAGTGCGGCGCCTGGAGCGGGAGTTGGGGGCCGACCTCTTCGACCGCTCGCCGCGGCACGTGCGGCTCACCGCGGCGGGGGAGCGGCTGCTGCCGGAGGCGCGCACGGTGCTGGCCGCCGCCGAACGGGCCCGGACCGCGGTCCGGGAACGCGCCACGCTGCGGCTCGGTACCAGCACCGGACTCGGCGACCACCTCGACCGGGTGCTCGCCGCGTTCGCCCGGCTCGCCCCGGACACCGCGGTCGAGCTGGTCTCCGCGTCCACCAGCGACCGCCTGGCGCGGGTCGCCGACGGCCGGCTCGACGCCGCCTTCGTCCGCTCCCGGCAGCCCGCGCCGGGCCTGCGCATCGTGCCGCTGTGGGAAGAACCCCTGGTCGCGGCCGTCCCCGCCACGCATCCGCTGGCCCGCCAGGACGAGATAGCCCTGCCCGACCTGGCGGGCCTGCCGCTGTGCATCACCGCCCGCCGCAACAACCCCGCTCTCGTGGACCTGGTCGTCGGCGCCTGCCACGCGGCGGGCTTCGAGCCCGTACCGGGCCCGGTCAGCGGCTCCCTCCAGGACACCCTGGCCACGATCGGACTCGGCCCGCTGTGGACCGTGGTGTACGCGGCCCACGCCCGCGTCTTGCACAGCCCCCGGGTCGCCTTCCGCCCGTTCCGCGCCCCCAGCCTCGCCCTGCCGACCGGCCTCGCGGTGGACGCCGAACGCCCGACGGACACGGCCGATCTGCTCCTGAGAGCGTGTTCAACGGCTCTGACCAGCGACGATCACGAAAGCTGATCGCTGCGGTCGAGGTCTGCCTCTTGGTCGGGCGGTACGGATCCGATGGACTGAGGTCACGCCGGTGAGCGACCCGGAAAGGCCGGGAAGCCGCCGCTGGCAGAGGAGTCGGTCATGCCCGTCGTCACCATTCAGCAGGGTCCCCGCGATGTCGAGCTCAAGCGCGAGCTGGTCAAGCGGGTGACGGACGCGTTCGTCGACGCGTACAAGATTCCGGCCGAGAGCGTGCAGGTGTGGATCCACGAGGTCCCGAAGGACAGCTGGGGTGCGGCGGGTGTGCTGACTGCCGACAAGTAGCCCTGTGTGCCGGTGAGTTGGGGCCGGTGGCGCGAGCCACCGGACACCCGGGGTGCAAGCCCCCCCCGGACACCCGCCGCCTCACCCCCGCCGCGGGGCCCCGTCCGTACGGGGGTCGGACGGGCGCGGGTCCGCCGTCCGCCGGGAGCCCTCCCGGCGGGGCGGGCCGTCCGCCCCGTAGCGGCCGCGACCGTACGCCGCGAGTGCGGTCAGCGGTACGGAGAGTACGGCAGCGGCCCCGAACAGGCCCTGGAATGCGCCCAGTTGGGCCGCCTGGGCGCCAAGTCCCGTGCCCAGTGCGCTGCCCAGGTACAGGGCGACCCCGAAGAAGGCGATCCCCGTGGCGCGGGCGCCCGGGACCAGCAGGGTCGCCCACGCCTGCACCGTGGAGTGCAGGAACGCCCAGCCGCCGCCCAGCAGCAGCGCGGTCAGCATCAGCGTCGCCAGGGACGGGTGCAGCGCGGCCACGGCGTACGCCAGGGTCAGCTGGATCCCGCCCGCCACGATCAGCGCGACCGGGCCGAGGCGGCCGGCGAGGCGCCGCACCAGCTGGGCCCCGCCCATCGCCGCGATCCCGTACAGCGCCGCCACCGCGCCCGCGGTCGCCGGTGCCGCGCCGAGCGATTCGAGGGCGGGCGGCAGATAGGTGAAACAGCCGAGCAGCACGCCCCCTTCGAGGAGCGCCACCCCCATCACGTACCACTGCCAGCGCGAGCGCAGCACGGTGCGCAGCGCGCCGCCCTCGCGGGGTGCGCGCACCGGCTCGGGCAGTCGGCGCAGGGCGAGCGCCAGATATCCGGCGAGCAGGCCCGGCAGGGCGAACACGAGGCGCCAGCTCACCCAGTGGGCCAGCGCCCCGGCGACCACGGTGGCCAGTGCCGTCCCGAGCGCGAACGCCGTCATCAGGCCGCCCAGTGCCCGCTGCCGCCCGGACGGCGCCACCGTGTCACCCACGTACGTCAGCGAGCCCGCGATGGCGGCCGCGAAACAGGCCCCGGTGACCGCGCGCGCTCCGATCAGGGCCGCGGCCCCCGGCGCCAGCGCCGAGGCGAGCGCTCCGGCGGCCGCCGCCGCGAGCGACCAGCGCATTACCCGCACCCGGCCGAACCGGTCGCTCGCCACGCCCCAGACCGGCTGGGCCAGCCCGTAGCAGAGGGTGTACGCGCTCGCGGCGAGCGCGGCCGTGCCGAGCGGCACACCGAAGGCGGAGCCGATCAGCACCAGCATCGGCGCGATCGAGAAGCGGTCGAAGTTGCTGACGAACCCGGCGGCGCCGAGCAGCCGCGCACGGTGGCGGGTGTCCATCGGTGAAGTGGTCATGTGCCCAGCTCAGCAGGGGGATTGAGGTCCGTGTCCGGTCAGCCGATTACCATCACTCACACCGTGACGCACTCACCACAGCCCCGCGCGGAACTCGGCGCGTTCCTGCGCTCGCGCCGCGAGCGCCTCGCCCCGGCCGACCTTGGGCTGCCCGCCGCGCCCCGCCGCCGCACCCCCGGCCTGCGCCGCGCGGAGGTCGCCGAGTCCGCCGGGATCAGCACCTCCTGGTACGCGTGGCTTGAGCAGGGGCGGGTGCGTACCTCGGAGCAGGTGCTGCGGGCGGTGGCGCGGGCGCTGCGCCTCGATCCGGCCGAGACCGCGCACGTGCTGTCCTTCGCGGAGGACGCTCCGCCGCGCACCGCACCGGCGAGCTGGGTCTCGCCCAACCTGCGCTCCCTGGTCGACGCGATGCTGCCGCATCCGGCGATGGTCATCGACCCGCACTGGGACCTGCTCGCCTGGAACGCCTCGTACGCCGCGCTCCTCACCGATCTCGCACGGCTCCCGGCCAAGCGGCGCAACATGCTCTGGCTGGTGTTCCGCTGGCCGCCGTGCCGCACGCTGCTCGCCGACTGGGAGCCCGAAGCCCGTTCCCTGCTCGGGCAGTTCAGGGCGCGGGCCGCCCACCACCCGGACGATCCCCGGTATGCCGAGATCATCGAGGAGATCAGCGCGGACCCGTGTGCCGCGCGCTGGCTGGAGCAGCGGGAGACGGCGGCCTTCCGCCCGGCCGTCAAGCGCTTCCGGCATCCGGTCGCGGGCGATCTGCGGCTGCGCTCCGTCAAGCTCGCGGCGGTCGACGAGCCCGGCCACCACTTCCTGGCCTACCTGCCCGACGACCCGGCCGCGCACGACGCCCTCCGCCAACTCGCCAAGGCCTGAAGCTCACGGCAGCAGCCCCGCCCGGCGGGCCGCCACGACCGCTTCGAGGCGGGTGTGCGCACCCAGCTTCCGCATGGCCGAGCGGAGATCGCCCTTCACCGTCTCGGGGGGCAGGCCGAGGCGTTCCCCGGCGGCCGCGTTCGTCGTGCCGGACGCCACACACGCGAGGACGTCCAGGTCGCGCGGGGTCAGCGCCACCGCCCGCCCGGCGCGCGGCCCGGCCGCCCCGGCCAGGCGGCCGCACACGCCGAGCAGCGCCGCGCGCAGCTCCGGATCGGCGACCCGCGGGGCCGGCGCGCGCAGTTCCCCGTGCGTCTGCCTGACCTCCTCCCAGGCACCGGAGCCGGTGTCCGCGGCCCGCTCACCGGCCGCGGTGAGCAGCCGCTCGGCCTCGTCCCGTACGGCCAGGGCCTGTTCGACATCGCGCGCCGCCTCGACCGCCGCACCGAACAGCCGGTCGCCGATCGGCAGGGCCTCGCGCAGCGCCGCGTACAGCACCCCGCGTACCCGCCTGCGCACGACCACCGGCACCGCGACCACCGAGCGCAGGCCCTCGGCGGTGACCGCCGCGTCGTACTCGTGTGAAATGTGCCGCGACTCCCGGTAGTTGGTGACCGCGCAGGGCCGGGCAAGCGCCACCGACTTGCCGCCGAGCCCGCTGCCCGCGGAGCTGACCGGGCCGCGCAGTGCGGCGGTGGCCGTGCCGCTGAGCGATGAAGCTGCGCGCCGTCGTCATCCCCGCCACCCCGCTGCTCGGCCCCGCCGACCTGCGCGACCGCGTGGCGCGCGGCCGGGTGCGGCACGTGATCGTGCGAACCGCGGACGCGCCGAAGTTCGCCGAGATGCCGGGCGACTACACCCGGATCGCGGTCGGGGCACGCGCCGAGGGCTGGCTCGCCTACGAGGACTCGCACACCGCCGCCGGGCCCTTCGAGCCGGACGGCATCACCCGCGCCGACGACCCGCTGATGCTGTACTTCACCTCCGGCACCACGGCCCGCCCCCAAGCTGGTCGAGCACACCCATGTGTCGTACCCCGTGGGGCACTTGTCGACGATGTACTGGATCGGCCTCAGGCCCGGCGACGTCCACCTCAACACCTCCTCGCCGGGCTGGGCCAAGCACGCCTGGTCGAACCTGTTCGCGCCGTGGAACGCCGAGGCCACCGTCTTCATCTTCACCTACACACGCTTCGACGCGGCCCGCCTGATGGCCGAGATGGACGCGGCGCATGTCACCAGCTTCTGCGCACCGCCGACGGTGTGGCGGATGCTCATCCAGGCGGACCTCGGCGCGCTGCGCACCCCGCCGCGCGAAGTGGTCGCGGCGGGCGAGCCGCTCAACCCCGAGGTCATCGAGACCGTGCGCCGCGAGTGGGGGCGTGGTCATCCGGGACGGCTTCGGGCAGACCGAGACCGCCGTCCAAGTCGCCAACACACCAGGCCAGTTGCTCAAGGCGGGCTCGATGGGGCGACCCTGCCCCGGCTTCCGCGTGGAGCTGCTCGACCCGCTGGCCGGCAAGCCGGTGGCGCGGAGGGCGAGATCACCCTCGACCTTGTCGGCCGACCCGGTGGGCCTGATGACCGGCTACCACGGCGACCCCGAGCGCACCGCCGAGTCGATGGCCGGCGGCTACTACCGCACCGGCGACATCGGCTCGCGCGACGCCGAGGGCTGATCACGTACATCGGGCGCGCCGACGACGTCTTGAAGACGCCAAAATCAACTGCCATTCGTTTTCGATTGCGGCTGGACAGCTGATCGTTTACGCACGACTGTGGGCCCTTACCGGGTAGTGCTCGGGATGTCAGGTCCTTGTTGCGGATGCGGGAGTGAGTGCATGCGGATTCCGATGACCATCGCGGACTTCCTTGACCGGGCGGAGCTGGGGTTTTCCTCCAGTCCGGGGGTGGTCGACGAGCCGGACCAACCCGGCCCGCCGGTACCTGAGTTGACGTACGGGCGACTGGGTGAGCGGGTCCGGGCGTGGCAGGCGGGGTTTGACGCGCTGGGGGTGGGCGAGGGCGAGCGGGTGGCGGTGGTCAGCCACAACTCGACGCGGATGCTGGAGCTGCTGTTCGCGGTGCCGATGAGCGGCCGGATCTGTGTGCCGGTCAACTTCCGCCTCAAGCCCGAGGAGGTCGCGTACCTGGTGCGGCAGAGCGGGGCCTCGGTGCTGCTCGTGGACCCGGAGCTGGACGACGCGCTGTCGGGCGTGAAGGCGCGCCACCGGTTCGTACTGGGTGAGCAGACCGAGACGGAGCTGATGCGGTTCGGGGTCGAGCCGCGCCCGTGGTCCAGGCCGGACGAGGATGCCACCGCGACGATCAACTACACCTCGGGGACCACCGCCCGCCCCAAGGGCGTCCAGCTGACGCACCGCAATATCTGGGTCAACGGCCTGACCTTCGGGCTGCACACCCGGGTGTGGGAGCGCGATGTGTACATGCACACGTTGCCGATGTTCCACTGCAACGGCTGGGGCATGCCGTACGTGATGGCCGGACTCGGGGTCAAGCAGGTGGTGCTGCGCAAGGTCGACGGCGCGGAGATCCTGCGCCGGGTCGACGAGCACGGGGTGACGCTGATGTGCGGGGCGCCCGCGGTGTGGAACGCGGTCCTTGACGCGGCGGCGAGTTGGGAGGGCGAGATCCCGGGCCGCGACCGCGTCCGGGTGGTCTGCGCGGGGGCGCCGCCGCCGACCAGGACGATCCAGCGGATGGGAGAGGAGCTGGGCTGGGAGTTCACCCAGATCTACGGCCTCACCGAGACCTCCCCCCTCCTCACCTTCAACCGGACCCGGCCCGCCGATGCGGGCCTGCCGGCCGAGGAGCGGGCCCGCAGGCTGTCGCGGGCCGGACTCCCGGCGCTCGGCGTCAAGTTGGAGGTGGCTGCCTCCGGTGAGGTCCTCGCCCGCTCGAACGTCGTGCTGGAGGGGTATTGGGACAAGCCGGAGGAGACGGCGGCGGTATTGGAGGACGGCTGGTTCCACACCGGTGACGGCGGCACCATCGACGCGGCGGACGGGTATCTGACGATCTCCGACCGGAAGAAGGACGTGATCATCACCGGCGGGGAGAACGTGTCGTCGATCGAGGTCGAGGACACGATCTTCAGCCACCCGGCGGTCGCCGAGGTCGCCGTGATCGGCGTGCCCGACGAGAAGTGGGGCGAGACGATCAAAGCCCTGGTGGTCCTGGCCGAAGGGGCGACGGCCCAGGAGGCGGACATCATCGCGCACTGCAAGGAGCGGATGGCCGGCTACAAGGCGCCGACAAGTGTCGAGTTCCGCGACGCCATCCCGCGCACCGCCACCGGCAAGATCCAGAAGTTCAAGCTGCGTGAGCCGTACTGGTCCGGTCTGGACCGTGAGGTCAACTGACCGCCGGCCCCGGACGCGAGGCCGGATGTAACGTACGTCGGCCGCATTGGGTGATCGTCGGCGAACGCAGCCTACGTGCCTGGATGTGACAGGCCGAGCCTGCAGGGACCGCACTGTCCCCGGCGTACAGCCCGACTCGTCTGTCTTTGTGGCTCTGACCAGGGATTTTGCCCTGGTCAGGGCCACGATGCGTTCCGCCGGGCTTCCCTCGTCGACCTGCGTTTTCCGGGGAGTTCCCGCGTGGATGTGCACTGGTTGTGCACGCGGGGAGGTGGGCGACTGGGGCGCCCGAGGCGGCTGAGGGTGGCCCATGGCATCCCGCTGGAGCGGCCTCGGAGGCACTGGGGACACGATCGTGCCAGGGGATTGTCGATCCCCTGGTGAGTGGAATGTGGCCATCGGCAGGTACGGCTCGACGAACTCCCAGTCCGCATCCGTCAGTTGCTCCCGCGTCACGGAAGACGACCTAACCAGAACACGTCATGCACTGCGGGAAGTCCCACAGATCGATCACGACTCGATACGCGGCCTAGTGCAGCGCCGCGTTGGTCCTTCGGGGGTTCATGCGGCTTTGAGTGGGCTGCCGTCGTAGGTCCAGCGGTAGGGCTTGGCGTCGTGTTCGTCGTAGGCCAAGACGAAGGTGGCGCTCGACGATGCCGGCGAAGGGAACCCCGCGCCGCACGACATAGTCCCGGCGGATGACTCCGGTACCTCGCGGGGGCTACGAACGACACCCATCTATGGGCTGATTCGATACGGAGCTGCGGAACCTAGCGTCGATCCCATGAAACGCAATCGCCGTATCAGCGCTGTCGCGGCGCTGGCGCTCGCCGCCCTCGTCACCGGAACCGGCACCGGGTTCGCCGCCACGACCACACCGTCGGCCACACCGGTGGCCACGCACGCGTTCGACACCGCACCGGCCGCGGCCACCGCGCCCACGCGGACCTTCCACGGCACGCTCCCCGCGCCGACCGGCCCCTACGCCGCCGGCGAGGAGATCATCCACCTCACCGACACGAGCCGCCTCGACCCGTGGGTGCCGTCGTCCGGCCCCCGCCAACTGACCGTCACGTTGGTCTACCCCGCCGTCCCCGGGACCGGGACCCCGGCCCCTTACATGACCGTCGCCGAGGCAGCCGGAATCACCGAGCGCCGGAAGTTGCCGGCGAGCACCGGCGTCACCCCGCAGACCCTTTCCAGCGTCACCACTCACGCCTTCGACGGCGCGCGGCCGCAACGCGGCAAGCATCCGCTGGTGGTCCTCTCAGCCGCGTCCGAGAACCCGCGCATGATGCTCACCTCGCTCGCGACCGACCTGGCCAGTCACGGCTACGTCGTCGCGCTCGTCGGCCACACCTATGAGGACAGCGGCGAGACGCTGGCGAACGGCCAGACGCCGCCGTGCGCGATCTGCGACCACCCGGAAACGATCGACTTCGACGCCGAAGCTGTCAGCCGCGGGCGGGACGTGTCCTTCGTGATCGACCAGTTGACGCACGGCAACACCGCGTGGCGCCTGGCACACCTCATCGACAAGCACGAGATCGGCATGGCCGGACACTCCCTCGGCGGAGCGGCGGCGGCCGCCACGATGATCGCCGACCCGCGGGTACGGGCCGGAGTGAACATGGACGGCACCTTCCACCCGGTCCCGATGCCCGGCCAGATCAACCGGCCCTTCCTCATGCTGGGTAGCGACGGCCACACGCCCGGCAGCGGCGACGGCATCGTGGGGCGGGCCTGGGCCGCCCTCGGCGGCTACAAGAAGTGGCTGACGGTCGCCGGCGCCGACCACTTCAGCTTCTCCGACCTGGACGTGCTTCAGGAGCAGGCCGGGTTCCCGACGGGGCCCCTCTCCCCGGAACGCGGGTTGGTGATCACCCGCGAATACGTGACGGCGTTCTTCGACCAGACGCTGAAGGGGATCCACAGTCCGCTGCTGGACGGCCCCTCGCCGAACAATCCGGAAGTACTCTTCCAGCACTACTGAGGTTTTCGGGTTGGTGTCGGGGGTGACGGTGGGTGATCCCTGCGGTATGCCGTTGATATGCGGTATGCGCAGGGTGGGGGTCTGACCGCTGAGCGGCAGGCTGTCCGTGAGGAGATCCGGCTGTGCGCCGGGAAACGGTTTGCCCAGGGTGAGAGAACCGCTGTGATCGCCAAAGACCTTCGGGTCAGCGAGCGGTCGGTGGAGCGGTGGCGGCGGGCCTGGCGTGAGGGCGGGATGGCGGGCCTGAAGTCTTCTGGTCCGGCGAAACTGCCCAAGCTGTCTGATGTGCAGTTCGAGCTGCTCGAGAGCGAGTTGGCCCGCGGGCCGGCCGCGCACGGCTGGGAGGACCAGCGGTGGACTTTGGAGCGGGTCCGGGCCGTGATCGGCAGACGGTTCCGTGTCTCCTGTTCCGTCGCGGGGACCTGGCGTTTGCTGCACCGGCACGGCTGGTCCTGGCAGTGTCCGGCCAGGCGGGCACTCGAGCGGGACGAGGATGCAGTGCAGTTGTGGAAGAAGGACGTGTGGCCGCAGGTGGAAGCACCGCGGCGGCGCTCGGGGCCCACATCGTCTTCGAGGACGAGGCCGGATTCG